>JBDGTU010000020.1:0-8187 GCA_042216495.1 Haloferacaceae archaeon
GGTTTCCGTGGTGACATTTTCGCGGTCTTCACACTCCTATTTTTGCTCGATAAAGGGTGTTTGAAACGCTGAATACTGACTGAGGGGGCTCTATAGTTGTGGACCGTAAGCATCCATACTAAAAGTTTTCAGCTGCTACTACGTGAAATAAAAACGTCTATCGTGCTGGCTACACGCTCTGTATCGAACGATTCGGGAAGTCGGAAGGTGGCTGTGCCACCCGTTCTATGACGTCCTGCGTCTCGACTGTTGACTCCCCGAAAGCCCGCCCCGTGTTCGACGTCTCAGCTATTGATTCCTCGAAAGCCCGCCCCGTGTTCGACGTCTCAGCTATTGATTCCTCGAAAGCCCGCGACCGCTCGACCGTCCGGGACTCGCTGCGGTCCTCGGTCGCACTGCGTGCTCCCTGCGGTCCTTGCGTCGTCCGGGACGGGTTGAGCGGTCGCCCCCTTTCAGTCCCTCCCCAGCCTCGCCCTCCCCAGCCAGGAGTGCTCGCCCGGAGGCGAGCACAGGCCCCTCGCGCACCGCCGTCGCGGCACGGAGGCCGCGATAGCGCGCGCCGTTCGGCCGGACGAACCGGATGGCGCGGCTCTCCGTGTCTCGGAGAGCCACGGGGAAGGGGCCGGCGGTCACGGTCCCTGGTGGATTGAAAGGGCGAGGCGCTCTCGGATGGAAAGCGTTGACAGCGACGTCGACCCCGAATAGCGGGCGTTCGAGTGTACAGCGTCGACACCGACGCCGAAACTATCGGCTCCGGACCGGAAGGCCAGTCCCGTTACCCTTTAGCCGCCCGCCGCCGAACGCGGCGTAATGACTGCTCAGGCGCTCGAACGGCAGGACCTCACCGTCGTCATCGGGCTGGAGGTCCACGTCCAACTCGAGACGGCGACGAAGATATTCTGCGGGTGCTCGACGGAGGCGGCCGACGACGAGGAGCCCAACACCCGGACCTGTCCCGTCTGTCTCGGCCTCCCGGGCGCGCTGCCGGTGCTCAACGAGGCGGCCGTGGAGGCGGCCGTCAAAATCGGCAAGGCGCTCGACGCGGACGTCGCCGAGGAGACCCGCTTTCACCGGAAGAACTACTACTACCCCGACCTGCCGAAGAACTTCCAGATCACCCAGTACGACGCCCCCATCTGTTCGGACGGGACGCTCGAAATCAGCGTCGAGGGCGAGCGACGCGACGTCGGCATCGAGCGCGCCCACCTCGAAGAGGACCCGGGGAGCCTCCAGCACGAGGGCGGCGGCATCGACACCGCCGACTACACCCTCGTCAACTACAACCGCGCGGGGACGCCGTTGATGGAAATCGTCACCCGGCCCGACTTCCGGGGTCCGGCCGAAGTGCGGCGCTTCCTCGCCAAACTCGAAGAGGTCCTCGAGTATCTGGGCGTCTTCGACTCCACCCGCGACGGGAGCCTCCGCGTCGACGCCAACATCTCGTTGGTCCCCGCCGGGGACGTGCGCGAGGACGGCACCATCCCGACGGACGCCCTGGAACGGGCGAACCGAACCGAGGTGAAGAACATCTCCAGCCACAAGGGTGCGGAGAAGGCCCTCGCCTACGAGGTGACCCGGCAGAAGAACGCGGTCGAGCGCGGCCGGGAGGTCGAACAGGAGACGCGCCACTGGGACGAGAGTCGGGGCATCACCGTCTCGATGCGTTCGAAGGAAGCGGAGAAGGACTACCGCTACTTCCGCGAGGCCGACCTGCCGCCGTTGCAGGTGGCCGACTGGAAAGCGCGCATCCCCATTCCCGAACTGCCCGACGCCCGGCGCGAACGCTTCCGCGAGGAGTACGACCTCGACGCGGAAGCCGCCTCGAAACTCACGTCGACGAAGGAGGTGGCGGACTTCTTCGAGGACGTCGCCGCCGAGTTCGACCCCGACCTCGCCGCGACGTGGGTGGCCGACAATCTGCTGGGCGAACTCAACTACCGCGGCCTGGAGATTACGGACGTCGCCGACCGCCTCGACGAGTTCAAGCGCCTGATCGAACTCGTCGCCGCCGAGGACATCACCGTCAAGAACGCCGAGGAGGTCGTCCTCCGCGAAATGCTCGACGCAGGCGACGACCCCGACGCCGTCATCGAACGCCAGGGGCTCGGCAAGGCGGCGACCGGCGAGGTCGAGGAGGCGGTCGCGGCGGCCATCGAGGAGAACCCCGACGCGGTCGCGGACTACCACGACGGCGAGGAGGGCGCGCTCAACTTCCTCGTCGGACAGGTGATGGGGAAGACGGACGGGAGCGCAGACCCGGGCACCGTGAACCAACTGCTCCGCGAGCGGTTGGACGCATAGTCGCCGGGACCGACCCGGCCGGGGCGTCCTCTCGACCCCCGGAAGACGGCGAGACGCTCTCCCCGCTCGTGCGTGGGAACGCCACGCACGATTGCGCAGTCCGGCGATTTCGGGCGCGAAAGCTTTAGGCAGGCCCTCGGCGTACGTGGCCGCAATGAGTCGCGGCCCCGAACTGATAATCACCGAGAAGGACAACGCCGCACGGCGCATCGCCGACATCCTGAGCGGCGAGTCGGCGGAGTCGGACCGCGTCAACGGCGTGAACGTCTACAAGTGGGGCGGCAAGCGCTGTATCGGCCTCTCCGGCCACGTCGTCGGCGTCGACTTCCCGTCCGAGTACTCCGACTGGCGCGACGTCGAACCCGTCGAACTCATCGACGCGCCCGTCGAGAAACGGCCGACACAGGAGAACATCGTCGCCGCGCTCCGCCGCCTCGCGCGCGACGCCTCGCGGGTCGTCATCGCGACCGACTACGACCGCGAGGGCGAACTCATCGGCAAGGAAGCCTACGAACTCGTCCGCGACGTGAACGAGGACGTCCCCGTCGACCGCGTGCGCTTTTCCTCCATCACCGACCGCGAGGTGACCGAAGCGTTCGAGAACCCCGACGAACTCGACTTCGACCTCGCAGCTGCCGGCGAGGCCCGGCAGATAGTCGACCTGGTGTGGGGGGCTGCGCTGACGCGATTTCTCTCGCTGTCGGCGCGCCAGCTCGGCGACGACTTCATCAGCGTCGGCCGGGTGCAGGGACCGACCCTGAAGCTCCTCGTCGACCGCGAGCGCGAAATCGAGGCGTTCGACCCGGAGACGTACTGGGAACTGTTCGCCGACCTCGAGAAGGACGGCGAATCCTTCGAGGCGCAGTACTTCTACCTCGACGAGGACGACAACGAGGCCGAGCGCGTCTGGGAGGAAGACGCCGCCACGGCGGCCTACGAGACGCTCCAGTCGGCGTCGGCGGCGACGGTCGAATCCGTCCGCCGACGCACCCGCACGGACGACCCGCCCGCGCCGTTCAACACCACGCAGTTCATCCGCGCGGCCGGCAGCATCGGCTACTCCGCACAGCGGGCGATGAGCATCGCCGAAGACCTCTACACCGCCGGCTACGTCACGTATCCGCGGACGGACAACACCGTCTACCCCGAGGACCTCGACCCGCGGGAGTTGCTCGACGCGTTCGTGAACACCCGGCAGTTCGGCGACGACGCCGAGTCGCTGCTCGACCAGGACGACATCGACCCGACCGAGGGCGACGAGGAGACGACCGACCACCCGCCCATCCATCCGACGGGCGAACTGCCGGGCGCGAGCGACCTCTCGGACGACGAGCGGGAGGTGTACGAACTCGTCGTCCGTCGATTCTTCGCCACCGTCGCCCCGTCGGCGACGTGGGAACACCTGCGGGTCGTCGTCGACGCGGCGGGCCTGTCGCTGAAAGCCAACGGCAAGCGGCTGGTCGACCCCGGCTACCACGCCGTCTACCCCTACCTCAGCGCGAGCGAGAACGTCGTTCCCGACGTCGAAGAGGGCGAGGAACTCGTCGTGACCGACACCAGCGTCGACGAAAAAGAGACTCAGCCGCCCCGTCGATACGGCCAGTCCCGTCTCATCGAGACGATGGAGCAGATGGGCATCGGCACCAAGGCCACCCGCCACGACGTCATCCAGAAACTCTACGACCGCGGCTACATCGAGGGCGACCCGCCGAAGCCGACGCGCCTCGCCCGCGGCGTCGTCGAGGCGGCCGAGGAGTTCGCCGACCGCATCGTGAGCGAGGAGATGACCGCCCAGCTAGAGCAGGACATGCAGGCCATCGCCCGCGGAGAGAAGACCCTCGACGACGTGACCGACGAGTCCCGCGAGATGCTCGAAGCCGTCTTCGAGCGGCTGATGGCCTCTCGCGAGGAACTCGGCGACCATCTCCAGCAGTCGCTGAAGGCGGACAAGACCGTCGGCCCGTGTCCCGACTGTGGGAGCGACCTGGTCGTCCGGCAGAGTCGCCACGGCTCCTATTTCATCGGCTGTGACGGCTATCCGGACTGTACGTACACGCTGCCGCTCCCCTCGACGGGCAAGCCCATCCTCCTCGACGACGCCTGCGAGGAACACGGCCTCCACCACGTCAAGATGCTCGCGGGGCGCAAGACGTTCGTCCACGGCTGTCCGCTCTGCCAGGCCGAGGCGGCCGACGCCGAGGAGGACGAAGTCATCGGCCCGTGTCCCGACTGTGGAGAAGCGCACGGCGGCGAACTCGCCATCAAGCGCCTGCGCTCCGGGTCGCGCCTCATCGGCTGTACGCGCTACCCCGACTGCGAGTACTCCCTGCCCCTCCCGCGCCGCGGCGACGTCGAGGTGACCGACGAGACGTGCGACGAACACGGCCTCCCGCATCTCGTCGTCACGTACGAGGACGGCGACCGGGAGCCCTGGGAACTCGGCTGTCCCATCTGCAACTACCGGGAGTACCAGGCCCGCCAGAACGGGTCCGAACTCGAAGCCGTCGACGGCATCGGAGAGAAGACGGCCGAGAAACTGAAATCGGCCGGCGTCGAGGACGTCGCGAGCCTCAAGGACGCCGAACCGGACGCGCTGGCCGACCGACTCGACGGCGTCGGTCCCGACACGGTCAGAAGCTGGCAGGCGAACGCCGACTGACGACGCGCCGCTACCGATTCGGCACGGTCGACGTGCCCGCCCGGTCGTCGGCCGACGACTCGCTCGCGAACGGCGGAGACCGTGCTCGTGACGGCAGGCACTCGAACGGGACCGAGGGCGTGGCTTCGCCGCACGTGCGACGCGACAGGGCCGTAGCGCCGACTTTTAATAACGCCCCGGAGTAGACCCTCGCAATGACTGGACCGTGGGACGAGTGGGACCACGTCCTCAAGGTCGACCCCGACAAGGACCTGGTCGAAGGGGAGACGTTCGAGGACGTGTGTGCCACCGGCACCGACGCCATCGAAATCGGCGGAACGACGGGCATGACGAAAGAGAAGATGACGGCCGTCGTCGACGCCTGCGCGAAACACGACACGCCGCTCTACCAGGAGCCGTCGAATCCGGCCGTCGTCATCGACTCCGACGCCCTGGACGGCTACCTCATTCCGACGGTGTTCAACGCCGGCGACGCCTTCTGGATCACCGGCGCACACAAGGAGTGGGTCCGCATCGAGAACGGGATGGACTGGGCGCGAACCCACACCGAGGCGTACATCGTCCTCAATCCGGAGGCGTCCGTCGCGGAGTACACCGACGCCGACTGCGACCAGGCCGCCGAGGACGTCGCCGCCTACGCCGCCGTCGCCGAACGGATGTTCGGCCAGGAGATCGTCTACGTCGAGTACTCGGGGATGCTCGGCGACCCCGAGAAGGTGCAGGCGGCCCGCGACGTCCTCGACGAGGCCACCCTCTTCTACGGCGGCGGCATCCACGACCACGGAAGCGCCTACGAGATGGGCCAGCACGCGGACGTCGTCGTCGTCGGCGACCTCCTCCACGACGAGGGCGTCGACGCCGTCGCCGAAACCGTCGACGGCGTCAAGGACGCTCACGGCGAGTAGGTCCGGCGCGTCGTGACGCCACGTGCCGTCGCAGTTACGCCCGTGCGGTGTCGGGCGTCGCGTTCGACGCGTCGGGGAGCGTCCGCCGCCGCTGTCGACGCCAGAGCAACAGCGACGCCGTTCCCCCGTAGAACGTCACGAACGCACCGACGAAGGTGCCGACGGCCGGGAGCACGCCGACCGCGGCGGCGACGAGAATCCCCGCGAAGCCGACGAACGCGGCCGTGAGCCAGTGACGAATCGTCGTCGCGTCCGTCGCAGTGGCCCACACCGTCGCGACGTCGAACGCGGCCCCGACGTCGCCCAGTCGGGCGTATCGCGTCAGCGCGACGGTGGACAGATACGAACAGAACGGGACGAGGGCGGTCACCCCGACGACGATGCCGACCAGCGGGAGGGCCGACAACGGGTCGAGAACGTACTCGAAGACGAACGCGGGGTTCGCCATCCCCCTGACGGGGAGGGCGTCGACGGCGGGGACCATCCCGGCGAGCGCGCTCCCCACGCCAGCGGCGACGACGACCGGCGCGTGGTAGGCGACGAGCACTCCCGAGGCTCGGAAGCCGTCTGCCGCCAGCGCTTCCACGTCGTCGAAGCCCGGAATCGGGCCATCGGCGTCGTCCCGGAGCACGCGAATCGTGTAGCCGGCGAGCAGTATCCCGGGAACGACCAGCGCCGTCGTCGCCGCGAGCAACGCCCCGACGAGGGCGACGTCTAGCCAGTCGTCCGCGTTCGTCACGTCTCGAATCGCCGCGTCGACGTCTGTCATCATGCGTCGCGCCGAGGTGGTCCCGGTATCGTACATAAACGTCCGCCGACCAGCGGGACGGAGTCAGGGGGTCGAGGTGCGGAGAGCGCGGCCCACGGAGCGACCGAAACGGGTCCGTTTAAGGGTCATCACCGGGAACAACGCCCCATGCAGAACCGAACCTATACGGCCGACGCCGACCCCGGCGAGACGGTGACCGTCGCCGGGTGGGTCCACGAGATTCGGGACCTCGGCGGCATCGCGTTCCTCATCCTCCGGGACAAGACCGGCAAGCTACAGATAAAATTCGAGAAAGACGAGATGGACGACGACCTCGTCGAGACGGGACTGGGCGTCCACCGCGAGAGCGTCATCTCCGTGACGGGGACCGTCGAGGAGGAACCCCGCGCGCCCACGGACGTCGAACTCGTCCCCGACGCCGTCGACGTCCTCGCGGAGGCGGACCCCGAACTCCCCCTCGACCCGAGCGGGAAAGTCGAGGCCGAACTGCCGACGCGGCTGGACAACCGGACGCTCGACCTGCGGAAACCCGAGGTGAAGGCCGTCTTCGAGATTCGCGCCGAAATCCTCCGAGCGGTGCGAGCGTACTTCCGGTCGGTCGGCTGTACCGAGATCAACACGCCGAAAATCGTCGCCACGGGAACGGAGGGCGGCACGGAACTGTTCCCCATCACCTACTTCGGCCAGGAGGCGTTCATGAACCAGTCGCCGCAGCTGTTCAAGCAGCTGATGGTCGGGAGCGGCCTGGAGCGCGTCTTCGAAGTCGGCCCCATCTTCCGCGCGGAGGAGCACAACACGCCGCGCCACCTCAACGAGGCGACGATGATCGACTTCGAGTCCTCCTTCATCGACCACCACGAGGCGATGGACGTCTGCGAGGGGACGCTGAAGGCGGCCTACGAGGGCGTCGCCGAGAACTGCGGGAAACAGCTCGACCTGCTCGGCTACGACGACTTCGAGACGCCGGACGGTGACTTCCCGCGTCTCACCTACGAGGAGGCCATCGAACGCGTCAACGCCACGGGCGAACTCGACGAGCAGTTGGTCTGGGGCGACGACCTGTCGACGGAAGCCGAGAAGGCCCTCGGCGACGACGTCGGCGGCCACTACTTCGTCACCGACTGGCCCTCCGAGATAAAGCCGTTCTACATCCAGGACTACGACGACGACCCGGACCTCTCGAAGGGGTTCGACCTGATGCACCCGCGGATGGAACTCGTCTCCGGCGGCCAGCGCGAACACCGCTACGACGAACTCGTCGCCGGGTTCGAACAGCAGGGGCTCGACCCCGAGCAGTTCGACTACTACACGAAGATGTTCAAATACGGGATGCCACCCCACGCCGGGTGGGCCTACGGCGTCGAACGCGTCGTCATGACGATGCTCGACCTGCCGAACATCCGCGAAGCCGTGTTGTTCCCGCGAGATCGCCAGCGGCTGAGTCCGTAGAGCCGCCCCGACGAGCGGGGGCTCGTCACGAGCGGAGCGAAGTGACGGCGTTCCCGCGAGATCGCCAGCGGCTGAGTCCGTAGAGCCGCCCCGACGAGCGGGGG
>JBDGTU010000020.1:8287-68248 GCA_042216495.1 Haloferacaceae archaeon
CTCGCCGGCGACGGTTCTCCTCGACCGATTCCGACAGGGATTAACGCCACCTCCGTCTCGTATCGGCAATGACAGCGGAGGGGCCCGTGCGGGAACGCGAGTCGGACGGTCGGCGAGACGAAGCGACGGCGTTCGTTCCCGGCCACGTTACGGGCTTTTTCAGCGCACACCCGGACGACGACCCCGCAGTCGCCGGGTCTCGCGGCGCGGGCCTGACGCTCTCGGACGGCGTTCGGGTCACCGTCGAACCCGGCGACCGGCGAGTCGAACTCGACGGCGAGACGTGCGAGATGCCGCCGGTCGCGCGCGTCCTCGACGCGATGGACGTCGACGCGCGGGTGGTCGTCGAGAGCGACCTGCCGGTCGGGACGGGGTTCGGCGTCTCGGGGGCGATGGCGCTCGGCACCGCACTCGCGGTGAACGCCGTCTTCGATGGAGGCTACTCCGAGAACTCCTTGATAACGATCGCCCACCGCGCCGAGGTGGCGGCGGGGACCGGACTGGGCGACGTGGTCGCACAGGCCCGTGGCGGCGTCCCCATCCGCCTCGAACCCGGCGCGCCGGCGTACGGCGAACTCGACGGCATCCCGGCGACGGCGCGCGTGGAGTATCTCAGCCTCGGCGGACTCTCGACCGAGGACGTCCTCTCGGGCGACACCGACCGACTCTCGGCCGCCGGCGAAGACGCCCTCGACCGCCTCGTCGGCTGTCCCACGCTATCGACGTTCATGGACGCTTCCCGGCGATTCGCCCGCGACGCTGGTCTCCTGACCGACCGCGTCGAAGCGACCGTCGCGGACGTCACGGCGTCGGGTGGCGAGGCGTCGATGGCGATGCTCGGCGAGACGGTGTTCGCCCTCGGAACGGGGCTCTCGGACGCGGGGTACGAGGCGACGGCCTGCCGAACCCACACCGCGGGCGCGACGCTGGAGTGACGCGTCGAGACGGGACGGTTTTTACCCGTGGCCCCCCTGCGGCCGGTATGGCGAACGTGGAGATTCCGGAAGAGCATCCCCGTCACGACTCGCTGGTGACCCGACACCGCATCGAGGCGGGCGTCGAGAAGGGAATCACCAGCAAGCAGGGCCTCATCGCCGAGGGCCGCGGCGAGGCGTTCGACTACCTCCTCGGCGAACGGACTATCGAGAGCGCCGACGCCGCCGAACGCACCGCGGCCGCACACCTCCTCCTGGCCGACCACCCGGTTCTCTCGGTGAACGGGAACGTCGCCGCCCTCGTTCCGGGCGAAATCGCCGAACTCGCCGAGGTCACCGGCGCGGACGTCGAAGTGAACATCTTCCACCGGACGGAAGAGCGGATGCGGGCCATCGTCGACCATCTCCACGACCACGGGGCCGAGGACGTCAAGGGATTGACTGCCGACGCCAGAATCCCCGGCCTCGAACACGACCGGGCGAGAGTCGACGCGGACGGCATCGCCGACGCCGACGTGGTCCTCGTTCCGCTGGAGGACGGCGACCGGGCGGAGGCCCTCGGCGCGATGGGAAAGACGGAGATCGTCGTCGACCTGAACCCGCTCTCCCGGTCGGCCGAGACGGCCGCCGTCCCCGTCGTCGACAACATCGTCCGGGCGATTCCGAACATCACCGCCCACGCGCGCGGCCTCGCCGACGCGGGCGACGCCGAACTGCGGGAAGTCGTCGCCGCGTTCGACCCCGACGAGGCGCGCGAGGCGGCCGAGTACGCCATCCGGAGCGGCGCGCTCGACTGACCTTCGGGCGGGGAGCGCGACGGCCTCCGGGGAGGAGCGACACTCGAACGACCACCTCGACCTCAGTCGCTCGGGTGCCCTCTTTTCACGGCCAGCGACGACGTTACCGACATGACCGTCGAGGACGTGATGTCGGAAGAGCCGACGACGGCGAACTCGCGGGCATCGCGACGCTCGACGACCTCGTGGCCACCGTGGGCGAGGAACTCGACGACGTCGCGACGGTCATCGAGGCGCAGTCGCCGGGCTACTCGCCGTCCTGAAGCGCCGGCGGTGGCCCGCCGGGGAGCCGGTCCCGGTCGTGTGGTTCGGTGAAGTCGACGTCCGGGCCGGTCGGCACGAGTCGCTTCGGATTCAGGTCGGCGTGGCTCCGGTAGTAGTGCCGGACGATGTGGTCGACGTTGACCGTCCGCTCGACACCCGGTAGCTGGGACAGTTCTTTCGTGTAGTTCCAGAGGTTCGGATACTCGTGAATTGCGCGGCGGTTACACTTGAAGTGCGTGTGATAGACGTGGTCGAAGCGGACCAGCGTCGCGAACATGGCGAGGTCCGCCTCGGTCAACACGTCGCCGACGAGATAGCGCTGGTCTTCGAGCGTCGCCTCCCAGTGGTCGAGGGCGGTGAAGAGGTCGTCGACCGCCCGGTCGTAGGCCTCCTGTGACTCGGCGAAGCCGGCGCGGTAGACGCCGTTGTTGATGGGGTCGTAGATGTCGTCGATGACTCGGTCCACCTCGTCGCGGTAGCCCTCGGGGTAGAGGTCAACCTCCCGCGTCGCGTGGCGGTCGAACTCGGTGTCGAGCATCCGCATGATTTCCTCGGACTCGTTGTTGACGATGGTCTCGCGCTCTTTGTCCCAGAGGACGGGCACGGTGACGCGGCCGGTGTAGTCGGGGGCGGCCCGGCGGTAGACGTCCCGGAGGTACGGTTCGCCGTAGAGCGGGTCCGGGTGCGCTTCGGAGAATTCCCAGCCTTGGTCGTAGCGTTCGGGCTGGACGAGCGACAGCGAGATGGCGTCGTCGAGTCCCTTCAGCGCCCGCGTCAGCGCGGTGCGGTGCGCCCACGGACAGGCCCGGCAGATGTAGAGGTGGTAGCGCCCGGCTTCGGCCGGGAACTCGGCGTCCGGGTCGTCGCGTATCCGGTCGCGAAACGTCGTCTCCTGGCGCTGGAACTCGCCGGATTCGTCCGTCGTCGGGTCGACGTCGACGCGCCATTCGCCGTCCACGAGCATGTTCGTCACGAGAGGGTCACCTGCATCGTACGCGGCCTTCGACGGGCGCGAGGATAAGGGTTGGGCGGCCGCTCAGAACGAGTCGCGAATCACGTCGGCGACGTCGTCGGTCACGTCGCGGGGGTTGGTCTTGAGGCGGCGCTCCTGGACCAGGGTGTTCTCGACGATGGCGTCCGTGTCCTCGACGCTCAGGCCGAGGGCGGCGAAGGAGGACGGTAGGCCGACGGAGTCCCGCAGGCGCGCACACTCCTCGACGAGCGCGAGCGCTGCCGTCCGGTCGGTCGCGCCGTCGGCGACGCCGAGGTCGCGGGCGACGGCCGCGTACTCGGATTCGCGGACCGGGAGGTTGTAGCGCAGGCCGGGTTCGAGCGAGGCGGCGAGACAGTCGCCGTGCGGCGCGCCGGTCATGCCGCCGACGGCGCTCGCGAGGGCGTGGACCGCGCCGAGGCCGGCGTTCGAGAACGCGAGGCCGGCGAGGTGAGCGCCGAGGCTCATCGCCCGGCGGGCCTCCCGGTCGTCTCCGTCGAAGACGGCGCGTTCGAGCGACCCGTGGACCTGGCCCAGCGCGCGCCGGGAGAGGGGTCGGGTGACGGGATTCGCGCCCTGATAGGTGATGGGGCGGTCCGCGACCCAGCGGTAGTCGCGGGCGGTGAGGGATTCGAGAGCGTGGACGAACGCGTCGAACCCCGAGCGGGCGGTGACGCCGCGGGGCAGGCCGTAGGTGAGTTCCGGGTCGACCAGCGCCGCGTCCGGGCGCAACCGCTCGTCGCTCACGCCGCGCTTGACGCCCTCGTACGTGAGGACGGCCGTCTGGGTCGACTGCGACCCGGTGCCGCTGGTCGTCGGGACGGCGACGAGCGGAACGGGGTCGCCCGGGAGCTTCCCGGTGCCGATCCAGTCGGCCGGGTCGCCCTCGTGGGCGAGGATGGCCGCGACGAGTTTCGCCGTGTCGAGTACGGACCCCCCGCCGACGGCGACGACGCCGTCCACGTCGAAGGCGTCGACGCCGGCGAAATCCTCGGTCGACGGCTCGGTCGTGGCGTAGTACGTCTCGACCGCTCCCTCGAAGGCGTCGAGCGCGAGCGAGAGGACGCCCGCGTCGGCGACGCCCTCGTCGGTGACGACGAGCGGGTCGTCGACGCCGAGGCGGCCCAGCACGGCCGGCAGCGACTGCACGACGCCCTCGCCGAACTCGAACTCCGGAGCGGTCAACGACAGCGCGTCGGGGGCGACAGCTTCCTCCATAATCACGTCGGTCGGTCTCACGCCCCGACAATGAGCCTGCCGATTGGGGAAGGACAACAGTTTTAATGAACTAGTGATACCACCTAGTGGTATGGCAGAATTCGAGCAGTTCAGTCAGGTCGGAGAAGCGGACGTAACGCGAGCCATCGGTCAGGAGTGGACCGAGGAGTTCATGGACTTCTCGGACAGCGACGTCATCATCGTCGGCGGCGGCCCCTCGGGGCTGATGGCGGCGAAGGAGCTGTCCGAACGCGGCGTCAAGACGATGGTCGTCGAGAAGAACAACTACCTCGGCGGCGGCTTCTGGCTCGGCGGCTTCCTCATGAACAAGGTCACGGTCCGGTCGCCCGCCGAATCCGTCCTCGACGAACTCGACGTCGACTACAAGCAGTCCCAGGACAGCGAGGGCCTCTACGTCGCCAACGGCCCCGAGGCGTGTTCCGGCCTCATCAAGGCCGCCTGCGACGCCGGCGCGAAGATGCAGAACATGACCGAGTTCACGGACATCGTCATCCGCGAGGACCACCGCGTCGGCGGCATCGTGATGAACTGGACGCCGGTCCACGCCCTGCCACGGGAGATTACCTGCGTCGACCCCATCGCCGTCGAGGCGGACCTGGTCATCGACGCCACCGGCCACGACGCGATGGCCGTCAAGAAACTCGACGAGCGCGGCGTCCTCGACGCCCCCGGCATCGAGAGTTCGAAGTCGAACGCCGGCATGGACCAGACCGGCGACGACTCCTACGGCGCGCCCGGCCACGACTCCCCGGGCCACGACTCGATGTGGGTTGGCAAGAGCGAGGACGCCGTCGTCGAACACACGGGACTCGCCCACGACGGCCTCGTCGTGACGGGCATGGCCACCGCCACCACCTACGGCCTGCCGCGCATGGGGCCGACGTTCGGCGCGATGCTCCTCTCGGGCAAGCGCGCCGCCCAGGCCGCCATCGACGAACTCGGCGTCGAGGCCGACCCGGTCGAGATGACCACGCGTGCGAGCCCGGCGGACGACTGACGACTCGGCCATGGTCGAACGGGTCACGCTGTACCGCGCGCCGACGACCGCCGCGGACGCCGACGCCGTCGCCGAGTGGCTCCGCGGCCGCGTCGACGCCGAGGTGACGGTTCGCGGTCGGTTGCTCGACCGCGTTCGCGACGACGACCTGCCCGAGGCGTTCGCCGACGCGCGCGTCCTCTCGCCGTACGACCCCGAGACGGGGAACACGATGCTCGGCATCGTCCGCTACGAGGAGCGCGCGCTGGAGCATCCGGACCGCGCCGGCGGCGTCATCTACGACGGCACCGCCGTCCAGCGAGCGCTCAACGCCCGCCTCCCGGCCGACGAGCGGGACCTCGACCACCTGCACGTCGCCCTCCTCGACCGCGTGCTCGGGACGTGGGGCGACCACGACGGCCGGTGGCACAAGCGGGTGAACGTCCTCGGCCAGCCGGCGCTCGTCTCGGTGCCCGGCCTCTACGAAGCGCCCGCAAAGCCCGAAGACTACTACAAGGAACAGCAGCGCCACGCGATGCTCTCGGGGGACACCCCGCCGCGCGAGGTGCTCGAATCGCAGGTCGAGGGCGACTTCCTCGTCGAGGACGACCCGCGCACGACGGACGCTCTCAAGGGGTACGTCCTGCAGGCCGTCCACTACCTCGACACCGGCGCGACGTTCTGTGACGACGGGCGCTGCCGCCTCCACAACCCCCACCGGCAACCGGGCGTCGTCGAGTCCCAGCTTCGCGACCCCGAGTTCTGTCCGACTCACGCCGAGATGTACGGGTAGCGCGCTCGCCCGGACGCCGATTCGCTACGTACTCACCCCCCGCCGGCTTCCGGCCCGCGCTCACCCTCCATCGGCTTCCGGCCCGCGCTCACCCTCCATCGGCTTCCGGCCCGCGCTCACTCGGACGAAGCCGAGCGCGCGAGTCGCGTGTACCGTCGCGTCACACGACGCCAGCAGCGTCCGGTGAGCGGCGGCGACGCGCCGGTCGAGCACCCGCGTCGGTGACTCCTCGTGGTAGCGGCGCGTCCCTCGCGGCGACGACGCGAGGACGAACGCCCGAAAGAGCGGATTGAGCGCTCCGCCGAGTTGGCGCGTGCTCCGCGCGAGGTCCAGCAGCGCGATGCGGCCGTGCGGTTCGAGGCAGTCGAGCCACGTTCCGACGGCCGCGTCGGGGTCGGCGAGCATCCCGACGAGGAAGGAGGCGAAGACGGCGTCGGCGGTCGCGACGGGGGGCTGGCTGGCGTCGCCGCGGACGGCGTGGACGTTGGTCCAGCCCTCGCGGTCGATTCGCGCTCGCGCCCGGGAGAGCATCCCGGCCGTCAGGTCGACGCCGACGACGGTGCCCTCGGGGCCGACCGCCTCGCGCAGGGCCGGGAAGTTCGCGCCGGTCCCACAGCCGAGTTCGAGGACGGTGTCGCCCGGCGACGGGTCGAGGGCGTCGACGGCCGCGGCGCGGACCCGACCCACGCCGGGCGCGTGGCTCGCCAGCAGGTCGTACGGGCCGGCCCACCGCGAGTAGAACGCCCGTGCGGGGCCAGTCCGGGTCACGGTCAGAGCAGGTTGCGGACGACGCGGGCGACGGTCGGCGCGTCCGGCCCGAGGACGTAGGTGATGGGTTCGATGCCGTAGCCGCCGGTCTGGTAGAGCACGAACGTCTCGTCGACCGACCGGCCTTCGAGGGCGGCGACGATGGGGTCGATGGGGGCGTCGCGGTCGTCCGCCGCGGACGACATCCCCTCCACGTCGAACTCGATGGTGCGGTAGCCGGCGTCTTCGAGGCGTTCGAGCAGTGCGGGGTCGTAGCGGACGTTGACCGCGGCGCGCGCCGAGACGCCGCCCGCTCGCGCTGACAGGAGCACCGAGGCGACGTGTTCGCTGACGCCGAACTCGGGGTCGCCGGGCACCGTCGCCCGGCCCTTGACGTCGAAGATGCGTCCGGGGACGCCCGCGACGTCCTCGATGTCGACGGCGTCCGGGAGACACTCGACGAGGTTCGACCCGACGTTCGGGACGAGGCCGGCGAAGCCGCTGGCGTTCGTGAGCGTCCGGAGGCCGCGCCGAACGGAGGAGAGGACGCGTTCGGCCGTCCGGAGGTGGCTTTCGGGGTCGTGAATGCTGAATCCGCCCTCGTGCTCTTCGAGTTCGGGCATCGCCTCCTCGTGGAGCGTCGCCAGCAGGTCGCCGTCCTCCAGTCGGCGGACGAACACCTCGGCCTCGACGAGAGCCTGCACGCGACTCATGTCGCCGGTGGCGAGGCCCTCGCCGACGCGTTCGACGAGTTCCCGCACGCGTTCGTCCTCCCGGATTTCGGGGCGACTCCCCACCTCGCCGTGGGCGTACTTCGAGACGGCCGACTGCGAGATGCCGAGCGCGTCGGCCACCTCGCGCTGGGTGAAGCCCCGGTCGCGCAGGTCCTCGGCGAGCATCGACCGGAAGGTGGGCAGGAACTCGTCGACGACGACCTCCTCGACGAACTTCATTTGTCGAACTCGGGGTCGTCCCCGATGCGCGAGGCCTGCGGGCCCCGCTGGTCCTGGTACTTCGACCCGCGCTCCGCGCCGTAGGGACGCTCGGCGGGCGATTTCAACTCCGTGAAGACGAGTTGCGAGATGCGCATCCCGGGCGTCAGTGCCACCGGCGCGGTGCCCAGGTTCGACAGTTCGAGCGTCACCTGTCCCCGGTAGCCCGGGTCGATGTAGCCCGCCGTCGCGTGGACGACGACGGCGAGACGGCCGAGCGACGACCGGCCCTCGACGTTCGCGACGAGGTCCGCGGGCACCTCCACGCGTTCCTTGGTCGTCCCGAGGACGAAGTCGCCGGGGTGGAGGATGAACTCGTCGCCGTCCGCGACGACGGTTTCGGTGATGTAGTCGCTCACCTCGTCCTCGCGGTTGGGGTGGATACAGGAGATGTTCGTCCGCTGGAACTCCAGAAACTCCTCGCCGAGACGGAGGTCGACGCTCGCCGGCTGGACCTGCTGGTCCACGTCGTCGAGGGGGTCGATGACGAGCGACCCCGATTCGAGACGAGAGAGGATGTCCACGTCCGAGAGTATCATACGCGAGAGAGCGGGTCCAGAGGATAAAAACATCCTGTCTGAACGACGCCGAGTGGCTCCGTCGTCCGGTCGCAGGTCGCGCCGCGGCCCGCCGGCCGGTCGCGGCGAACGCCGGTCGGACGACGGCCCCGACCGACGACCGAAATCAGCGGGCTTTAGGCCCGTATCCACGAGGACACACACATGAGCCACGAGAAGTTCCCGACGGAGAATCCGGCGGTGGTGACCTGCGGGCTGCCCTACGCCAACGGCGACCTGCACATCGGTCACCTTCGAACGTACGTCGGCGGCGACGTCTACGCGCGAGCGCTCCGGAAACTCGGCCAGCGGACGGCGTTCGTCAGCGGGTCGGACATGCACGGCACGCCCGTCGCCGTCAACGCCGACCAGGCGGGCGTCACGCCCGAGGAGTTCGCGCTCGACTGGCACGAGACCTACGAGGAGACGTTCCCGCGATTCAACGTCGAGTTCGACAACTACGGCCACACCCACGACGAGACGAACGCCGAACTCACCCAGTCCATCGTCCGGACGCTGGTCGAGAACGGCCACGTCTACGAGAAGGAGATTCAGGTGGCCTACGACCCCGAGAACGACCAGTATCTCCCGGACCGCTACGTCGAAGGGACCTGTCCGTACTGCGGCGAACCCGCCCGCGGCGACGAGTGCGACGAGGGATGCGGTCGCCACCTCGAACCCGGCGAAATCGAAGACCCCGTGAGCAGCGTCACGGGCAATCCCGCCGAGTACCGCGAACGCACGCACAAGTTCTTCCGCGTCTCGGAGTTCCAGGAGTATCTCTCGGCGTTCATCGACCGCCTCGAAGGTACCTCGAACGCCCGCAACCAGCCCCGCGAGTGGATCGAGGGCGAACTCCGCGACTGGTGTATCACCCGCGACATGGACTGGGGCATCGACTATCCCGACGACGGCGAGTCCGACCTTGTCCTCTACGTCTGGGTCGACGCCCCCATCGAGTACATCTCCTCGACGAAGCAGTATTCGGACCGCGTCGGCACGGACACCTTCGACTGGGAGGCGGCGTGGCGCGAACGCGACGGGACGCCTCCGGGCGCGAACGGCGAAATCGTCCACGTCATCGGCCGCGACATCATCCAGCACCACACCGTCTTCTGGCCGGCCATGCTCGAAGGCGCGGGCTACACCGAACCCCGAGCGGTGATGGCGAGCGGGTTCATCACGCTCAACGGCAAGGGGTTCTCCACGTCGCGCAACCGCGCCGTCTGGGCCGACGAGTACCTCGACGAGGGGTTCCACCCGGACCTGTTGCGGTACTACCTCGCCACCAACGGCGGCTTCCAGCAGGACGTCGACTTCTCGTGGGACCGCTTCCGCGAACGGACCAACAACGAACTCGTCGGCACCGTCGGCAACTTCCTCTACCGGTCGATGCTGTTCGCCGAGCGGAACTACGGCGGGACGCCCGACGTCGACCTCTCGGCCGAGGTGCGCGAGCGCATCGAGGACGCCATGGCGGCGTTCACCGACGCGGTCAACGACTACTCCGTCCGCGAGGCCGGCGACGCGGCCGTCCGCCTCGCGCAGTTCGGCAACGAGTACATCCAGCGCAACGAACCCTGGAAGCTGACCGACGACGACCCCGAGGCGGCCGCACAGGTCATCCGCGACTGCGTCCAGATCGCCAAGGCGGTGGCCGTCCTCTTCGAACCCGTCGCGCCCGACAAGTGTGAACGCCTCTGGGCGGACCTGAACGAGGACGGGTCGATTCACGACGTGACTCTCGACGCCGCGCTCGAAGCGCCGGCCGCCGACTTCGGCGAGCCGACGGAACTGTTCGAGAAAATCGCCGCCGAGCGCGTCGAGGAGCTCAACGAGAAACTGCAGGAACGCGTCGCGGCGACCGAGACGGAATCCGAGAGCGAGGAAGCGAACGAAGAGGCGGCCAGCGGCGACGAGGAAGCGGCGATGAGCGACCTCGAACCGCTCGCGGAGGAGCGTATCAGTTTCGAGGAGTTCGAGGAACTGGACGTCCGCGTCGGCGAGATTCTCGACGCCGAGGGCATCGAGGGCGCGGACAAACTGGCAAAACTCACCGTCGACGTCGGCCTCGAAGAGCGCCAAATCGTCGCCGGCATCAAACAGCTTCACGACCTCGACTCGCTCCCCGGCAAGCGCGTCGTCGTCCTCGTCAACCTCGAGAAGGCCGAACTGTTCGGCGTCGAGAGCGACGGGATGGTGCTGGCCGCGGGCGAGGAAGCCGACCTGCTGACGACCCACGGCGACGCCGTTCCGGGCGAGAAAATCCGGTAGCCGCTCGACCTGGCGGCCGCGGGTCGTTCATTGTCGTTCCGGACGATTCGACCGGAGGCGGTCGGTTTTCCGATTCGCGGTGGTGTGGATTTTTCACTCCCTTCCGCGTAGTACGGTGCCATGCGCAACGCGAAAATCGTCTGTACGCTCGGTCCCGCCTCGGACGACCGGGGGACCATCCGCTCGCTGGCGGAGGCGGGGATGTCGGTCGCTCGACTCAACGCGAGTCACGGAACGACCGAACACCGCGCCGAGGTCGTCGAGCGCGTCCGTGCCGTCGACGCGGCCATCGACCCGCCGCTGGCGGTGATGGTCGACCTGCAGGGCCCGGAGATCCGCACCGCACCGCTGGACGACCCCGTCGACGTCGAGTCCGGGTCGACCATCCGATTCTTCGAAGGCGACACCGCGACGTCCGACGAAATCGGTCTCTCGTACTCTCTCTCTGCCACGACGCCGGGCGACCGGATTCTCCTCGACGACGGTCGCATCGAGACGACGGTGGAAGCCGTCGAGGGCGACGAGGTCGTCGCCCACGTCGACTCCGGCGGGGAACTCGGCGGGCGGAAAGGGGTGAACGTCCCCGGCGTCGACCTCGACCTCGACCTCATCACCGAGAAGGACCGACGGGACCTGGAACTCGCGGCGGAAGCCGGAGCGGACTTCGTCGCCGCGAGTTTCGTCCGCGACGGCTCCGACGTCTACGCCATCAGCGACGCCATCGAGGAGTTCGGTGCGGAGGTGCCCGTCGTCGCCAAAATCGAGCGGGCGGGCGCGGTCGACAACCTGGAGAGCCTCGTCGAGGCGGCTCACGGCGTGATGGTCGCACGCGGCGACCTCGGCGTCGAGTGTCCGCTGGAGGAGGTGCCGATGATACAGAAGCGCATCATCCACCGGGCACAGGACGCCGGCGTTCCCGTCATCACGGCGACGGAGATGCTGGACTCGATGGTCCACTCCCGGCGGCCGACCCGTGCCGAGGCCTCCGACGTCGCCAACGCCATCCTCGACGGCACCGACGCGGTGATGCTCTCGGGCGAGACGGCGGTCGGCGACCACCCCGTCCACGTCGTCGAGACGATGGCCCGCATCGTCCGCGAAATCGAGAACAGCGGCGAGTACGACGAGACCCAGGAGGGGCGCGTCCCGACCGCCGACCCCGAATCGCAGACCGAAGCGCTCGCCCGGTCGGCGCGGTATCTCGCCCGCGACATCGGCGCGGCGGCCATCGTCGCCGTCAGCGAGTCCGGCTACACCGCCCGCAAGACGGCGAAGTTTCGCCCCGGCGTCCCCGTGGTCGCGACGACGCCCCAGGACCGGGTCCGCCGCCAGCTCGCCCTGGTGTGGGGCGTCGACGCGCAGTACGCCGCCTACTCCGAGCGCATCGACGACATGATCGACCACGCCATCTCGGCGGCCATGGACGCCGGCGTCGCCGAGAGCGGCGACACTGTGGTCATCCTCTCGGGGATGATGACCGAACTCGAAGGGACGAACACGACCAACATGCTGAAAGTCCACGTCGCCGCGGAGGCGGTGGCGACGGGGCGGAAAATCGTCGCCGGGCGCGTCGCCGGCCCCGTCTTCCGCTCCGCTGGCGGCGACCTGACCGACGCGCCCGAGGGGGCCCTGCTCGTCCTTCCGTCTGATTTCGACGGCGAGTTCACCGGCGACCCGAGCAGACTCGGCGGCATCATCGACGCTCGCCCCGGCATGACGGGATACCCCGCAGTCGTCGCGCGCGAAGTCGGCCTCCCGATGATAAGCGGCGCGCCCCTTCCCGACTCGGTCGCCGACGGGACGACCGTCACGCTCCACGCCGCACGGGGCGTCGTCTACGAGGGCGACGTCATCCGGCACGAACGACGGCGGTAGTCGGTGCCCCTTTCATCTCCCGCCCGCTAGTTCGTGTATGACCCCGTCCGACGCCGACGACGGCGCTGGTGCCGCCGTCGACGACGAAGACGAGGCGTTCTGGAAACTCGACCTGGACGACGTCGAGTCCACGAAACCCGAGACGATAGACCCGGGCCACCCGAGCCCCGAGAACGTCGCGTTCGTCCTTCTCGGCGTCGCGCTCGCCGTCGCCTTCCTCTGGAGCGCGATGTAGCCCCTGCGACGTATCGTCGGTCCGCCGTCGATTCCGAGGCAGCGGCCTCGCCGTCGATTCCGAGGCAGCGGCCTCGCCGTCGATTCCGAGGCAGCGGCCTCGCCGTCGACAACGACTTTACCGTCTGCGTCCCTATACCGAGCTATGGACCGTCTTTCCGGCCTCGTCGTCCTCCAACTCGACGTTCTGGGACCGCAGACGTTCTCGCTCGTGCTCGTCGTCGCGGGCATCCTCCTCTCCGTCGCCGAGGCGCTGGCTCCCGGGGCGCACTTCGTCGTCGTCGGCGTCGCCCTCCTCGCGGCGGGGCTCCTGGGTCTCGTACTCGGCCCCCTGGCCTCGCCGTTCGTCCTCGGGGCGCTCGTCCTCGCGTTCGGCGGACTCGCGCTCTATGGCTACCGCGAATTCGACCTCTACGGCGGCAAGGGGTCGGGACGGACGAGCGACTCGACGTCGCTGAAGGGACAGACCGGCCGCGTCACCGAGCGCGTCACCCCCTCGGAGGGCCAGGTGAAACTCGAATCCGGCGGGTTCAACCCCTACTACGCCGCCCGGTCGATTGACGGGACCATCTCCGACGGGACGGAGGTCATCGTCGTCGACCCCGGCGGCGGCAACGTCGTCACGGTGGAATCGCTCGACGCCATCGAGGACGACATCGACCGCGAACTCGCGCGCGGCAGGGAACGAGGAGGGGAGCGAGACGAGCGGGCCACTGCGGACGAGGAGACGGAGACGGACCGCGCCTGACACCGTGGGAACGCTTTTGGGACCATCGGCCTAACCTCCGCCCATGTTCGTGGCCCCCGCCCTGCAGATGAACGTCGGCCTCGCGCCCCTCGTGGTGGGCGTGCTGGTCCTGTTGCTCGCCGTCGTCACCGTCTGGCAGATGGTCGAAATCGTCGACGCCTACGAGAAGAAAGCCCTCACCGTCTTCGGGGAGTACCGCCGGCTCCTCGAACCGGGCATCAGCTTCATCCCGCCGTTCGTCTCGCGGACGTACGCCTTCGACATGCGCACCCAGACGCTCGACGTCCCTCGACAGGAGGCGATCACCCGCGACAACTCCCCGGTCACGGCCGACGCCGTCGTCTACATCAAGGTGATGGACGCGAAGAAAGCCTTCCTCGAAGTCGACGACTACAAGCGCGCCGTCTCGAACCTCGCCCAGACGACCCTCCGGGCCGTCCTCGGCGACATGGAACTCGACGACACGCTGAACAAGCGCCAGGAGATCAACGCGCGCATCCGCAAGGAACTCGACGAACCGACCGACGAGTGGGGCGTTCGCGTCGAGAGCGTCGAGGTGCGCGAAGTCAACCCCTCCCAGGACGTCCAGCAGGCGATGGAACAGCAGACGAGCGCCGAACGCCGCCGCCGCGCCATGATTCTGGAAGCGCAGGGCGAACGGCGCTCCGCGGTCGAGAAAGCGGAAGGGGACAAGCAGTCGAACATCATCCGCGCCCAGGGGGAGAAGCAGTCCCAGATTCTGGAGGCACAGGGCGACGCCATCTCGACCGTTCTGCGGGCGAAATCCGCCGAGTCGATGGGCGAACGCGCCGTCATCGAACGCGGGATGGAGACGCTCGAACGCATCGGCGAGGGCGAGTCGACGACGTTCGTCCTGCCCCAGGAACTCTCCTCGCTCGTCGGCCGCTACGGCAAACACCTCACCGGGAGCGACGTCCAGGAGTACGAGGGGCTGGACAGCCTCGACTTCGACGAGGAGACCCGCGAGATGCTCGGCCTCGACGACATCGACGAGATGCTCGGCCAGATCGACGAGGCGGCCGAGATGGACGTCGAGGAACTGGAGAAGGAGGCCGAAGCCATCAAGGCGGGTGCGGACACGGGCATCAAGAGCGCCGACGAGGTCATCGACGAGATGGACACGGACGACGTCGCAACCGACGAGGGCGTCGAGGGAAGCGTCGGTGGGGACGTCGACGGCGGCCCCGACCGGGAGGCGAAACCGGAGACGGAGACCGAGACGGAGACCGAGTAGTCCGAACCCTTTTAGTTCGGTGACACCTACCGGGAGTCGATGGGGGAACGCGGGGTAGACTCCGACAAACGGGCGACGTTGCGTCGGTTCGCGGCACTCGGAGCAGCGACGCCGCTCGCGGGTCTTCGGGGCGGTGACGACGACGCCCGCAGCGACGTCCGCGACGCCATCGTCGGCTACCTCGCCACCACGCCCGGCGCGCACTTCTCGAAGGTGCGCGACGACCTGAAACTCGGGACGGGCGAGACACAGCACCACCTGCGACGACTCCTCGACGAGGGAGCCGTCGAGTCCCGTCGCGACGGCGACTACCGGCGGTTCTTCCCGGCCGAGCGATTCTCCGCGTTCGAACAGACGGCGCTCGGCTACCTGCGCCGCGAGACGCCCCGCGGGATGCTGCTCGCCCTGTTGCGCGACCCGTCGGCCTCCGGGAGCGACCTCGCGGCGACGCTGGACGTCTCGCGGGCGACGGTGAGCACGTACGCCACGGAACTCGCCGAGGTCGGCCTGCTCTCCCGCGAGGACGGCTACGCCGTCGAGCGCCCGGAGACGCTCATCGCGCTGCTCGTCCGCTACGCGGACTCGTTCGGCGCGGACGCGGCGGCGTTCGCCACCGACGCCGACGCGTACATCCGGTACGACCCCTGATTCGCACGGACTGTCGTCCGTCAGCCCCGGCCGTCGCCGACCTCGGGAGCGGCGACGACCGGTACACGGTTACGACAGTCCGTATCGGACGCTCACTTCCCGATTCCTCAGACGCTCACTTTCCACGTCGTCCCCGACGAGTAGCCCCACTTCTCGACGTCGACGTCGAACTCGCCCGTTCGGATTGCGGTCATGTTTGCACCGACCTCTTTCGCCGTCAACCCCAGGTCGTCGGCGATGAGGCGGGATTTGAAGTAGGTCTTCGTCCGCCCGTTCTCGCGCAGGTACTGGAGGATGCGACGCTGTTTCTCCGAGAGGTTCGCCGTCGCGGGACTCGTGCTCATGGCCGTCTAGAGCCACGAACCGCTAATAGGGGATTTGGTACGGCTGCTTAACAGCCCGCAGTCTGGCGATTATCACGCTCTCGGTCCGGTTCCGTCACCCCCCTGAGGGGTCGGGTGGGTACGGTCGCCTAACAGTCGTCGCGTCTACGGGCGAGGTTCGACTCGAAACGAAGTTTCTTATGCGTCTCAGGGATATGCGGGGGTATGGGTTTGTTCGACCGACTCCGCGGCACGGACCATCCGCGTGTCGCCTTCATCGGCATCGACGGGGTGCCGTTCAGTCTCCTCGACGAACATCGGGAGGAGTTTCCGAACTTCGCGGCGCTCGCCGACGAGGGGAGCGCCGGGGAGATAGACAGCATCGTCCCGCCGGAGTCGAGTGCGTGTTGGCCGGCGCTCACGACTGGCGTCAACCCGGGAGAGACCGGCGTCTACGGCTTCCAGGACCGCGAAGTGGGGTCCTACGACACTTACGTTCCGATGGGTCGGGACGTGCAGGCACCGCGCCTCTGGGACCGCCTCGCCGACGAGGGTCGGCAGGCGACCGTGTTGAACGTCCCCGTCACCTTCCCGCCACAGCGGAACGTCCAGCGGATGGTGTCGGGGTTTCTCTCGCCCGGCGTCGACAAGGCGGCCCACCCCGACGACCTCCGTGATTACCTCCAGTCCATCGACTACGACATCGACGTGAACGCCAAACTCGGCCACAAGGAGGACAAGAGCGACTTCGTCGCCGACGCTAACGAGACGCTCGAAACCCGGTTCGAGGCGTTCTCGCACTACCTCCAGCAGGACGACTGGGACCTCTTTTTCGGCGTCTTCATGACCACCGACCGGGTCAACCACTTCCTGTTCGAGGACTACGAGCGCGGCGGCCCGAACAGGGAGGCGTTCATGGAGTTCTACCGGACGGTCGACGCCTACATCGGCGAGATTCGGGAGATGCTCCCCGACGACGTGACGCTCGTCGTCGCCAGCGACCACGGCTTCACGTCGCTCGACTACGAGGTCCACCTGAACGCGTGGCTCGAAGCGCAGGGGTGGCTCTCCTACGCGGACGACGACCACTCGGACCTCGACGACATCGCCGAGGAGACGACGGCCTACTCGCTCATTCCGGGTCGATTCTACCTCAACCTCGAAGGGCGCGAACCCCGTGGCAGCGTCCCCGAGGACGAGTACGAGGCGCGGCGCGCCGAACTCAAGGAGATGCTCGAGAACCTCGAAGGCCCCGACGGGCGGCCGGTCTGTGCCCGCGTCGTCGAGAAGGAAGACGCCTTCCGCGGCGACCACGACGACATCGCGCCGGACCTCGTCGCCATCCCGAACGACGGATTCGACCTCAAAGCGGGCTTCAAGGGCCACGAGGACGTCTTCGGCACCGGCCCCCGAAACGGGATGCACAGCTTCGACGACGCGACGCTGTTCGTCGACGACCCCGCCGCGTCCATCGTCGACGCCGACCTGTTCGACATCGCGCCGACCGTTCTGGACCTGATGGACGTCGAGTTCGCGCGCACCGAGTTCGACGGCGCGAGCCTCGTCCCCTCGAAGTAATCAGATCAGGTTGTCCAGTTCGTCGCTTTCGAACGCCGACGCCCCGTCGTCTCGCCGCTTCTTCGCTCGATCTTTCGCCTCGCGCGTCGCCCGCTGCGCACGCTTCATGAAGCGGTCCATCCGCTCGGAGCCGGTGACGCCGCCGAGCAACACCAGCGACGCCACCCGGTCGCTCGACAGCGGGAAGTCGCCGCCGCGGACCTGCATCGTCTCCGTCTCCTCTTCGAGCCACTTGCGGGCGCGCTCGACGCCCTTGCGCGAGATGGCTTCCGGGCGGCCGGCGACGACGAGCAGGGCCTTCTCCGCGCGGTCGGTGTCGGGGAGGCTCATTCCGGTCCTGAGTGCCTGCCGGGTCGTGCTCATCACGGTGTTGACGTCGGCCGTAGCGTCGTCGCCGACGAGGGCCTCCGCGTAGCCGAGGGCCGCGACGCCGCCGTCCCGGAGCGTGTTGATGATTTCGCTCGAATCGACGACCGACTCGGCGACGCCCTCGACGACTTCACCCGACGCGAGCAACAGGCCGAGACGGCGAGCGATGGCCTCGTTGATGGCTTCGTAGCCGGATTCGAGGCTCTCGCCGGCCTCGCGCCACGCGTCGTTCTCGACGAGGAGGGTGGCATCCGCCTCGCGGACGAGCGTCTTGAGCGAGCGGCCGGCGTTGACCTGGTACATCGCGCCCTCGTCGGCACCGGGGAGGATGCCGACGCCGTAGACGGGAACGTCGTAGACGCGCTGGAGTTGCTGGACGAGGACGGGCGCGCCGCCGCTGCCGGTGCCGCCGCCGAGTCCCGCGACGACGAAGATGGCCTCCGCCTCGGCGGTGACGCGGCCGTCGATGGCACCCATCACCTCGTCGACGTCGTCGCGCATGACCTCCGCGCCGAGTTCGTTGTCGCCGCCGACGCCGTGGCCGTTGACTTTCGCCTGCCCGACGAGGACCGTCTCGAAGGGAATCGACCGGAGGTCGGAGGCGGCGCTGTTCACCGCGAGGGCACCGCGAACCGCACCGAAGTCGTTTCGGGAGTCGAAGTCGGACAGGGCCCGGGCGACTTTGCCGCCTGCCTGTCCGACACCAATCAGGACGGACTTCATGTGTCGATAGTTCGCCCGAACGCCCTTCAACCTTCTCGGACGAAGCTTTACAAGCGATACCCCGGCCACGCCGTGCCATGGACGCCGACTCCCTGACCGACCGACTCGCCGCCGTCGAACGCGCCGTGACCGACGGCGAGGCCGACACCCGAGACCTCGCGTCCGCCGCGGAGGCGCGCGCCCGCATCGACGACGTGGAAGCCGACGTCGCCGCCCTCGACGACCGCCTCGCCGACGTCGAAGCCGAACTGCAGGCGCTCCGTGGCTACCTCGGCGGCGTCAGCGCGGTGGACGAATCGGTCGAGCAGCGGGCCGACGCCGCCCTCGCGGCCGTCGAACGCCTGGAATCCCAGCTGGTCGACGACCCGGCGCTGACCGTCGAACGCCTCGACGGGAATCCGATGGACGCAGTCGACGACGCCACCGACGAGGCCGACGCGGACGACTCGACGCCGCTCGTCGAACGCATCCGTAACGCGCTGTGATTCGCGTCGTCTTCACCGTCGCGCTCACGGTGGCACTCCTCGGCGCGGCACTACCGGCGATAGAGGCGGGGAGCGTCGAGCGCACGGCGATCCGACTCGACGCGACGGCCGAAGACATCGAACGGACGGCGCGAACGCTCGTCGCCGACGAAGACCCGTCGTCGCCGGGGACGTCGGGCGCGCGGCGTCTCGTCCGGTTCCGACTGCCGGCGGACGGATGGGCCGACGCACCCGTGTCGTACTTCGCCGTCGGCGGCCACCCGAACGGCACCGGCGACGAGAGCGTCGTCGCCTACCGCATCGAGGGACGGCCGGCACGGACGGTTCGACTCCCCGGCCTCGACCTGCGGACGCCGGACGGCCCCGTCGTCTTTCGCGGCGCGGGCCGACACCGTCTCGTGTTGTCGCTGGTCCGCGACCGGGGCGTCGCCGTCGTGGCCCGCCGCGCCACCGATGCCGGCCCTGTCGACGCGTCGGGGCCTGCCGACGCGTCCGGGGATTCAAATACAGGGAGGTGACCACGACGGCCCATGCCTCCACTGTCCGCGCTGGCGGCGCTTCCGTTCGCCGGCGACGACTCCACCGATGACGGGTGTCGCTGTCGCGCGTCGTTCGAGACGACGGCCGGCGCGTCCGCCGGCGTCGAACTCGTCGTCGAGAGCGGCGACTGTCCCGGCGGCGGCGCGCTGGCGACGTCGTCCGACTGCCGCGAAACCGTCATCGACGCGCTCTCGACCCGTGACGCCGATGTCGTGCGCACCCGTGCGGCCGGTCGTGAGCGCATCTACGACGACGGCGCGGCGGCGACGCTGCTCGCGGCCGGACGCTTCGTCGAACGCGCGGGCTTCCACGACGAGACGCTGGCCGACCGGGCGCGGCGCGACCCCCTCGGGGCGGCCCGGGACGCGACGGGGCGGGCCGGCCCGGTCTCCCACATCGCCGCCGAGACGGGTCTCTCCGAGTGCGCGTCCCGGGCCGACGGCTACGACGATGCCCTCCCGTGTGCCGTCGCGCCGACGTTCGCGGGGACCCGTCGCGACGTTCGCCCGCCCGTCGACGCGACGCTCGTCGGCCGACGCGACCTCGATACGGGGGCGACCGTCCGCCGCTACGAGACGCGAACGGGGCCGTACTACGACCTCTCGCCCGTCGAAGCCGGCCTCTCGGACGACGAGATGGCGACGCTCGCGGCGGCCTACGAGACGCTGGCGACGGGCGGCGTCTCGGGGGGCGCACGAGCGCCCGGGCGGGCGGTCCGGCGCGTCGCCGACGACCGCGACCCGGTCGAGACGCTGACTCGCGTCCTGCGAAAGCACACGCGGGGTCACGGGATTCTCGACGACGTGTTCGCCGACCCTCGCGTCTCCGACGTCGTCGTGACCGCTCCCGTCACGGAGAACCCCGTCAGAGTCCGCCTCGACGACGACCGGGTCCGGACGAACCTCTCGCTCACCCGCGACGGGGCGGCCGCGCTCGCCTCGCGCTTCCGGCGGGCGAGCGGGCGGGCGTTCTCGCGGGCGAATCCGACCCTCGATGCCGTCGTCGACGCCCCGGACGGTGGCCGCGTCCGCGTCGCCGGCGTGACGGCCCCCGCCAGCGACGGCTACGGCTTCGCGTTCCGCGCTCACGGCGACGACGCGTGGACGCTCCCGGCGCTCGTCGAGAACGGGACGGTGCCGGCGGACGCCGCCGCACTCCTCTCGCTGGCCGTCGAGCGGTCGGCGGCCGGTCTCGTCGCCGGACCGCGCGGTGCCGGGAAGACGACGCTCCTGGGTGCGCTCCTCTGGGAGTTGCCGCCGTCGGTTCGGTCCGTCGTCGTCGAGGACACGCCCGAACTCCCCGTCGACGCCCTCCGCGACGCCGACAGGGACGTCCAGGCGCTCCGGACGGAGACGAGTGCCGACGGTCCGTCGCTGTCCGCCACCGAGGCGCTCCGAACGGCTCTCCGCCTCGGTGACGGCGCACTCGTCGTCGGCGAGGTGCGCGGCGAGGAGGCGGCGACGCTGTACGAGGCGATGCGCGTCGGCGCGAGTAGCGGTGCGGTGTTCGGCACCATCCACGGCGACGGGGCCGACGCCGTTCGAGAGCGCGTGGTGACCGACCTCGGCATCCCCGAATCGTCGTTCGCGGCGACCGATCTCGTCGTGTCGCTCGCGGCGAGCGACTCTCGCCGCGTCGTCGCCGTCGAGGAGGTACGCCGCGACGCCGACGGCGTTCACTTCGCGTCGCTGTTCGAGGACGTCGACGGCACGCTCGAACCGACCGGCGCTATCGACCGCGGCGACAGCCGCCTTCTCGCCACCCTCGCCGACCCGAGCGAATCCTACGCCGACGTCCGGGCGCGCCTCGCCGACCGGGAAGCCCACCTCGCCGACCTCGCGCGGACCGGACAGACGCGCGTCGCCGACCTCGACGTCAGGAACCGGTGGTCGGCGTGACCGACTTCGACGTCGTCCGTGCACTCGCCCGCGCGTATCCGTGGGACGTCGACTCCGGTGACGAACTCGACCGGGCGCTCGGCTTCCTCGGGAGCGACCGCTCGGCGGAGACGGTCGTCCGTGCCGGCTACGGGGCGCTCCTCCCGGCAGTCGCCGTCCTCGCCGTGGTCGGCGGTCTCGTCGCGCCGCAGCGACCCGTGGTCGTCGTCGCCGCTGCACTCGCGGGCAGCGTCGGCGTCA
The DNA here is from genome assembly GCA_042216495.1 of Haloferacaceae archaeon. Classification (GTDB taxonomy): domain Archaea; phylum Halobacteriota; class Halobacteria; order Halobacteriales; family Haloferacaceae; genus Salinirarus. The sequence continues at coordinate 29,769 of JBDGTU010000020.1, forward strand.
CTCACGTCGTCCACCGTGCGCCCGTGGTGTTGGCGACGCTCGAACGCACCCGGGCGCTCGGGTCGGTTACGGGCCTCGTCGGGCGGGTCGTCCTCCGAATGCGGATCGAACCGACGGTCGAACGGTCGGCGTCGTTCGCGGCCCGGACGGGAGACGACGCGCTCGCCGAGAGTCTCCGCGAACACGCTCGGCGAACCGAGGGGACGCCCGAAACCGGTCTCGACGGCTTCGCGGCCGAGTGGGAGGAGTGGTTCCCGACACTGCCCCGAGCGGTCAGTCTGATCGAATCGGCCGCCGACGAACCCGCGGAGGAACGCGACCAGACGCTCGACCGGACGATGGCGACCGTCCTCGACGGCGTCGGCGACGAGATGGCCGACTTCGCGGGGAACGTTCGCGGCCCGGTGACGGCGGTGTACGCCTTCGGCGTCCTCCTGCCGCTCGCGCTCGTGGGCGTGCTTCCGGCCGCCCGGGCCGCCGGTGTCCGCGTCTCGCTTTTCGGCTTCGTCGCGTTCTACGACGTCCTCTTGCCGCTGGCGCTCTGCTGGGCGACGGTCTGGTTGTTCGCCCGGCGTCCGGTCGCGTTTCCGCCGCCGCGGGTCGAACGCGCCCACTCCGACGTCCCGGACGGCGACTGGCTCCCGGTGCTGGCTGGCCTCGCCGGCGGCGTCGCTGGCTGGTGGGTGAGTTCCGCCGTCGTCGCCCCGTGGGCGACCCCTGTCGCCGCCGTCGGCCTCGGCCTGGGTTGTGCGCTCGTCGTCCGGTATCGACCGGTGAAAGCAGTTCGCGACCACGTACGGGACGTCGAGTCCGGCCTCGACGACGCGCTCTATCTCGTCGGCCAGCGCGTCGCCGAGGGAGAGGCAGTCGAGACGGCGCTCGACCACGCCGGCGAGGAACTCACCGGTGCCACCGGGGACCTCCTCGGCGAGACGGCGAGCCTCCAGCGTCGCCTCGGTGTGGGCGTCAGCGAAGCGTTTCTCGGCGACTACGGGTCCCTCGCGGCACTGCCGAGCCCGCGGACGAAGGGGGCAGCGGCGTTGCTCTCGCTGGCGGCGACGGAGGGGCGACCCGCCGGGGGAGCCATCGTCGCCACCGCCGACCAACTCACGAAGCTCCGGCAGGTCGAAGCAGACGCTCGACGCGAACTCGCGTCGGTGACTGATACGCTCGGTAACACGGCGGCGGTGTTCGCGCCGCTCGTCGGTGGGTCGACCGTCGCCCTCGCAGAGCGATTGGTTCGGACCGGCGGGACGACGCGACTGGCGAGCGCGTCGATAGCTGTTCCGGACCTCGGCCTCGCAATCGGCGTCTACGTTCTGTTACTGACGGCGATTCTGACGGTGCTCACGACGGGCCTGACTCGCGGCCTCGACCGTGCGCTCATCGGCTATCGCGTCGGCGTGGCCCTCCTGCTCGCGACGCCGACGTTCCTCGCGGGCTTTCTCGCCGCCGGTCTGTTCCTGTAGCCGAGATTTAAGTCCGAAGCCGGAACCACCCCGCCCCATGTTCGACGTTCCAGTTGACGCGTGGTACACGTGGCTCGGCCTCGCGGCGGCGAGCGTCGCGGTGTTCGGCGTCGCCGCGACACTCCCGATGGCTCCCCCGCCGGATGCCGCCGGCGTCGCCGGGACGGTGGACCGCGTCGCCAGCGCCGAATACGCCGCGACGGCCGAACATCCCCTCGACGCCGACGCGGTCCGCCTCGGTCGGCGACAGATCGGGCTTCGCAACGACGCCGGGACGGCACACGCGACGTTCGCGTTCGGTCCGGTGACGCCGGTCCCCCGAGAGACTGCGCTCTCGGACGTGCTCTACGGGGCGTCCCCGGGTCACGTCTACGACTCCGACGCGGCGTTCCACCGTGCGCTTCGGGACGCGCGAAATCGGACTCCTCGCTGGACCGAGGCGGACGGGTCGCTCGTCGTCCGGCAGTTGCGCGTGGGAGGTGACGATGTCACGCTCGTCGGCACGTAGGGCGCAGGTCGAGCCGACGGCCGCCATCGCGGCCGTCCTCGTCGTCTGTGCGGGCGTCGGTCTCTACGCGAACGTCCTTCACGGGGCGATTCCCGAGTCGAATCGGGACGTCGCACCCACGACGCTCGCGCGCGTCTACGACACCGTAGCCCCCGACGGCGTCGTCGTTCTCTCGCGACTCGACGACGCCCACGACGTCGGCCCCCGGGGCTATCGACTCAACGTCTCGGTCAGAGCCAACGACACGGGGCGGGGCGTCGGTCCGACGCCGCCGCCGACCGCGGAGGGTGCGAGTCGTCTCGTGAGCGTCCGCCTCGGCCCGGCGCGAGTCGTCCCCGGACGCCTCCGCGTGGAGGTGTGGACGTGACGAGTTCAGTCCTCGACGCGACGCTGTGTCTCCTGCTGGTGAGTGCCGCCGTCGTCACCGTCGTCACGGCGACGCCCGAGACGCCGACGGGCGACGGCCGTGCCGACGCCGTCGCCGAGACGCTGGCGACGACGACGGCGACGGTGAACTACTCGCTCACGCCTGCCGACGAATCTGACCCGACCACCGACGGGGCGAACGGCCCCTCGCTCGACCGGACGACCCACGGAACGCTCGCCGGCCTCCTCGCGCGGGCGGCGGTCGCGAACGCCACCATCGACGGGGAGCGAGCGACCCACGCCCACGACGGATTCCGCCGTCGAATCGCCCGCCGCGTCCGGCAGGTCGTCCGGGCGAACCGAACGAGCGTCCGCGCCGTCTGGCGGCCTGTGCGCGGAGCGCGGATTCGTGGCGAAGTGCGAGTCGGCGGACGTCCGCCGCCGAACGTCGCCGTCCACGCCGCGACGCTTACGGTTCCGAGCGGCTATCCGCCCGCCCGCGATGCCGCGCTTGACGCCGCAGAACGCGAGCGGATGGCCGGCGTCGCGAACGTCGCCGCCGAGCGAACGGTAGCGGGAATGTTCCCGCCGGAGCGTACCCGGTTCGCCCTGCAGGGTACGTCGCCGTCGGCGGCGACGGCACGCCGCCGGTACCGACGGGTGGAGACGCTGGCCGGTGTCTCGTCAACGTGGGACCTCCGCGGAGGCGAAGTGTACGCGGCGAACGAGCGTCTGGCGGCGACGCTCGCCGACCGCTTCGAACGCCGGCTTCGCGCGACGTTCGACGACCCGGCCGACGCCGCCCGGTCGGTTCGCGTCGGCCGCGTCCGCATCACCGTGAGGACGTGGTCCTGATGCGGTTGGCAGACGACCGCCGTGCCCGGATTCCGTTCGCTCTCGTCGGCGTCCTCTTGCTGCTCGGTGCGACGGGGTTCTCGGCGACGCTCTCGACGCGCGGGCCGATGCGGACGAACCAGGCCGTCGACACCGCGATGCAGCGAGTCAGCGCCGACGTCGCACCCGCCCTCCGGTCGGCCGTCATCGACGCGGCGCGGTCGGCGGCGCTCGAACCGGTGACGACGCCTGCCGATACGCCTGCGGGTCAGATACTCGACCCGTCGCGACCGTTCCGCGACGCGTTGCGCATCCGAATCTACCTCGCCGCGCGCGAACGACTCCGGACGATACAGTACCGCCACCGCGACGTGACGGCGACGGCGTCGCTCCCGGACACGCCCGACGCACACTCGCTCGACGAGGCGATACGCCGCGTTCGGATTCGCGGCGTCGAGAACGGGACGGTCCTGCGCGTGACGATTCGGAACGTCACCGTCGCCGCACATCGAGACGGCGAAGCCATCGTCGCAGAGTCGACGACGCGGACGCTCACAGTCGCGACTCCGGTGCTCGCGCTTCACGACAGGGCGACTCGGTTCGAGCGGCGACTGAACCGCGGTCCGCTCGCCGGTCCCGGATTCGGCCGACGGTTGACGGCGCGCCTCTACCCCGTCGTCTGGGCGCGCGCCTACGCCCAGTACGGCGGCGCACCGGTCGCGAACGTGCTCGCGAACCGCCACGTCGAGGTGAGCGCCAACGGGGCGGTGCTCGAAACCCAGCGTGCGGCGTTCGGGCGGAGCGACCCGGACGGTCGGCGGGGAATCAAGCGGGCGATGTACCACCTCGCCGCGAAAGACTTGCTCGCGCCGGCGGGCGTCCACGGCAACCAGTGGTCGCGTCGGGTTCTCCCCCGCCCCAACGCCCGGCGGAAAGTCGGCGAGACCGGTGCGGCGATTCAGCAGTTCGACGTCGCGGAGTCCGCCCCGACGCCCAACCGGACGTTCGAAGTGTCCGTCGGCCGGACGAGCGACCGCACGCTCTCGGAGTTCCTGACCGGCGAACGCGGCGCGAACCTGTCGACGGTCCTGAAACGGGCCTACCGAGTGAACGCGTCGCTCCGGACGGCGACGAGACACACCCACGTCGAGGCGAAACCCCGGCCCGAATCGCCGGGCGACGAGTGGTCGCTGAACGACGTGACGGTCACGACGGACGTGGCGACGTCGCCCACCGACGGGCCGTCGCCGAAGCTCCGTCCCGACGACCACGTCTTCTCGACGTTCGGCCAGCAGGTGGCCGTCAATCGGACGATACGGTGGCGCTGGAAGGAGGGCAATAGTTCGCGAACGACGTCCGGGACGTGGACGAACCGCTACCGCGTCGGCGTCGCCGTCGTGGGCCAGTACGCGCCGAACGCGTCGGCACCGAACGCGACGACGTCGCCGAAGTTCCGACGCGGCGGGCCGCTCGACGGTCCCAATCTCGCGGACACGGGCGAGAAAGCGCGGACGCTCCTGGTCGCGAAACAGGGAGGTCGCGACGACGTCGCCGCCGCTCTCGTCGCCGACACGCTCAATCGGACGTCGGGTGTCGTCCACGGGACGCGCCCTCGCCACCTCCGTCGCTGGGCGTACGCCGACGTCGCGACGCTCCGCGATACCGTCCGGAACGTCTCGACGAACGTCTCGGCCGGCGACGCGGCGACGATGCAGGCGAACCCGGCGGCGACCCTCGCTGCACGCCTCCGCGACCGCCGGAGCGAACTGCTCGCGGCCCCTCACCGGTACGACGGCGTCGCGACGCGTGCCCGGATTGCCGCCCGTGCGGCGTATCTCGACCGGACGATTCGCGCACTCGACCGTCGCGCGGCCGTGGCGCGCCGGACGACGGACGCGTTCGACGCCGCCCTCGGGGACCGGGGGTTTACCTCGCCCGACCACTTGCACGGCATCCTCGATAGCCGCTCCGACACCGATTCCGGGCGGCGACGGTCGCGCGTCGGCGGTGGCGGCCCCGCGGGCGGCGTCCGCATCGTCCCGGACGGGGACCCCGCGTACCTCACGCTCTCGTCGGTCGACCACGACCTCGTCTCCGCCGTCCCACCGACCGGGTCGTATCACCCGATGACCGCCCGGAACGTGAACCTCTTCACCGTCCCGTACGGCGATGCCGCCGATACGGCCGCGAAGGCGGCGTTCGACCGTCCGAACTCCGTCCGACTCCGGACCGCCGGGCGCGCGCTCGTCACCGTCGACCGGACGCTCGCGGCGCGCGACGACGAGGAACTCCGGCAGCGACGCGACGACCTGTCGGACGCGATTCGCGCGGCGCTACGGACAGTTCGCCGACGCTCCGCAGTCGTGCTCGCACGCGAGACGGATCTCTCGCGCCCCGAACGCGAGCGAGTGGTTCGGACGGCCTTCGAGCGCTGGGACCATCCGGGTCGTCGAGCGCTGGCGGCGTCGAACGGGTCACTCGCTGCCGACGTCGCGACCGTAGCGGCCGACCGCTCCGACGCTCTCGGCCCCGTCGACACCGACCGCCTCGAAACCCGACTGCGAATCGAGATGGGGCGAGCGGCCCAGAGCGACGCCGCAGCGGTATCGCAGTCGGTGACGAACCGAACGGCAGCGCGTGGTCGCCAGCTCGCCCGGCGGACGCTGACCCGTGCTCTCACGGCCCGCGCGGCGAACGCGACCCAGGCGACGAAAGACCGGTGGGTCGGTGACGCTCTCGGGACCGTCCCGGCGGGCTTGCCCGTCGCTCCCGTCCCCGGCTACTGGTACGCGACGGTCAACGTCTGGACCGTCCGCGTCCGCGGCGCGTACGCCCGATTCACGCTCCACACCGACCGGGGGACGCCGACGACGCCCGGCGACCTGCGATACGTCCGCGACGGGTCGCACGTCACGCTGGACGTGGATGGCGACGGCGACGAGGAGCGCCTCGGCCGCGACGAACGCATCTCGTTCCGGACGCGGACGGCCGTCGCCGTCGCCGTCCCGCCCAAGGGCAACGGCGTCGGCGACGTCGACGGCAACAGGGACGAACGGTCGGGTGGATGGCCGCGTCCGGCGTGTACGTCGTGGAACCCCCGCGAATGCCCGTCGGAGTGATAACGGTTATCCCCGTCGCGTCCCCAGTCGAACCATGCTCTACGACGCCGCTGACCAACCCGGAGCCCGCTCCCCGGCGGAACTCCGGGCGGCGTACGAAGACGAGTTACGAACGGTCATCGAGGAACGGGGCGTCGACGCCGTCGCCGCCGCCACCGACGTCGACGCCGAGACGGTGTCGGTGCTCGCCGCCGGCGATTCGCCCGACCTGACGCTCGCGGAGGCGGCCGCAATCCTCGCCGTCGACGGCACGTACCCCTCCGCGGACGGTATCGTCGCCGAAGTCCGTGACCACCTCCTGATGGGGATGACTACGGGCGTCTTGGACGTCGACACCGTCGCCTCGAACCTGGGCGACGGCGTCGACCTCTCGGGGCAGGAAGTCCAGCAGGCCATCGAGGGACGGAATCAGATGACGCTGAGCGAACTCGCGGCCATCCACCGGGTCATCGCGGCCCGGAACGACCGCTGATGCGCACCGTCGTTCTGGGCTGTGGCTACGTCGGTCTGGAGTTAGGTCGGCAGCTAACGGCCGCCGGACACGACGTGGTCGGCGTCCGCCGCTCGGAATCGGGGCTAGCAGCCATCGAGGCGGCCGGCTTCGACGCCGTCGAGGCGGACGTCACCGAGTCGTCGTCGCTCGCCGCCGTTCCCGACGCGGACTGGGTGGTCTTCGCCGCGAGTTCCGGAGGCCGGGGGGTCGAATCGGCTCGCGACGTCTACGTCGACGGGATGCGACGCGCACTCGAGACGTTCGCGGCGCGTGACGACCCGCCGGAACGGTTCGTCTACACGTCGAGTACGGGCGTCTACGGCGACCACGACGGCGCGTGGGTCGACGAGGAGACGCCGCTCGACCCGTCGACGCCGCGCGCCGACGTCCTCGTCGAGGCCGAACGCGTCGCGCGCGACGCAGCGGCCGACTTCGGCATCGACGGCACCGTGGCCCGATTCGCCGGACTGTACGGACCGGAGCGGTACCGCCTCGACCGATATCTGGAGGGTCCGGTCACGGAGGGATACCTGAACATGGTCCACCGCGACGACGCCGCCGGTGCGGTCCGATATCTCCTCGACGCCGACGTGGCTCGCGACGACGTCGTCCTGGTCGTGGACGACGAACCCGTCTCGAAGTGGGCGTTCGCCGACTGGCTAGCCGACGAGTGTGACGTCGAGCGGCCCCCGAAACAGTCGAAAGAGGAGCGACTCGCCGACGCCGACCACTCGGAGTCGGCGACCCGGCGCATCCTCGCGGACAAGCGTTGTTCGAACGCTTACCTCCGCAATCTGGGCTACGAATTCGACTATCCGACCTTCCGCGAGGGATACCGCCCGGCCGTCGACGCCTGGCAGCCCGCCGCTGACTGATTCTCGTCGGACGCGAGGCGACCCAATGGGAGAATACTCTTATCGGTCGATGTTCACCGGTGAACCATGCCGGTCGGGGTAGACGAGGTGGTCGCTCGGATAATCGGGGTCGTGGGGCGACATCCGGAACTCACGGCGGCGGCCGTCGTGAGCGTCCTCGCCGTGGGTTCGGGGGGGTATGCGCTCAAGCGCCTCACCCGACCGATGGGGAGGAGATTCGTCGAAGCCGTCTCCGAGCGTGAGGAGATCGCCGTGTTGACCCACCCGAACCCCGACCCGGACGCGATGGCGGCGGCGATGGGAGTCGCCCGCATCGCCGACGAACTCGGCGTCGACGCGACCATCCAGTTCGCGGGACAGATTCGCCACCAGGAGAACCGTGCCTTCCGGAACCTCCTCGAGGTCGAACTCGTTCAGGTGGAGAAGGCGTCGGAGTTGGCCGCGGAGGCAGTCGTACTGGTCGACCACAACGAACCGCGCGGGTTCACGGGCGCCGAGGCCGTCATCCCCTTCGCCGTCGTCGACCACCACCCCGGCGAAGGGTCCGGAGAGCGGTTCACCGACGTACGGACCGAGTACGGGGCCTGTTCGACCATCGTCGCGGAATACTTCCGTGACCTCGACGCCGTCCCGGTACCGCCCGAACGACACGAGAGCGAGATGAACGCGACCTACACGATTCCTTCGAAGGTCGCGACCGGACTCCTCTTTGGCGTTCTCACCGACACTAACGACCTCACGTCGGGCGCGTCGGACGCCGACTTCGACGCCAGCAGATATCTCCACCCCGGCGTGGACGAATCGTGCCTCGAACGCATCGCCAACCCGCAGGTGAGCGCCGACGTTCTGGAGACGAAAGCGCGGGCCATCGAGAACCGGACCGTCGACGGCCCATTCGCCATCAGCGACGTGGGGGTACTCTCGAACGTCGACGCGATTCCGCAGGCGGCGGACGAACTCATCCAACTGGAAGGCGTCACGGCGGCCGTCGTCTACGGCGAGTGCGACGGCACGGTCTACCTCTCGGGACGGTCGCGCGACGACCGGGTCAACATGGGGCAGGCCCTCGAAGCGGCAGTTTCGGACCTCCCGAACGCGTCGGCAGGTGGTCACGCTCGCATGGGAGGTGGTCAGATAGGCCTCCGCGACGACGCGACGGCCGTCGCCGCCGACCACCGGGCGGCGCTCGTCGACCGCCTGTTCGAGGCGCTCGAAGGGGACGTCTGATAGTGATTACTGTAAGTCATTACCGGTGGTTCGCTGAACCGTCTCGGCGAACCACCGGTAAACAGTTACAGTAATCACTATGAGTCGTCGCCGGTCACTCGGGCGAGTAGCCGGGCGACTGGGCTTCGATGACCGTCGCGACGTCTTTCATCTCCTCGCCGACGGTAGCGACGAGGTCGTCGAGCGTGACGACGCCGGTCAGGTCCCCGTTCTCGTCGACGACGGGGAGTCGTCGGACCTTCGCCTCGGCGAACGTCTCCGCCAGGTCGAAGTCCTCCGCGTCGCCCCGAATCGTCACCGGGTCGGCCGTCATCACGTCTGCCGCCGTCAGCGACCCGACCTCGCCGTGGCGAGCGAGGGCGAGGACGACGTCGCGGTCGGTGACGATGCCGACCGGTTTTCCGTCGTCCGTGATGACGAGGTCGCCGAGGTCCTCGTCGGCCATCGTCCGTACGAGTTCTTCGACCGTCGTCTCTCTGCTCGCCGTCACCGGCGTCACCGCGAGTTTCTGGACGGGCATATCCATTCACATATGTAGGCCAATCAACTATAAAGCCGGCCGCTCGTTCCGAGATGCTGGGAGGCAGCGTCGCTCGCGGTCGGACGGTGAGGGGCCGCGGAAAGCGTGGGCTTTTGTCCGCGAGGCGGCTATCCCAGCCATGGCGACGCAACGCGGGACGTGGGCGTACCGCGACCGGTTCGGCGACCGGTTCGGCCGGACCTACTTCCGCCGATTCGGCCCGGGCGTCTGCTCCAGCATCGGCATCGGCACCTATCTCGGCGCTCCGACCGACGAGGTGGACGACCGGTACGAGGCCGCGCTGACCACGGCGCTCGAACACGGCGTCAACCACGTCGACACGGCGGTCAACTACCGCCACGGCCGGAGCGAACGCGTCGTCGGGCGCGCCCTCGAACGCGCGGACGTCGACCGCGACGCCGTCGTCGTCGCGACCAAGGGCGGCTTTCTCCCGTTCGACGGCGACAGACCCGACGACCCGGCGGCCTACGTCCGCGAGCAGTTCGTCGAGACGGGGCTGGTCGACCCGTCCGACCTCGCGCGCGGATGTCACTGCATCGCGCCGGGGTTCGTCGACGCCATGCTCGACCGCTCGCTGTCGAATCTCGGCGTCGAGTCGGTCGACTGCTACTACGTCCACAACCCCGAGACGCAACTCGAAGCCCGCGACCGGGCGGCGGTCTACGACCGGCTCGAAGCCACCTTCGAACGACTCGAACGCCGCCGTGCGGCGGGTGACCTGTACGGCTACGGCGTCGCGTCGTGGGAGGCGTTCCGCGTCCCCGCCGACCACGAGAACCACCTCTCCCTGCCGGAACTTCTCGCACGGGCGGACGCGGCCGCGGACCGCGTCGGCAACGACGAATCGGGATTCCTGGCCGTCCAGCTTCCGTTCAACGTCGTCATGGCCGACGCGTTCACCGTCGACTCCCAGCCGACGCCCGGCGGCGACGGCCGGACGTCCGTGCTCGAACGCGCTCACGAGGCGGGCGTCGACGTCGTCGCCAGCGCGAGTCTCGCACAGGGCGACCTCGCCGACGGGATGCCCGCGGAGATCGACTCGACGCTCGCGGGCGATACGAAAGCCCAGCGTGCCATCAACTTCGCCCGGAGCGCCCCCGGCGTCACCACCGCGCTCGTGGGCGCGAGTCGGCGCACGCACGTAGAAGAGAACGTCGCCGCGGGGACCTTCGACCCGCTCGGTGCGCGGACCTTCGACGCCGTCTTCGAGTAGTCAGCGGAGTTCCTTCCACTCCCGCCCGCACTCGGGACAGACGCGAACCGCGAATATCTCCTCGGGGTCGTTGCGCTTCTTGAGCGTCTTCTCGCACTCGGAACACGTCAACCGACCGTACGTGTCCTTGTGTAACTCGCCGTCACGGAGCCCCTTCCGCGTGGATTTCATGCCCGTATCTTGCGCGCCGCTGTTTAAAAAAGACCCCGGCCGAGTGTGGCCGGTCGAATCGACGGCGACCGGTTCGTCGCGGCTCGCCGGTCGGGCGACGTTCCGTAACCACAACCACTAATATCGGGTAGTCGACCAGTATCAGCAGTGTCGTTCAAACAGCCCTCCAGCAGAGTACTCGCTCTCGCAGTGCTCTGTCTCGTCGCGTTTTTGGTCCTCACGACGCCGCCAGTGGCCGCACAGTCGACGTCGTCATCGACGTCAATCTCGGTGACGAACGTGACCCACACCCCGCAGACGCCGACGGCGGGTGAAACGTTCGAAATAGAGGTAACCGTCCAGAACTACGAGGGTTCGGGGACGGCCGTCACGATAAACGAGATTTACGCCGGGCCGCTCGGTTCGGATACGCGAGTCGCCGACGATCTGGGGACGCTCGCCCCCGGCGCGTCGATGACCGTCACGCTGCCGATGACAATCGACGAGACTGGCTGGCACACCCTCTCGGTCAAAGTCAACGGCGTCGGTAACCACGGCGGAGTCGTCACTATCCGCCACCCCGTCACGGTCCACGTCGTCGAGGAGCACCGGCCACAGGTCGAAGTCTCGGCGGCGGAGGCAGTCGCCGGCGCGAGGCGGCCGGTAAACGTCACCGTCGCCAACGGCGGGACGGCCGACATCCAGCAGGTTTCGGTCGACGTCGCCTCGCCGCGGGTGAACTTCTCGCTCGACAGGCGCGTTCGTGCACGCCTGGCCGCAGGGAACGCGACGACGTTCGAGTTCCCCGCCACTGTCGCCGAGAACGGCAAGTATCCCGTGAACGTGACGGTCCACTACACCGAGAACGGCGACCGGAAGTCCATCTCGCGGACGCTCCAGGCGGGCTTCGACAGCCCGGGCGCTCCCGGTGAAGTCGCGCTGACGGGCGTCGACGCCGTCGCCCGCGGCGGCACTCTCGAACTGTCGGCGACGGCGAGCAACCTCGGAACGAGTTCCGTCGAGGGCGTCGTCGTCTCCGTCGCCGAGACGGAGACCGTCGATTCGGCCGACTACTTCGTCGGCAGCGTCGACGCCAGCGACTTCAGTTCCTTCACGCTCACGACCACCCTCCGGGGCAACGTCTCGTCGGTGCCCGTCGAGGTCCGGTACGTCGTCGACGGCGTCGAGCGGTCGTACACGACCGAGGTGCCCGTCGAACGGGCGGTGGTCCAGCGACCGCATCCAGCCGACGGCGGCGGCGGTCCGCCGCTGATTCCGATTGCGGGTGCCGTCGCGGTCGTCGTGGTCGGCGTGCTGGTCTATCGCTGGCGGCGGTGACCGCGATGGCTCCCGCTACCTCGACCCCGATAATCCGCGGCGACGACGTCGTCAAGGAGTACGAGACGGGCGGCCAGCTCGTCCGCGCCCTGAAAGGCGTCGACTTCAGCATCGACCCCGCCGACTTCGTCGCCGTCGTCGGCCCTTCGGGAAGCGGTAAGTCCACGCTGTTGAACCTGCTCGGGCTGCTCGACGTCCCCACCCGCGGCGACGTCAGGCTCCGCGGGACGGACGTCGCGACGCTCTCGGACCGCGAACGGACGAAGACGCGCAAGGAGACCATCGGCTTCGTCTTCCAGAGCTTCTACCTCATCCCGACGCTGACCGCCGTCGAGAACGTCGAGATGCCCCGGATGCTCGACCGGACGCCGAAGCGGACGCGCGAACGCGCGACCGACCTGCTCGAACGCGTCGGCCTCGGCGACCGGCTGGACCACTACCCCGACGAACTCTCGGGCGGCCAGAAACAGCGCGTCGCCATCGCGCGTTCGCTCGTCAACGACCCCGACATCCTGCTCGCGGACGAACCGACGGGGAACCTCGACCGGGACACCGGCGACCGGATTCTGGACCTGTTCGACGAGTTCCGCGCCGAGGAGGACGTGGCCGTCGTCACCGTCACCCACGACGCGTACGTCGCCGACGCGGCCGACCGCGTCGTCAACCTCATCGACGGCGAGGTGCGCCCGGAGGACGAGGCCGTCACGGAGGGGTCCACGTGAGCCGTCACGGTCGGGGTGGGCCGCCGTGAGCCTCCTCCGGCGGATTGCCGCCGCGTTCCCGACGCTCGTCCTCGCGCGCCGGAACCTCTCGCGGGCGTCGGCCCGGTCGATACTGGCCGTGGCCGCCGTCGTCATCGGCGTCGTCGCCATCGGGGCCATCGGCGTCGGCGGCGAGGCGTTCAAGCAGGACCAACTCGACGCCTACGAGGGCTTCGGCGGCACTGCGACGGTGAACCCCGTCTGGCATCCCGACGACGAACAGGAGGGCGACCGTACCTTCTCCGAGTCGGAAATCGCGCGAATGCGACGGGCGTCCGGCGGCGCGACGGTCCTCCCGGTCGTCGAGTCGTTCGAGGCCGACGTGCGGACGTCGGACGGCGAGGCCATCCCCATGGCGTCGGTGACCGGCCTCGAAGACCCGAGCGAGTTCTACGACGCCGCCGAGGGGGAGATTCCGAACAACTGGCGGCGCACCGTCGTCGTCGGCTCCCGCATCGCGAACGACAACAACGTCTCGGTCGGCGACCGGCTCACCGTGTCCGTCGAGGGCGAGTTCGACCGGACGTTCCGCGTCGTCGCCGTCCTCGAACCACAGGGATTCGCGGGGCCTCTCCGCGCCGACCAGAAGGTGTTCGTCCCCCTCTCGCAGTTCGACGACCGGGAGTACGACAGCGCAATCGTCCGGGTGAACCCCCGGACCGGGAGCATCGACGAGGTGGCCACGGCCATCGAATCGGAGTTCAACGCCCGCGAGCGCACGGTGTACGTCCATCTGGTCCAGGAACAGCGCGAGCAGTTCGAGCAGTCGTTCCGGACGATAAACCAGTTCCTCATCGGCGTGGGGTCGATTTCGCTCCTCGTCGCCGCCGTCACCATCGCCAACACGATGCTGATGTCGGCCATCGAACGCGAGGGGGAAATCGGCGTCTTCCGCGCCGTCGGCTACCCGAAGACGGCCGTCGTCAGGCTGCTCGTCGCCGAGGCGACCATCCTGGGCAGCATCGGTGCGGCCGTCGGCGTCCCGCTCGCGCTCGGTGTCGGGATGGCCATCAACCAGATGCTCCTCGGCGACCCGCTCTCGTTCACCGCCGCCGGCCTCCGGTACGTCGCCATCGGTGCCGGCTTCGGCGTCGGCACGTCGCTGGTCGCCGGGCTGTACCCCGCCTGGAAGGCGGCGAACAAACGACCCGTGGAGGCGCTCGACTGATGCCTGGGCGCGTCTGCCGTCGTCCGCTCGGAGGTGTGCCGTGAGCTGGTTCTACCGAATCGCGGGGCTGTTCCCCTCGGTCGTCATCGCGCGGCGGAACGTCTCGCGCGCGAAAGTCCGCTCGGCACTGGCGGCCGCCTCGATTCTCATCGGCGTCGTCGCCATCGGAGCCATCGGCGCGGGCGGGGCCGCGTTCAAGCAGAGCCAACTCGATTCCATTCAGGACCAGGGTGCGACCAACGTCTTCGTCTCGCCGGGCGTCGACAAGGAGACTGACTACTTCGACCGCGAGGACCTCCTGGCCATCGAGGAGACGGTCGAACCGGCCGGCGTCGTCGCGACCAAGAGCAAGGACGTCGAGTTCGTCGTCCGCGCGGGCGAGCGGGAGTCGGCGTCCGTGACGTATCTGAACGACCCGCGAACCCTCTACCAGGTCGGGCGTGGGGAGATTCCGACGAACTGGCGGGAAGGCGTCGTCGTCTCGAACGAGTTCGCTCGCGAGCGAGCCATCGCTCCCGGCGACCGAATCAAACTGGCCTTCACCGAAGACGGCGTCGAGACGGTTCGGAACTACCGGGTCGTCGCGGTGTTGGCGCCCACGCAGTCGTTCGGCGTCGACGAGTTCTTCCTCCCCATCGAGGAGGCGTCGAACGACCGGTACGAACAGGTCCGGGTCACCACCCGCTCGGTCGACCGGGCGGAGGCAGTCGCCGACCGCCTCCGCGAGCGGTTCAACGGCCGGAAGGACCGGCTGCTGGTGTTCGAACTCACGTCGCTCGTCCGTCTGTTCAAGAGCATCGTCAACGGAATCAACGCCTTCCTCGTCGGTCTCGCGGCCATCTCGCTGCTGGTCGCCGGCGTCTCCATCGCCAACACGATGCTGATGGCCGTCATCAAGCGCCGCGAGGAGATCGGCGTCCTCCGTTCGGTGGGGTACACGAAACTGGACATCGTCCGCATCCTCCTCGTCGAGGCGGCGCTCCTGGGCGCTATCGGCGCGGCCGTCGGCGGCACGCTCGCCCTCGGCGTCGCGATGGCGGCCAACGTCATCTTCCTCGGAGACCCCCTCGCGTTCTCGGGGTCGGCCGTCGCGTACCTGGTCGGTGCCGTCGCTTTCGGCGTCCTGACGAGTCTCGTCGCCGGAGCGTATCCGGCGTGGCGCGCGGCCAACGAGCGCCCCGTCGAGGCGTTACGGGGCTGACACGTCGACGCCGGGGTCGTCGCGGCGTGGTCGCCGCCTGCGTTCGTCGCCGGGCGGGCGGCGGACGCCGATGCAGAAAGTTCTTACGCCGCGACGGTCCAGTCACGGCAAATGGGTAGTTCCGGGGACGCGGACGCCGACGACGCCCGGTCGGTCGCCGTGAGCGTCGTCCTCCCCGCGTACAACGAGGAAGCGACCATCGAGGAGACGGTGGAGACGACGATAGCGACGCTCGAATCCTTCCTCCCGGCCGACGCCTTCGAAGTCGTCGTCGCCGAAGACGGCTGTGACGACCGGACGCCCGACATCGCCGACCGGATGGCCCGCGAGGACGCCCGCGTCCGCCACTTCCACAGCGACGAGCGACTCGGCCGGGGCGGCGCGCTCGAACGCGCGTTCGAGGCCGCCCGCGGCGACGTGCTCGTCTACTTCGATACGGACCTGGCGACGGACATGAAACACCTCGAAGAACTCGTCGAACGCGTCCGCTCGGGCGAGGCCGACGTCGCCACCGGGTCGCGATGGATGCCCGGTCGGCGGGCCGAGCGCCCGGCCAAGCGCGGCGTCCCGAGTCGAGGGTACAATCTGCTCGTGCGGACCGTCCTCCGGTCCGGCCTGCGCGACCACCAGTGCGGTTTCAAGGCGCTCAGCCGCGAGGCGTTCGAGGCGCTCCACGAAGACGTCGAGGACGACCACTGGTTCTGGGACACCGAACTGCTCGTGCGCGCCCAGCGTGCGGGTCTCTCCGTGGCGGAGTTCCCCGTCGACTGGGAGCCGAAAGGCGACACGAAAGTCGACCTGGTCCGCGACATCTTCGGGATGGGGAGCCAGATTCTCCGCCTCTGGTGGCAGCTCTCGGTCCGGCCGCGCATCTCCCGGAAGGTGTCCGTCGGCGTCGGCGTCCTCCTGACGCTGGTCGCACTCGGGTTGATGACGCTCTATCTCGACCCGCAGGCGGTACTCGAACGGCTCGAGAGCGCCGACCCCTCGCTCGTCGCCCTCGCCACACTCGTCTACCTCGTCTCGTGGCCCCTGCGCGGGGCGCGCTACCGCGACATCCTGGGCGAACTCGGCTACCGCGAACGCGTCGGCTTCCTCACCGGCGCGGTGTTCATCAGCCAGACCGGCAACCTGGTCTTCCCGGCCCGCGCCGGCGACGCCGTCCGCGCCTACGTGGTGAAGGCGCGGCGCGGCATCCCCTACCCCTCGGGGTTCGCCTCCCTCGCCGTCGAACGCGTCTTCGACCTGCTCACCATCACCGCCCTCGCCGGGACGGTGCTGCTCGGCCTCGTCGCCACCGGCGGCGCGACGGACCTCGTGGCCGCCGTCTCCGGGGGCGTCGACGGCGTCGACCAGCGGAGCGCCCGCGTCGCCCTCGTCGTCGCGACGGCGGTGGGGGCCGCCGCCGTCCTCGCCGTCGGGGCCATCGTCGTCAGCGCCCGCGCGGAGGCGAACCTCGTCCGGCGGACCGTCACGGGGCTCAGTTCCGACTCCTACGCCGACTACGTGGCCGGCGTGCTGGAGCGATTCGTCGGCGACGTCCAGCGCGTGGCCGGCAGCCGGGGCGCGTTCGCCCGCATCGGCGCGAGCAGCCTCGCCATCTGGACGCTCGACGTGGTGACGGCGGCCATCGTTCTCACGGCGTTCCCGGTCGACCTGCCGGCGTCGACGCTGGTCGCCGTCTCCTTTTTCGCCGTCAGCGTCGGCAACCTCGCGAAGGTCCTGCCGCTCTCGCCGGGCGGCATCGGCCTCTACGAGGCGGCCTTCACGCTTCTCGTCGCCGGCCTCACCCCAATCACGGGACCGGCGGCGTTCGGAGCGGCCATCCTCGACCACGCGGTGAAGAACGTCGTCACCGTCGTCGGCGGCGTCGCCTCGATGCTCGCGCTGAACGTCTCGCTCACCGAAGCCGTCGACGAGAGCGCCGGCGCGCGGGAGAACGTGGTCGACCCCGACGCCGTCGAGGCGGAGCGCTAGTAGTAGGCGGTCTCGAACGGCCCGAACGCGACGGCGACGGCGTCGGTCAGCGCGTCGGCACGGGTGACTCGCCCGCCGGTGAGCGCGCCCGCCGCCCCCTCGCGCCGGGCCACGTCGTCCTCGCCCACGACGTCGGCCATCACCGGACCGAGTTCCGCGCCCGCCCGGACCTCGGCGGCCACGTCGGCCGGGAGCCGGAGGCTCGGCCCCGCACCGCGCTCCGTCCGGTCGCCGTCCGTCACCGCCGCCCACATGACGAGATACAAACCCGGCGCACCCTCGAACTCGGCGACGCCGCCCTCGATGCCGACGCCGTAGGCGGCGTCGACGGCCGCGAGGGCGTTCCGTGCGCGATGCTCCGCGCCGGCGACGGTTTCGGCGTGGCCCCGCGGCTGTTCGGGGACGCCGGAGTCGACGGCGACGGCGACGACGGGCGCAGAGACGACGCGGGAGACGGCGCGTACTTTCGCGGGATTCTCGCTCCCGAGCGCGATTCGGGAGTCGTCCTCGCCTCGGCCGTCCGCGTCGCTCCGGCGAACGGCCGGCGCGCCATCCCGGCCGTCGGCCGTCACGTCGCTCCCTCGCCGTGGAAGGCGTCGGCGAGCAGGTCGACCCCGTCCAGCAGCGTCGGGGCGGGTCGGTTGAGGTAGGCGTCGTCGACGACGTGGACGGCGGCGTCGACGTCCCACCCTCGGTCGTGGAACCGACCGGCGTCGACGTTCGTGCCGTGGCCGCAGACGTGGAGAACGACGTGGTCCGGGTCGGCGCGTTCGACCGCCGCCCGCGTCACTTCGCGGGACCGCTCGCCCGCGTCGGCGAAGGGGTACTTGCCGCCCGCGGCGGCGACGACGTCGGGGACCCAGTTGCCGGCGGCCATCGGCGGGTCGGACCACTCCTCGCAGTAGACGACCGGGCGGGCCGCGTCGTCGACGCGGGCGGCGACGCGGTCGAGGCGCTCGCGGGCGTCTACTGCGAGGCGTTCGCCCGCGTCGGGGAGGCCGACGGCCCGTCCGAGGTCGGCAAAGCCGTCGAGGACGTCCGAAAGCGTCGTCGCGTCGTCGTGATAGACGGAGAGGCCCCGGTCACGAAGGGCGTCGCGCACCTCGTCCTGGAGGGCGTCGCTGGTGCAGACGAGGTCCGGGTCGAGCGCCGTCACGCGGTCGTAGTCGGGCGTTAGCCACCCGCCGACGACCGCCGGGTCCGACGCCACGTCGGGGCAGTGAGTCGTGACGCCGACGAGGCGGTCCGCGGCTCCCATCGCGGCGAGCGTCGCCGTCGCGCTCGGCGCGAGCGAGACGACGCGAGTGGAGGTCATGGACCGGAGTCGGACCCCGACGACCAAATAGTTCACTCACCGACCGCGGGCACTCGTCGACGGGACCTGTCCAGTCCCGGCGAGGTTTTATGCGCGAAAGGCCCTCAGAGGGGAACGGATGAGTCTCGCCGACTTCGTTCGCCGGGCCGGGGACACGGAGCGGACGTTGACCGTGGTCAACCGGACCGGCGACGACGCGGTCCAGGGGATGCTGGAGTCGCTGTTCGCGGACCAGCCGGTTCGAATCGAGGAGGTGACGCGGGAGGACGTCGACGAGTCGAACCTCGTCGTCCTCTCGGACGAGACGGAGGAGGTCGTGGGCGTCTCGTCGTTCGAGTCCGTCAGGGACACGATGCTGTTCGTCAACTCCGACCTCTACATCACCGGCGCGCGGAAACTCGACGAGATGGCGACGCCGAGGGTCCTCGCGGGCCTCGACGAACTCCAGTTCTCCGTTCGGGGCTACCCCGACTCGGACAAGGAGAAGATGCTGCTCATCGAGATGTCGCGGTACGTCGAGGCGCGGGCCCTAGAGGCCGACGACGGCGTCCTCCACACCGGCTTCCAGCAGCTCTCGCGCATCGACGACGAACTCGGGACGCGGCGCGTCTACGAGCGCCTCGCCGCGAGCGACGTCGACGTCAACGTCTACGGTTCCGGGACGTCGAGGCGGACATCGACGTCCACGTCCACGCCCACGACGGCGAGGAGATACGCCACTCGTGGTTCGTCGTGCTGGAGACAACCGACGACGCCGCGGCCCTCCTGGCCGTCGAGCGGGAGCGAAACGACTGGGACGGCTTCTGGACGTACGACCCCGAACGGGCCGACGCCATCGGCGCGTACCTGCGGGCGACGTACTGGTAGTGGCGGGGCGCGACCGGGACACCGAAACGGCTACCCGTCGCCGGGCGGAGAAGCCGCCCATGCGGACCGAACACGTCCTGCGCGTCGGCGACGCCGCGGCGATGGACGCCCTCGCCGACGAGTCGGTCGAGCTGGTCGTCACCTCGCCCCCGTATCCGATGATCGACATCTGGGACGACCTGTTCGCCGCCCGGGATTCGGCGGTCCGTGACGCCCTGGACGCGGACGACGGCGACGCCGCCTTCGACGCGATGCACGCCCAGCTCGACGCCGTCTGGGACGAGGTGTGCCGGGTGCTCGCGCCGGGCGGCATCGTCTGTGTCAACGTCGGCGACGCCACTCGTTCCGTCGGCGATGAGTTCCAGCAGTATCCCAATCACGCCCGCGTCCTCACCGCCCTCCGCGAGCGCGGCCTGACGCCGCTGCCCGACGTCCTCTGGCGGAAGCCGACCAACAGTCTCACGAAGTTCATGGGGTCGGGGACGCTCCCGCCGAACGCGTACGTCACGCTCGAACACGAGTACGTGCTGGTCTGCCGGAAGGGCGGCCCCCGGTCGTACGAGCCGGGCGACGACGCCCGCTACGAGAGCGCCTTCTTCTGGGAGGAGCGAAACGAGTGGTTCTCGGACCTCTGGTCTGTGAAGGGGACCGACCAGACGCTCGCGACCGAGGGACGCGACCGGTCGGCCGCGTTCCCGCTCGACGTCCCCCTGCGGCTGATACGAATGTTCTCGGTCCGCGGGGAGACGGTCCTCGACCCGTTCGTCGGGACGGGGACGACGACGCTCGCGGCGATGCTCGCGGGGCGGAGTTCCGCGGGCTACGACCTCGACGGGGACCTGTTCGACGCCGTCGACGCCCGCCTCGACGACCTGCCGGCGGCGTCGCGCCGGCGCGCCCGGGACAGGCTCGACCGGCACCGCGCGTTCGTCGCCGACCGCGACGCCGACTACGACGCCGTCCACTACGACTTTCCGGTGGTGACGAACCAGGAGCGTCGCATCCGGCTGTACGCCGTCGATTCGGTGGCCGAGACGTCGACGGCGGCGGCGCGACGCTACGAACTCACCCACGTCCCCGTCGACGGCAAACGGGTCGGCGACGAGTCCGCCGGCGACGACCAGGTCGAAGACGGATCGACTCGCGACGGGCCACGGTAACGACTTTCCGACCGCGCCCGAGTGTGTCCGCATGGAGTTCGATTCGTTCGTCCTCGCGGCGGCGACGGCGGACCTCGACGAGGAACCGGCGGCGCGCGGCGACGCCGACGCCGTGGAGTTCCGGATGGACCTCGCGGACCGGCCACAGGCACAACTCGACGGCTACGACGGCGACCTCCCGCTCGTCGTCACCAACCGCGCCGAGTGGGAGGGCGGCGAGGCGACGGCCGCGGAGGCGGCGCGCCTCGACGCCCTGGTGACGGCGGCCGACCACGAGGCCGTCGAAGCCGTGGACGTGGAACTGGAGTCGCTCCGGACGGCGGCGGGCGAAGAGACGGCGGCGGCGGTCCGGGACCGGGGCGCGTCGGTCGTCGCGTCCGTCCACGACTTCGAGGCGACGCCGCCGAGAGACCGGCTGACGGCGATGCTGGAGGAGGCTGCCGAGCGAGGCGACGTCGGCAAACTCGCGGTCACGGCGAGCGACCGGGACGACGCGCTGGCGCTCCTGTCGGCGACGCACGCGGCGACGCGACGCGGCGACGACGTCGCGACCATGGCGATGGGGGAAGCGGGTCGGCACACGCGAGCCGTCTCGCCCGTCTACGGGTCGAAAATCGGCTACGCACCGGTCGACCCGGCGAAGGCGACGGCTCCGGGCCAGTACGACCTGTCGACGCTCGCGACGCTCGTCGACCGACTTTCGTGACGTCCGCTTCGACGGGCGCGGCCGTTCGCCCGAATTTTCCGTAAACCCGAAGGTTAACCCGCTCGCAGACGACGGGTACTGGAAATGGGTGACACACGTCGCCGTGCGGTGGTGGCCGCACTGGTCGGAGCCGTCGGGTCAGTTCTCGGCATCGCGGGGGTCGGACACGCCTACCTCCGCGAGTGGCGACGCGCCCTCGCGTGGTTCACGTTCGTCCTCGGTGCGGGACTCGTCCTCGTCACGACGTTCGCGGACCCCCGGACGGTGACGGCGACGACGCTCCCGGTGGAAGTGACGGCACCACTCGTCGTGCTGTTCGTCCTCAATACCTTCGACGCGTACTACGTCGCCAATCGGACCCCGGGCGAATCCGAGGACTCCTGTCCGACCTGTGGCCGAGCGGTCGATCCCACAATCGAGTTCTGTCCCTGGTGTGCGGAGCCGTTCGAGACGCCGGACGAAACTACGTCCGAAGGAAGTAGACCTGCTTCCGAGCGTCCTTGAAGCTGTACCGGGAGCCGACGATGGCCGACTCCTCCAGCCGATTCAGGGCGTACCGAACGGTCCGGTCGGGCAACAGCGTCTCCTCGGCGAGCTGGCCCTGTGAGAGCGGGGAATCGCCCTCGAGCACTTTGGCGACGAGTTTGGCACTCGGCGGCAGTTCACGGAGGCGGTCGCGGTACTCGGTCTCGGACAGGTGTTCGTCCGGGGTCGCGTCTACGGTGGTGCTCATACCCACCCCTGACCGAAGCTACGTGGTAAAGGTTGTCTCTATATGTCTGAAAATAACCGGGACTCCTTAAGGGAATTATATTCACGAACGTACGATTATATTCGGAGGGAGAGAAGAAAACTATCCGAACGTCAACGCCGACGGGAGCGTGGCGATAGACTTCCAGTACGGTTTTAGGCCTCGGGCCGAGAGACGGAGATAGCGTGAAGGGAAAGGAGTGGTACCAGGCGGACGAAGTCGCCCAGGAGTACGACACCAAGCGATTCTCGAAGGGAGGGCGGCTCATCGACCGCCGGGAGAAGCAGGCAGTGCTGGACGCGCTCGGACCGGTCGAGGGCCAGGACGTCCTCGAAATTGCCTGCGGGACGGGTCGATTCACCGTGATGCTGGCCGAGCGCGGCGCGAACATCGTCGGCCTCGACATCTCGGCGGCGATGCTCTCTCAGGGGCGCGAGAAGGCCCGGGCGGCCGGCGTCGCGGACCACATCGAGTTCATGCGCGGGGACGCGGCCCGGCTTCCGTTCCCCGACGACCACTTCGACGCCGTCTTCGCGATGCGCTTTTTCCACCTGGCGGACACGCCCGCGAAGTTCCTCACGGAGATGGCCCGCGTCTCGAAGGAACAGGTGTTTTTCGACACCTTCAACGACCGGAGCACGCGCGTCCTCTACAACTGGCTGTTGCCGATGGGGTCGCGACTCTACTCGCGCGACGAGGTGACGCAGTTGCTCTCCGACTCGAACCTGGCCCTCGACGGCGAGGCCCACGACTTCGTCTTCCCCTACGGTTTCTACCGGAAGATTCCGAACGACATCGCCGACGAGTTCCGGAGCGTCGACCACGCCATCCTCGAATCCGGTCTCGGAGCGAAACTGGCCTCGGTCTCCTACTGGGACGCCCACGTGTGAGACGGAGTGCGCTCACTGGTTCCCGCGGCGACCGCCGGTAAAATCCGGAGGAGAATCCATTTAACGCCCCGGAACACAGGGGACCAGTATGGAGCTCTCCGTAGTGGTGCCGACGCTCAACGGCCGTGACCAGCTCGCCGCCAACCTGGACGCGCTGGCCGCCCACGCGCCGGAGGCCGAGGTGGTCGTCGTCAACGGCCCCTCGGCGGACGGCACCACCGGAATGGTACGCGACCGCGACGACGTCGACGTGCTGGTGGAGGTGTCGGCGCGGACGCTGAACGTCGCCCGCAACGCGGGCATCGAGGCGGCGACGGGCGACGTCGTGGCCTTCCTCGGACACGACCTGGTAGTCGAACCGTCGTGGTGTGAGGCACTCACGGACGGCATCGCGGACGCCCCGGTCGTCACGGGGCCGACCCACCGGACGCTTCGGGCCGGAATGACGACCGAGACGCCCGAACACGACGCGGTCACCGACCGCGACGTCGCCCACTTCGACGGCGGCAACGTCGCCTTCGACGCCGCCGTCCTCGACAGGCTCGACGGCTTCGACGAGTATCTCGAAACCGGCGGCGCACGCGACCTCGCACACCGACTCGCGGGCCTGGACTACGACGTGACGTGGCGAAGCGAGATGAGCGTCCGCCGGGAGTACTCCGCCGACGGCGGCGTCGCGTCCGGCGACGCCGGCTGGAAGTACCGGGCGCTCACCTACCGCCTCGTCAAGAACTACGGTCTCCGACCGCTCGTTGCGGCCCGAACGGTCCGACACGCCGTCGAAGACGCCGTCGCCGCGGGCCGGGACGTCCTGGGCGGCGAGGTGAGACCGACGACGTGGGTCGCGACGGGTCGAGACGTCCTCCGCGGCGTCGCCACCGGCACGAAAGACGGCCTCGTCGCCCGCGCCGCCGACCGGACGCCGCGGCGGAATCCGAAGGGCGTCTCCTCGCGTGACGACCGCGCCGTCGCACGATACGACTGGCGGTAGCGCGGCCGAACGGCGCTGACGTGACCGAACGGCGCCAGGATGTCCGCGCTACCGACCCAGCGCCGGGACGACGCGACCGGGGTTTTTCGAGAACGCGCGGGACATCTTGTCCGCGGGCACGTCGAGCGTGAGCAGTTCCATCACGCCGACGTCGGGGTGGACGGTCGGCGCACCGCTGCCGAACAGCACCCGGTCGGGATACTCACGGAGAGCGCGTTCGAGCACGTCGCGATAGCGGGCGTGGGC
Source organism: Haloferacaceae archaeon (assembly GCA_042216495.1). Classification (GTDB taxonomy): domain Archaea; phylum Halobacteriota; class Halobacteria; order Halobacteriales; family Haloferacaceae; genus Salinirarus. Next base: position 53,935 of record JBDGTU010000020.1, read on the forward strand.
GGTGTCGAGAAAGAGGTCGTCGTGGTCGTCGAGCAGCGAGATGGCGGCGGCCATCGCCTCGCGGTTCGCGGGATAGCCGCCGAACGCGGCGAGGACGACCGGCATCGACCGACGGAGGAGAGTTGCCTCGACGGCCGCGGGCGGGAAGCCGTCGCCGGCGCGGACGACGACCGGGAGGCCGGCGTCGCCGAGGCGGTCCAGCGTCTCCGCGTCGGGGAGCCCATCGCGGACCGGGTCGAGGACGAACCCGTGGAACCGGTCGTCGTAGGCGTACTGTTCGACGTCACCGGGCGCGGTGTGGAAGTCGCGGCGCGAGGCAGTGAGATTCCGGAGTTTCGCGACGGGGTGGTCGCGGGGGTCACGTGGGCCGTCGATGCGGGCGAACGCGACGAACGGGCGGTCGACGCTCAGCCGCGCCACCGCGTTGTTGGCGCGGAGGTAGCCGTCCGACTCACCGACGGGCGGCGCGACGACGGCGCGGACGATGCCCGCCTGCTGCATTTCCCGCTCCAGCCGGTCGGGGGTAATCGCCCGCCCTCGGCACGTCTCCGCCGTCTCGGGTACGAGTCGGGCGTCGACGTCGACCGCCCGAAACCCGTGTTCTAACTTCAGCACCGTCGCCAGTTCGCGGAGGCCACACATTTGCCTACCGGTGGTCGGGGAGACGGGGCGGTCGCGTGTCGTCACGGCCTCGTTCGCCACCTGTCTCTCTCGTGATGGTTCCGGTGGCGTCGGGCGATTCGGTCGAGCCCGCAACAGCAACGTATATATAGAACCACAAACATTGGATAGAACGAGGGTTACGAATCATGTCGTCACGTATGAATCAGCCGATGTTCATTCTCGCAGAGGATACCGAACGCACACAGGGCAAGTCCGCCCAGGACTCGAACATTCGGGCCGGGAAGGCCGTCGCCGACTCCGTCCGAACGACGCTCGGTCCGCGTGGCATGGACAAGATGCTCGTGGACTCGTCGGGCAACGTCGTCGTCACCAACGACGGGGCGACCATCCTCGACGAGATGGACATCGAGCATCCGGCGGCCCAGATGATAGTCGAAGTGGCCGAGACACAGGAGGAGAAAGTCGGTGACGGCACCACGACGGCGGCCGTCCTGACGGGTGAACTCCTCTCGCACGCCGAGGAACTCCTCGAGAACGACCTCCACCCGACGGTCATCGTCGAGGGGTACAACGAGGCCGCCCGACTGGCCAAGGAGGCCATCGACGCCCAGACGCTGGACGAGGAACTCGACGACGAACTCCTCGAACAGGTCGCCGAGTCGAGCATGACCGGCAAGGGGACCGGCGACGTCACCGCGGACGTGCTGGCGGAACAGGTCGTAGCCGCCGTCCGCCACGTCTCCGACGCCGGCCGCATCGACCGCGACAGCATCCACATCACGACCCGGACGGGGTCGAGTTCCAGCGCCACCGAACTCGTCGAGGGCGTCATCGTCGACGAGGAACCTGCCAACGAGAACATGCCCCGGTCGGTCGAGGACGCCACGGTCGCCGTCCTCGACATGAAACTCGACGTCCGCGAGAGCGACGTCGACACCGAGTACAACATCACCAACGTCGACCAGCTCAACGCCGCCATCGAGGCGGAAGAGAGCGAACTCGAAGGGTACGCGAAGACGCTGAGCGAGGCCGGCGTCGACGTCGTCTTCTGTACGAAGAAAATCGAGGACCGCGTGGCGAGCTTCCTCGCCGAGGAAGGCATCCTCGCGTTCAGCAACGTCAAAAACGAGGACGGGAAGGCCGTCGCCCGCGCGACGGGCGCGAGCCAACTCGGGACGCTCACCGACCTCGACGCCGACGACTTCGGCCACGTCGAATCCATCTCGCTGCGGACGTTCGGCGACGACGACCTCGCGTTCGTCGAGGGCGGGGCGGCGGCACAGGCCGTGACGCTGCTCCTGCGCGGCGGCACCGAACACGTCGTCGACGAACTCGAACGCGCCATCAACGACGCCGTGGACGTCACCGTCGCCGCCATCGACGAGGGCGGTGCCGTCCCCGGCGCGGGCGCGACCGAAGTCGCCATCTCGGACCACATCCGCTCCGAGGCCGCGAGCATCGAGGGCCGCAAGCAACTCGCCGTCGAGGCGTACGCCGACGCGGTGGACATGCTCCCGCGCACGCTCGCGGAGAACACCGGCATGGACGCCATCGACGCGCTGGTCGACCTCCGCTCGCGCTTCGACGAGGACGGACGCGCGGGCGTCATCGCCGAGGGCCGCGCGGGCGTCGTCGGTGACCCGCTCGAATACGGCATCCTCGACCCCGCCGCGGTCAAGCGCGAAGCCGTCGAATCCGCGACCGAGGCCGCGACGATGATCGCTCGCATCGACGACGTCATCGCCGCCGAGTAAGCGCCGGCCGACGTTTTCCGATTTTTTGGCATCCCACAGTTAGGCGTCGAGTCACAACGCCACGCTGTCTGCCGTCGGCGGCGTCCCGGTCAGACCGTCGGCAGTCGCCACTCGTACCTGAGCGCGAGCGACCGAAGCGCGAAGACGAGGGCGGCACACGGGAGCACGGCCGTCCGGGGCGCGACGCCGAGGCGGACCGCTCCCCAGAAGGCCACGCCGCCGACGACGGCCGGCGTCGCGTAGAAGTCCTCGCGGAGGACGACCGGCACGCGGCCGAGGAGGACGTCGGAGATGCTCCCGCCGCCGACGCCGGTGAGGGCGGCGAGGGTGACGACACCGAACGCCGAGAGGCCGGCGTCGACGCCGACGAGCGCCCCCGTCGCGGCGAACGCGGCGAGGCCGACGGCGTCGGCGAGCAACAGGACGGTGTGGTCCCGCAGGCGGCGCGGGTGCCACCGCCGGAGCGAGACGGCGAGGGCGACGCCGGCGAGGACGACGCCCACGTCCGTCGTCGACTGGAGCGCGGCCGGGACTCGCCCCACGAGGACGTCCCGGGTCACGCCGCCGCCGAGGGCCGTCAGGACGCCGAGAACGGCCACGCCGAAGAGGTCCAGGTCGGCCTCCGCGGCCTTCAGTGCGCCGACGACGGCGAAGGCGACGAGGCCGACGGCGTTCATCAACGCGAACGGGTCCAGCGAGGGGACGGCGGCCGGGAGCGTCACCGGCGGCATCAGTCGATGGTCACCTCGTCGCCGGGCGCGAGGCCGAAGTAGTCGTCGCCGCGGCCCCGATTCACGTCGCACTCGACGTAGCCGTGGCTGCCGACGGTGACCACGGGGTCGCCCGGGTCGACGGCGGCGAACGTCTCGCCGACGGGGACCGCGTCGCCGTTCACGCGGACCGTCTCGCGGCCGCCGAGGACGTCGCCGGGAACGTTCGTGACGACGTTGCCGAAGTCGTCGACGGCGAGCACCTCACCCTCGGCGCGGGCGTCGTCGACGGCCGCCGTCGGCAGCGCGAGGTCGACGTACGCGTCGGCCGGTTCGAGGCGGTCCATCGTACCGAGTGCGTCGACGCCGACTTCGTGGACGTCGGCGGCGAGGGGGGCGAAGACGTCGCGGCCGTGGAACGTCGACGACGCGGGAGTGCCGGGGTCGGCCACGAACGCGTCGACGTCCGCGTCGATGCGTCGCGCCGGCGGGAGCAACAGGCCGTTGTCGGGGCCGACGAGGGCGTGGTCGCCGGCGCGGACGACGAGGACGTCGCGGTCGGTGCCCACGCCGGGGTCGACGACGGCGAGGTGGATCGCGGGCGGGAAGTACGGGAGCGTCTCGCGCAGCCAGAAGGCGGCCGCTCGCACGTCCTGTCGGGGGAAGTCGTGGGCGACGTCGACGAGGCGGGCGTCGGTTCGTTGCAGGACGACGCCTCTCATCGCGGCCGGGTAGGGCGAACCGAAGTCGGAAGCGAGCGTGATCATGGGTGTCGGTCGTGGGTCGTCAATTGATGGCGTCGGTTCGTCGCCGGACGACGCCTATCGGTGCCGGACGCCAGTCGCCGTCGGGCCGGACGTCAGTCGCCGTTGGTGTCGGTCTCGCTCACGCGCTGGATGCGCTCGATGCCGTCGATTTCGTGGATGACCTCCACCACGGGGTCGGGGACGAGTCGCTCCCAGTCGCCCCCCTCGATCATGCGCTCGCGGAGTTCGGTCCCCTCTAGCACGTCGCGGTTGAACATCGGGGACTGGCGCACGTCGACGCCGGACTCGTGGAACAACTGGATGACGAGAGGGTTGTTCGAGTAGGCGACGTCGAAGGAGGGAGCCATGCTCTCGACGTGGCTCACCCACACCGAGTGCCGGTCGAGGTCCTCGATGGGGACGGCGTAGGTGGTGAGGTCGAACTCGGCGACGGACTTGGTCACCATCATCACCCGCTCGCCCGCGGTGAACGGATTTCGCTGCGTGTGGGAGTCGCCGGCGCTCCCGATTCCGAGGACGAGTTCGTCGACTTCGTCCGCGATCTCTTCGACCATCAGGTGGTGGCCGTCGTGATACGGCTGGAAGCGACCGATGTAGAACCCCCGCATTGGAGGGACGTAGTGCGCGATTATTTATAAAAACGACGAGTCGCGGGAAGCAGCGAATTCGTGGCGCAGAGCGCCGTCATCGGGACATCAGGTCGAGTACATCCGGAGCCCGAGGGGAGAAAGTATATCAGTCGCGCACCCTTCAGTTGTGACAACGAAAGCGTTCTATGAGTAACGATACGAACAACGACGACAGCCTCCCGGAAGAGTACGAGATCACGGAGCCCGGGTCCGCTGGAGACGACGGCGACGAGTGGGTGGACCCCGGCGACACCGTCGACGACGAACAGCCCGACGGGTCCATCGAGGACCTCGGGAGCGAGGTGGAAATCGACGCCGAGGTCGACGAGGAAATCGCCGAAGACGACCTGCTCGGAGGGTTACAGATAGATTCGTCCGCCGAGATAGAAGTGCCCGACCGCCTCGTGGACCAGGTCATCGGACAGGAACACGCCCGGGACGTGGTGATGAAGGCGGCCAAACAGCGCCGACACGTCATGATGATCGGTTCTCCCGGGACGGGGAAGTCGATGCTGGCGAAGGCGATGGCGGAACTCCTCCCGAAGGAGGAACTCCAGGATGTCCTCGTCTATCACAACCCCGACGACGGGAACGAGCCGAAGGTCCGGACCGTCCCCGCGGGTAAGGGCGAGCAGATAGTCGAGGCCCACAAGGAGGAAGCCCGCAAGCGCAACCAGATGCGGTCGTTCCTGATGTGGATCATCATCGCCATCGTGCTGGGCTACTCGCTCATCATCGCGGGGAACATCCTGCTCGGCATCCTCGCGGCGGGCATCATCTACCTCGCCTTCCGCTACGGCTCTCGCGGGAGCGACTCGATGATTCCGAACCTCATCGTGAACAACGCCGACACCACCACCGCGCCCTTCGAGGACGCCACGGGCGCACACGCCGGCGCGCTGCTGGGCGACGTCCGCCACGACCCGTTCCAGTCCGGCGGCATGGAGACGCCGTCCCACGACCGGGTCGAACCGGGGGCCATCCACAAGGCCAACAAGGGCGTGCTGTTCATCGACGAGATCAACACGCTCGACATCCGCTCCCAGCAGCACCTGATGACCGCGATTCAGGAGGGCGAATTCGGCATCACGGGTCAGTCCGAGCGCTCCTCGGGCGCGATGGTCCAGACCGAGCCCGTCCCCACCGACTTCGTCATGGTCGCGGCGGGGAACCTCGACGCGATGGAGAACATGCACCCCGCGCTCCGCTCGCGCATCAAGGGGTACGGCTACGAGGTGTACATGGACGACACAATCGAGGACACCCCGGAGATGCGGCGCAAGTACTCCCGCTTCGTCGCCCAGGAAGTCGCGAAGGACGGCCGCCTGCCGGACTTCAGCGCCGAAGCCATGGAGGAGGTCATCCTCGAAGCGCGGCGTCGTGCCGGCCGGAAGGGCCACCTGACGCTCAAACTTCGCAACCTCGGCGGCCTGGTCCGCGTCGCGGGCGACATCGCCCGCGCCGACGGTGCCGAGGAGACCACCCGCGACCACGTCCTGCAGGCGAAAGGCCGCTCGCGGAGCATCGAACAGCAGCTCGCGGACGACTTCATCGAGCGCCGCAAGGACTACGAACTGCAGGTCAGCGAAGGGTACGTCGTCGGCCGCGTCAACGGCCTCGCGGTCATGGGAGAGGACTCCGGTATCATGCTCCCGGTCATGGCCGAGGTGACGCCCTCGCAGGGTCCCGGCGAGGTCATCGCCACCGGTCAGCTCAAGGAGATGGCACAGGAGGCCGTCGACAACGTCTCCGCCATCATCAAGAAGTTCTCCGACGAGAACATCTCCGACAAGGACATCCACATCCAGTTCGTCCAGGCGGGCCAGCAGGGCGTGGACGGCGACTCCGCGTCCATCACCGTCGCGACGGCGGTCATCTCCGCACTGGAGAACGTCGGCGTCGACCAGTCGCTCGCGATGACCGGGTCGCTCTCGGTGCGCGGCGACGTCCTCCCCGTCGGCGGCGTCACGCACAAGATCGAAGCCGCCGCGAAGGCCGGCTGTGACCGAGTCATCATCCCCAAGGCGAACATGCAGGACGTGATGATCGAAGACGAGTACAAGGACATGGTCGAAATCATCCCGGTCGAACATATCAGCGAGGTCCTCGACGTCGCCCTCGAAGGCGAAGCCGAGAAGGATTCGCTGGTCGACCGGCTCAAGCAGATTACGGGCTCGGCGTTCGAGGGCAACGTCAACAAGGGTCCGAGCAGCCCCAGCCCGCAGTAGGCGATGCCGAACTGGACGGCGTTCGCGGGGTTCGCGGGCGTCGCCCTGTTCGCGTTGCTCTTTCTCTCACACGCGTCGAAACGACTCGTGGCCGACGGTCACGAGACTGCCGCCGTCGCCGAGACGCTCGACGACGAACCGTCCGACCGACAGTGGAACGACTCCTCGACGCTCGACGGCGACGGTAGCGGCGTCGCCAGCGAACGCGGACCCGGCGTCGGTGACGCGGATTTCGACCCGGCGGCCGTCGACACACCCACGGAGCCACCGACCGCCGACGGTTCGCCGACGAATCTCCTGCTGAACGTCGCCATCTCGCAGGGCGTGTTCGCCGCGTTTCTCGTCCTCGGGGCGTGGTACGCCGAGATACCGGCGGCGGCGATAGGACTCCACGGCGTCGACGCGGGGACGCTCTCGGTCGGCGTCGGCGTCGGCGTCGCCCTCTACGTCGTCAACGAAGTCGGGTCGGCCGTCGGCGAGCGGTTCGGCCTGGGCGGGGGCGACGCCCTCAGGGAGACGTTGGCCCCGGAGTCGCCCCGTGGCTGGGCGCTCCTGTTGCTGGTCGTCCTCCCGGTCATCGCCGGCTTCGAGGAACTGCTCTTTCGGGGCGTCCTCGTGGGCGCGGTGAGCGTCGGCTTCGCCGTCTCGCCGTGGGCGATGGCCGGCGTCTCGTCGGTGGCGTTCGCCCTCGGCCACGGCGCACAGGGTCCGGGCGGCATCGTCGTCACGGGGGCCCTGGGCTTCGTCCTCGCCGCCGTCTTCGTCCTCACCGGGGACCTGCTCGCCGTCGTCCTCGCTCACTACCTCGTGAACGCCCTGGAGTTCGTCGTCCACGAGGGGCTCGACGTCGAGGTGGCCTAACTCCCCTCGACGTCGCGGAGCGTCGACGCCACGTCGGGCGGCGTCGCACCCGGGCCGTCGACGCGGTGGTCGGGGACGAACAGCGGAACGGGATTCTCCCGGAGGGCCGCCTCCACCGTCGCGACGTCCGCCTCGTCCTCGTCGTCGAGGCCGGCGAGACGGACGAGTTGCGGGACGGCGACGGTCCGCCCGTACGGAATCGCCGCGACCGATTCGAGCACCTGCCGGCGGTCCGTCGGGACGGTCAACGCGACGTCGACGTCGTCGAAGTCGTCCTCCGCGCCGTCGAGGTAGTCGAAGACGCGGTCCAGCAGCGGATGGTCCGTCCCGGCGTCGGCGGGCACCTCGTCGGGGAAGGAGACGGAGATGACCCGCCCGCTCGCCAGGCCGAACTGGACGGCCCGCCCCAACGCCGACGACTCGCGCGCGTAGATACCGGACTCCATGACTACGGGGTGGACCGGTCGACCCTTGAATGGGACGCAAGGCTTATGTTCAAATACGTCCATTGACGTACAAGGATGAACGCTGATGGCGAAGACCTTGCGCCGGAAGTGCGGTCGATACTCTCGGCCGCGCGGACGCGTGCGGGCGGCGACGAGCGACTGTCGGTGGACGCCCGGTCGTTCCCCGCGGCCGTCGCGGCGGCAGAGGCGGACGGGCGAACGCCGGTCGTCGCCGAGGTGAAACCGACGAGCCCCACGACGGAGGGCGTCCGCGACGACGACCCGGTCGACCTCGCGCGGGCGATGGTCGAGGGCGGCGCGACGGCGCTGTCCGTCCTCACCGAACCCGACCACTTCGGCGGGTCGACGGCGACGCTCCGACGGGTGCGGTCGGCCGTCGACGTCCCCGTGTTGCGGAAGGATTTCCTGCTCCGCGAGGACCAGCTCGACGCCGTCGCGTCGGACATCGTCCTCCTCATCGCGCGGTTCGTCGACGACCTCCCCGGACTCGTCGCCGCCGCCGAGGAGCGGGGCTTCCAACCGCTGGTCGAAGTTCACACCGAGGCGGAGCTCGACCGCGCAGTCGACGCCGGCGCGTCCATCGTCGGCGTCAACAACCGCGACCTCGGGCGCCTGGAGGTGGACCTCTCGACGTTCGAGCGACTGGCTCCGGCGGTCCCCGACGACGTGACGCTCGTCGCGGAGAGCGGCGTCACGTCCGTCGCGGACGCGCGGCGGATGCGCGAGGCGGGCGCGGACGCCCTCCTCGTCGGCACCGCCATCATGGACGGCGACGTCGCGACGAACACCCGACGATTCACGACCGAGACATGAGCACGGAAACGGACGGCAAGTTCGGCGAGTACGGCGGTCAGTACGTCCCGGAGGCGTTGATGCCGGCCATCGAGGAACTGGAGGACGCCTACGAGCGGTACGTACTGGAGAACGAGGACGGCTTCGTGGACGAGTTCCGGCGGCGACTCCGGGACTTCGGCGGGCGACCCACGTCGCTCCAGCGCGTGGACCGCCTCTCCGAGCGCTACGGCAGAGAGGTGTATCTCAAGCGCGAGGACCTGCTCCACGGCGGCGCGCACAAACTCAACAACGCGCTCGGTCAGGTCCTCTTGGCGAAGTACATGGGCAAAGAGCGCATCATCGCGGAGACGGGCGCGGGGCAACACGGCACGGCGACGGCGATGGCCTGTGCACACCTCGACGTGGACTGTGAGGTGTACATGGGTCGCCACGACATCAACCGACAGCGACCCAACGTCTTCCGGATGCGCATCAACGGTGCGGAGGTCACCCCCGTCACCACCGGCCGGGGCACCCTCAAGGAAGCCATCAGCGAGACGATGCGCGACTGGGCGGCGAACGTCGAGGACACCCACTACGTCATCGGGTCCGTCGTCGGCCCGCACCCGTTCCCGGCGATGGTGCGCGACTTCCAGTCGGTCATCTCCGAGGAGGCGCGCGAGCAGATCCGCGAGAAAGCCGGTCGCCTTCCCGACTCGGTGCTGGCGTGTGCCGGCGGCGGGTCGAACACGATGGGCGCGTTCGCGGAGTTTCTCGACGACGAGGACGTCTCGCTGGTCGCCGTCGAGGCGGGCGGCAGTTCGCTCGACGTGGACGAGGCCCGCGGCGTCGCCCCCAACTCCGCGTCGCTCTCGACCGGCACCGAGGGCGTCCTCCACGGCGCGCGCACGCGCGTCCTGCAGGACACCGACGGGCAGATTATGGAGTCTCACAGCGTCTCCGCCGGGCTCGACTACGCCGGCGTCGGCCCGGAACTCGCACATCTCGTCGACGCGGGGCGAGTCACGGCCGCCAACGTCGACGACGACAGCGCGCTCGAAGCGTTCCACCGCCTCTCGCAGACGGAGGGCATCATCCCGGCCCTGGAGTCGGCCCACGCCCTCGGCTACCTGGAGGCCGTCGCCGGCCCCGACGGGGCGGGCGACGACCGCGCCGGCGACGACCGGCACGCGGACGGCAACACCGACTCGCTCGGCGACCTCGTGGTCGTGAACCTCTCCGGGCGCGGCGACAAGGACCTCGAGACGGTCATCGAGGAGACCCACGAACGCGGCATCGCGAACGCGCCCGACATGGACGTGTTCACGGGAGGCCTGCAGTGACCCGCGCGAACTCGGACGCGCTCGCGGCGGCGTTCGAGGACGGCCCCGCGTTCGTCCCCTACCTGGTCGCCGGCGACCCGGACGACGAGGCCTCGAAGGCGTACGTCGAGGCCCTCGTGCGCGGCGGTGCCGACGTCGTCGAACTCGGCCTCCCCTTCTCGGAACCCATCGCGGAGGGGTCGACCATCCAGAACGCCATCGCTCGCGCGCTGGAGGCGGGGATGACCCCCGAGCGGTTCTTCGAGTTCGTCGCCGACCTGGACGTCGACGCTCCTCTCGTCTGCATGACCTACTACAACCTCGTCTACCAGTACGGCCGCGAGGAGACGGGCGACCCGGGTCCCGAACCGTTCGTCCGCCGGGCGGCCGAGGTCGGCATCGAGGGGTTCGTCGTCCCGGACCTGCCCGCGGAGGAGGCGGGGCCGCTCCGGGACGCCTGCGACGAGTACGGCCTCGACCTCGTGTTCGTCGTCGCGCCGACGACGCGCGGCGAGCGCCTGGAGCGCATCATGGACCAGGTGTCGGGCTACGTCTACGTCCAGGCGCGACTCGGAACGACCGGCGCGCGAAGCGACGTGTCGGGCCAGACCGACGAGAGCCTCGACCGACTCCGCGAGTACGACGTCCCGAAGGCCGTCGGCTTCGGCATCTCGACCGGCGACCACGCCGAGCGCATCGTCGCGGGCGGGGCCGACGGCATCATCGTCGGCAGCGCCCTCGTCGACGTCGTCGCGGCGGGTGTCGAGAACGACGACCCGACCGACGAGGTGGCGGCGCGCCTGGAGGCGAAAGCCCGCGAACTGACGGCCGGGGCCCGACGCGGGGCGGCGACGAGTCGGGCGCATTCGGAACGTACATAACCGACCGTTGTCACAGATTAACACACTCATGAACACGGGAATCAGCGCGCGACTCGAACGCATCTCGACAGGCGGCAACTACCTCGTGGTCCCGATGGACCACGGCGTCACGATGGGGCCCGTGAAGGGGCTCGTCGACGTCGAATCGACCATCGACGCGGTGACGCGTGGCGGCGCGGACGCCGTCCTCACGCAGAAGGGAATCGCGCCGCGCGTCCACGACAACAAAAACGACGCCGGCTACGTCGTCCACCTGAACGGGTCGACGACCATCGGTCCCGACGAGGACGACAAGCGCCTCACCGGTTCGGTCGAAGCGGCGGTCCGTGCCGGTGCCGACGCCGTCTCCTTCCACATCAACGTCGGCAGCGACTACGAACCCGGACAGTTGACCCAGCTCGCGGAGGTGACCGAACGCGCGGCTGAACTCGGGATGCCGGTGCTGGCGATGGCCTACGCCCGCGGGCCGGGCGTCGACGAGAGCGACCCCGAGGCGCTGGGCCACGCCGTCCGCCTCGCGGAGGAACTCGGCGCCGACGTCGTCAAGACGGGCTACAGCGGCGACGGCGACAGTTTCCGTTCCGTCTGTGAGGGGACGCGCCTGCCCGTCGTTATCGCGGGCGGCAGTCGCGGCACCGACCGCGAGACCATCGAGATGGTCCGCGGTGCGATGGACGGCGGGGCGGCGGGCGTCTCCATGGGGCGCTCTATCTTCCAGCACGACGACCCCCAGGCCATCACGACGGCCGTCTCCGCCGTCGTCCACGACGGGCGGAGCGCCGAGGAGGCCCTCCGGACCGCCGGCCTGGGCGTCGAAGCCTGACTACCGCTTCTCGCGCGGTGAAACTCCGTCACCGACGCGAATCGTACCGCCGTCGACGATGTCGGCACGCAGTCCGCCGCGGTGGACGAGTGCCTCGCCGACGCCCGCCTCGGTGAGCGATTCGAGGCGCGAACAGGGTTCACAGAGCCGGACGCCCTCACAGACCACGTCGCCGACGCGGAAGCGCCGCTCGACGAGGTGGTTGAGTGCAACGCCCCGAGTCGTGAGGTTTCGCCGGTGGTCGGCGAAGGAAAGCGAGATGCCCGCCTCGCGTTCGACGGCCGCCAGCGCCTCCGCCTCGACGAGCGTCAGGTCGCGCCCGCCGCCGGGCACGTCCGAGAACGTCCCCGTCGCGTCGAAGTAGCGGTCACCGCGCAGGCCCGCCCCGGCCACCGCCCGTCGGGACGACGGGAGGCGTCGCTGGACCGCGTCCGACAGTCTCAAGCCACGGCGACGAGTGTGTCCGGTAATGACACGGAGCGTGTGGCTGAAGGCCGACGGCGACGTCGGCGACTGGGAGACGCGCAAACAGCGGATTACGGCCGGGCTAGAGGCGGGCGTCGACTGGGTCCTGGTCGACGAGTCGGACGTCGCGCGGGTGCGCGAACTCGGCGACGTGAACGTGGCGGCGTTCCGGACGGACGCGGACCTGGTGGAGGACGCGGAACCCGAGACCGCGGCGGCCGACGTCTACGTCGTCGGCAAGAACGGCGAGGGCGACGGGACGGTCGACCTGCCGCCGGACTTCTCGGGGTCGGCGGACCTCTCGACGCTCCGGCGGGACGGCGGCCGCGTCGAGGGCGCGTACGTTCGCATCTTCGACGAGGAGTACGAGTCCTTCGCGGAGGCCGCGGCCCGCGACGCCGACTACACCATCGTCGTCGGCGAGGACTGGACCATCATCCCCCTCGAGAACCTCATCGCGCGCATCGGCGACGAGACGGACCTCGTCGCGGGCGTGACGACGGCCGAGGAGGCTCAGACGGCCTTCGAGACGCTCGAACTGGGGGCGGACGGCGTCCTCCTCGACTCGGGCGACCCCGACGAGATACGCGAGACGGTCGAGGTTCGCGACGCCGCCTCGCGCGAGACGCTCGACCTGCAGTGGGCGGAGGTGACGGCCGTCGAGCGAACGGGCATGGCCGACCGCGTCTGCGTCGACACGGGGAGCCTGATGGACCACGACGAGGGGATGCTCGTCGGGTCGATGTCCCGGGGGCTGTTTTTCGTCCACGCCGAGACGGCCGAGTCGCCCTACGTCGCCTCCCGACCCTTCCGCGTCAACGCCGGGGCCGTCCACGCCTACGTCCGCGACCCGGACGGCGGGACGCGCTACCTCTCCGAGTTGAAAAGCGGCGACGAGGTACAGGTCGTCGATACCGACGGCAACACCCGCGAGGCCGTCGTCGGCCGGGTGAAAATCGAGAAGCGGCCGATGTTCCGGGTCGAGGCCGAACTCGAAGGGGACCGCATCGAGACGCTCCTCCAGAACGCCGAGACCATCAAGGTCCAGACCCGCGAGGGCCGGACGGCCGTGACCGACCTCGAACCCGGCGACGAGATGCTCGTCTACCACGAGGACGTCGCGCGCCACTTCGGCGAAGCGGTCGAGGAGAGCATCATCGAGAAGTGAGCGGCGTGACCCGAGTCGACCGCGTCCCCGTCGAGACGCCGACGCGCGCGCCGGCCCCGACCAACGCCTACGTCGTCGGCGGCGACGACGGTCTGCTGGTGGACCCGGCGGCCGCCGAGTCGGCGGCGCTGGATGCCGCTCTCGACGGCCGCACCGTCTCGCACGTCGCCGTCACCCACACCCACCCCGACCACGTCGACGGCGTGGCGGCCTACGCCGAACGGACGGGCGCGACGGTGTGGGCGCGCCGCGGCCGCGAGGCCGAGTTCGCCGAGGCGACGGGCGTCGCCCCCGACCGCACCTTCGGCGACGGCGCGACCCTCCCCAACGGCGTCGGCGTCGTCGACACGCCGGGACACGCCAGCGACCACGTCGCCTTCGTCACGGACTCGGGCGTCGTCTCGGGCGACGTCGCCTTCGCGGAGGGGAGCGTCGTCGTCCCCGCACCGGAGGGCGACATGCGCGCGTACCTCGTCTCGCTTCGCCGCCTGCACGCCCGCGGCCCGGCGTGCCTCTACCCCGGCCACGGCCCCGCCATCGACGACCCGCGGGCGGTCCTCGAACGCCTCGTTCGCCACCGGCGCGACCGCGAACGACGCGTCGAGCGCGCGGTTCACGAGGGGGCGAGGGACCTCGACGCCGTGCTCGACGCCGTCTACGAGAAGGACCTGACCGGCGTCCGCGACCTCGCGCGCGCGACGGTACACGCACACGTCGAGAAACTCGCCGCAGAGGGGCGCGTCCGGTTCGACCCCGACGCCGGCCACGTCGAACCGGGGCGGCCGGCCGGCGACTGAGGCCATTCGACGACCGAGGCCATCCGGCGACCGTCGATACCCGC
>JBDGTU010000020.1:68348-113170 GCA_042216495.1 Haloferacaceae archaeon
CCGGCGACTGAGGCCATTCGACGACCGAGGCCATCCGGCGACCGTCGATACCCGCCGCCGACGACGTTTTCCGCCCGGCGCGCCGAGGACGAGTATGCAGAGCCTCGAAGCCGAACTCGCGGCGGCGCGCGACCTCGACGTGGGCGAACTCGCCGACGCCGTCGAGACGGTCGGATTCGAGTGCACCCGGTGTGGGGCGTGCTGTACGGCAGACGACGACCCGCACACCGCGACGGTGTTTCCCGGCGAAGTGCGGGAGCTACAGGCGTCGGACGACTACGACTGGCGGGACGTCGCTCGACCGATGCCGTACGGTCTCACCGACGGCGAGGACGGCACCGAGGGCGAGACCTTCGAGTGGGCGCTCCGGACCGACGACTGCGGCGACTGCACCTTCTACGAGGAGGAAGATGGCGTCGGGGCGTGTACGGTCCACGAGGACCGCCCGCTCATCTGTCGCACCTACCCCTTCAGCGTCGCTCTCGGCGGCACGAGTCAGCCGATGGGCGAGGCGGTCGACCAGGTGGGGATGGTCCGGGCCCACGAGTGCGAGGGCCTCGGCCGCGACGTCTCGCGTGCGGACGCGGTCGAACTGGCGCGGGCGCTGAAAGAGCGGGCGATTCGGGAACTCGAGGAGGCCATCGCGGTGCGAGACAACTACGAACCCGTCGACGCCGAGGGCGTCGTCGTCCACGACTCCGAAGGCGCGAAGCACTCGGACGGAACGCCGCTCTGACGGCGGTACACCTTTAACGATTCGGACAGAGACTCGGGTGGAGGTCTCAACGGTGGAAATCTCAGATAAACTCCTGTGTCTGTTCAGTGCTGACGTGCGGTCTGAAGACGGACGGTACGTGATAGAGGTCCCGCGTCGCGAGGTCGACACGGGCTCTATCGACCCCGACGAGACGTATCGGGTCGCTCTCATCTCCAGTGAACGCGCCGAGGCCACGGAAACGGAGGAGACCGAACAGCCGTCGTCGGAGCCCCAACCGCCGGTCGAAGTCGGCGAAATCCGCTACGTCGAAATCGAGGACATCGGGAAGCAGGGAGACGGCATCGCCCGCGTCGAACGCGGCTACGTCATCATCGTCCCGGACGCAGAAATCGGCGAGCGCGTCAAGATAGAGATAACGGAAGTGAAGTCGAACTTCGCCGTCGGCGAAATCATCGAAGACGACTTCTGACGTCTCATAGTGATTACTGTAAGTCATTACCGGTGGTTCGCTGAACCGTCTCGGCGAACCACCGGTAAACAGTTACAGTAATCACTATCACTCCGGGCCGTTCGCCTCCGAGCGACTGGTGAGGACCGGACCCGGCGACGTTCTGAGAATCTGTTCTGCGACGCTTCCCGTGAGCCAGCGGTTCGTCCCCGTCTTCCCGTGGGTGCCCATCGCCACGAAGTCCACGTCCCGATTCGTCACGGCCGAGCGAATCCGGGAGTGAGGGATGCCCTCGACGACGTCCGTCGTCGCCTCGACGCCGCGCTCCGTCGCCCGGTCCGCGACGGATGCCACCGCCTCGTCCCCGCGGGTTCGGAGTCGCGCCTCGACGTCGGAGAGCGCCGGGCCGACGTCGACGCCGCTGGACAACAGCCGCCTGTCGACGACGTAGAGGACGTGGACCCGGGCGTCGAACGCCTCGGCGACGTCGAGGCCACGCTCGACGCCGGCCCGTGACGCCTCGCTCCCGTCGGTCGGGAGCAGTATCTCCTCGTACGGTCCGACGTCCTCGACCGGCCGAGCGCGTGCCGTGACGACGGGCACGGACGCCGTGCGGACGACGCGTTCCGCGACGCTCCCGAGGAGGAATCGCCGGACGCCCGTCCGGCCGTGGGTGCCCATCGCAATCAGGTCGGCGTCGCCGGCCGCGAGCGACGACCGGATTTCGTCGGTGGTGTCGCCGACGCGGACCGCGACGTCGGTCGCCACGCCCGACGCGTCGAGCGGCCGTTTCGCCGCGTCGAGGGCGTCCGCGGCGAGTTCGCGGAGCGTCGCCTCGTCGGCCGTCTCCGGGTCGACGCCTTCGCCCCGTAGCGCCGACCGGGAGAGGACGTGCAGGAGTCGAACGCGGGCGTCGAAGGCGTCGGCCACGACGGCAGCCTCGCGCGCCGCTGCCACCGAACAGTCGCTCCCGTCGACGGGGACCAGAAGGTCGTCGTACATGCCTCCCCCTTCGCCCCCTGGCTACTTTGGGTGTTGGGTCACGGGTCGCCGGCGGCGACGAACTTCGAGAGGTCTGCCCCCGTGTCGCGTTCGACGTCGGCCGGGGCCGAGTACGGACGGTTGACGACGATGTCGCCCGCCGTCCGCTTGCCGACGCCCGGGATGGCCGTCAGTTCGTCCATCGACGCGTCGTTGACGTCGAGCGGGTAGGGAACGCCGGTCACCGAGCGATAGCCGTAGTCGACGACGGCCACGTCGACGGCCCGCCCGAGTTCGCGTTCGCCCGGGACGGCCACGAGGAGGGGGTAGGTGCCGAGCTGGCGGCCGAACGTCTTGCCGTCCTGGTGGTACTCCAGGTGGACGTCCGGCAGGACGGTCCCCGGCGGGGCGACCCGGCGGAGCATCGGTCGGTCTATCTCCTCGCGGACGTCCCGTTTGTACTGCTTGAACTGCTTTTTGTGGTCGTGGGCGACGTCCGCGCCAGTCTCCGACATCTCGGTGCCGGCGAAGGCCATCACCTGGCGGATGTTGATGCGACGGAGCAACAGGCCCTCGTCGTACACCTGCTGCAGGAACCGCTTGTTGTGCTCGAACGTCTCCTCGCGTTCCCCCTTCAGGCCGTGGACGAGGTTGATGCCGGGCAGGAGTTTCGGCAGGCGCGCGGCCGCGTCGCCGCCGAAGGTGGGCGCGTCGCTCCGGTCCTCGCCGGGCCGCCACCCGGCCGCCTCGTTGACGACGCGCACCGCCTCCAGACACTCCGCGGCCGTGACGAGGAGGTTGTTCTCCTCGCGGACGACGGGATCGGCGGATTCGAGGCCGAACGCCGCCGTGTCCCCGGGCGTGTTGTGCTCGGCGATGACGCGGATGCCCTCCCGCGCCTTCTCGGGGTAGTCGACGATGGTGACGGGGTTCATGTTGTCGAGGTGGAGCGTGCCGAGGTCCGGAGCCACCTCGCGGATGCCGCCGTAGAGTCGTCGGAGCGCGTCGGGGTTGGGGGCTTCGCCGTCGCCGCCGAACGCGAGGATGTCGGCCTGACGGCCGATGCGGAAGTGTCGCGCGCCGCGGTCGTAGAGTCCCTCGACTTCGCGGACGACGGACTCGGCCGTCCGGAAGGCGGGGTCGCCGTAGAGCGGTTCGGTACAGAACGAACAGCGGTAGGCACACCCCCGCGACGTCTCCATCTCGCAGATGAGGTAGTCGGGGTGGTTGGGATGCTGTTCGACGACGAACGCACCCTTCGCCGCCCAGCGGTCGAGTTCGTCGTTGTCGCGCATCCGGTCGCCGAAGCCCTCCAGCCCCGACGCGACGAGGTCGTAGGCCGCCGCCTCCACGTCGCCCTTGGCGACGAAGTCGTAGTCGAGGTCCTTGCGCTCGGTCTCCTGTGCGCCGGCGTTCTCCTCGCCGACGCCGAAGCGGATGGGCCCGCCCAGCAGCGTCGTCCCGTCGGCGGTCCACGCGAGTTCCTTCACCTCGTCCGGTTCGGCGGGCGTCCCGCCGACGTACTTGCCGGGGACGGTCATGCCGCCGACGTAGACGAGGAGGTCGGCGTCCGCGACGTCCGCCCGCTTCCCCCGGTCGTCCCGGAGTTCGTCGATAGTGTGGTACGTGATGGCCGCTTCCGGGACGCCGGCGTCCACGAGCGCGCCGGCCGTGTAGCGCGGGTACGTCGAGATGTACGGCGGCACGCCGAAGTGCGCCGGTTCGTCGACGTAGCCGTCGACGATGGTCACCGAGAGGTCGGCCGGGTCCTGCATGGGCGGGCGTTGGCGGCGGAGCGAGTAAAGACGTGCGGATGCGGTCGACAGTGTCGGCCGGCGCGTGCGCGACGCGTGGGACCGTCCCGTCGGTCACATAGTCGTTCGTCCCTCGCGTCGGGTTTTGCGGGCGGCCGCCCAATCGGTGCGTATGCGACGGCGACGACTGCTGGCCGCGTTCGGAGCGGGTGTAGCGAGTCTCGGCGGGTGTACGGGCGTCGTCCGCCGGCGGAGCGCCCCGACGGCGACGCCCACGCCGTCGCTCTCGGCGTTCGGCTGTCCCCCGTACGCCCCGGAGGCCGAGGGGGTCGTCTGTTCGCACGCCGTCGACGCCGACGCCGCGCCGGTGTTCCTCCGCCCGTCGACGACGGAGGCCGACACCCCGGCGTCGCTCGACCTGACGCTCCACAACGACTCGGAGACGGCGCTGACGTTCAACCCCTACGCGTGGACCGTCGTCGAGCGCCGCGAGGAGGGGTGGGTGCGACTCGACTGAGTCCGCTCACCGCTCGGGGTCGAGCAGTTCCGCGAGGTGGAGCGGCGTCCGGTCGACGAGGGCGTCGAGTTGGTCGAGACAGGACGCGCCGCCGGCGACGAGCGTCCGGTCGGGATGGCCCGCGACCCAGTCGGCCAGCGTCTCGCCGACCTCGACGCTCAGGTCGTAGTACGCCTCCTTGTAGCCGAAGCTCCCGGCCATGCCACAGCACTCCACCGCTTCGGCGGAGGTGACGACGTCGTGGCCGAGGCGGTCCAGCAGGGCCGTCGTCGCGTCGAGTTCGCCGACCGTCCGGCCCTGACAGTGGGCGTGGTAGGCGACCGGGTCGTCGCCGGCGAGGCCGGCCGGCAGGTCGAGCGTCGCGAGGCACTCCGGGAGCGACCGGGACGCGTCGGCGAGCGTCGCGGCGTCGCTCTCGGGGAGCAGTCGCTCGTACTCGCGACGGAAGATGGCGAGGTCGCTCGGTTCGAGGACGACCACCTCGTGGTCGGCCTCCAGCGCGGGTTCGAGCGCCGCGTACGTCGCCGCCGCGCGGTCTTCGGCCGTCGACACCATCCCCTGCGAGAGCGGGGCGCGGCCGCTCTCGGAGACGGGCGGGACGTCGACGCGGACGCCCGCGGCCTCCAGCACCCGGACGGCCGCCCGCCCGCGGTCCGGGCGGACGTAGTTCGTGTACACGTCGGGATAGAGCGCCACGGTCGCGTCCGGGCGGTCGACGGTCGACTCCCGGTCGGCGTACCAGTCGACGAACGTCTCGCGGGCGAACGTCGGCAGGTCGCGCCGCCGGTCGACGCCGGTGACGCGTTCGAGGAGGGCGCGCACCGGGGCGGCGTCCGCCGCCCAGTTCGAGAGCGGGGCGGTCGCGCTCCCCCACTTCGCCAGCGTCCCGAAGTTGCCGAACAGGCGCTTGTCGAGGGCCAGTCCCGAGGGTTCGTCGTCGGGCGTCAGCCCGGCGACGAGCGAGTCGAACGCGTCGGGGTCCGCGCCGCGGTTGAGTCTGTCCCGGACCACGGTGTTGACCCACGGCACGTCGATTTCGACGGGGCAGGCGTCGACACAGCGCGTACACCCGGTACAGAGGTCGTTGAACGACTCGGTGGCGTCGAGTCCGTGGACGCCGGCCTCCCACCCCGCGGCGATGCCGCCGGAGTACGTCTCGCCGCCGAAGGCGTGGCCGCCGACGTGCTGGAAGTTCGCACACGAGTTCGAACACGCGCCACACCGGATGCAGTAGAGCGTCTCGCGCAACTGGTCGTCCTCGCGCATCTCGAAGCGGCCGTTGTCGACGAGGACGAGGTGGAACGCCCGGTCGCCGTTGCCGTCGCCGCCGTCGCCGCTGTCGCCACCGAAGTTCGGCTCGTCCGGCGCGTCGAAGTCGAGCGTCGGCGAGTCCGTCGGCGGCGAGAGCATGGAGACGTACTGCGCGATGGACTGGCCCGTCGCCGACCGGGCGATGAGTTCGACGAACGGCTGGAGGTCGTCGATGGACGGCAGCAGCTTCTCGACCCCCGCGACGGCGACGTGTGCGTCCGGGGTCACCGCCGTCTTGCGGGCGTTGCCCTCGTTGGTGACGAGGACGACAGTCCCGCTGTCGGCGAGGACGAAGTTCGCGCCGGTGACGCCGAGGTCGGCCCCGCGTATCTTCTCGCCCAGGTAGTCCCGCGCGAACCGCGTCAGTTCGTCGGCCGTCTCGAAGGGCTCCTCGGGGTCGAAGTAGTCGTTGAACAGCGCGGCGATCTCGTCGCGGGAGCGGTGCATCGCCGGGCCGACGATGTGCGACGGCGACTCCTCGGCCACCTGGATGACGAACTCGCCGAGGTCCGTCTCGTAGACGTCGACGCCGGCGTCGGCGAGCGCGTCGTTCAACTCCAGTTCCTCCGTCGTCATCGACTTGCTCTTGACGGCCGTCGCCGCGTCGCGCTCGCTCGCCACCTCCCGGACGTAGCGGTTCGCGTCGGCGGCGTCGTCGGCGACGTAGACGTGGCCGCCGTTCGCCTCGACGGCGTCCTCGACGCGGTCGATGAGTTCGGGCAGGCGGGCGACGGCGTCTTCCTTTATCTCTCGTGCTCGTCGCCGCAACGCGTCGCCGCCGTCGAGCGACGCCATCGCGTCGTACCGGTTGCGGTTGAGGTTCGCCGTGTTCTCGTGGATGGCGTCGCCGTCGGCCGCCATCGTGCGCCGGATGGCCTCGGCGCGGTCGGACCGCTCCGTCATCGGTCCTCCAGGAGCAGCACGCACACCTCGCGGGGACCGTGGACGCCCTCCACGTACTCCCCCATGTCGCCGGTGCCGCTGACCCCCGTCGCGAAGACGACGCTCTCGGGGCCGTCGGCGAAGGCGTCGGCGAGACGGGAGAACGCGGCGTCGGCGTCGGGCAGGACGTCGCTCTCGCGCACCACCGCGACGTGGCGTTCGGGGTAGAGGCTCACGGGTTCGTCGCCGCCGGCCGTCGACCGGACGGCGAGGCTGCCGTACTCCGCGACGGCGAACGCCGCGGCGGTGACGCCCGTCGTCGCGTCGCGCAACTGCGCGGGCGTGGGTTCGGTGACGACGTCGGTGCCGTCGAGCGACACTCCCTCGAAGGGGAGCGGACTGCCGACGGCCGGCGGGGCGACTACCTCGCCCAGACGAGCAGAGAAATCGGCCGCCGGCGTCCGCGTCAGCGTCGCACCGACGTCGGCGAGGGCGGTCTCGAATCGCGTCGTCGCGCTCATGGTGGGGACTGCGTCCCGACCGGTATCACGCTTTGGGTGTCCTCGGGAACGCCGTTCGGATTCCAGAACGCTAGCGGTTGTGATTCCGGACCGTCCGGCGGCGGTGTTTTGCCGTTCGACGACGATGGGGCAGCTATGGGATACCACCTCCTCGACCCCGACGAGCTCGACCAGTGGGACGACAGACCGACGGACGTCCGGTCGCTCAGCGTCGCGGCAGGCTACGACTACCAAGACTCGAAGCTCGGCCTTCGGGTCTACGAACTTGCGCCCGGCGAACAGTCCGGGCTGAGCTACCACTATCACGACGAGCAGGTAGAGGCGTTCTACGTCCTCGAAGGGACGCTCCACGTCGAAACGCCGGAACAGGAGTACGTCGTCGAATCGGACCAGGTTCTCTTCGTCGACCCCGGGAGCCCCCAGCGGGCGTTCAATCCCGAAACGGCCGACGCAGCGACACGGATTCTCGCTATCGGAGCACCCTCGGTCGACGACGCGCATCCGTACGACCCGACCGAGGACGATTGAGACGGACCGCCATCAATCAGCCCCACGTCAGCCGCCCACGGTCGGGCGGTCGTCGCGGGACCCGGTGAGAGCAATCCGTGCGACCGAAACCGGGGCGAACCCACCGGTGTCGAGGGTGCCGACGAGCACTCAGCGCACGGCTCCCATCGACACCCGTCCGATACGACGTCGACGAAGAATTACACTCGAAGTCGGCTCAAACGCCCAGATAGCGCTGGCGCAGGTCGTCGTCCCCGCGGAGTCGCTCCGACGTCACCTCCTCGACGATGCGTCCCTCGTCGAGGATGTAGTGACGGTCCGCGATGGCGAGGGCGGCGGCGACGTTCTGTTCGACGAACAGGACGGTGATGTCCTGCTGTTCGTTGATGTCCTCGACGATGTCCTCGATGCGCCGGACGATGTAGGGCGCGAGGCCCTCGAACGGTTCGTCCAGGAGCATCAGTCGCGGGTTGGCCGCGAGGGCGCGGGCGATGGCGAGCATCTGCTGTTCGCCCCCGCTCATGTTCCGGGCGTGTTTCGCCCGCATCTCGTCGAGTTCGGGGAAGTAGTCGAGGACCGCTTCCAGGTCCATCGGGTCGTCTGCGTGGTTGATGGGGACGCGGATGTTCTCCTCGACGGAGAGGCGCGGGAAACAGCGCCGCCCCTCGGGGACGAAACTGATGCCGCGGCCGGCGACGTCGTAGGCGGGCGACCCGAGCAGCGAGTCGCCGTCGAAGCGGACGTCGCCGCCGAGGACGCGGGGCGTCTTCGCGCCGACGACGGCGCGCATCGTCGTCGACTTGCCCGCGCCGTTGCGGCCGAGCAGCGAGACGAGTTCGCCCCGGTCGACGTGCAGGTCCACGCCGAAGAGGACCTGTCCCGTCTCGTAGCCGGCTTCGAGGCCGTCGACGTCGAGCAGCGGCGGCACGGTCATAGTTCCTCCCGGATGCCGCCGAGGTAGGCCTCCTGGACGTCGTCGTCGGCTTGAACCTCGTCGGGCGGGCCGGTGGCGATGGCCCGGCCCTGGTCGAGGACGGTGATGCGGTCACTGATGGAGAGTACCACGTCCATGTCGTGTTCGATGAGGAGGACGGTCAGCCCGAGGGTGTCGTGGATGTCCTCGATGAGCGCCGCCGTCTTCGTCGTCGCGCCGGGGCTCATCCCGCTGGTCGGTTCGTCGAGCAGGAGGACGTCGGGGTCGGTCGCCAGCGCCATGGCGATGCCGAGGCGACGCTGGTCGCCGTGCGAGAGGTTCTTCGCCAGCGTGTCGTGAGCGGCGTCGAGACCCACGCGCTCCAAGATGTCGGTCGCGTGCTCACGGCCGACGCCCGCGGCGTCGCGAAAGAGGTCGAGCCCGAACGGACCGCGCTCGGCCGTCTGGACGACCACGCGGACGTTCTCCAGGACGCTCTCCTCGGTGAACAGCTCGTTCGACTGGAACGAGCGAGCGAGGCCCATGTGGGGCCGTTCGTACTGTGGTGCGTCTGTGACGTCGGTGCCGTCGAACCAGACGCGACCGGTCGTCGGGGCGAGGAGGCCCGTGACGGCGTTGAACAGCGTCGTCTTGCCCGCGCCGTTCGGCCCGATGATGGCGCGGAGTTCGCCGGTCGGGACGGCGAGCGTCACGTTGTCGACGGCAGTCACTTCGCCGAAGCGACGGACGAGCCCCTCGGTGCCGACGGCAGCCTCGCGTGGGTCGAGAACCGACTCGCCCGAGCCGAGGACCGTCACCGTCGCACCTCCCGGACGCGGGCGGTGACGGCGCGAACGCCGTCGCGAAGCGCGCCCCAGATGCCGTCTTTCGGCGAGAGCAACACGACGGCGACGAACAGCGCCCCGAGGAGGAAGCGCCAGTACTGGAGGACGCCCGAGACGTCGACGCTGACGAGCGCCATCTCGGTCGTCGGGAGGTTGAGCATCCGGAAACTGGAGAGGTACGACCCGGTGAACTGCCAGACGAAGACGCCGGCGATGGGGCCGAAGAAGTAGTTGATGCCGCCGAGGACGGCCATCAACACCGCGTCGCCGCTGGTCATCACGTCGAACGTCTCGATGGACGCCCCCTGGGAGTTGATTTCGAGGAGGACGCCGGCGACCGCGGCGAGCGCGCCGCTGGCGGTGAACGAGGCGATCTTGTAGCGGTCGGTGTTCATCCCCATCGCACGCGCCAGCCCCTCGTTCTCGCGGACGGCGACCAGCGACCGGCCGAACGGCGACCGGAGGAGTTGCCAGAGTGCGAGCATACAGACCAGGAAGACGACGGCGACGACCCAGTACCACTCGATTTCGGCGAACGGCAGGACGACGCTCTTCTGGCCGCGGAACGTCTCGACCCACGGCGGGAGCGCGTTCTGGCTGATGCCGTTCGACCCGCCGGTGAGGCCGAACGGGTCCTTGTTGACGACGAAGTAGACGGCCTCGCCGACAGCCAGCGTCAGCATGGCGAAGTAGATCTCGCCTTTCTCGACGATGAGTCGACCCAGGAGGTTGCCGAAGGCGGCGGCGAAGGCGACGCCGACGACGGCCCCGACGACGAAGGGCAGGTCAAGTCGGGCGACGGCGATGGCGACGCCGTACATCCCGAAGCCGAAGAACATGGCGTGGCCGAACGAGAGCAGGCCGGTAAAGCCAAAGAGGAGGTTGAACGCGGCGACGAACAGCATCCAGATGAGCATCGACGTCGCGATCTGTCCGAAGCCGAGCAGCCACTGGTGGGCGACCACGGGGCGGAGCGCGACGACGAGGACGAGGAGGCCGATGGGGACGCGGTAGCGCGAGAGCCCCGTCATTCCATCAACCCCTCCTCGCCGAACAGGCCGCGCGGGCGGACCAGCAGGACGATAATCATCACCAGATACGGGACGAGACCCTGGATACCGCTCACGTCGAAGGCAGCGACGCCCGTCACCGTCGACAGGGCGGTGAGGACGACGGGCGTCATGAACGTCGCCTCGCCGATGAGGACGCCGGAGACGACGCTACCGAAGAGGCTCCCGACGCCGCCGACGACGACGACGACGAACGCGAGGATGACGAACGTCTGGCCCATGCTGGTGCCGAGGCCGGAGTCCGCCGCCCGGAGGACGCCCCCGAGGCCGGCGATGGCCGCGCCGAGACAGAACATGGCCGTGAACCGCAGGGGGAGGTCGACGCCGAGGAACTCGGTCATCTCGTCGTCCTGCACGCCCGCGCGGACGGTCAGACCGAAGTCGGTCCGGGAGATGAGGAGGTAGACGGCGACGACGGCCACCGTCGCCACGAGGACGGTGAAGATGCGGAAGGTCCCCACCGTCGTCACGCCGAGGTCGGTCCCGCCCTGCAGGACCGGCGGGACGTCGAAGCCGAGGGGAGCGGCCCCCCAGACGGCGCGGACGGCCTCCTGGACCATGAGCGTCAGGCCGAACGTCGCGAGCAGGCCGATGATGGGGTCCTGGTCGTAGATGCGCCGGAGGATGGACACCTCCATCGCGAGCCCGACGACGCCGACGGCGACGGGGGCGACGACGAGGGCCGCCCAGAACGGGAGGCCCATCGCGCCGACCACCTGGTAGGCGAAGTACGCGCCGAGCATGAACAGCGCGCCGTGGGCGAAGTTGACGACGCCCATCAGGCCGAGGATGAGCGAGAGGCCGAGCGCTATCATGACCAGAATCATGCCGTAGACGAGGCCGCCGATGGCGTTGTCGACGAACAGGCCGGGGCGGACGGCGAACGCGAACGCGAGGACGACGAGCGAGACGACGACGAGCGCCCAGGCTGCCGGCGTGAGCGAACCGAGGTGGTCGCGGACGGCGTCGGTCGCTTCCCGAGCGAAACTCGGGTCGTTACCGTTCATGACCGAGCGATTACAGCGAGCAACCGGTTTCGTCACAGGAGCGCGCGACGTCGTCCCCCGTGAACGTGTTGACCGTCTCGAACCACGTCTTGTAGGGGTCGTCCGTCATCTCGTCGGTCGGGCGCGCCTGCACGCTGTAGGTGTCCTGGACGAGCTGGTGGTCACACTCCCGCCAGTACATCTTCCCGCTGCCCTTGATGTCGACGACCGGCGACGTGACCTCGTGGCCTTCGAGGGCGCTTCGCATCGCGTCGGCCTTCGTGGACTCGGCGCGCATCGCGGCGCGGACCGCCTGGTCCATCGACGTGTAGCCGAGGAAGTGCCGGACGTACGGGTCCGATTCGGCGTTCTCTGCGACGCGTCGCTTGAACTCCCGTCCGGCGTCGACGGCCGGGCCCCAGACCTGGCCGGCGATGTCGAGTGCGCCCGCCATCTCCTTGTCGAGGCCCCAGTAGACGATGTCCTCGTTCTGGTGCATCGCCAGCGTCCGTTCGTCGAGGCCCTTGTCGATGACCGTCCCGAGGGCCTTGCGCATGTCGAGGCCGGCGACCAGGAGGCCGATGCCGTCCGCGTCGGAGGCCTTCGCCTCGTTGACGTAGGAGGTGTAGTCGTCGTTGGGGAACGGCGTCGCGCTCTTGCCGACGACGGTCTTTCCCTGCGATTCGAGGATGTTCGTGACGGCCTGCTGTGCCGTCTCGCCCCACGTGTAGTCGGAGTAGAGCAGATACCAGTTGTCCGCCGACTGGGCCATCTCCGTCCCGATGGTGTTTGCCAGCATCGAGTTCGAACAGGTCGGGCGGTACATGTACTTCGCACAGCCCTCGCCGGTAATCTGGTCGGAGTGTGCACCCGTCGCGAAGTAGGAGACGCCATTGTCGGAGGCCCACGACCCCATCTTGAGCGCGACGGAAGAGGAGACGCCGCCCATCGCGAAGTCGATACCGTCCTTGGTGACGAGGCGTTTCATCCGCTGGAGGCCCGTACTCGGCGTGACTTCGGTGTCGCCCGTCGCGATGTCGATGCTCACGCCGAACTCCTCTTCGAGGTCCTGTTTCGCCAGGCGCGCCCCGTCGAGTTCGGCCTGGCCGAAGACGGCGAAGGGACCCGAGAGCGACGTGGTGACGCCGACGGTCAGCGAGTCGATGGCGCTCCCGCCAGACGTGCCGGTGGTGCTCCCGCCGCTCGATCCGCCGGCGTCGCCTCCGCCGCCGCTCCCGCTCGAACCCCCGGAGCCGCCGCCTGAACAGCCGGCGAGACCCGCAAGGGCGACTGTGCTCGCACCTTTCAGAAATGTGCGTCGTCGTGTATCCGCTCGGTCAGCCATGAGTATGGCCGACAAGTGGCCAACGGGATATTTAAATTCCGCTTTTCCGAGCGGCGTTCGCGGCTGCGCGTGGGCGGCACGGCGGCCACGCGTGGACGGCACGGCGGCACGCGTGGACGGCACGGCGGCCACGCATCTCCCGTCGACGGCGCGTGGTACGCGCTCCGACCGGCGGCCGTCGAGGGCCGGCCGGCGTCGCAGTCGCCCTCGCCCGTCCCACTTATGCCGCTGGCTTCCCTATCGCCGCCCATGCCAGCGACCCTCGAAATCGAATGTACCAGTTCGGACTGCGAACTCGACATGTTCGAACTGCACTACACGTACGACATGCCCGAGGACGTCGGCGTCGACGACTTCTCGTGTCCCTACTGCGGCGGCACCGACTGTCTGGAGGAAATCGTCCTATGACCGACGTCCGCAAGTTCGGCAAGTCGGCAGCGACCGCCGTCTTCGAACGCGTCGGCCGCGGCGTGAGTCGCGTCCAGGAACGGAAGCCGCTCCCCTCCGACCTGCTGGAGAGCGACGACGCCTACCTCGTCGTCTTCGACGCGCCCGGCGCGACCAGCAGCGACGTGCAGGTGCGCTTCGTCGACGGCGAAGTGCAGGTACGCGTCGACCGCTTTCGCGACCACCACGAGGGCTTCGAGATGCGCTTTCCGGGACGCGGCCTGTCGCTCGACGGTCACGTGACGCTCCCGCCGGACGCCGACGTCGACGCCGAGGACGCCACTGCGACGCTCACCGAACACGGGACGCTCGAGGTCGAAGTCCCCAAAGAGCCCCGCGGCCGCGACGTCGAGGTGCGCGAGGCGAGCGACGAAGCGACCGACTGACCGGCACACGTTCTTCGCGTCGACGGCCGTCGCCGGCGACCGGCACGGTTCCCGACGGACGTCTCAGCGACTGCCGGCGAACGCGTCGACGCCGCGAGCGGGGTAGCCGACGACGGCGTCGACGCCCGCGTCTTCGAGCGTCGCGACCCGGTCGCGCACCGCCGCGGGCGTCCCGACGAGGGCGAAATCGTCCGCCGCCTGGAGGAGTACATCGCGGGTGCGCCCCGTCGCGTCGGCCGACAGGGCCGGGTCGTCGGGGAGCGCGCGGGCGACGGGACGACGCCGGCCGAGGTACGGGCCGAGCGCGTCGAGGACGGCGTCGTCGTCAGTCGAGAGGACCGTCGGCGCGTAGACGGCGACGACGTCGTCGAAGCCGGCCGCTCGAAGCGCGCGGACGTCGCGGCGCGTCGTCCGCGAGAGGAGTTCGAACTGCGGACCGCCGACGGCGAGGGCGACCCGTTCGACGCCCTCCGTCCCGACCCACGCCTCGGGGGCGTGCTCGCGAGCGGCCGTGAGGCGCGGCGCGACGGCGCGCGTTCGCTCCGCGTCGGAGAGATACGTCGGGTTGCCCGCGACGAGGACGCGCCCGACGCCGTCGGGCAGCGCGTCGAGTCGGCTATCGTCGCCGAGCGGGTCGAAGCCGTCCGCCCGCACGGGCGTCGTGAGCGACACCGACATCTCGTCGGCGAGGGTCCGGAGGGCGGACGCGTCGGGCAGGTGTTCGTGGCCCTCGAAGTCGACGACGACGTGGTCGACGGGGACGGAGCGCGCCCGTTCGACGGGACACTCGGTCGGCTTCAGCGCCACGGCGTCGAGACCGGTTGCAGGGGCGTCGCTCGCGTCGGGCGGATGGGTCGATGAGCGTCCGGCAGTCACGGTTGGCGGCGCTACCGCGCGTTCCGGTAAAGGCCTGTCGCTCCGCTCGGACGGACTGGTGGACGTCAGTTTCGGCTATCGTCGTCGCCGACTCCGGCGACGACCGGGACACGGCTCCACCGGTCCGTCTCACACCGGGAAGTCGGCGTCGGGGTCGACCACCCGGTCGACCTCCGGCGGCATCTCCCAGGCCGTCGTGAGTTCCAGCAACTGGACGAGCATCCGGCCGGTCGCACCCCAGACGGTGTAGCCGTCGACGTAGAAGAAGTGCAGGCGAATCTCGCCGTAGTAGGGGTGGTCGCGGCGCTCGGATTCGTAGTTGTCGAGGTCCGTCAGCCCCGCCACGGGGAGGAGGGCAATCTCCGCTACCTCTCGTTCGTCGGGTTCGTACGTCCGGTCGGGGACGCGGGCGACGAACGGACGGACGGCGTACTCGCTGACGGTCCGCACGTCGTCGATGTGACCGACGATGTCGGCCTCCGCCGCGCGCAGGCCGATCTCCTCCTCGGCCTCGCGGAGCGCCGTCGTTTCGAGGTCGGCGTCGCTCGGTTCGCGCCCGCCGCCGGGGAAACTCATCTGCCCGGGATGCTCGCCGAGGTGGTCGGCCCGCTTCGTGAACAGGAGGTACGTCCCGTCCGCCCGCGAGACGACCGGAGCCACGACTGCCGCCTCTCGTTCGGCGTCTTCGACCGTCGTTGGCTGGTACCGCGCCACCGCCGAGAGGTCCATATAGGCCCTTCAGTGCGCCGGTGGTCTTATACTGTCGGTCGCGGTCTCGCGGTGCCCTCGCGCTCCGCGGTGGCGTGCCGCCACCCAGCGAACGTCACTCGTCGAGGGCGTCGTCGAGGCGCGCCCGCACCTCGCTCACGTCGACCGGGCCCCACGTTTCGAGGTCGTACGTCACGTCGAGGAGGCGTTCGATCCGGTCGTCGTCGCCGTCGGCGACGGCCCGGGCGGCGTCGCCGCGGAGGCGCTCTTCGACGTCGGTCGCAATCGCGTCCCGGTCGACGTCCCGGGGTTCGACGTCGAGGATGTGAGGGAGGTCCTCGGCGTCGGCCGGGAGCGTCGGAAACGCCACCGGCCCCGGAGCGAGCATCGTCTCGCCGTCGCGGTCGAACGCGACGAGGTAGTACGATTCGACGGCCGACGCGACGGCGTCGTCGAGGGCCGCCTCGTCGACGTCCTCGCCCGCTTTGAACGCCAGTTCGGCGAGGGCGCGTTCGAGTTCCGTACGAGTCAGCGCCCCGAAGAGGTCGACCACGCCCGCCAGTTCGTCGTTTCGGGGACTCATCGGAGCGCCTCTACGTCGGCGGTCGTCGCCTCGCGCACCGTCGCCGGGTCGAGAGCCGTTTCGGCCCACGGAGGGAGGCGGCGGTCGGCCTCGGGCGGGGCGATGGCGTCGTCGTACGTCTCGACCTGCGAGAGTTCGTCCTCGCGGTCGTACGAGAGGTCGTTGAACGCGGCGTCGGCCTCGTAGGCCCGGACGAATTCGGTCGCAGCCTCGCGGTATCGGTCCCGAAGCGACGCGTAGTCCGGGGTGACGCCGTGGTCCGCGAGCACCCGGAAGAGCGCGACCGCGACGTGGCGACTCATGTCCGACAGACCCGTGGGGCCGCCGACCGCACGGTGGTCGTGTTCGTACGCGCCCAGGTCGACCTGCGCGCTCCCCGCGAAGCCGGCGTGGTCGAAGGCGTCGCCGAGCGTCCCGACTTCGAGGCCCCACGACCGCTGGACGCGGAGACGCGCGGCCAGGTCCGTCGTCGCCGCGAACTCCCCCGCGAGCGCGTAGCGGAAGGCGTCGAGGTACGCCAGGACGGACGCGTCGTGTGTCGCGCGCAGCGCCCGGACCAGCGGTTCGTAGAACAGCCGGAACAGCCGCCCGTAGAGGCGGCCGTTCTCGACGCGGGCGTAGTACCCCTTCGAGAAATCGTAGCCGCGGGCGAGCGGAAAGAGCAGGCGCGGGACGTCGCGCCGCGAGTAGGTTTCCGTGTCGGCGTCGTGAACGGCCACGTACTCCGCGTCGCCGTCGAGGGCCTGACCCAGCGCCAGCCACACGTCGCGGCCCTTGCCCGCGTCGCCGTCGAGTCCGTACTCGTCGAGGGCGTCCTCGACGCGCGGGCCGTTACACCACACCACCGACAGCGGCAGGTCGAAGTCCGTGAGCCAGTCGTAGAACGGAGCCACCCGGTCGGCGGCGGCGCGCAACGGCACGACGACCGACGCCGGCGAGACGCGTTCGAGTTCCGAGAGGACGCGTTCGGCCGCGAGACCGGCGTACTCGCGTTCGGTCATCGGCACGACGACGGCCGCCCGGTCGGTCGGTGCGGGCGGGTGCGGGTCCGTCAGGTCGTGGAGCGTCGTCACGCGCTCCTGGACGTACTCCATCACCGGACAGTGAGGAGCGGCGGGACAAAAGCGCGGTGGGTCGACGTCGACGCCGAAGGAGCGAAGTCCCCGACGCCCGTAGACGCCCCCGTGCAAGAGTTCGAGCGCAAGCAACTACTGGAGCGCGTCAACCGGGAGGGGGCAACCGTGGGCGCGCAGATACCCGACTCCATCGAGGTCCAGGGAGAGCACATCGACCTCCAGCAGTTCGTCTTCGAGATCAAGCGCCGCGACACCGTCCCGGCCGGCGAGCGCGACCGGGTCGAGCGCGCGAAG
This sequence comes from Haloferacaceae archaeon, assembly GCA_042216495.1. Taxonomy (GTDB): domain Archaea; phylum Halobacteriota; class Halobacteria; order Halobacteriales; family Haloferacaceae; genus Salinirarus. The sequence continues at coordinate 85,517 of JBDGTU010000020.1, forward strand.
AAGAACCTCCGGCGGGAGCGCCTCCAGCGCGTCCAGCGCATCGAGAACGACGAGGTCAGCTTCGAGGAGGGCCAGCGCATCGTCGAGTCGGTCGTCGGCATCGACCGGGCGCTGAACGCCCTCGAACAGCTCCGTCCCGTCGACCTCGAACGGGAGGCCGAACGGCAGGAGGCGGCCGACCGCAAGCGCTGGATGACGTTCCTCCGACAGGCGCTCGGCCGCGAGAAGTCCACGGGGCGTCGATGAGCCGGAACGCCGAGGTCGCCGACCGGTTCGAGGAGTTCGCCGACCTGCTGGAGGCGAAGGGCGTGGAGTTCAAACCGCGGAGCTACCGGAAGGCCGCCCGGAACGTCCGCGACCACCCCGAACCGGTCGAGCAACTCGCCGCGAAGGGGAAAGACGCGGTCATGGACATCGACGGCGTCGGCGACAGCCTCGCCGAGAAGATACTCGAGTACGTGCGTACGGGCGAGATCGAGGCGCTCGAAGACCTCCGGTCGGAGCTTCCGGTCGACATGGAGGCGCTGACGAACGTCGAGGGCCTCGGCCCGAAGCGGGCCCGGAAACTGTACGACGCCCTCGGCATCACGACGCTCGACGAACTGGAAGCGGCGGCGGCAGAGGGGCGGATTCGCGAAATCGAGGGGTTCGGCGAGAAGACGGAGCAGAACATCCTCGAGAACGTGGACTTCGCCCGCCAGTCCCAGGAGCGCGAACTGCTCGGCGACGCCCGCCCCGTCGCCGAGGACGTCCGCTCGCACCTCGCCGCCGTCGACGCCGTCTCCCGTGCCGAGATTGCGGGCTCCATCCGCCGGTGGCGCGAGACCATCGGCGACGTCGACGCTCTGGTGGCGAGTACGGAGGGCGAAGCCGTCGTCGAGGCGTTCACCGACTGGGACGCCGTCGACGACGTCATCGAGGCCGGGCCGCAGAAGGCGAGCGTCCGGGCCCGCGATATGCGGGTCGACCTGCGGGTGGTCGTCCCCGAGGAGTTCGGCGCCGCGCTCCAGTATTTCACCGGCAGCAAGGAGCACAACGTCCACCTGCGCAACGTCGCCCTCGACCGCGGCCTGAAGATGAACGAGTACGGCGTCTTCGACGTCTCGGACGTCGAGGACCCGGACGCGGGCCAGCGCGTCGGCGAGCGAATCGGCGGCGAGACGGAAGCGGAGATGTACGCCGCCCTCGACGTGCCGCCGATTCCTCCCGACCTGCGCGAGGACACGGGCGAAATCGAGGCCGCCCGAAACGACGGCCTCCCGGACCTCCTCGAGGAGGGGGAGATTCGCGGCGACCTCCACACCCACACCGAGTGGTCCGACGGCGACAACACGGTCGCGGAGATGGTCGAGGCGGCGGCCGACCGCGGCTACGACTACCACTGCGTCAGCGACCACGCCACCGGCCCGGGGATGGTCGGCGGCGTCGGCCTCTCGGACGACGACCTGCGCGACCAGATGGACGAAGTCGCGTCCGTCGCCGACGACGCCGACGTCGAGGTGTTCACCGGCGTCGAGGCCAACGTCGACGCCGAGGGCGACCTCTCCGTCGGCGACGACGTCCTCGCGGATCTCGACGTCGTCGTCGCCTCGCCCCACAGCGACCTGAACCAGGACCGAGAGGCGGCGACCGACCGCCTCGTCCGCGCCGTCTCCCATCCGTCGGTCGACGTCCTCGGCCACCCGACGGGCCGGATGATACACAGCCGCGAGGGGCTCCCGGTCGACCTCGACCCGGTGGTGGCGGCGGCCGTCGAGAACGACACGGCGCTCGAAGTCAACGCGAGTCCGTTCCGCCTGGACCTGAACGGCGACGCCGTCCGGGTCGCCGTCGAGGCGGGGGCGACCGTCGCCGTCAACACGGACGCCCACCGGCCGCCGGAACTCGACAACGTCCGCTACGGCGTCCACACGGCGCGCCGCGGGTGGGCCGAGACGGCGGACGTCCTCAACGCCCGCGACGCCGACGGCGTCCGCGAGTTCCTCCATTGAGATTCCTGCTCGACGTCATGCTGGGCAAGCTCGCGACGTATCTCCGGATGTGCGGTCACGACGCCGCCTACGCCCTCGACAGGGGCGTCGAGGCCGACGCCGCCGTCGCCGAACTCGCCGCCAGCGAGGACCGAACGTTGCTCACGCGCGACGAGGCGCTCGCCCGTCGCGTCGACGACGCCGCCCTCCTCGCCGCTCGCGACGTGGGCGAGCAGTTGCGCGAACTCGACGCTGCGGGCGTCGACGTGTCGATTGCCGACCCGCCGGTCCGCTGCGGCCGGTGTAACGGGCCGCTCGACCCCGTCTCGGCGGACGCGGACCTGCCGCCGTACGCTCCCGACCCCGTAGAAATGAACGTCTGGCGATGCCTCGACTGCGGACAGTGCTTCTGGAAGGGGAGCCACTGGGACGACGTGCGAGAACGATTGCCGGCGTCGTCGTGCGGGGAGACGGACTGACCCGATTCGACCGAAAAGCGGACTCCCCCGACTCGACCCGGCGTCGGTCTACTCGGACCGGGACGTCCACTGCCCGCAGGCGTCCATGTCCTCCATGAGGCCGTCGTGGTAGCCACAGTACGGCTGGATGCCGCGGTCGGTCTGGACGTACTCGAAGTGTTTGCAACTGCCGCAGTAGCGGTCGGCCTGCGTCGAGGACGACCACTTCGCCCCCGATGCCGAGGGACTCCCGCTCGCTCTGCCCCCGGTGACCCCGTCGTGGCTGGCCGCGCCCCTGCCCGCCGACGCACGGGAGCCGCCGGCGTTCGCCCCGCCCCGGGTCCCGGAACTCCCGGACATCACTTCCGCGCCGCCGTCGCCCGACGCGTCGAGCGGCGACTGGATGTCGTTCGCGCTCGCCCCGCCGTCGCTGACGTGGGCGTCGGTGAGGCCCGCAGACCCCTGGTTCACGCCACCGGAGACGCCGACGCTTCCCTGCTGGAGTTCCTTGCGGTCGACCTCGACGACTCGCGTCTCTCCCTGTCGGGTCACCTCCATCGTGACGGTGCCGCCGGGGTCGTTGCGCGTCTTGAAGTTCGCCACGCCGACGAACAGACACCAGAAGGTCGTAATCGTCCCGAGGAAGTAGACGCCCACCGTCGGCAGCGTGAGGTTCGGGAGGCCCGCCGCACACTGTGCCCCGGACCACTTGCACGGGTACGCGTGCGTGAACAGGGCGACGCCGAGGACGGCGATGCTGGCACCGATGCCGGCGGCGGCCTTGGTGTTCCGACTCGACGGCAACACGGCGAAGATGCCGAGGAACACCGCCGGAACGCCCACGCCGGCGAGGATGCCGCCGTACTCGCGAACCTGCAGCAGGGACGCGCCCCCGCTTCGTATCACGTCCGTCGTTGCGACGACGATGCCCGCGACGACGAGTATCGCCCCGACGAGGAACAACCCCGTCCCCGCGTACAGCCGTCCGTGGCCGACGTCGCCGTCGCCCTGCCCGTGGTAGACCTCCCCGAGACTGGTCATGGGTCGGAGTACGCGAGCCTCCCACAAAATCCTACGTCAGACGAGCGTATGACGGCCTATCCACTGATTTCCCCACAGTGACGAGGAGAAGCGTTCGGTCGACGTGGGTCGAAGGGATTAATGTCGGCGGTGCAAAATCCACGGGTATGGCTGACGAAGCGGAGTCCGAGGGTCCCGTGGTCGAACTCGGCGAGGGCGAACCGGTCGAGGGTGCGCCGCTCGCGCGGGTCGCGTCCCGGTTGACGTGGCCCCAGGAGAACAGTTCCGTCCGAGAGAAGGAGGGCGACGCCGTCGTCCGGACGCCGGACGGTCCGCGTGACCTCGCCGACGTGCTCGACCAGACCGACGAGACGTACTTCGAGTCGCGCCAGCACTTCGTGAGCGAGGTCCGGGACGTCGTCGGGTCGGGGCCGGTCCAGACGGCAGAGTAGGCCGTGTTCGACGGCCGCGTGCGGGAGTTCGTGGCCCGGACACGGCTCTCACGCCTCTCGTGGGTCCACCGCTCCCTGCTCGCCGGACTCGCCCTCACCGTCGTGTGGACGGCCTGGTCCGTCCCGCCCGACGACCTGCGCGCCCGCGTCGTTCGCGACTCGCTCGTCTTCGTCCTGCTGCCGTCGGTGCTGGCGCTCACACACGGTCGCGACCTCGGCTGGCGTCTCGACCGGCGGGTGGCGCGAAACACGCTCCTGCTCGCGGCGTTCGTCCTCCCGTTCTACCTGGTCGGGTCGTCGCTCCCGTCCATCCGCGCGTACTATCCGATGTGGGAGACCAACACCGCCCTCGCGGCGTTCCTCCCGCACGCCCTCGCTCAGTTCGTCGTCGCCGCGGCCGCCGAGACCTACTACCGCGGCCTCCTCTGTGTCGGCGTCCGCGAACTCGGGTTCAAGAGCGTCTTCATCAGCCCCGTCGTCTACGCCTTCCACCACCTCAGCAAGCCGCCCGTCGAACTCCTCCTCTCGGGGCCGACGGACGTGCTGTTCGGAGCCGTCGACTACCGGAGTCGCTCCATCGTCCCCTCCGTCGTCGCCCACGGGATGGGCCTCGCGCTCCTCGACTGGCTCGTGTTACATCCGCCGCTCGTCCCGCCGGAACGGGTCGTCGGGTGGCTCTCGTGGCTGCCGGTCCCGCTGTAGGCTCGTCCCGATACGCGGCGGCGACGCCGCCAGCCGCCGGCAGTATCTTTTTGTCGATTACCTGTGATTTTCGCATCGTCTCTCCATGTTCGAGAACATCCTCGTGCCGACGGACGGAAGCGACGCGGCGAACCGAGCCACCGACCACGCGACCGACCTCGCGGGGGAGTCCAACGGGACCGTTCACGCCCTCTACGTCGTGGACATGGGCGAAGCTGACTTCGTCGCGGTCCCCAGCGACATCGCCGAGACGAAAGCCCGCATCCGCGAGAAAGGGGAGGACCTGGTCGCGGACGTCTGCTACCAGGTCGAGGCGGCGGGGGTCGACTGCGTGACGGCCGTCGTCACCGGCATCCCCGACGAGGAGATTCTGGCGTACGCCGCCGAGAACGACGTCGACCTCATCGCGATGGGCGCACACGGCAAGCGCGACCCGGACAAGCCGCTCCTCGGCAACACGGCCCGGCGCGTCATCCAGGAGTCGTCCGTCCCCGTCCACACGGTCTGAGCGCGTCGGTCCGATTCGACCGACTGCCTCGCCCGCCGCCGCGGCCGCCCTGCGTCGGAACGTGTCGCGACGCGCCGGGACATTTAGGACCGGCGGCGTCTCACCTACGCGCATGGTACTCCCATTCGACCCCGAGCAGGTGGCGTCGGACGACATCGGCGAGAAGCGTGCGACCCTGGAGATGGACCACGAGGAGGCCGTCGAACACGTCCGCGAGGCGTTCACGGACGCGGGGTTCGGCGTGCCCGCCGAGTTCTCGGTGTCCGACCTGTTGAACGAGAAGGTCGACGCGGGACTCGACCCGTACTACGTCCTCGGCGCGTGCAACCCGAACATGGCCTCGCGCGCCCTCGACGCGAGCGAGAAGCGCATCGGGTCGCTGTTCCCCTGTAACGTCGTCGTCTGGGAGGAGGAACCGGGCGTCCAGACGGTCTACCACGTCAGCATCATGAAAATCGCTCGGCTGACCGGCATCGCGCCCGACGGCGACGAGATGGCCGCCATCGTCGCCGACACGGGCGACCTCGTCGAGGAAGCGTACGGCAACCTCTAGTCGGCCGGCGCTCGACGTCGGGAGCGCTCATCCGAAGTCCGCGAGCCGAGACTGACGGCCGGCGACCATCGTCGACTTTCTGCGGAGCGCCCGGACCGAGACGGGGAGGTGGTCGGCCACGCCGCGGACGGCGGCCTCGAACGTCTCGGCGACCCCCCGGTCGCCGTCGAAGGCGTGGCGGACGGCCTCGCGGACCTGCCAGACGCCCGCCGGGCCCCAGTAGTCGTCGGAGACGTGCCGGAGGACCAGGCAACTGGCCTGTCGGCCCACGTCGTCCAGGTGTTCGAGGACGCCGAGCCGTGCGGCGTGGTACGCCCCCGCGGTCTCGTCGACGTACCCCGTCCGCCCCTCGTAGCCCTCGTAGTCGCTCGCCAGCCACGTCCCCGCCTCGGGGTCGGGGTTCCAGACGCTGCCCGGCGCTTTCATCTCGACGAGTTCGAACTCCCAGTTGCCGGGCGCGAGCACCACCCAGTAGGCGTTGCCGACGAACTCGTTGCGGTAGACCTGGACGGCGTCGACGCCGGGGTTGTCGCGGATGCGCCCGCGGAGATACCGGCCGACGGTGTCGTCGACGGCGGTGATGGACCACCGCGTCGGGACGAGGCGGCGGTCCGCTCCCCGGCCGAGCGCGCCGGCCGAGAGGATGGTGTTGACGTCGTAGACGTCGAACCCGCGCCGATAGAGGTAGTTGATGGCCCCTTCGGCGCGCCAGTCGTCGTCTTCGAGCGTCTTCTCCACGGCGCGGGGGACGTGGGGGTTCTCGCCGAGTTCGGCCGACCGGGCAGTGGCGCGTGGCCCCGTCGGCGTCGTCACGTCGTCGACGTCGAAGTCGAGCGCCGGGTCGTCGGCCAGGCCGATTTCGACTTCGACCGGCCGGTCCGCGATGGCGACTTCGCGCCCGACGCCGACGAAGCCGTCCCAGGTGTCGTGGACGTTCACGGGCGCGGCCCGACTGGAGTTGAGGAGGCTCGTCCGCCGACGGAACACCTCCGAGAGGTCGACGCCCTCGTCGTACCACGCGCCGCTGGTGGCGAACGTCTCCGCCCGCTCCTCGTTGCCGACGGGCGAGAGGATGCCGGCCGAGACGTCCGGATAGTTCGACCGGCCGACGAAGATAGACGGCGAGACGCTGCCGAACATCGAGTCGCCCTCGACCGTCTCCTCGACGCGTTCGCGAACGTCGTCGACGTGGTCGAGGATGGCGTAGGACTTCTCCTCGGCGAGGCGGCGACGCTCGGCGCGTTCGTTCGTCTCTACCTCGATGAACTCGTCGAGCCGCATTCGGCCGAGGGTACGGACGGCGCGGGCTTCAACGTTCCGCGAAAAAACGGGCGTCCTAGCTGTGGATGCCCATCGCTTCGATCTGCTCCTGGTAGCGGTTGCGGATGGTGACTTCGGTCACCTGGGCGACGTCGGCGACCTCGCGCTGGGTCTTCTTCTCGTTACAGAGCAGCGAGGCGGCGTAGATGGCGGCGGCGGCGTAGCCGGTCGGCGACTTCCCCGAGAGCAGGCCCTGCTCGGCCGTCTTTTCGATGATTTCGTGGGCCTTCGACTGGACCTCCTCGGAGAGTTCGAGTTCCGAACAGAACCGCGGGACGTACTTCTTGGGGTCGACGGGCTTCATCTCCAGCCCGAGTTCCTGGGAGATGTAGCGATAGGTCCGGCCGATTTCCTTGCGCTCGACCCGCGAAACTTCCGAAATCTCCTCCAGCGAGCGGGGGATGCCCTCCTTCCGACAGGCGGCGTACAGGGCGGAGGTGGCGACGCCCTCGATGGAGCGGCCGCGGATGAGGTCCTCGTTGAGAGCGCGGCGGTAGATGACCGACGCGACTTCGCGCACGGACCGGGGGACGCCCAGGGCCGAGGCCATGCGGTCGATTTCGCTGAGCGCGAACTGGAGGTTGCGCTCGCCGGCGTCCTTGGTTCGGATGCGCTCTTGCCACTTGCGCAGGCGGTGCATCTGACTGCGCTTCCGCGAGGAAATCGAGCGACCGTAGGCGTCCTTGTCCTTCCAGTCGATGGTCGTCGTCAGCCCCTTGTCGTGCATCGTCTGGGTCGTCGGCGCGCCGACCCGGGACTTCTCCTGTCGTTCCTGGTGGTTGAACGCCCGCCACTCGGGTCCGGGGTCTATCTGCTCCTCCTCGATGATGAGACCGGTCTCCTCGTGAATCAACTCGCCGTCGGCCGTCCTGACGAGGTCCTCCGGGTCTACGTCGTCGAGGTCGACGTCTTCGTCTTCAGCCTCCTCCTCGTCTTCGCCCTGCCATCGCGTCCGTTCCTCCCGCTGGCGGGTGGGCCGTGTCATCGCGTTTTTATATTCGTGTTTCCAGGCGACTTAAATTCTTGGATGAACCGCCCGACGACGCCCCGTGGACCGAACGCCGGCGACGGCACAGGCGTCGGCGAATCTTCCCCTTGATATCGGTGCGCGCGCCGACGGGTCGTCCCGCCGACGCCGAGGCGGCGACCACGCTCGCCGCCAGAGAGCGAACGGCCTTTAGTCGGCTCGCCCGGAGTCGAACGTAATGCCGACCATCGAGTGCGACCCCGAGGAGGCGCGGCGGCGGCTGGAGGCGGCGGGCGTCGACGTGACTGCCGGCAACACGGAGCACGAGCGCTGGCGCGCGGAGCGCGGCGACGCCGTCGCCGTCGCCTACGACGAGACAGTGGTCGTCCAGGGCGCGCGTCCGACGGACCTGACGGCGCTCCTCTCCGAGGAGGGCGGGCGCGCCCACGTCTACTTCGACGGCGCGAGTCGGGGCAATCCCGGCCCGGCGGCCGTCGGCTGGGTCGTCGTCACGAGCGACGGCATCGTCGCCGAGGGAAGCGGTCGCATCGGCGAGACGACGAACAACCGCGCGGAGTACGAGGCGCTCCTCCGGGCGCTGGAAGTCGCCCGCGATTACGGCTTCGACGAGGTCGACCTGCGCGGCGACTCCGAACTCGTCGTCAAACAGGTCCGCGGCGAGTGGAACGTGAACGACCCGGGCCTGCGCGAACGTCGCGTCCGGGCGCGGGAACTCCTCGACGCGTTCGACCGCTGGTCGCTGGAACACGTTCCGCGAGAGATAAACGACCGCGCCGACAGACTGGCAAACGAGGCACTCGACGATGGCTGAACTCCCACCGGACGTCGTGGACGAGGCGGAGCGACTCACCCGCCTCGCCCGCAACGCAGTCGACGAAGGCGAAGCGGCCGCGTACGAGCGCGAACGGGCCTCGATGCTCGCGGAACACGAGTTCACCGCCCGCATCCGCGAGGAGGACGACACGCTGGTCCTCCACCCCGAGGAGTGGACCGAGGACGGCGTCGTCCGCGTCGAACGCATCGAGGACGTCGACCGCGGCATCGAGGTGTCGCTCTCGGGCGCGGGCGACCCGGACGACTGGGACGCGGTCGAGGAACACAACGCGGCGCTCGTCGACGCCGTCGCCGCTGAGGCGGGCGAGATACACGCCGAGAACGTCCGCGCGTTCGCGGACTTCATGAGCAACCACTACGCCAAGCCCCTGGAGGAGGCGACCGCAGACGAACTGCAGGAGTTCCTCGACGAGTACTTCCCGCGCAACGCCTGGCCGTCCGAGGAGCAACGCGCGGTGATAGCGCAGTCGCTCGAACTCGCGTTCGACGCCGCAAAAACCGAGATGCCCGATTTTACAGCTGTGCGTCGATGAGGTCGCGGACCTCGTCTGCCCGGGGGTCGTCCGTGACGAACTTCGAGAGGACCCACTCGAGGCGGTCGAGGACTGCCCCGTGGCCCTCGTCGGTCAGTTCGTACTGGTTGGTCCGCTTGTCGAGTTCGCTCTTCTCGACGAGGCCCATCTCGACCAGGTCGTCGAGGTTGGGGTAGAGACGGCCGTGGTTGACCTCCGTCCCGTAGTACGATTCGAGCTGGCGCTTGATGGCCAGCCCGTACATCGGCTCCTCGGAGAGGATGACGAGGATGTTCTGCTGGAACGCGGTGAGGTCGCGAACGATGCCCGGCTCGCTGCTGACTGTTTGTGCCTCTGACATACTTGCGAAAATGTCATCCATCTATTTAACGCTTCTCAACTCGGGTCAGAAATCGATTTTCAGGGCGCTATCGGCTGTTTCGTGATTCGTCTGAATACTGGTATGTGACGGGTGAGATACACGTGGCTGCCTCGATACCCGGATTTACGGCCCCGAGTTCCTGTCGGGCGACTACCTCGTGGTCGGGGTTTGATAGTGATACGCGTTTCCCTTGCGAGCGATGCGAAAGGACTATCTTCGGCTTCTGAAGATATACCGACATGGTGAATCTCTGGGAAGACCTGGAAACCGGCCCGAACCCTCCGGAAGAGATATACGCGGTCGTCGAGTGCCTGAAAGGCGAGCGCAACAAGTACGAGTACGACAAGGACATCCCGGGCGTCATGCTCGACCGGGTCCTCCACAGCAACGTCCACTACCCCTCGGACTACGGATTCATCCCCCAATCCTACTACGACGACGAGGACCCCTTCGACGTGCTCGTCCTCGTCGAGGACCAGACGTTCCCCGGCTGTGTCATCGAGGTTCGCCCCGTCGCGCTGATGAAGATGGACGACGACGGCGAACAGGACGACAAGGTCATCGCCGTCCCCGTCGAGGACCCGCGCTACGACCACGTCGACGACCTCGACGACGTCCCCCAGCAGACCCTCGACGAGATCGACGAGTTCTTCTCCACCTACAAGAACCTCGAAGCGGGCAAGGAAGTCGAGACGCTGGGCTGGGAGGACAAGCAGGCTGCGAAGGACGCCATCGAACACGCGATGGAGCTCTACGACGAGAAATTCGCCTGACGCCGTCGCCCGATTCCTCTCGGTTATCACAGCTCGACCGGCGATGAATTATGCGTATGGGTAATCTTTTCATCCCGTCGCCCGTAGCTTCGACCGTCATGAGCGCGTCTCGCTCCCATCCCGGCGTCCGCCACGTCACCGTCGTTCCAGCGAACTACGCGCCGGACGACGAGGGGACGGTGGACGACGGTCCCTCGACGCGGCAGTGAGTCGGACGTACCCTTTTTAACACGCGGGGGTCTGATTCCTACAATGGCTCAGTGTGAGGAGTGTGGCAAACACGAGAACCTCCCCTACCAGTGCCGACGGTGCGGTGGGACCTTCTGCGCCGAACACCGACTCCCCGAGAACCACGACTGCCCCGGTCTGGAGGAGTGGAACGACCCGTCGGGCGTCTTCGACAGCGGCTTCGACGACAGCGTGGACGACGCCGGCGGGAGCAGTTCGAGCTTCGTCGACCGCCTCACGGGCACCGGTGGCGCTCTCGGCTACTTCCGCGGCAACGTCGCCTATCTCTTTCTCGCGCTCATGTGGGTGACGTTTCTCGGCCAGATCGTCCTCGGTCCCGTCCTGCAGCAGTATCGGCTGGCACAGACGCTGTTCGTCCTCGAATCGTCGCATCCCGAGTACGTCTGGACGTGGGTGACCTCGATTTTCGCCCACGGCGGCATCTACCACATCGCCGGCAACAGCATCGTGCTCTACTTCTTCGGTCCGCTCGTCGAGCGCTACGTCGGGTCGAAGCGGTTCGCTCTCCTCTTTCTCCTCAGCGGCGTCGCCGCCGGCCTCGGCTTCGTCGCGGTCAGCACGCTCCTCACGCCGGGTGCCGCCGTCTCCGTCGTCGGCGCGAGTGGTGCTATCTTCGCCGTCCTCGGCGTCCTTACCGTGCTGAACCCCGGGCTCAGGATATACCTCTACTTCATCATCCCCATCCCGCTGTGGCTGTTCACCATCGGCTTCGCCCTCATCTCCATCGTCTTCTTCCTCTCGCCGGGCGCGGCCACCTCCTTCGGCATGGGGAACGTCGCCCACCTCGCCCACCTCATCGGCCTCGTCATCGGCCTCGTCTACGGCGAGCGTATCAAGGGGAACCGACAGGTGCCGGAACGGCTGACCTTCGGTGGCGGCGGCCCCGGCGGTCCGGGCGGCCCGGGCGGCCCCGGCCGACGGCGGTGACACCGATGGAGCCAGCCCGCCCCGAGTTCGCCCCCGACCCCGACCAGTCCCGCGAGGAGATGGAGCGGCTCCAGGCACGCGTCGCCGACGCGGCCGTCTTCGAGGACGACTTCGACTTCGACGCCGACGCGGTGTCGCTCGCGGACGAGTCCTCGCTGGAGGGGGCGCGTCCCCTCGTCGCCGGCGTCGACCAGGCGTTCCTCGACGACCGGGCCGTCTCCGCCGTCGTCGTCATGCGCGGCGGCGAGACGGTCGAGCGCGCCCACGCGGTCACCGACCTTTCGATACCCTACGTCCCCGGGCTGCTCTCCTTTCGCGAGGGCGGACCGATTCTCGCCGCGTTCGAGGGACTCGACCGTGTGCCGGACCTCGTCGTCTTCGACGGCAACGGCCGCATCCACTTCCGACAGGCCGGCCTCGCCACCCACCTCGGCGTCGTCCTCGACGTCCCGAGCGTCGGCGTCGCCAAGCGCCTGCTCTGTGGCACGCCACGGGATTCCCTCGACGGCCGGCCCGAGGGGTGGCGCACGCCCATCGTCGTCGAGTCGGGCGACGACGTCGACGCCCCCGAGGGGACGGTCGTCGGCTACGCGTACCAGTCACGACAGTACGACTCGACGCCGGAAATCAATCCCCTGTTCGTCAGCCCCGGTCACCGGGTCTCGGCCGAGACGTCGGTCGACGTCGTCTCGCGCCTCGGCGGCGGCTACAAGCTGCCCGAACCGACGCGTCGGGCCGACAACTACGCGGACGAGGTGAAGGCGGCGTACCTGGAGTGAACGGCTCCCCGTCCCCGGACGGTCGCCGGCGTCGCGCGCGCTCGCCGCGAGTCCCGAAGAACGCACAGTTAACTGTCCGCCGCCCGACCTGTGGGTGTGCAACCGAAGACGGTTCTCATCACGGGTAGTTCGTCCGGTATCGGTCGCGCCACCGCCGAGGCCTTCCTCGACGAGGGATGGGAGGTCTACGCCACCGCGCGCAACCCCGCCGACGTCGAGACGCTCGGCGAGCGTGGCTGTACCATCGCGACGCTCGACGTGACCGAGGACGACGACGTCGACCGCGTCGTCGACCGGATGGTCGACGAACACGGGCGCATCGACTGCCTCGTCAACAACGCCGGCTACGCCCAGTTCGGCCCGCAGGAGGACGTTCCGACCGACGGCGTCCACCGGCAGTTCGACGTCAACGTCTACGGACCCCACCGCCTCACCCGGGCGGTCCTGCCGCACATGCGCAGACAGGGCGACGGCACCATCGTCAACGTCTCCAGCGTCGCGGGGCGCGTCTCGTTCCCCGGTGGCGGCGTCTACTCCGGGTCCAAGTTCGCTCTCGAAGCCATGACCGACGCGCTCCGCGCCGAGGTCGACGACTACGGTATCGACGCCGTCCTTATCGAACCGGGACCGGTCGACACACGGTTCACCGAGCGCGCCGAGAACGAAGTCGAGGGACTCGACCGCTCTGGCGCGTACGACGACTTCTACCGCACCTTCGAGGACACGCAGGCCGTCGGCGGCGGCGGGCCGTGGGCCGTCTCGCCTGACCGCGTCGCCGAGGACGTTCTGGACGCCGCGAGTTCGACCAAGCCGCCCGCGCGCTACCCCGTCGGGACGGTGGCGAAGGTAACCGTCCTCGCGCGCTTCGTGCCCGACGCGTTGCGCGACCGGCTGTTCGGCCTGGTCGAGAAACTGTCGTGAACAGCCGTCGCCATTCATGTCGACGCGTCGCGTCTGGCCGGGGGAGGAGCGGCGACGCCGCCCTCGCCACAGATGACTCCCGACACCCAACGCGAACGCGCCCGAACCTTCCGTGACCGTCACACTCGAACGTCGTCCGGTCCGCTCGTCCTCCCGAACTCGTGGGACGTCGCCAGTACCCTCGTCTACGAGGCCGCGGGCTTCGAAGCCGTCGGAACGAGCAGCGCCGGCGTCGCCGCCGCACACGGGGCTCCCGACGGCGAACACCTCTCCCGAGACGAGATGCTGGCCGTCGTCGAACGGATTGCACACGGCGTCCGGATTCCCGTGAGCGCGGACGTCGAAGCCGGCTACGGCGACACTCCCGACGCGGTGGCCGAGACGGTTCGACGGACCATCGACGCCGGGGCCGTCGGCGTCAATCTCGAAGACGGAGACGACGGGAGCGACGGCCCGCTCGTCGACGCCGACCGCCACGCGGCGGCGATTCGGGCGGCACGCGAGGCGGCCGACGACGCGGACGTCCGCGTCGTCGTCAACGGCCGCACCGACGTCTTCTGGCGTGCCGTGGGCGACGAAGGCACCCGCGTCGAACGCGCCGTCGAACGCGCGAACGCCTACGCCGACGCCGGGAGCGACTGCCTGTTCGTTCCGGGCGTCACCGACCCGGCGGCCATCGAGGCGCTCGTGGCCGGCGTCGACGGGCCGCTGAACGTCCTCGCTACCCCCGGTGCCCCGCCGATTCCGGACCTCGGCGACCTCGGCGTCGCCCGCGTCAGCGTCGGGTCGGGGCCGATGCGGGCGACGCTCGGGTTCCTGCGTGCACTCGCCGCCGAAATCCGCGGGCCGGGAACCTACCACCGGCTGGCGGACGCGGTTCCGTACGACGACTTGAACGACCTGCTGACCGCCTCGTTCGAGCGCCGTGACCCGTGACGCCTCGACGGTGTGTGCGACGCCTCGACGGCGGCGGCCGCTTGGGCCGATGGCCGACAGTCCGTCTTACTCCAGACAGGCGGCGACGATGCGAAGCGCCTCCTCGCCCCGGACCTCGTCGGCGAGCAGGGGGACCCGTTTCACGTCGCGGCCGCGAAAGAGGTCGGTCGCCTGGCGGAGCGCCTCCTGCTGGACCTGCCAGCGCCGCTGGCAGAACTCGCAGTGGTCGAGCTCCGGGGCGACGACCCACGCGGAGTCGACGTCGGCGACGTCCGCGAGGTCCTCCATCACGCGGTTCACGACGAGCGTCTGGACGGGGATGCCGAACTCGTCGAGGCGGGAGACGAGGCGTTCGGATTCGACGACGCTCATCTCCTCGGGAATCATCACGACCCGGAAGTCCGTCCGTTCGGGGTCGCGCAGCACCGTCCGCAGGCGTTCGATTCGCCCCCGGAGTTCGTCCAGCCCGGGCGCGTCGCCGCCGCCCTCGCCGCCGAACATGCCCTTCACCCCCTCCATCATCCCGGAGAACTTCTCGCGGAGCGAGAGCATCTTGCCGACCATCGAGTCCAGCACCTCGGGCAGTTCCAGCAGCCGGAGGGTGTGGCCCGTCGGTGCCGTGTCGACGACGACGCGGTCGAATCGGGGGTCGTCGAGATATTCGAGGAGCTGGCGCATCGCGGCCGCCTCGTCCGCGCCGGGCATCGTCCCGCCCATCAGCGGGCTCATTCCGTCCTCGCCGAGCAGTTCGCCCATCTCGCCGAGGCCGCCGAGGGGATTCTCCCCTTCCGCCTCGCCCTCGCCGAACAGCCCCTCTTCGAGGGCGGCGTCGGGGTCGATTTCGGCCGCGAACAGGGGCACGTCCTCGCGGACGCGCGTCGGCGACGCGGGGACGGACGTGTCCAGCGTGTCCGACAGCGAGTGTGCGGGGTCCGTCGAGACGACGAGCGTCGGCGTCCCGTCGGCGGCGCTGGAGAGCGCCGTCGCGGCCGCCATCGTCGTCTTGCCGACGCCGCCCTTCCCGCCGTAGAGGACGTACTCCGGCGCGTCCACGCCCTCCGGGAGGTCGGTGGTCGCCTCGACTTCGATTTCGGCCGGCCCCGCGGTCGCGCCCTCGTCCTCGGCGTCCGTCTCCGCGACGGGTTCGACGTCGAGTTCGCTCATACCGGAGCGTCGCGGCCGGGCTTTGAGTAGCCGTCGGTTCTAGAAGTAGTCGGCCAGTCGCTCCGCGGCCTCCGTCGCCCGCGGCGTCACCAGCGCGAACCGAATCCAGTCCTCGTGGGCGGTGCCGAAGGTGTCGCCGGGCATCCCCGCGACGCCGGCCTCGTCGACGAGGCGTTCGACGTTCTCCAGGGTCCCGGGGAAGCCCTCGAACTTCGCGAGGACGTAGAACGCGCCCTCTGGCGTGGTGTACTCCGCGCCGGCGTCGTCGAGGGCGTCGGTGAAGGCGTCGATGCGGTCGCGGAGCAGGTCCCGCGACGCCTCGTAGTAGTCGGGGCCCGTCTCCCGGAGCGCCCGGAGGACGGCCGTCTGTGCGGGCCGACTCCCGGTGACGTTCACCAGCATGTGACGCGTCCTGGCCGCGTCGACGTACTCCGGCGGGAAGACGGCGTAGCCGACGCGGAATCCCGTAATCGCCATCGACTTCGAGTAGGCGTTCGTGACGATGCGGTTCGGCGAGTCGAACGAGAGGGCGCTCGTGAACCGCCCGCTGAAGTCGAAGTGGTCGTACACCTCGTCGCTCACGAGGAGGGCGTCGTTGGCCTCGGCGACGTCGACCATCGCCCGCATCGTCTCGGCGTCGTAGACGGCCCCGGTGGGGTTGTTCGGCGAGTTGACGACGACGGCGGCCGTCTCGTCGCTCGCCGCCTCGCGGAACGCCGCGGGGTCGAGGTGCCCGTCCCGCTTCGTCGGCACCAGCGTCACGTCCGCGCCGAGCATCGCCGCCTTGCCCGGATAGTAGGGGTAGACCGGGTCTGCCAGCAGGACTTCGTTCCCCGCGTCGCGTTCGAGGGCGCGCGCCATCGCGAGGTAGTTCGCCTCGCCCGCGCCGTTGGTGACCACGACCCGGTCGACGTCGACGTTTCGACGGGAGGCAATCTCTTCCCGGAGTTCCTGCAGGCCGTCGCTCGGGGGGTACTGGAACGCCGCGGCGTCGGCGTCGGCGTACTCCCGCAGGCCCGCTCTGAGAGCGGCCGGTGGCTCCCAGTCGGGGTTCCCGCTCACCATGTCGATGACGTCGCGGTCCGCGGCCGCCGCGTACTGCATGACGTGGAAGAACAGCGGCGTGTCGTACTCCATGTCCGCCCCTCGGAGGGAGGATAGTTGCGTCTTTCGTTCGCGGGAGTGGAAACGCTCGATAGTGATTACTGTAAGTCACTACTGGTGGTTCGCCGAGGCGGTTCAGCGAACCACCGGTACACGGTTACAGTAATCACTATGAGTCCCGGGCGGGTAAACTCCCGCCGGATGAACAAGAAGGGCCACGTCCTCAACGCGGTGTTGTTGAGCGTCGGACTCGGCTACGTCCTCGACCCGTCGCTGACCGTCGCGACGTTCGAGACGATGGCGCAACTCTCGTTACCGGTCGCACTGGGTGCGCTCTTTCCCGACGTGGATACGGCGTTCGGCAAACACCGGAAGACCCTCCACAATCTACCGGTCCTCGGTATCTTCGTCGTCTTCCCGACGTACTTCGCCAACCTCTATTTCGTCTGGGTCGGCATCGCGACCCACTACGTGCTGGACGTCGTGGGGAGTCGGCGCGGCATCGCCCTGTTCTACCCGTTCTCGAAGACGGAGTACGGCTTCCCGGGCGGCGTCACCACGTCGAGCACGCACGCCGACCTCGTCACCGTCGCCGTGACGGGCCTCGAAATCGGCGCGTTCGCGGCCGTCCACTACTACGCGCTCCCGCTGAGTCGCGGCGTGAACGTGAACGCCGCACTCGCCGGCCTGCGAGCGGTCATCGGCCTCTAGGTCAGTAGACGCTGACGTCGTCGAATCGCCCCCGGTAGGCGATGTGGTCGGGGTGGGTCGGTTCCATGCCGGACAGGAAGAGGCGGTCGAGTTTCCCCCACGAGTTCTCGTAGCCGAGGTGGGCGAACTCGGCGAGTCCGGTGAGACGATGGTCGACGCCGCGCCGGTGGACCACGCGGCGCGGCGCGCCGTCCCTGAGCAGCGAGACGAGGTCGGATTCGCCCGTAATCGGCTCGTCGAACTCCGTCCACGCCTCTCCGACGGTCCGCCGGAGGTGGGCGTACGACGACCCGAACCCCGGGGCCGCCGTCTCGCTGGCGACGTCCCGTGCCCGGCGGTTCTGGTGAGGGAGACACTTCGCGTTGTACGTCTCGACGGCGTCGAACGCGCCCGCGAACTCGCGGAACTCGCGCCGCCCGACGCTGACGTTCAACAGTTCGGGGTGGGGGGCCAGGACCGCGGCCCCCTGTCGCTCGAACTCCTCGAGCGCGGCCGAGAGCGTGATGAAGTCGGGGACGGGGTCGTCGAGGCCGACGGCGAGGACGTGTCGTCGGTTCCGCCACGTCCCGGCGAACACCTCGCGTCCCGGAACGACGACGAGTTCGTCGTCGGAGAACGCCGCCGCTCGCTCGCGAATCTCGGGGAGGCGGACGAAGTGTGGCGCGTAGACGAGCGCGTCGAGTCCGCGGTCCTTCGCACGCGCCACCACCTGGCGGTCGAGGACCTTGACGTGCATGTCTACCCGCGTCGGCGGAGACTGCGTCACGGGAACATCTGTTCGGAGATGGCAGTTATGGATTGCTATTCGACTGCCCAAGCGAGGGCGAGACACGGGAGCGAGAAACAGGGCGATGGACGCCGACCGTTCGGTCCGGGGTGTGTCGTTCTCACGGCCACGCGGGTCGCACGGACGGGAGGGCTAGCGCTCCTCGCTGTCGAGGACGCGAATCTGGTCGCCACGGACCGTCACCGGGATGGGCACCGTCGCCTCGTACAGTTCGACCGTCACCTGGTCTTTCCCCTCGTCGATGCGCTGGACGCGGGCCTTCTCGCCTTTGAACGGCCCGGCGATGAGTTCGACGATGTCGCTCTCGGCGATGCCTTCGACGTCCGGCGTCGGCGAGAGGAAGTGTTCGACCTCCGTCAGCGAGGAGGTGCCGGGCACGATGCTCCGGGCGTGGGGAATCTCCTCTAAGACCCGTTCGAGGACGGCGTCGTTGTCGGACTCGACCATCACGTAGCTCGTGAGCGAGTCGGGGGCGAGGACGGCGTGGACCTCGGGTTCCTCGCGGTTGGCTATCATGTCGGCCACGGTCTGTTCCTGACTCGCCGTGGTCTTGACGGCGTAAATCGGCATTAGACGCCCCCGGGGATGAAGCTCATCACGGCGAAGATGACGAATCCGAGGAAGCCGATGAGCAGGATGCCCGCGCCGGCAATCTTGGAAATCTGGGAGAACTCGCTCCACGAGGGCGTACTCGCCAGCTTCAACACCCGAATGTAGCTCGTGAGGTCGTATTTGACGTCCAT
The DNA here is from genome assembly GCA_042216495.1 of Haloferacaceae archaeon. Classification (GTDB taxonomy): domain Archaea; phylum Halobacteriota; class Halobacteria; order Halobacteriales; family Haloferacaceae; genus Salinirarus. The sequence continues at coordinate 104,310 of JBDGTU010000020.1, forward strand.
GTTATCGGCGGTTGGTCGTCCCGCCTTTTCTATCTATTGCATCGCGGGGGTCGGCCGGGCCGTTCGGACGGGGTCGCAAGAGACGTTCGGGCCGACGGCCGCGAGTTCGGCGGCGAACGCACCGCGGTCGACGCAGCGTCCGTCGACTACTCGACGTAGTCTATCTCGTCTTTCCGGCTCGGCTGGGACTGGGTCTCCGCCTCGTCGGTTCCGGTCCGGCCGTAGATCTGCGGCGACTCGACGCCGGTCACGACGATCATCGTCCGCATCTTGCCGTCGAGTTCCTCGTCGATGGAGGTCCCCCAGATGATGCGGGCGTCGGGGTCGATGCGGTCGTATATCTCCTCGACGACGCCCTCTGCCTCCTCGATGGCCATGTCGGTCCCGCCGGTGACGTTCACCAGCGCGGAGTTCGCCCCCGAGATGTCGACGTCGAGCAGCGGCGACCGGAGCGCGGACTTCACGGAGTCCTGTGCCTTCTGTTCCGAGTCGCTCTCGCCGAGGCCGATCATGGCGACGCCGCCTTTCTCCATGACCGTCTTCACGTCGGCGAAGTCGAGGTTGACGAGGCCGGGTTTGGTGATGAGTTCGGTGATGCCCTTCACCGAGCGCATCAGCACCTCGTCCGACACCTTGAACGCCTGCCGGACGGGGAGTTTACCGACGGCGTCGAGCAGGCGGTCGTTCGGGACGACGATGACCGTGTCGGCGACGTCGCGCAGGCGCTCCAGCCCCGCCTCGGCGTTCGTGCGCCGGACCTCGCCTTCGGCCGTGAACGGCGTCGTCACGATGGCGATAGTGAGCGCGCCGGACTCGCGGGCCGCCTTCGCCACCACGGGGGCCGACCCGGTGCCGGTGCCGCCGCCGAGACCGGCGGTCACGAACACCATGTCCGACCCCTCGATGGAGTCGTAAATCTCCTCCTGGGATTCGAGGGCGGCCTCCTCGCCGACCTGCGGGAGCGACCCCGCCCCGCGGCCGCCCGTCTTCTGCTCGCCCATCAGTATCTTCGTGTCGGCCCGGACGTCGACGAGGTGCTGGACGTCCGTGTTCGCCGCCACTAGGTCGGCACCCTTGATGCCCTCCTCGGCCATCCGGTTGACCGTGTTGCCGCCCGCGCCGCCACAGCCGACGACCGTGATGTTCGTCTGGAGGTCCTGCAGAACGTCTTCGAGTTCCTCGTCGGTCATCTTCCCCGGCGTCTGCGCGTCCCGTCCGTCGCTCGCATCACCGACGTCGCGCGCCTCCCCATCCCCCGGGTCCTCGGCTTCGTCGATTGCGTCCTCGACAAGAGAGTCCATGTATGCGTCGGATTGCGGCGTCCAGCCTATTTATCTTTCCGCCCTTTGTCATGCGGGCGTCTGACGCATTTCCGAACGCTGACGTGTTTCGCGGCGATGACGTGTCCGGTCTCTCGGGTCCGTGACGTGTCCGCATCTGGAGGCGAAGCCGAGGCCTAGACGGAAAATCGGGCGACGCGCTCGCTCTCGACGGCTTCCGGTGGGATTCGCTCGCCGTCGACGTCGACGGCTTCACCCGCCGCCAGGCGGCCAAAGGCCGGCCCCTCGGGGACGCCGAGTGCGCGGGCTTTCTCCGGGTCGAATCCCATCTGGCGGGCGACGAGTTCTCCGTCCGTTCGCGCGACCGAGTCGTACTTCTCGCGCAGGACGTCGGCCAGTGCGTCGAGTAGCGACTCCCGGTTCGACGACTCGGGGACGGCGGCCCGTCCGACCGGTCGCGTCGCCCCCTCCGTCGTCTCGAAGGCGAGCGCGTGCGTCCGCACCGCCGCGCGCGCCGCGTCGGCGTCGATGCCGACCGCCTCGGAGAGCAACGCGTCGGGGAGAGAGACGACGACGTAGGACTCCGGGTCGACGGCGACGCCGTCGGCACTCGCGCCGGCGTCGGCGTCCGCGTCGTCGGCGACCTCGTCGCCGCCCACCGCCCTCCTGGCAGCGTCGCCGAACCGGAGCCCCTCGTCCACCGGCGAGAGGTCGGCCTCCACCGCTTCGACGAACGCGAGTGGCACGCCGTCGGTCTCCCGGACCCACGTCTCGCCGACGACGCGACACCCGAGGTCGTCGAGGACGGATTCGAGCGCCGGCTTCGACCCTTCGACGAGGGCGTAGTCGGCGTCGCTGGCGACGAGGGCGCGTTCGAGGACGTCGCGATTCGACTCGGGGCGGCCCATCGCGTCCAGACACCAGTCGGCGGCGACGTGGCCGACGCCCCAGTCCGTCTCGCGGACGATGCGGGTGAAGCGCGGAGCGTAGTGGCCGCCGCCGAAGCCGGCGAGCCGTCGGTCACCGGTGGGCGGGACGCCCTTCAGGTCGAGGATGGCGCGGGCGACGGCGCGGGCCGCCTCGGCGTCCGCCCACTGCGCCTCGTCGCTCCCGAGTTCGACGAACATCGACGGCACGCCCTCGTCCGTCGGCCCGTGGTGGGTACACTCGATGCCGACGTCGTACCCCGCGGGAGCGTGCTCGGCGAGGGCGTCGACGACGGCCGACTGCGCGTTCGGACAGGCACGGGCGAACGCGCCGTCGTCGCCGCCGAACTCGGCCGGGCCGAAGTTGCCGGTGAAGTGGGCCGTCAGGAGCGCCCCCGTCTCGCCGGAGTGGCGCGAGGCGAAGACGAGGTAGTCGGGGTCGTCGAACGCCGCGGCCGGGCGGTCGAGACGGACGTGCAGGTCGTCGAACGTCCGGAGCGAGAATCCCTCGGTCCGGTAGTAGGTGCCGCCGCCGTCGGCGTCCGCGCGGCCGTCGTCGTGGCGTTCGGTCCACTCGTCGAGAGTCAGCAGGCGCTCACCGACGTGTTCGGACGCGCTGTCGGCACGGCTGACGACGATGGCAATCACGGTTGGGAGTACGCGGGGAGGCCGAAAAGTGAGTCGATTGGGGCCGGAGTGGGCGTCCGTCGGAGCGGGTCAGTCGGCCCTGTCTGCCGCCGGGTCCGAGGCCGTGAACGCGTCCCTGACCGTCGTCGCCGTCGTGTGGACGATGCCGCGGAGTTCGCCGCGACGGAGGACGAACAGCGCCAGCCCCAACGCCAGATAGACCACGGTGTAGCCGTCGAGCACGAGGATGCTGAGTTCCTCGGCCCGGGCGGGAGAGGCGACGACCTGGATGATGGCGTATTCGAGCGCGACCTGGGAGACGAACAGGCCCAGGAGGGCGACGGCCTCGCGGACGCTGATGGAGAAGTTCGTCAGGATGGCGATGGCGAAGAAGCTCTGTGCGGCGGTGATCCAGATTTCGGCGGACTGTTTGTGGTCGAACGGGAGCGTCCCGACCTGTCCCGCGGCGATGCTGTAGACGACGGCCAGCGTCCCGATGAGGAGCGTCCACTGGTTGAGCTTCGAGGAGATGAGCGCGTTGAAGCCGGCGGTCGAACGCGCCTTGTTGACGAGGTAGGCCACGACGATGAGTTCGGGCGACTCGGAGGCCAGCGGCGCGATCCACTGAATCATGAAGAAGGGCGGGACGCCGGCGGCCTTCCCGAGTTCTTCGAGGCCGTGGGCGAAGGGATGGACCGCGGTGTAGATCATCGCCCCGGAGAACGCGAACAGGAAGAGCGTGACGGCGACGCGGTAGCGTTTGGCGAACGCCTGGAGGTAGGCGGGCACGCCGACGTGTTCCTCGTGTTCCTCGACGTCGCCCTTGAGGACGACGCCGATGTAGAGGACGTACAGGCCGACGAGAACGAGGGTGTCGACGAGACCGATGCCGCCGCCCAGTGGAACCGCCAGCGCGTACGCCGTCGCCGCGAGCAGGAAGACGATTTCGAGGGCGAGCGACCGGTCGATGTGGACCCGGTCGGCCAGCCACCCGTCGCGCATCTCCACCGCGGGGTCGCGGGTGTGTTTGGCCTGATAGACCGTGAAGATGGCGATGCCGGACCAACCGAGACCGATGAGGATGCGGTTGGCACCGGTCATGTTCGCCACGGCGAGGTTGGCCGCCTCCGCGCCGCGGGCGGTGCCGACGTTGGCCCCCGCCGTCCACGCGTAGAGGGCGTCGACGGCGTATTCCGGGGCCACCGCGAGCACGGCCAGCACGGCGATGGCGAACGCCCGCGGGACGTCCTTTTCGGCGGTTTCGGCTCCCCACGCCAGCAGGAACGACGCGCCCAGCACGGCGACGCCGCTGACCGCGACGGTTCCCAGGTGGCTCAGACCGTACGCACTCGGCCCGCCCGTCAGTTCGACGACCACCCACGGCCCCGTCAACAGGAACGCGAAAAAGAGCGCGGACAGCGGATGTCCGAGCCGTTCCCGAATCATACGGGTATCGACACGGATGGCACAGGTAACAGTTGTGATTTCGGCACGTCAACCCGTGGCCTCCAGGGTCGTTCGGGGCCGGAGCGCCCCTCGGAGGGACACCATTATGGTCGCGTTGGTCGAACCGACGCCCAGATAGCCGATGTTCAGTCGTATCCTGCTCGCCGTCGACGGGAGCGAGTGCGCGCATCGCGCGGCGAATTTCGGGGTCGAACTCGCGGCGGCGTACGACGCCGACGTCGAGGCGCTGTTCGTCGTCGGCGGGAAGTCGACCAGCCCCCCCGGTGTCGATTCGGGCGTCTCCCCCCGCGAACGGGGCGAACGCGTCCTCGACGAGGTGGCGTCGACGGGCGCGGACGCGGGCGTCGACGTCGACACGCGCCTCGACGAAGGTCGCCCGCCGGCGGTCATCGTCGACCGGGCCGAGGAGACGGACGCGGACCTCGTCGTCATGGGTCAGCAAGGACACACCGGTCTCGGCAAGCGGTTGCTCGGGAGCGTCCTCATGCGGGTCCTCCGGCAGACGGACGTTCCGGTGCTGGCGGTCCCGGCCGGAGCGACCGACGACGTCCCCGAATTCGGGGACGTGCTGGTTCCGACCGGCGGCAGCGATACGTCCAAGCAGGCAGCCCCGTACGGCGCGGACGTCGCGCGTCGGTTCGGCGTCCCGCTCCACCTCCTCCGCGTCCTCGACGTCCGGAAGGAAGCCGGCATCTTCGACGCCGGTGGCGTCAGCGAGACGTACGTCGACCGACTCACGGACCGGGCCCGCGAGGACCTGGACGACCTCGCCGACGCCATGGGCGACCTCGACGACGTCGACGTCGTGCGTGACGTCGTTCGCGGCCGGGCACACGTCGGCATTCGCGAGTACGTCGAGGCCGAGGACGTCGGCCTCGTGGTGATGGCGACCAGGGACGAGACGAGTTTCACCGGCCAGGCGCTCGGGAGCGTCACCGACCGCGTGTTGCGGGTGCTCTCCGTCCCGGTGCTGGTCGTCCCGGTCGCGTAGAACGGGGCGCTTTTCGCCCTGTAGCGAGACGGCACCGACATGGACGTGTACGGACTCCTCGGCAACCCCGTCGGTCACTCGCGCTCGCCGCCGATGCACGAGGCGGCCTACGACGAACTCGGCATGGACGCCCGATACGTGACGTTCGAACCGGCCCCGGAAGCCCTCGCGTCGGCTATCGGCGGGGCCGACGCGCTCGGCATCGCCGGCCTGAACGTCACCATTCCGTTCAAGCAGGACGTCCTCGACCTCGTCGACCCGGCCCCCCTCGCGGCCCGCATCGGTGCCGTCAACACCGTCGACTTCTCGACGTCGCCGCCGCGCGGGTACAACACCGACGCCGCGGGCGTCACGCGGTCGTTCGCCCACCACGACGTCGCGCTCGACGGCCGCGACGCCGTCCTCGTCGGTGCCGGCGGTGCCGGGCGAGCGGCGGCGTTCGCGCTCGCCGACGCCGGGGCGTCGGTCCACGTCGCCAACCGGACCGTCGAGCGCGCGGCGGAACTCGCGGCGGACGTCCGCGCCGCCACCGAGGACGCGACGGTGACCGCGGGCGGCCTCGACGCGCTCGCCGACCGCATCGCCGGCGCCGACGTCCTCGTCAACGCGACCAGCGTCGGCATGGACGAGGACGCGACGCCCGTCCCCGCCGACGCCCTCCACGCGGGACTCACGGTTCTCGACGCCGTCTACTCGCCCATCGAGACGCGCCTCCTCCGGGACGCCGCCGCGGCGGGCGCGACGACCATCGACGGCGCGTGGATGCTGCTCTTCCAGGGCGTCGCAGCGTTCGAGTGCTGGACCGGGCGGGACGCCCCCGTGGACGCGATGAACGTCGCCCTTCGCGCACATCTGTAGACCGTCGGACGGCCGCCGGTCGCCTGCCGTCGACCGGTCGCCGTCCCGCCCGCGCCCGACAACCCCGGCCGACGCAGCGGCTTTTAATTACCGGGAGGGCATACGGTCGTACAATGGGCCTGCTCGACAAACTCAAATCCATGCTGACTGGGGGCGAGTCCTCCACGGAACGTGAACGTAGTGACACGACGGTCCGGGTCGAACGGGACGTCGACGCCGCCGGGGACGCGGACGCCACCGGGGACGACGTCGACGAACCGGTCGCCACCGAGACGTCGGCGTCGGCGTCGACCGAATCGCTCGTCGACGAGGGCGCGGAGGGCGTCGAGGCGGCCGAACCGGCCGAGGCTGCCGGTCCCGAATCCGAAGACGTCGACGCCGACGTCGAAATCGAGGAGGCGGAACCCGGCCGCACTCCCGACGCCGCCGAACCCGTCGACGTCCTCAAGGGCATCGGCCCGGCGTACGCCGAACGACTGGGGAACGCCGACGTCCACACGGTCGCGGACCTGCGCGACGCCGACGCGACCGAACTCGCGGCGGCGACCGACCTCTCCGAGAAACGCATCTCGCGGTGGGTCGACCGGGCGAACGAATACTGAATGCAGTACCACGTGGACGGCACGCTCGTCGCCGCCGGCGAGACGGCGGTCGGTGCGGTCGGACGGGGATTCGCGTTCGGCGACGCCGTCACCGTTCCGTGTCGCATCTACGGGGGCGACCCGTTCGCGTGGGAGGCCACCCTCGACCGACTCGAGACGGCCTGTGACCACTTCGACCTGGACCCCGGGCTGACCGACGCCGACCTCCGCGCCCGCGTCGCGGAGACGCTGCGCGCCAACGACCTCGCGGACGCGCTGGTCGAACTGACCGTCGTCCGCGGCGGCGACGAGGGCGCCGCCGCCTCGTCGCCGACTCTCACGTCGATACCGACCACCGACCCGTCGGTCGTCGTCGCTGCCTCGCCCCTGCCCCGCGGTGGCCGCGACGGCACGCCCGTCTGGGACGCGCCCGCGACGCTCCAGACCGTCAAGACGCGCCGCATCTCCCCGGAAGCGGTCCCCGAATCGGCGTACACGCACAACCGACTCGACGCCGTCCGTGCGCGTCTCGAACTCCGGCGTGCGGCGGTAGACGGGTCGCCCGCCGACGAAGCGCTGATGCTCGATGGAGCGGGGCGTGTCGCCGAGGGCGCGGCGAGTACCGTCTTCTTCGTCGCCGGCGACGCCCTTCGGACGCCCGCCCTCGACGGCCCCGTGACGCCTCGCGTCTACCGGGACGTCGTCCTCGACCTCGCTGCGACCGAGGGGCTGCCGGTCGCCGAGGTGCGAGTCGCGCCTGCCGACGTGCGCGAGGCGGACGAGGCCTTCCTCGTCAATCCGACGTGGGAACTCCGCCCCGTCGCGTCGGTCGACGGCATCGACGTCGGCGGCGGACCGGTCACGTCGTTGCTCTCGCGACTGTTCGACGACCGGGTCGACGACGACCACTACTGAGGCCGACGGCTGGGTCGGCCTCGAACGCTACTGCGGCCGACGGCTGGGTCGGCCTCGAACGCTACTGCGGCCGACGGCTGGGTCGGCCTCGAACGCTACCGAATCGGCAGGCATTTGGTTCGACGCCGATTTTGCGACCACGAGAATGGACGAGGAGAGCCGGATTGCACCGGTCGAGGACGTGCCCGACGACGGGACGCTCCTGTTCCGATTCCGGAACGGCGGCGACGCCACGGAGGCGATTCTGACTCGCCTCGGCGACGACTCCGTCGTCGCCTTCGAGAACTACTGTCCGCACTGGGTCGACGTCCGCCTCGACGAGGGGTCGGGGGCGACGGTCCGCGACGGCGAACTGGTCTGCCAGAAACACGGCGCGACCTTCGAGAAGTCGTCGGGCCACTGCGACTTCGGACCGTGTCAGGGCGCGACGTTGACGACGGTCGACGTGGCCGTCGAGAACGGGTCGGTGTATCTCGACGACGGCTCCGAGTTCGTCGGCCTCGGCCCTGACGAGGACCGTGACCGGTCGTCGGGGAGTCGCGTCGGCTTCTCGGGGTAGATTTTTGCCGTCCGGTCGTGGACGTTCTGCCATGTCCGCCCGGCCCTCCCTCACGAAGCGCATCGCTACGGTATCCGGATTCCTCGCCGTCTTCGTCAGTCTGGTCGGCGCGACCTCGCTTCTGCGCGTCTCCACCTTCGTGACTCGACGCGTCTCGCAGTGGCGCGACGTCGCGGTCCGGACTGTTCGGGAGACGGGCATCGCGGACGCCGCCCGCGTCGCGGGCGGACCGTCGGTGCTCCCGCCCCGCCCGACGGCGCTGTTCGTCATCTCCGCGCTGGCGGCCTTCGCCGTCTGGACGGACCGCCGGTGGCTCGTCTGGTCGCTCGCCGTCACGTCGACGGCAGTCGCCGGTCTCGGGTCGGTCTCGTTCGGCGCGTACTTCGCCCTGCCGGCGCTGCTGCTCTTCGTCACGGGCCTCTTCCTCTCGTTCACGCCACGACGGGACGTCGCCGACCAACCCGACGTCACCTTCTGAACCAGGCGTTCGTGACCGCGAAGCACCGGCGCGACGACAGAAACGAGAACCCTGCGTCGTCCCGACCGCGGTACCGGGACGACCCGACCGCAGTCAGACGGTAAGAGAGACAGTCGACCGAGCAGTTACTGGTTCTTGTCGAGGAGGTTCTGAATCTCTTTGGCGGCGTTGTCGGCGGC
>JBDGTU010000008.1:0-90378 GCA_042216495.1 Haloferacaceae archaeon
TCGTGGTTAACTCGACGATTCAATTCCGCTGATTACGCCGGTCGGGAAGTACCGAACGTGCGGTCGCAATTCTTACAGAGATACCGTTGAAACTCTCTGTAGCTGCCGTTTCTGACCGTGCGGTCAGAACGGCAGCGAGGACAGGTAACACCGTCACGCCAGCGAACCTGCTGCAACAGGTCCGCTGCGACCGATTCCGACCCGAACACATCTAGCGGAATCATTCGTGTCGGGCACCGCTGACGCGGTGCCCTTGTCCTCTTTGACTCTACAGCCACCGCTCAGCAGTATCAACAATCTCCAACGGATGAGCGTAGCAAATAATGATCATCCTAAATTACCCGAGTTGTATTTTGTAATGATTTTTTCGCAAGCCGATAATATGTCGATGCAGAGGTCACCCAGTAAGCTTGCTGTATTGACCGATCCGACCAGCACTGATTCTGACACCCTGTGGTGACCGATATGCGCCTTCCATCTTGCACAAGGACTATCGACGTATCCATTCTCTGTCAGAATTACCGTGACCGATAGGGAGCGTGTATTCAGCAACGAAGGTCTGTGTCATTCATCTTGTTTCCGTGGTTAATGCACACGCCCTATCACAGGAGAGATTGAGTCAGATTTTTGACTTTAGATGAAATAGCCAGAATATGGAATTATCCACCTGGGAAAAAAGAATTGGGACAGCCATTTTCATAATATTACTATTTGGACTAATCCCACTTGCAGATTTTCGACTTACGCTTCATAAGTTTGTGAAATCATACGGATTCGATTCTCTCTTTAGTGTGCTTATTCTGCTTCTGATCATGTTTCTTGTGCTACTCGCTGCTATCTCTTGGATTCTGGAATTGGTTGGAAAGGAACCAACAATACCATATCTCCAACCCGATTGTATCATTGACTTCCCGGTCTACGGAACGATACTACTTTGTGCAACTTTGGCTGTGCCATTAGTGATATCAGAGACGATATCCACCGAAGTAAATCATCAAATCTACGGGCTCATCTTCGACGGGTTTGGTGCTGCCCTCCTAGGGTACGAAGGGACAATAATGAGATGGAATGGTCCCTTAAGTGGTGTTCCTCGGGAATTTTGGGGACTAATTTACCTAATTGGCGGGTTCGCATTACAAATCCTCCACCTTATGCCGTGGCACGCACTTGCACAAGTTTGCGTGTGAGGAATTTAGCTGCCGTTGACTGTTCGGTCCACTCGAAATACGGAGCAACTCAGTGCCAGATACGCGCGTTCTATGCAGCAGCCGCTGTTCGAACTATCTGGTTGCTGTCATCAACACCCTGCGCGATACAGAGCGTGTATGCAGCAGCGCGCCATCGCTGATTTCACACCGATTTTGATCAATCAGTCGGTCAGTAATACTACGATATGGATTACCCGTAACGAGTCTGCTTCTTCTCTCCTGCCCAAAGTGTCCGGTGATGCAAATTGACTGACTTGTCGAAAACGATTTTTCTCGCGCGATAATATCTACCGGGAAGATGACCCCCTCCGAGTCTACTCCCCTCCAGCATCAGCTTAAAGAGTATCTCATGGACAAAATTGCAGCCAATAACGGGTCCACCTTCGTGAAGAGCAGACACATTGCGGACGACTTCGATGTCTCGGCGAAGCGGATCGGAGCAGCAATGGCAGCACTTGAAGATGACTCCTCTATACCGTTGCTGATGGAACGTCGAGGGGGAAACTCCAACGGCACCACGTGGTACATCAAAAACTCGAGCGCTATCGAATCCAATTCATAATCATACACCCTGTCAAATTTTCCACTTGAAATATAGGCGTGTGGGGCGACAGTAGAATTGAGTCGCTGTCAATACCACAAAACACACAATCGTTCCACCGCAACGTGCCAATAGTGATGTCCCGAGAGACATCTTCTCGCCGCCAGTTCCTCAAACTCGGAAGTATTGCGCTCACAACCGGCCTTGCAGGCTGTAGTAGCGTCTTGGGGGCAGATAACGCAGACCCGACACAGTCGTCATCCTCCACACCGACCCCCTCTCAGGAAGATACCACTGAGGACCAAGCCGCGGGAAGTGTGTACACGCAGGTCTATCGAGAGACGATCCCATCAGTCGTTCTGGTCAAAACCGACCAAGGACAAGGAACGGGTTTTCTCTACGATGACACGCACATCGTAACGAATGCGCACGTCGTTGGCAACGCATCATCCACGCAACTCCGGTTCCACGACGGGACGTGGTCCGAGGGGACAGTACGAGGAACAGATGTGCACAGTGACCTCGCCGTTATTTCAGCAGATACCGTCCCTGAGCCACCCGAACCACTCTCGTTTATCCAGAACTCTCCAGTAATTGGGCAGAAGGTTGTCGCCATTGGCAATCCATATAACCTCAATGGGACGGTCACATCAGGGATTATCAGCGGCGTTGATCGACTCATCCCCTCCCCCGCAGGCTATCAGATACCTGATGCAATTCAGACCGACGCGGCAGTGAATCCCGGGAACAGCGGCGGGCCGTTGATGTCTCTCGATGGACGCGTCATCGGCGTCGTCAACTCGAAACGCGGGGACAACATCGCGTTTGGGATTTCAGCTGCGCTCACGCAACGTGTCGTTCCTCGACTGATCGAAACAGGCGACTACGAACATGCCTACATGGGAGTGTCGCTGGAAAACGTCACGCCGACAGTTGCGAGCGCAAACGATATGGCCGACCCCCGAGGGCTGTTAGTCGTCCAAACTGTTCGTGGCGGGCCAGCGGACGGTGTCCTTCAACCGAGTGCCATCGAGTTCATTGACGGGATGCGTGTACCGGTCGGCGGCGATGTCATTCTCGCAGTCGAGGGGACTCGGATGGAATCATTCGAGGACCTGGCAAGTTACCTGGCACTTCAGACGCGGCCGGGTGACACGATACAGCTAACAATCCTTCGTGATGGAGCAGAGCAAACAGTCGAGTTGACGCTTGCGTCACGTCCTGAAGAATCTCAGTCGCCACTTCGGTAAGTTCCATCACCGAACCTGAATTAACAACCGCGTTTCAGATTCGGATCTGTGTCTGCTAACTATGCGCTGTGTATCTTGCGCTAACTGGCGTCAATATCGCATATCGGATATTTATTCCACTGCGTTCGGTAAGAATCCTGTAAGAAAAGAAGGGGCCGCTATTCGAGCGGTCGGACGGTAATCCAGACGCGGCCCAGGCCGGGATCGACGTCGACGAATCCGCGCTTCTTCAGCGGGTGGATGAGCGAACTCATGACGGCGTCTTTCGGCGTCCGGTTGTCGTAGAGGTTGTTCACCGCCTCCTGTCGAGTGACTCGAAGGCCGGCCCCGTCGATGCGTTCGTCTGCGACGTCAAGGAGCGCCAGATAGGCGTCGCGGAGGCGCTCGTCGTCGGGGATCAGGCCGTCGTCGGCATCGTCCTCGTCGGCAGTGTCCAGTTCGCGTTTCATCAGCTCGACGATGGCGGCGTTCCGCGATCCCCAGTCGGACTGTTCGACGTAGTCGTCGAACTCGTCGAGCAGGTCCTCGTGGAGCCGGATGCTCGGCCGCTTCATCTTCTCGGACCCGGAGAGACTGTTACTCATCGTCACCTCCAGTTTCGTAGCACGTTTCGGAGCGACGTAGCACGTCATCGAATCGCCCGACGTCTGCGGATTCTCTCGACGAATCAGTGGCCGTAGCACGACCCCCCTGTGGGGTCGTGCGGAGGCCTATTCGCGCGAGCGCGCTTTCCGCACGCGCGACCCGGCCCTCACCACCGAACTCGTGGAGGTGGAGTTGTGCCACGTCGTGGTACGCGCGGTCGGCGCGTTCGAGGACGGCGAAAGCGTCGTGGGTCGCCTGCGAGACTACTCCTTCGGATTGTTCGCGGCTCACGCTGACTCACCCCCGTCGGTCGCGACCGCGTCACTCGGCTTGTGTCTCTTGCCACCGCGCGGAAGGTGATCGGGACGACGGGGACAGTCAGTGAGGTGGCCGTACTCGTACGCCGTCGTCGGGGACTTCGTACACCGAGCGTTGCAGATTGGACACCTGAACTCGGATTCTTTCTCCGTCTTCTGCTCTCCGAACCGACGGCTCCGAAGCTCTTCGGCGGAGATTTCGACGGGAGAGCCCCCGTCAGTAAGTAGCCGCTGCTCGGGTTTACGTTTGGTAAGCGTTCTGCGGGAGGATAGCGGCAATAGCCTCCGCAATACTTTTATACAGTATGGGGTTGGAGGGATTTGAACCCCCGGTCGACTGATATCTCCGGTTCGCCTCGGTACTCCAGAGGGTCGTCAACACGACCGATGATCAGTCGGTCGCTCGGTATATCAGTCTGGAGTTCGTCACCGGGCGCAGCCTCTGGAGTCAGTCGCCATCCCGGGCTTGGCCACAACCCCGTTGCGTGCACCTGTTCGTAACCAGGGTCGTAGTAAAGGGATTTCGATTATCGGTCGTCGTCGGCCCAGGCACAGTCCTGACATTTGTAACCGGTGACGAACTCCGTCACCGACGGCATGTAGCCGACCCTGAGGACGTCGCCACCGCACTCGGGACACTTCCTATCGGCGTCTTCGATGGGTTCGGCCTCCATCGGTCGTTCGCCCTCGACCAACTCCGCGAGTTTCTCGGGAGTCACCATCCGCCCTTGGACGACGCGGTTGCTCATACGACGGTGTGTACGGCGGAGAAAGGTAAGCCCTCCGTCACCGGGTCACAGCCACGGCGCGCGCGACTCTTCCTCGCCGAGGTACGCGTAACTCGATCCGGCGGAGTCGTCGGACGCGCCGCCGTCGACGTCGACCTCGTCGTCGACGTCGGACGCGCTGTCGTCGACGTCGCCGCCATCGGCGACTGCAGCGTCCGCCTCGGGGTCCGACGTCGGGTCGGCGGGCAGGTGCTCGGAGACCACGTCGGCCGACGCGTCGGGGTCGAACGAGAACACGGCCGTCACACAGAGGACGCCGAGCGCGACGGGCGCGTCGGTGGGCATCAGTCCGAGGACCGACAGGGCGAGCATCCCGAGAGCGACGGAACTCCCGAACCGGAACAGGTCCAAGTCGACCGAGCCACGGAGTCGGGGACCGAGCAGGGCCACCAGCAGTGCGAACCCGACGCCGACGCCGGCGGCGGCCGCGGCCTTGGCGACCAGCACGGTGTCCGCCATCAGGGTGAGCGACGCACCGCTCGGCTGGACGCTCGCGACCAGACCGAGGGCGATGATGACCGCCGGGCGGGGGAGATACTCGCCCACGCGCGAACTCGCCGTCTTGGCGGCGACGGTCAGGATGACCAGGCCGGCGAACCGGTGGAAGATGGCCATGTCGAGGACGCTCTGGATGGTCGGTGCGAGCGCGGCTTCCGCCGCCGCCGCGGGGACGAGCACAGCACCCAACACGAGGATGGTCGTCGCCTGTTCGCGCGGCGTACCGTCCATCTCGGCGAGGATAACCGCCACGGTGGCGGAGCCGCCGAAGATGAGCAGTCCCGTCTCGACGATACCGAACGGGTAGGTCAGTGCGCCGGCGATGACGAGTGCCGGGAAGATACCGTCCACGAGCGGCAGGACCATGACGGTGGCGAGCAGTCGCGTCGCACCGCCCACCTGCTGCTCGAGCCGAAGTGCGACCGGATGTCGAGAGACGCTCATCTCGTACTAGCGGCCGTCACCATCGGCCACGTGGCGATGTGAGCGCAACCCAACGGACCCACCGGGACGGCCGTTGGCGTCGACGTTGGACTCCGCGCTAAATTTCCGTTTAAATGTATCCATCGCTGTAAAAATGTTGCCGGCAACCGAGAGGTCGCTCATCCGACCGGCAGTGCACTGTGCGATGGAACTCTGGGAGTCCATAGTGAAATCAAGGGCCGAACGGGTATTAAACGTTGCGTGGGAACCGTCGGCATGCCAGTGTGGATGTTCACGGAGCCCATTTGAACGCGATCGAGAATAGAAACGTCTCGTCGGACGAAGCGTCCGATAGTGAACTCGTTCGGCGGTCGGCGGCGGAGTGAGTCTACCGATTGCGCTCGCTGTTTCCCACGGCACTCGCCCCCCGCCGGCCGTGGGCGGTTGATGCGGGACTGATAGTGATTCCCGTAAGTCATTACCGGTGATTCGCTGGACCGTCCTGGCGAACCACCGGTAAACAGTTACGGGAATCACTATGAGAGCAATCCGTCTCGGTGGTGGCACTCCCGCACACCTGCGAGAAGTCTCGCAACGCTTTTTGCTCCGGCTAGAAGACGGTTTATATGGCGAACGACGTTCCCGACGCCGAACCCTTCTCGGAGAAGCTCCGAGTCCCGGAAGCGCTGACGTTCGACGACGTACTGCTCCGCCCGATGGAGAGTCACGTCGAACCGGACGACGCCGACGTCTCTACGCGCGTCTCGACGAACGTCGAACTCAACACCCCCGTTCTCTCGGCGGCGATGGACACCGTCACCGAGAGCGACATGGCCATCGCGATGGCACGGCAGGGCGGACTCGGCGTGTTGCACCGCAACATGACCATCGACGAGATGGTCGTCGAAATCGAGCGTATCAAGCGCGCGGACGAACTCATCATCCGCCGCGAGAACGTGGTGACTGCGTCCCCGGAGCAGACCGTCCGCGACGTCGACGCGATGATGGAACGCGAGGGCGTCAGCGGCGCACCGGTCGTCGACGACGACGACGCCGTCCTCGGCATCATCTCCGGCACGGACATTCGACCGTACCTCGAGGTCGGCGAGTCCGACGAGGTGCGCAAGGCGATGACCGACGAGGTCATCACCGCACCCGAGGACGTCACCGCCCGGGACGCCCTCGAACTGATGTACGACCACAAGATCGAACGCGTCCCCATCGTCGACGACGAGGACCGTCTGGTCGGACTCGTGACGATGCAGGGCATCCTCCAGCGACGCGAACACGAGAACGCCGCCCGCGACGAGGCGGGACGCCTGCGGTGTGGAGTCGCGGTCGGCCCCTTCGAGGACGACCGCGCCGTCGCCGCCGACGACGCGGGGGCCGACGTGCTCTTCATCGACTGCGCGCACGCGCACAACCGGAACGTCATCGACAGCGCGCGCGAAATCGACGACCTGGTCGAGGCGGACGTCGTCGTCGGCAACGTCGGCACGCCGGAAGCGGCCGAAGCGGTCGTCGACTTCGCCGACGGCGTCAAGGTCGGCATCGGCCCCGGCAGCATCTGTACCACGCGCGTCGTCACGGGCGCGGGGATGCCCCAGATTACCGCCGTGGCCGGCGTCGCCGACGTGGCGAGCCAACACGACGTCCCCGTCATCGCGGACGGCGGCATTCGGTACTCGGGCGACGCCATCAAGGCCGTCGCCGCCGGTGCCGACGCCGTCATGCTCGGCTCCTATTTCGCCGGCACCGACGAGGCACCGGGCCGCGTCATCACGATGAACGGCAAGAAGTACAAGCAGTACCGCGGCATGGGGAGCGTCGGCGCGATGCGGTCGGGCGGCGGCGACCGCTACCTCAAGGACGCGGACGAGGGCGAGGAGTTCGTCCCCGAGGGCGTCGAGGCGGCCACGCCGTACAAGGGGACGCTCGAGTCCGAACTCCACCAGCTCGTCGGCGGAATGAAAAGCGGGATGGGCTACGTCGGTGCCGAGACGCTCCCCGCGTTCAAGGAACGCGCGGAGTTCGTCCGCGTCTCCGCGGCCGGCCAGACGGAAGGTCACCCCCACGACGTGATGATTACCGACGAAGCGCCGAACTACAGTCCCAACGAGTAACCCGAGCGTCGTCGAGCGAGTCGGTACCGACGCGTCGTCGACTCCCGCCCCGCGAGAGGTATTTTGATATAGATTCAGTAACCAGTGGGGGGTGTAACTCGCCGTGGCCCGCCCGAACACATGAGCACCGATACTCCACTCGTCCTCGTCGTCGAAGACGAACACGACCTCGCCGACCTGTACGCGACCTGGCTCTCCGATTCCTTCCGCGTCCGGGTGGCCAACAGCGGCCAGGAGGCGCTCGATGAACTCGACGACGAGGTCGACGTCGTCCTCCTGGACCGCCGGATGCCGGACTACTCGGGCGACGAAGTGCTCGAAATCATCCGCGAACGGGGGTTCGACTGCCGCGTGGCGATGGTGACGGCCGCAGCCCCCGACTTCGACGTCCTCTCCATGGGGTTCGACGACTACGTCGTCAAGCCCGTCACGCGGGACGACCTCGACCGGACCGTCTCCAATCTCCTGTTGCGCGAGGAGTACGACGACGGCGTGCAGGAACTGTTCGCGCTCGCCTCGAAGAAGGCGCTCCTCGAGACGGAGAAGAGCCACACGGCGCTCGAAGCGAACGACGAGTACCAGCGGCTCGCGACGGACCTCGAACGGCTCCGGGAGAATCTGGACGACACGCTCTTTCAGCTCGGCGAACAGGACGACCTCTCGACGCTCTATCGCGACCTCGGCGACGAATAGTCGCTGGACCCGTCGGTACCCACCACTTTCGCGCGCAGTCGATTCTCCGGAGCGACGCCGCTTCCGTCCGGGAGTCGCGGTAGCCGCCCGACGTGCCCGTTTTCGACGAATTCCCGCGTAGTCGTGTGATTTACGCTCCGCTGACACTTTCTGTCATTACTATCGAGATTAAATTGATTACAATTTTTATCAGATATTCTCGGAAAATTATAATTTACTGCCGCCCGACCGATTAGTTGCGATGTCAGAGAATGACGACACCAAGGTCGCAACGTACCTGAAAGAGAACCCGCGGATGATGGGCGTCCTGTTCACGGCGCTGCTCCTGCTCTCGCAGGCAGGAACCGTGGCAGCGGGCAACGGCGGCGGCGTCGCCGGTCCCTAGAGTTCGTCGAGTTCGAGCTCGTCGCTCCACCGCAACCGACCGTCGATTTTCACCGGCACCGTCTCGAGCGAGAGGAACTGTTCTAGCTCGTCGCGAGTCATCTCGAACGACTTCGACGCACCCGAGGAGAGGTGGTACTGGTCCTCGTCGTGAATCCACGGCATCACGAGGCTCCCCATCCCGAGTCGCGTCGTCGGGTAGGTCCGCCAGTCGAGTTCGTAGCCGTCCCCCTTCGGCCGGACGACACAGAGGTTCGGCGGCCCCCCGTCGGTTCGGGCGAGCGAGAGGCCGCCGTCGCCGACGATGGTGTACTGGTCGCCGATTATCGACTCGTCGCGCGCGACTTCGAGCGCGCTGCCGATGGGGAACCCCCGGTTCAGGAGGCGTGCGAGCATCCGACCCATGCGAACGGCACCGCTGTTCAACACGTCCGTCAGGGTGACGATGCCCGCGATAGCGCCCGCCTCGACGAGGGCCGCCCCCTGTTCGTAGGACTGACAGGCGTTCAACAGGAACGCGTCCGTTCCGACCCGGTCCAGCGTCGTCGCGTCGAGTTTGCCGTCGGCGCATTCGAATCCCTCCCCGTCGATGTGGCCGATGTAGTGGAGAAAGTCCGTCTGCGAGGTCAGCACCTCCCGGAGTTCGGCACAGGTCAGGTCGTGGAACATCCCCACGTCGAAGGGCAGGTCCTCCCGCGACCCGTAGACGTCGTCGACCGTGTTCCGTTCCTCCGCCATCCGGGGGTCGTTGCAGACGACGGTGATGCCGATGTCCCCCTCGACGGGCGACCGGTCGAGGCGGTTGTGGAACGCCCGACTCGTCGCCTTGCTCGCGCCGATGGGCGCGCCCTCGCCGATCCACGCCTGTTCGAGCGAGTCGTCCGCCTCCGGCTGGACGTACGACCTGTCGGTCCCGTCGTCGGGTGCGGCGCTCCGCGTCAGAGCGTCGCCGCGGAAGAACTCACCGGCGGCCGCCGTCTGGACCTCCGAACTGGAGACGACGTCGCCTTTCGGTGTACGCACGATGGCGAGGTCGTTGGTCACGAACGGCAACAGTTCGACGTTCTCCGGCGTCGGCGAGACGTGCGTCGTCAGCTTCCACTCCGGGAGGTACGGTTCGACGGTGCTGAACGGCACGTCGAGATACGCCCGCAGTTGCTCCGCGAGCGGCCAGCCGTAGAGGGCGTCGAAGTCGACGTCGACGGCGTCGTCGAGTTCGTTTCGCTCGTAGAGGTCGACCTCGTAGTACCCCTCCGTCCGGGCGAGACAGTCGAAGAGAAACGTCTGTTTGAGGACGCGTTCCACCTCGCCTTCGAAGCCACGGACGGTGTCGAGGCCGTGTTCGAAGCCGCCGGGAGCGACGATGCGTGGCGTATCGCCCGGGACGAGGCTGGCCCCCAGATAGTACGACAGCGGTGCGGCCACGTATATCGAGCGGTACTCCGCTGGAATCTCGATTCTGACGCCAGTGTCCGGGGGCGTTACTCCCGACGGAACGTCTAGCGCGTCCCCGAGTTCGACCAGCGGCGGGTGTCCACGGAGCGTCGGATACGACCGCTCGGGGCTGGTCGTCTTCAGGGCCGACGAGAACGCAGAGACGGCGGTCATCATGTCGTGTGGGTCGGTCGTCGTCGTTATCGTCGCCGCCGGGCGCTCGTGGTGGGACCGCGCGCCGACGAACACCGTCGTCTCCTCGCCGAACTCGATGCGGGTCTGGGCCATGTCGGAGGCGACGGTGACCGGCGCGTCGACCCGCAGGTAGAGCTTGATCGGCGCACAGAGTTCGATGCTGTAGGTGCCCGCGGGGAACTCCTCGTAGGCGAAGTGTTCGGCCTCCGCGAGCATCGACCCGTCGGCGTCCCGAACGTAGACCGCGACGACCGTCGGCAGCGTTATCTTTTGGGCGGAAAACTGCGTCGCGACGTCGACGGGAAAGCTGAACGGTGAGGCGTCCGACGGCGATGGACGGACAGGAGCGTCGGTCAGGAGGCGGAACTGATGTCGCTCGATGGGGTCGGTGATTCGAACCCCGGGTGCGTCGTCGAGTCGCGAGAACGACACTTCCAGTCGGCTGTCGGCGTCGTTCGGCGCGACGTAGTTCCGACCCTCGGACCTACTCATCGTCTCTAACGATTGATGGTATCGTACAAAAACGTATGGTCACGTTTCGGCCCCTCCACCACGTCGTTCGAGCGGGAGCCAGTCCGAGACGAGGTCGCGGTCCCGAAAGTGCCACTGCTGTTTCAGTTGGCTGCCGTCGAGGCGGAGATGAATCCGCGCATCGAACAGGGGGGAAAAGAGGCGGACGAGTTCGCTCGACGAGTCGCGCGGGAGCCGGAAGTGTGCCAGTCCACCGATTCGCCGAACCTGTGTCGTCAGGACGTGGAGGAACCGGAAGACGGATTTCCTGCCGTATTCGGTGAGCAGGGTCGAGAGACAGTCGAACGCCATCCGAAGTTCCGCCGGTTCGAGTCCGTTCGCGAACAGGTCGAACTCCTCGAGGACGTCCGAGAGGGTCGTACCGAGGTCGGCGACGCCTCCCTCGACGACGTGGGTCTTCGGAAGCGTCCCGGTCTCCGCCGGCGTCGCCGCCGCACCCCGTGCCGGGCTGTCTCTGGTGACGAGCCGGGCGAAGTCGGGCGTCAACGGCCCGGTCGACCGGAGTTTGTCGGTGGCCGACTGATACCCGGAGCGGGTGGTGACGACGAGGCGACGGCGCGGGTCGTCGACGCCCGGGTCACCGAGCATCCGCGTCGACGCAGAGTCGTACATCTCGTCCGGCACCGATCCGACGACCAGGAGCGCGCTCCCTTGCTCTTTCAGCGTCGCCAGTGCGTGAGCGAAACTCACTGCCCTATCGTCTGTCCCCATCCCACCACCCGAAGACATCGGTCGGACAGATGAAACGACAGTAAATAATACTTTTCGTACCGAGCGCATCAGACCGGGTCGTGGACGGCGACGTGAGTGAGCAGGTCTTCCCGGTCGGCCGTCTGACCGGTGGCGACG
Organism: Haloferacaceae archaeon; assembly: GCA_042216495.1. Taxonomy (GTDB): domain Archaea; phylum Halobacteriota; class Halobacteria; order Halobacteriales; family Haloferacaceae; genus Salinirarus. Next base: position 11,820 of record JBDGTU010000008.1, read on the forward strand.
TAGTACGACGTACAGGCGTTGCCGAGTGCGAGCGAGGCTTCCCAGCCCCAGTCCGCGCCGAGGCCGCGGGCGAGGGCGGCGGAGAAGCGGTCGCCGGCCCCCGTCTCGGTCATGTTTCGGATGATTTTCAGGTTCGGCACTTCCAGGACACCGTCGGGCGTCGCCGCGACGGCGGCACGCTCCTGATGGGCTACCACGGCGTCGACGCCGGTGTGTCGCCGGATACCGTCGAGCGCGCCCGCGGTCACGCCGGCCTCGTCGAACTCGTCGGCGTCGACGCCGTCGATCACGTCGACGAATCGGCGACACTCGTCGGCGTTGACGCTCACCACGACGTCGAAGGAGTCGGCGAGGCGGCCGAGGGCGGTCACCAGGGCGTCGAGTCGCGCCTCCCGAACCGTCGATATCGGGCCGGGGTCGAGGACGAACGTGTTGCCCTCGTCGGTCGTCGCGGCCATGGCGTGGAGGGCGTCGGGGAGGCCGAACGTGGAGGCGAAGTTGGCACAGCAGACGACGTCGCGTTCGAGGAAGTCGCGCACGCCGTGGACGCAGGCGTCCCGGAAGTCCGCGAACGTCCAGTTCCTGATGTCGGCCGACTCCTCGACCAGCATCAGGTCGTCGGCGTCGAACAGGAGGACGGAGACGACGGCGGGCGCGCCCATCGAGACGGTCTCGAAGTCCAGGTCGAATATCGGGTGGTCGAGGTGGCCGTACAGCGTCACCTGGTCGCCGAGCGCGGCGGCCTGGCGGGCCATGTTCACCGACTGCCCGCCGGGGTCGGTCATGACGTGTTCGAGGCGGAAGGAGTCGCGGCCGGAGCGGATGGCCTCCGCGACGGCGTCGCGGGAGACGACGTAGGATTCCGCGTCGCGAACCCGGTAGTACTCGTCGACGCTTCCGTCGGGGAGCGCGCCGACGGTAATCCGTCGCTCGTCCTCGCGGAGGAGACGAGCGAGTTCGTCGTACGGCATGTCGTCGCGGTACGGCGTCCAGCCGGAAAAGTGCGGCCGGTTCGTACGGACTGTCGTCCCCGGTCACCGGTCGTCGACGCGAGGGCTCGGCGACGGCCAGAACTGACCGAGACAGTCCGCATCAGTCCATCCAGAGAGAGGCGAAGGCGTCGAAGAACTCCTCGTCGGTGCGGACGGTGACGTGCGTCGCCCGCAGGTCGCGACACCGCTCGGCGACGGCCTCGACGTGTGCTTCGAGGCGCTTCCGGTAGCGCTTCTCCAGGGTCGTTCCGAAGTAGGTCCGGCGCGTCAGGTCCGATTCGAGGTCCTCGAAGATGGTGTCGCCGCCGGCGTTCGGATCGAGTTCCTCGGGCGCGAGGACGTGGACGAGGAGGACGTCGTTTCGCGAGAGGGCGGCGATACCCGTCTCCAGGGCGTCCAGGTCCCCGAGGAAGTCGCTGACGACGACGACGAGCGACCGCGAGCGGATGGACTCGGCGTACGCCTCGAAAGCCGTCTCGAAGTCCGCGTCGCCCGCGGGGTCGACGTCGTTCAACAGGTCCACGAGGCGGAGCACTTCCCCGCGATTCGACTTCCCGGTATCGAGGCGGTCGGTCTCGTTCCGGAAGAGTGAGACGCGGAACTCGTTGTGTTCCTCGGCGGTGAGGTAGGCGAATCCGAGTCCGAGTTTCGCCGCGAACTCGAACTTGTGGTGGTCGCCCTCGCCGAAGTCCATCGAGCCACTGGCGTCGACGAGGACGTGGACGGTGAGGTTGCGTTCCTCCTCGAACTGCTTGACGAACAGTTCCTCGGTGCGGGCGTAGAGCCTCCAGTCGATGAGTCGGGTGTCGTCGCCGGGAGCGTAGCGCCGGTAGTCGCTGAAGGTGAGCCCCTCACCGACGTTCGGCGACTCGTGTTCGCCCTTCTTCAGCGAGGAGGTCTGCTGTTTCAGCGACGCGTCGAGGCGGTCGAGTTCGTCGAGGAACTCCGGGTCGATGGTCATGCGGCATCGAGGAGTTCGCCGACCACGTCGTCGGTGGTGCGTCCCTCGCGTTCGGTGCGGAAGTCGAGGACGATGCGGTGGCGCAGGACGGCGGGGGCCATCGCCTCGACGTCCTCCCAGCTAACGTGATTGCGCCCCTTGAGGAACGCGCGGGCTTTCGCGGTCAACACGAGACCCATGCTGGCGCGGGGACTGGCTCCGAACTGGATGGCTTCGGCCTCCCGGGTCAGGCGGACGAGTTCGATTGCCCGGTCGCGGATGTCGTCGGCGATAGGGACGTCGCGGGCGAGCGACTGGGCCTCCTGGATTTCGCCCTGCGTCAACATCTTGTCGACGTCGGGGGCGGGCGTGCCCGTCGTGTAGAGATTCACGATGTCGCGCTCCTCCTCGAACGAGGGGTAGTCGACGAGGATCTTCAGCAGGAAGCGGTCGGTCTGTGCCTCCGGCAGCGGGTAGGTGCCCTCCTGGTCGATGGGGTTCTGCGTCGCCAGCACGAAGAAGGGCCGCGGGAGTTCGTGCGTCTCGCCGGCGGCGGTGACCTGCTTTTCCTGCATCGCTTCCAGCAGGGCGGCCTGGGTCTTCGGCGTCGCGCGATTTATCTCGTCCGCGAGGACGACGTTGGCGAAGATGGGACCCTCCTCGAAGACGAACTCGCGGGAGCCGGCGGACTCGCGGATGATCTCCGCGCCGGTGATGTCCGACGGCATCAGGTCGGGCGTGTTCTGGATGCGGGAGAAGTCGAGGTCGGTCACCTCGGCGATGGTCCGCACCATCGACGTCTTGCCCAGGCCCGGATTCGACTCTAGGAGGGCGTTGCCGTCCGCGAGGATGCAGACGAAGAGCTGTTCGAGTACGTCTTTCTGTCCGACGATGCGCTTGCCGACTTCCTCGCGCGCTTCGGAGAGCCGGCGCTGGATGGTCTCGACGTCCGTCTGTGGGTCACTCATTCCTCTTCCTCCCGAATCTTCAGGTTGTACTCACGAATCAGTTCCGCGTCTTCGAGTCGCTCCGTCTCCGAGAAGCCCGCCTGCTGGCTCTCGACGGTCCCGCCGCTGGCGAACCCGCTCGTGTCGTAGGCTCGCGGGACGTCGCTCCCGTTGCCGGTGCCGGCCCCGCCCGTCTCGATGCCCGCCTCCAGTTCGTCGTCGCCGGCGGAGACGTTCGTCGGGTCACCGAGGATCGAACTGCCGTTCTGGAGGCCGGCGTACTCGGACGCGCCGCCGCCGCCCGAGTCGGGGGTGGGCTGGCCGCCGAAGCCGCCGATGGAGACGTCGACGACGGCCACCTGGATGTTCACGAGGCTCAACGCGACGACGAGGAGGAGCGTCACGGCGACCCGGCGGACGTCGAGGAGGCCGACGCTCGACGCGTCCCGTAGCCGGTCGAGGACGTCCTGGTAGAGCGAGCGCGCGATGCGGTTGTCGAGGCCGTCCTCGACGGCGTCCCTGGCCGTCCGGAGCGCCTCTCGCACCTCGGGGTTGGCGGCCTCGAACTGCTCGACCAGCGGTCGGCGGACGCGGAGCGCGATTTCGCCCGCGAACACGAGGAGGCCGACGGCGACGCCGACGACGGACGCGCCGGTCACCGTCGGCTCCGAGAGCGTGACCCCGACGCGACCGAGGGCCGTCACGACGGTGCCGGGAAGCGGGAGGCGTCCGGGGACGTACGGGACGTCGAGAATCTGCAGGAGGAGGTTGGAGAGCAACACCGCGAGAGCGGCGTCGACGACGGCGTAGACGACGGCGACCTTGTAGCCCTCGCGGCGAATCTGGCGGATGGCGCGACGCATCCGGTCGGTGGCAGTCGCCTCGCTCATACCAGGTCACAGCCGCGGGGCTTGCTGCCGTTGATGGCCGCGCAGGCCTGTCGGAGCGCGCTCTCCAGGTTCTGGATGCGGCGGTCTTTCCGGTCGATTTCGGCTTCGAGGGCGCTGATGTCGCTTTTCAGGCTCTCGATTCTCGCGTTCAGGTCCTCGATGTCGTTCTGGAGTTCCTGTTTGTCCTGCCGTAGCTCCTGGTTGGTGGTTTCGAGGGAGTTCACCTGGCTTCGGAGCTGTTCGGTCCGGCTCTCGAGTTCGTTCACGCGCTGGCGGGTCGCTTCGAGGTTCTGTCGGGTCTGGGCCAGTTCCGACTCCGTGGCCTGGAGCTGTTCCTCCGTGCTTTCGAGGCTCTCGGACACCTGCTCGACGTCGCTTTTCGTCGTGTTGAGACTCTGGTTCAGTTCGCGGAGGCGGTCTCTCGCCCGTTCGAGCTCCCGGTTCGTCTGTTTGAGGTCCTCGCGAAGCTGTTCGTTCTCTCGGTGGAGCTGGCTGTTCTCGGCGTCGAGTTCTTCGACGGACTCCTGGTAGAACAGCGTCGCTCCGGCGGTGCCGGCGACGGCGACGCACAGCAGGAGGACGAGCGCGAGGTTACTCGAACGGCCGATCAGGGTCATGGCAAGCCACTCTCGTGTCGTGTACGGCCCTGGTACACTTGAAGTCGCCGGACGACCACCTCGACGAGGAAGGCGAGCAACGCGGCGAGATAGCACAGCCAGTCCCACGACTGGCGTACGTCGCGCACCCGGATCGACTGCTGACGGGCGAACTCCGCGATGGCCGCCGCCTCGGTCGGCGCGAACTGTTTGCCGCCGGTCGCCCGCACCGCCGACGCCAGTTCGGGCGCGGGGCCGAACGCGCCGTACTCGGCGGGGTAGTTCGCCGCGAAGTCCGCGCCGAGGACGGTCCGGTAGCCGGCGTCGGTCGGCGTCACCTGCGCCTGGTAGACGTTCTCCTCGACGGCGCTGAACTGCACGCCCTGGGCCGAGGGCCGCGAGGACCCCCGGTAGGTGACCGTCGTCGGTTCGCCGACGCGGGTGTCGGGGATGGACGTCACGCCCGTCTCCTTGCGTTCGGGGTCGCCGATGGCGTAGTTGACGGACTTCGTCAGCAGCAGCGAGTCGGGTTCCCGCAGGAGGCCGTCGAGCGTGCCGTCGGAGCCGTAGGCGGTCAGCGAGACGACGCGCCCGAGACCGTACCGCCACGACGTCAGCGCCGGATTGCCGTCGGCCGTCGCGACGAGGTAGTCGGCACCGCTCCGCACCGACACGTCGTTCGCCTCGCCGGGGTTGGACTCCAGCGTCACCCCCGCGGTGATGAACGACGTGGCGTCGACGATGGTCAGCCCGTCACCCGAGAAGCGGCGGGAAGCGCCCCCGAACAGGAGTTTCAGGCGGTTCGTCTGGTCGGCGCGGAAGTAGTTCCCGCCCGACTGGGACGCGATGCGGCGGAGCGTCTCCGCTTTGGGATTCGGCCCCGCGCCGACGGCGATGACGCGGGTCCCCTCCCGACCCAGTTGGTTCGCGACGACGGCCGACTCGGGGCTGTCGTCGCGCCCGTCGCTGATGAGGATTATCGTCCCCTCGCGGTCGCCGAGCATCTCGTCGGCCCCGCGGAGGCCGGCGGCAATGCTCGTCGCACCGCCTGCCCGGAGGCGGCGAATCCGATCTTCGACCAGCGACCGATTCCGGGACAGCAGTTGCGGCTCGACGACGCTGTAGGCCTGGTAGTTGAAGCCGACGACGCCGACGGTGTTCGTATCGCCGAGCTGCGAGAGGGCGTTCAGGGCGACGGCCTTCTGGACTTGCATCCCCTCGCCGGCGCTCCCGGAGACGTCGATGGCGAAGACGATGGTCGTGCTCCCGACGCCCGACTCGCCGAACGTGACGGGGAGCATCGAGGCGATGGAGGCGTTCTCGTAGCCGCCGTTGCCGTAGGAGTTCTCGCCGCCGACGACGAACAGCCCGTTGCCGTCGATGACGAACTCCTGTAGCGCGTCGACGTTCCCGAGGTCGGGTGCGGCGACGTCCTGGACGACGACGGCGTAGTACGGCGAGAGGTTCGCCGGCACTGACTCGGCCGTCTCCACGTCGTAGAGCTGGCCGAGGTAGTCACGGAAGGGGTAGGTGCCACGCGAGACGTAGAGTATCTTCGGGCGTTCGACCACCCGGACGGTCTTGCGGTAGACGTCGTTGACCCGGTAGAGGTCGCCGCCCTCGACGGAGGCGGTGACGCGGTGTGACCCCGTCTCGTCGAACTCGTGGACGAGTTCGACGTCGCCGGAGCCCCCCTGAAGGGTCCGTGAGAGCACCTCCTCGCCGTCGACGTCGACAGTGAGAGTGACCGGTCCCTCCGCGCTCGTCCGGACGCCGTCGACGGAGACGAGGAAGCGACTCTCGACGCCGACGCTCGCCTTCGCCGGCCCGCTGACGGTCACGTACCGTTCGGTCCGTGCCGGCGACGCCGGCACGGAACTGATGGTGGCGTTCAGTCCGGTCGCCATCTCCGCCGCCTCGCCGAGGCTGCGGCCGGCGGTCACCTGGCCGTCGGAGACGACGACCACGCTCCCGTTCTCCCGGAGGTTCGCGGCGATGCCGTCGCCGATGCGTGACTCGTTCCCCTGGGCGATGGTCGCCGTCGTCACCGGGACGCCAGCCTGCTGGATGCCCTCTTCCAGGCGCGTCACGGCGTTCTGCGAGACGTTCATGCTGGCCGAGCGGTCGACGAGGAGCGTCACGTTGGGGTCGCCCCGCGTCTCCTTCGTGACGACGGTGTAGGGGCCGGCGGCGGCGACGACGACGAGCGTCACGACGAGGAGCCGCGAGAGAAAGAGGAGCCGGCGGCTCCGGGTCGAGGCCGCGCCGTCGGCCCGGCGGAAGATGAGGAAGTACAGCGCGGCGGCCGCGACGGGGACGACCACGAGGAGAAGCGGCGTCTCCAGGCCGGCGACCATCCCGTTGGGCAGCGTCGTCGACGGCATCAGAGGTCACCCCGCTTTCGGAGGTAGACGACTTCACCCAGGGCGACGACGAGGGCCGCCAGGGCGACGAGGCCGGAGAGGGGACGGGGGACCGTCCGGTCCTCCTCGCGGGCGGGGACGCCGCCGTCGGCGCGGGCCGAGAGCGGTTGGGCGTTCACGCTCGACTCCCGGTCGCTGACGAGCGAGACGCCGAGCCGCCGGTTCCCCACCTCGTAGAACCCCGTCCGGTCGAGGACGAGCGTGGACGCGGTGACCGTGCCGTCTGGCGTCCCCACCGTCGTCGCGTCGCCGAACTGGAGGCGCACGCCGGTCTCGCGGTTCAACTCCGCGAGCGGGTCGCGGCCGGCGAGGTAGTACACGGCGCGCTTCCAGAAGACGGGGTACTGGTAGTTGTACTTGAACGTCGAGAACTCCTCGACGAAGCCGTAGTAGAGGACGCGGCCGCCGCCTCGCCGGGCGGTGGCGACGATGGGCGTCCCGTTCTGCGTCTCGACGAGGCTTCGCCCCTCCCGGAGCGACCCCGTGACGTACTGCTCCGGCGGCGGGAAGTTGATGCCGCGAGTCAGGTCGTCGGACGCCGCCGGCGCGAGCGTCGGCGTCGCCGCCGTCCCCGTCGGGGAGAGGAGCAACAGGTCCCCGTACTTGTCGGGCATCTCGCGCTGGGCCTGGATGGCGACGCCGCCGCCGTTCGCTATCGCGTCGCGTCCCGCTTCGACGTTCCCCCGCAGCAGGCGCTCGTTTCGGAGGTTGCTGTAGATGACGACGTCGTAGTCGCTCTCGATGGCCGTCGGCGGCGACTCGACGGTGAGCGAGACGGCGTCGATGACCGAGAGCGCGGCGGCGAGATACCGGTTCCGGTCGTTCGTGAGGAGGAGGACGTCGACCGTCGCGTCCGGCGGTGCAGAGACGTAGACCACATCGTCCGTGGGGAAGGAGTCGCCGGGCGTCATGCGGAGCGCCCCGCCGCCGGCCGGGACGGCGAACGTCGCGGTCGTCACGTCGTCGGGGGCGAGCGACACCGAGCGGCGCTGGTTCCCGAGGGTGAGCGTCCGGTCGGCGCGGCTCTCGCCGAAGTTCTTGACGGTCACGGTGACGTTCGTACCGGAGAAGGAACGGTCGACGATGCCGACGTTGTCCGCGCCGCCGCCCGCGAACTGCCGGAGGTCGACCCGGAGGCCGCGGGCGCGGGCCGAACGGACCGCCTCCTCCCAGGAGGTGGCGTCGGCGAAGTCGCTGAAGACGAGAATCTGGGCGTTCTCGCCGGCGATGGCCGCCGCCTCGGAGATGGCCGTCCGGAGGTTCCCCTCCGCGTCGGTGACCGAGAGGCCGTCGAGCGCCGCCCCGGCGTCGGCGGCGGTGCCCTGCCGGAGGACGATGCGGCTCTCGCTCGCGGCGAAGACGACGGAGGTGGTCCCCGTCGTCGCGTCGCGGGCGGCGGCCACGGCCCGGGCGAATCGGGTCGAACCGTCGGCCTGCGTCGCCATGCTCGCGCTGCCATCGACGACGACGACGGTCTCCTCGACGGTGGTCTGCTCGGAGACTGGCACGTAGGGCGTCGCCAGCGACGTCGCGAGCAGGACCAGCACGAGGAGCTGGAGGAGCAACAGGAGGCTCCGCCGGAGCCGTTCGAGGAGGGGGTTCGACGCGTCCCGTTCGCCCTCTTCGAGGAGAAACTGGAGGGTCGGCAGTCGGACGCGTCGGGGGTCGGGCTGGACGAGATAGAGGACGACGACGGGGACGAGGGCTGCGAGCGCGACGAACCCCAGCGGCGTCAGGAATCCGAAGCCGCCGAGCACGCCGAATCCGTCGGGGAGGGCCATAGAGACGGTATCGGGTCGATGACGTATCCGTCTTTTCCCCGGACGCCGACGCGGCGGGGCGTGCGGCGACGGTAGTGTTCAGACGAGCCAGGAGAACTGAGAACACCTCGAAAGCCAATCGCCCTAATCTGGACAGTGCCGGTCGAATAGCCCGAAGGCCTATTATCGTCGCCCGCCGTAGATTGCGGCGATGGCGAACAGGCTCTCGACGGGTATCCCGGTTCTCGACCGACAGCTCGACGGCGGGATACCCCCGGGGAGCCTCGTCCTGTTGCTCGCGGACCCGGCCAGCCAGTCCGAGCTGTTTCTCTACGAACTGGCGACGACGCGGCGGACGCTCTATCTGACGACGATTCGGACCGACCAGGCGGTCCGGGACGCCGTCGACCGCTATCGCGGCGGCATCTCTCGACTGACCGTCCGCGACGTCGACAGCGCCGCGCCGCTCGACACCGCGAACCGGCTCGTCAAGGACTTACCCGAGGATTCGAACCTCGTCGTCGACGTGATGAACACGCTGGAGGCGACGGACACCTCGCGGTATCGCTCCTTTTTGAACGAACTCCAGAACCACATGGTCAACACGGGTGGCGTCGCGATGCTCCACGCGATGAAAGACGGCTCGTCGACGGCGACGCGGAACATGTCGGCACACATGGCAGACGTCGTCTTCGACCTGCAGACGGAGATTCGGAGCAACGAAATCGTCAATCGCCTCGCCGTGCCGAAGTTCCGCGGCGGGCAAGCCCTCGAAGAGACGATAAAACTCAAGCTCACCGGTGGCATCACCATCGACACCAGCCGCGACATCGCGTGAGGCGGACTGTCGTCCCCGTGTTCCAGTCGTCGCCGACTCCGCGTCGGCAGCCGAATTTGACTGGCGAACGTCCGTAGAAACTGTCGGCAGCGACGGTCACGACGCCGCGCGTCAGACCAGATAGTAAGCGAGCGTGCCGAGCGTCGCGAGCACGGTGAGCAGTTCCCAGAGTCGCGGCCGTTCGACGACGCTTCCCGTGTTCCCCTTCCCGAAGAAGAGGTAGCCGAAGTAGACGAAAAGCGGCGAGAGGCGCGCGAGGACGGGAGCGTCGATCTGGAACGCGAATCGGAGCGCGAGCGTCAGCGCGACGGTACAGACGGCGGCGACGGCCGCGACGCGAAGGTCGTCGACGGCGGCCTGCGGCAGGTCCATGGACGTTGCGTCGGCCGACCGCCTAAAGAATGCGTCTCTTTACTCCGCGTCGAGGTCGACGTCGCTCTCTTCGAGTTCCTCGGCCAGGTCGTCGGCGTCGACGTCCACGTCTTCGAGGTCGACGTCTTCGAGGGCTTCCTCGACGTCGCCGCCGCCGGCACCCATGCCGCCCATCATGCCACCCATGCCGCCCATCATGCCGCCCATGCCTTCGATGGTCTCCTGGACGATGACGCGGTCGAGGTCGAGGCGGTCCATGAGGTCCTGTGCGATCTGCTGTTTCGAGAAGAGCCACTGCTGGTTCATCGTCATCTGGGGCGTGGCCTCGATGTACAGCGTCTCCTTCTCGACGGTCTCGGTCACCGTCTCGGGTTCCGCGTCCTCCCCTTCGGGCTCCTCGACGCGTTCCTCCTCGACTTCGTCGGTCTGAATCCAGACCTCGGGAGCCTCCTGGAGGTACATCGCGAGGAGGCCGGCGGCCCGTTCCTCGCGGTCGTCGACGACGTCGACGATTTCGTACTCGTACTCGAGGTCCTCGCCGGCGAGGGGGTGATTGAAGTCGACGCGGGCGCGCCCACCGATGACGGTCTCGACGTGGCCCTGCTCGCCGTCGACGGTGACGCGAGCGCCGGGATAGCGGTCGTCCTCGTCTATCTTCTCGGCGCTGATGGTCCGCACGTCGTCGGGGTCGAACTCGCCGAACGCTTCGGCGGCCGGCACGTCGACGGTGCCCGTGTCGCCGACGCCCTGGCCGACGAGCGCGTCGTCGACGGACTGGAAGACGTGGCCCGCGCCGATGATGACGGTGCGCGGCGAGAAGTCGTATTCCTCGTCGTCGATGCCGGCCTCCTCGGCGACGTCCCGTTTCGTCGTGTCGACGACCTGGTCGTCGTCGACGGTGCGGACGGTGTAGTCGAGGCGGACGAAGTCGCCCTCTTCGAGGCCGCCCTCTCCCGCCGTCTCGGCCCCCGTCTCGGCCTCGACCGGTTCCTCCTCGGGTTCGTCTGCGTCTACCTGCTCTTCTGCGGACTCTGCCTGCGGTTCGTCAGTCATACTGTGGACAACTCCCGTGCGACCCTTAAGAATCACGTTTCGGGTTCGCCGTCAGTTTCGGTCGAATTCGCCGATGAGGCGGGTTTCGGCCAGAACGTGTCCCGCCATCGCCGATTCGAGCGTCGACCGAGTCGCCCCCGCCTCGACGTCGAGTGTCGTGTCGAGTGCGGCGAGGTCGAACCGGTACGTGTGCGCGCCGTCTTCGGTCGGCGGACAGGGGCCGACGTACCCCACTTCACCGGCGCTGTTCTCCCCCTGTCGCGCGCCGTCGAGGGCGTCGACGACGTCGCCCTGCGGGACGCCCTCGGGGATGGTTCGCCTGTCGGCGGGGACGTTCCAGAGCAACCAGTGGACGAACGGTTCGTCGGTCGGTGCGTCGGGGTCGTCGACGACCAGCGCGAGCGACGTCGCGTCCTCGGGGACGCCGCGCACGTCGAGGCGCGGCGAGACGTTCTCGCCGGCGCAGGTGAACCGCGTCGGGATCGTCGCGCCGTCCGCGAACGCGGGCGAGGTGAGCGAGAGCGGGTCCGTCGTCGTCGCCGTCGGAGAAGGCGTCTCGGACGGAGTGGACCGCGACGAAGTGGACGTTCCGGCCGGCGTGGCCGTCCCTCCGCTGCCGTCACCGGTACAGCCGGCGACGCCGAAGGGGAGCGTTGCCGCCGAGTAGCGGACGAACTGCCGTCTGTTCATCACGTTCGTCCGTCTCGACTCCGGAACCATAAGCGTCGGTCCGGCGGGCTTTTTCGTGTCGCCGCCGTCGTCGAGCGTATGTACGAGGTCGAACTGAAAGTTCGCGCGGCCCACGGCCCGGTTCGGGACCGACTCGACGACCGCGACGCGGAACGCGTCGGTCGAGTGACGCAGGTCGACACCTACTACGACGCCCCGCACCGGGACTTCGCGGCGACGGACGAGGCGCTCCGGTTGCGACGCGAGACGCCTCACGGCGAGGGGGCAACCGACACGCGCATCACCTACAAGGGCCCGCTCGTCGAGGCGGCGTCGAAGACCCGCGAGGAGTTCGAGACGGGCGTCGTCGACGGCGAGACGATGGACGCCATCCTCGGCGAACTCGGCTTCTCGCCGGCGGCCGTCGTCGAGAAGGACCGCGACCGCTACGCCCTCGACGGCTACACCGTCACGCTCGACGCCGTCGCCGACCTCGGCGAGTTCGTCGAGGTGGAACGCGCGGCCGAGGAGGCGTCCCTCGAATCCGTCCGCGAGGGGGCCGCCGACCTCCTCCGCTCGCTCGACCTCGACCCGGAGGAACAGATTCGCACCTCCTATCTCGGCCTGCTCTTGGATGCACAGGAGTAATATAATGGTCGGCGATGGTTTCCGCAAGTTATAGCACCCGGTAGCGACTACGGCCAGCAATGACCGAGCGGAACGTACGCATCGACTCCATGGAGCGGCGGGCAGTCGAGGACCAGAACGTCGAAATCGTCGAGCGAAAGGGCATCGGCCACCCCGACTCGCTCTGTGACGGCATCGCCGAGAGCGTCTCGCGGGCCCTCTCGAATCTCTATCTCGACCGGGTGGGGAAGGTCCTCCACTACAACACTGACGAGACCCAGCTCGCGGCCGGCACCGCCGAACCCGCCTTCGGCGGCGGCGAGGTGGTCGAACCCATCCACGTCCTGATCGTCGGCCGGGCGACCCGCCAGTACGACGGCCAGACCCTCCCCGTCGACACCGTCGCCCTCGACGCCGCCCGCGACTACCTGAACGAGCACGTCCCGGAACTCGAATTCGGGACGGACGTCGTCGTGGACGTGCGCCTGGGCGAAGGCAGCGGCGACCTGCAGGAGGTGTTCGGCGAGGACGGCGCGACGGTCCCGATGGCCAACGACACGAGCTTCGGCGTCGGGCACGCCCCGCTGACCGAGACCGAGCAGATAGTCCTCGACGCCGAGCGCCACCTCAACGGCCCGTACGCCGAGGACCACCCCGAACTCGGCGCGGACGTGAAGATCATGGGCAAACGCGAGGGCGACCACATCGACCTGACGGTGGCCGCCGCGATGATCGACGCCTACGTCCCGGACATGGAGGCCTACCGCGCGGCCGTCGACCGGGTCGAGGAGACGGTCGAAGCGGTCGCCCGGCAGCGCACCGACCGCTCGGTGGCCGTCGAGGTCAACACCGCCGACGACTACGACGAGGGGGCCATCTACCTCACGACGACGGGGACGAGCGCCGAACAGGGCGACGACGGGTCGGTCGGCCGCGGCAACCGCGCGAACGGCCTCATCACGCCCAACCGACCGATGAGCATGGAGGCGACGTCGGGGAAGAACCCCGTCAACCACATCGGCAAGATATACAACCTCCTCAGCACCGAAATCGCCGAGAGCGTCGTCAGCGAGGTCGACGGCATCCGCGACCTGCAGGTCCGCCTCCTGAGCCAGATCGGTCGCCCCATCGACCAGCCACACGTCGCCGACGCGATGGTCGTCCCCGAGGACGACGTCGACCTGACCGACATCGCGCCCGACGTCGAGGCCATCGTCGACCGCGAACTCGCGGACGTGACGAGCGTGACGCGCCGCACCATCGACGGCGAACTCTCGACGTTCTAGCCGTCGAACCGAACGAGCCTAGTAGGCTCGGGGCGTAGCGCTCGACCGACCGTGGACCAGACGACACACGCGGAGACGACCGTCCTCGTCAGTTTCGGCGAAATCGGAACCAAGAGCCGGCAGGTCCGGACCAGAATGACGCGCCGGCTCCGCAACAACCTCGCCGCCGTTCTCGCCGCCCGGGGGCTCTCCGCCGACGTCGACCAGCGCTGGTCCCGTCTCGTCGTCAGCGCTGACGACGCCGACGCGGCCGCCAGGGCCGTCGCCGACGCTCCCGGCGTCGTCTGGGCGCGACCGGGCGAGGTCACCCCCGCGACCGTCGACGCCGTCTGTGACGCCCTCGAACGCGCCGCCGCGTCCCACGGCGAGGGCACCTTCGCCGTCCGCGTCAACCGCGTCGGCGAGGCGAGCGACCACGACTTCTCCAGCCGGGACCTCGAAGCCGCGGGCGGCCGCGTCGTCGGCGAACTGACGGGCGCGGCCGTCGACCTGGACGACCCGGACCGGACCTACCACGTCGAGGTCCGCAACGACCGGGCGTACGTCTCCGGGACGACCTACGAGGGCCCGGGCGGCCTGCCGCTCGGAACGCAGGACCCGGTCGCCGCCCTCGTCAGCGGGGGCCACGATTCGCCCGTCGCCGCCTGGGAACTGATGCGCCGCGGCGCGCCCGTGATTCCGGTGTACGCGAGCCTCGGCGACTTCGGCGGCCCCGACAACGAGGCGCGGGCGCTGGCGACCGTCCGGCGACTCGCGAAGTCCGCCCCCAACTTCGACCTGGACCTGCGCATCGTCCCTCTCGGCGACGTCGTGACGACGCTGCTGCGCGAGGTCGAGGAGACGCGGATGCTCTCGCTCCGGCGGGCGATGCTCAGCGCCGCCGAAGCCGTCGCCGAACGCGAGGACGCCGTGGGGGTCGTCACCGGCGAGGCGCTGGGACAGAAGTCGAGCCAGACCGCGGCGAACCTCGCCGTCACCGACGCCGCCGTCTCGCTGCCCGTCCACCGGCCGCTCCTCACGCGGGACAAGCCCGACATCATCGCGCAGGCGCGCGAACTCGGCACCTACGAAGACTCGTCGATGGCCGTCGGCTGTCGGCAGGTCGACCCCGAGTTCCCCGAGACGCGAGCCACCCTCGACGGCGTGGAGGCGGCCGAGCCCGACGACCTGCTCGCGCGCGCCGCCGACGCCGCCTCCCGGCTGGACGTCGTCGACGTCGACGCCCACGACTGACGTCGAGCGCAACGGCTTTGGCGTCGCCCCACGCATCTCCCGGACGTGACGCGGGTCTGCATCGTCGGCGACGAGGACGTCGAACTCCAGTACGAACTGCTGTCCCGGGAGACGTCGCGGGCGGCGCTCGCGACGTACGACCTGGACGAACCCTACGCGAACACCGTCGCCGTCGACACCGTCTCCCTCGGCGCGGCCGTCTCGCTCCTCAACGACCTGAACTGGTATCTGGTCCGCTTTGCGCGCGACGCGCTCGTCCTCGAACCGAGCGTCTCGGCCGACGAGTGGCTCTCGCGCGACCTGGCGGCGGCCATCCGCGACGGCGACGTCGACCCACCGACGACGGGCGACCTGCTGAAGGTGTACGGCGTCGCGGACGGCCGGCTGGTCGAGCCGATGTACGTCACCCGGACGGGCGGCGTGCTCCCCGAGTACGACCTGCGCGACGTCGAGGAGACGGTGGTCGTCCGAGTGACGGAGTCGGCGTTCGGCACGTAGTCGAGAAAACGGGATCTGACGGGGGTGAGAACGGCGTTCGGCCGGGGGACCGAAGCCAGTCGAGTGGAGACCGAGACTCAGTCGAACAGCCCGGTCGACATGTACCGCTCGCCGCTGTCCCAGAACAGCGTAATCACGAGGGGGTCCTCGACGCCGGCCTCGCGGAGGCGGCGAGCCGTGCGTTTCGCGCCCAGCGCCGAGGCACCGCTGGACTGGCCGACGAGGATGCCCTCCTCGCGGGCGAGGCGGCGACACTCCGTCTCGGCGGCTTCGAGGGCGACGCTCTCGACCTCGTCGATGAGGTCGGTGTCGACGTTGTCGGCGACGAAGCCCGGTCCCATCCCCTGGAAGTCGTCACGACCGGGTTCGTCAGTGAGGAAGGGGTTCTCCGCGGGTTGGACCCCGACCACCTCGACGTCGGGGAACGCCTCGCGGAGGCGACGCCCCGTCCCGGAGATGGTGCCGCCGGTGCCGACGCCCGCCGCGAAGGCGTCTATCCGCCGGTCGCCCACCTGTTCGAGGATTTCGGGGCCGGTCGTCTCGAAGTGAGCCTCGGGGTTCGCGGGGTTCTCGAACTGGTACATCTGGACCATGCCCCGGGCTTCGAGTTCGTCCGCGCGGTCGCGGGCGTCGCTCATGTCGCCGTCGACGAGTTCGACCGTCGCGCCGTACGCCTCCATGATCTGTCGACGCTCCGGCGACTTCGAATCGGGCATGACCAGCGTCACGTCGTATCCCTTGGCGGCCCCGACCATCGCCAGGCCGATGCCGGTGTTGCCGCTGGTCGGTTCGACGATGCCGTCGCCGGGTTCGAGTTCGCCCGCGCGTTCGGCCGCCTCGACCATCGCGACTGCCGGCCGGTCCTTGGCGGAGCCGCCGGGGTTCTTGGACTCGATTTTCGCCGCTACGGTCGTCCCCTCGGGCGCGTCTATCTCGACGAGCGGCGACCCGACGGTGTCGAGGATATTCGAATCCATGGCCCTCGGTATGGAGGCGGTACATAAACACGTACTGACTGCGGCGAGGGCGGGATTTTACGCCCCGCGAGGGCGAACGGACGGTATGTTCGACGCGGACGCCGCCATCGACCGCGTGACCGCGTTCTTCGAGGACCAACTGGAGCAGACGGGAGCCGACGCCTACGTCGTCGGCGTGAGCGGCGGCCTCGACTCGGCACTGGCCGTCACCCTCGCGGCCCGGGCCGTCGGTGCGGACGCCGTCGTCGGCGTCCTCCTCCCGGCCGAATCGTCAATCGAGGAGAACGTCGCGGACGCCCGCGAACTCTGTGCCGACCTCGGCGTCGAACGGCGCGAGGCGTCCATCGCCCCCCTCGTCGAGACGGCGCGGGAGACGTACCCCGCCGACTTCGACAAACTCACCGTCGGGAACCTCCGCGCCCGCGTGCGGATGTGCCTCCTCTACGCCGAGGCCAACGAGCGCGACGGCCTCGTCGTCGGTCCCTCGAACAAGTCCGAGTACGCGCTCGGCTACTTCACGAAGTTCGGCGACGGCGCGGCCGACGTCCGTCCGTTCGCGGACGTCTACAAGACCGAACTGTACGAACTCGCCCGACACGTCGGTCTCGACGAGAAGTTCGTCGAGAAGCCGCCGAGCGCGGAGCTCTGGGAGGGCCAGACCGACGAGGGGGAACTCGGTGCGTCCTACGAGACGGTCGACGCGATACTGCGGGCGCTGCTGGAGAAGGGTCGGTCGGTCGCGGAGGCGGCGGCGGCGACGGGGACGCCCGTCGAGGAGGTCGAACGGTTCGCGGCGATGCACCGCGAGAGCCGGCACAAGCGGGAGTCGCCGCCGCATCCGGACGTCCCGCGGTAGGCCAGCGGAAGCACTCGATTAGTCTGCGGACGCGCTCTCACTCGACCTGCGAGAGGATGCGCTCGCGGAACTGGTCCGGGCCGAGTCGGTCGACGCCCTCCTCGTCCGCCCGCGCTCGCTTTCGTTCGCCGGGGTTCTCGCCGACGACGAGGAAGTCCGTGTTACCGCTGACCGAGGAGGTGACGTCCGCGCCGTGGGCCTCCAGCAGTTCGGTCAGTTCCTCGCGGGTGTAGTCGGGGAGGCTCCCGGTGAAGACCAGCGTGAGGCCGGCGAGTTCGTCGCCGCGTTCTGCCCGCGTGGGCGACACGCCGGCGTCGCGGAGGCGCTCGACCGTCTCGACGTTCGCCGGCGTCTCGAAGTAGGAGACGACGCTCTCGGCGACTTCCGGGCCGACGTCGTCGACGGCCAGCAGGTCGTCCTCGTCGGCTTCCATCAGTTCGTCGAGGGTGAACTCGTCGGCGAGGGCGCGCGCGCGTTCGGTGCCGACGTGGCGGATGCCCAGCGCGTAGACGAAGCTCGCGAGGTCCGGTTCAGTGCTCGCCTCGATTTCGTCGAGCAGGTTGGCGGCCGACGTCGCGCCGAACCCCTCCAGCCCTTCGAGGTCCGAACGGTCGAGGTCGTAGAGGTCCGCCACCGACTCGACCAGGCCCTCCTCGACCAGCTGCGTGGCGACCTGTTCGCCGAGCCCCTCGACGTCCATCGCCGCGCGCGAACAGAAGTGCTGGAGCGACCGCCGGAGTTGGGCCGGACACGAGCGGTTGGTGCAGTAGTGGTGCTTCCCCTCCCGGCGCACGTCGCTGCCACAGACGGGACAGTCGGCCGGCATCTCGAACGGTTCGCCGTCGCCCTCCTCGACGACGTCCGAGACTTCGGGAATCACGTCGCCGGCGCGTTCGATGCGGACCGTCGCGCCCTCGGCGACGCCCAGCTCTCGCGCCAGCGACTCGTTGTGGAGCGTCGCGCGACTGATGGTGACGCCTTTCACGTCCACGGGGTCGAGCAGCGCCACCGGCGTCAGCTTCCCCGTCCGGCCGACCTGGACGGCGATTCGCCGAATCGTCGTCTCGCCGGTCCGCGGGGGGAACTTGTAGGCGAACGCCCACCGCGGGTGGCGGGCCGTCTCCCCGAGTCGGTCGCGCGCCTCGAACGAGTCCACCTTGGCGACGACGCCGTCGACGCCGTAGTCGAGGTCGTCGCGCCCGTCGAGGAGGCGGTCGCGGTAGTCGACGAACGCGTCCACGTCGTCGACCACCTCGTTGCGGTCGTCGAGGCGAAAGCCCAGGTCGGCGAGCACGTCGAACGCCTCGCGCTGGGAGTCGATGTCGAGTGAGGCGTCGAGGACGTCGTAGAAGTAGACGTCGAGCGGGCGGTCCGCGACCGTCGAGGAGTCGAGCAGGCGGACGGTGCCCGCCGCCGCGTTCCGTGGGTTGGCGAACGGCTCTTTCCCCTCCTGGACGCGCCGCTCGTTCAGCGCCTGGAAGCCCGACTTGGGCATGTACACCTCGCCCCTGACGGCGAGCAGGTCGGGGGATTCGGGGAGGCGGAGTGGGACGCTCCCGATGGTCTTGACGTTGCGCGAGACGTCCTCGCCGCGGATGCCGTCGCCGCGGGTGACCGCCCGGTCGAACTCGCCGTCCTCGTAGACGACTTCGACGGAGAAGCCGTCGAACTTCGGCTCGGCCGAGTACGAAACGTCGCCCACCGCATCGCGGACGCGGTCCGCCCAGTCGCGGACGGCCGACGCCTCGGCCGACGACTGCAGGCTCAACATCTCGGTGACGTGTTCGACCGTCTCCAGTTCGTCGAGGGGTTCGCCCCCGACGCGCTGGGTCGGCGAGTTCTCCGCGTCGAGGTCGAACGCCTCCTCCAGCGCCTGGAGGCGGTCGAACAACCGGTCGTAGGCGTTGTCCGAGACGACCGGGTCGCTTCGGACGTAGTACCGGTAGTCGTGGTATTCGACCGCCGCCCGGAGCTTCTCCGCCTGCGTGCGCGCCTCGGCCTCGCTCAACGCCTCGACCGGGTCGAACGACAGTTCCGGATCCCGGACGTAGGGGTTGTCCGTCGGTTCTTCGACCATCGAACTCTACGTCCGACGTGGGCCGGGAGGTACGAATAACCGACGGCTCCGCTCGCGCACGTCGCCGCCGGTTTGGCCCCACGCTTTTCGGCACTGGAGCGTGGTAGCCGTTACCAGGAGGGACATCGATGGCACCAATCGGCGGTCGTGCGACGTGGGAGGAACCGGAAGCGGTCGAATCGGCGGCGGCGGAACTACGCGAGGTATCCCACCCGGTCGGCGGGCCGACGGACCTGGACGACCTGGTCGAGCGACTCTCGGACGCCCGGTACGTCCTCCTCGGGGAGGCGAGCCACGGGACCTCCGAGTACTACCGTTGGCGCGCGCATCTCACTGCCCGCCTCGTCGCCGACGCCGACTTCGACTTCGTCGCCGTCGAGGGGGACTGGCCGAGCTGTCACGCCGTCAATCGCTACGTGAAGGGAATGGCGGACGCACCGGCGACGGTGCGGGGCGCACTCGACGCCTTCGAGCGCTGGCCGACGTGGATGTGGGCCAACTGGGAGATGGTCGAGTTCTTCGAGTGGCTCGAAGTGCACAACCAGGAGTTCGAGGAGGGCGACCGGGTGGGCTTTCACGGCCTCGACGTCTACAGCCTCTACGAATCGATGGCGGCGGTCGTCGACTACCTCGAAGACGTCGACCCCGAGGCGGCCGCGATGGCCCGGGAGCGCTATCGCTGTTTCGAGCCCTACGGCGAGGACGCACAGGAGTACGCCCGGTCGACGCGGCTCGTCCCCGAGTCCTGCGAGGACGAAGTCGTCGAGACGCTGCTCGACCTGCGCGAGAACGCGCCCCGGTACGAAGGGGTCCACCCCGACGAGCGCTTCGCCGCCGAACAGAACGCGCTGGTAGCGAGAGACGCCGAGCGCTACTACCGGGCGATGGTCGGCGGCGGCGAGGACTCCTGGAACGTCCGCGACCGGCACATGGCCGAGACGGCGTCGCGCCTCGCGGACCACTACGGCGACGGGACGGGCGTCATCTGGGCGCACAACACCCACGTCGGCGACGCCCGCGCGACCGACATGCCGCGGCGAGACCGCCTCAATCTCGGCCAGCTCCTCCGCGAGCAGACGCCAGCCGGCGACGTCGCCGTCGTCGGGTTCGGCACCCACCGCGGCCGCGTCGTCGCCGCCGACGAGTGGGGAGCCGAGACGGTGGAGATGCGCGTGCCGGAGGCCCGCGAGGGGAGCTACGGCGACCTGTTCCACGAGGCGGGCGAGACGGACCGCCTCCTCTTTACGGAACGCATCGAAGAGGGAAGCGCCCTGGATACGCCGCGGGGCCACCGCGCCATCGGCGTGGTCTACCGGCCGTCGATGGAGTCGGGCAACTACGTCCCCACCGACCTGCGGGAGCGCTACGACGCCTTCCTGCACCTCGACGAGACGTCGGCGCTACACCCGCTCGAACGCCACGCCGAGCGGGCGGGCGTCCCGAACCTCTACCCGTCGGGACTCTGACCGCCGGCGTCGGCTCCGAACTCCCGGAGGATGGACCGGGCTTCGTCGTCGGTCACCTGGGAGAAGTCGCGGTAGAACTGGCCGACGGCGCTGAATCGGGCCGGGGCGTCGACGACGACGACCTCGTCGGCCTCGGCTTCGAGGTCGTCGACCGTTCGGGGAGACCCGACCGGCACCGCGAGGACGACGTGTGACGCGTCCGCGCGCCGGACCATCCGCAGGCAGGCGATGGCCGTCGCGCCCGTCGCCACGCCGTCGTCGACGACGACGACCGCCTTGCCCTCGAGGGGAATCGGCTCGCCCTCGCGGTAGTTCTCGGCTTTTGCCGTCGCCGTCTCCGCCGCCGTCGCGCGCTCCTCCTCGATGTATCCCTCGTCGACGCCGAGTCGCTCGATGACCTCATCGTTGAGGTAGACGCTGCCGTCGCTGGCGGCCGCGCCGATGGCGAACTCGGGGTTCCCGGGCGCGCCCAGTTTCTTCGCCACGACGATGTCTAGCGGGGCGTCGAGTTCGGCGGCGACCGCTCGCGCGACCGGGAGCCCGCCGCGGGGGATGCCGAGGACGACGTCGGCCTCGACGCCGCGGTCAGCGAGGCGCGCTGCGAGCTGTGTGCCGGCGTCGCGTCGGTCGTCGAACATGTGTCGAAGTTTGCTCCGGAGGCGGATAAACGTGTGCGCTACGCTACCTGTCGTGTTCAGATTAGGGATTAGTTGTGGACACCTCGAAAGCCCCGCGTCGCTGGAGTCGGGGGCTTTGCTGCGCGCGCTCGCTTCGTTCGCGTGCTTGCGTCAGCCGCCTTCCTCCAGCGACGCGCCCCTTTCAGTCCCACCCGCGTCGGCTGACCAACCAGCCGCCGTCGGTGGGACTGAAAGGGGCCGGCGTCTCGGCGTACCCGGACGACGCAAGCACCGCAACGCAGTGAGGAGCGCAGCGAGTCCCGGGAGCCGAGACGCCGGGGGCTTTCGAAGTGGTCATCGGGTCACTGGCTTATCTGAACACTGCAACGCTACCAGGCCGGGAGCGCGGTCATTAAGCCCGTGGAGAGCCAAGACGGGGTATGAGCCTCGAAACGATGACTCCGAATCCTGGGTGGGACGGCGACGCCGACGCCCTCTCCCCGCTCGGCGACGACCGACTGACGTTCAAGGTGTGGGGCGCGGACTGGTGTGGCGACTGCGAGGAGCAGCTCCCGGACTTCGCCGCCGCCCTCGACGCGGTGGGGGTCCCGGGCGACCGTATCGAGCAGTTCCCGGTCGACCGGGACAAGCAGGGCGACCGGGTCGACGCCTACGGCGTCGAGTACATCCCGACCGTCGTCGTCGAGCGCGACGGCGAGGAGATCGCCCGGTTCGTCGAGGAGGAGGACCGCCCCATCGCGGAGTATCTCGCCGCGCAGTTGGCGGAAGCGCCGTCGGCGTAGCGCCGCCGCGACTTCTCAGCGCGACTCGAACCACTTCTCAGCGCGACTCGAACCAGTCCAGTGCCGCCGCGAGGTCGGTCTGTGGCGGCGAGCAGGTGAACGACTGGCAGGCGTACGCCGTGGGCCGTCCGTCTCTCGCCTCGCGGTTCGCCCAGATGGGCGGCACCTCGTCGACGCCGAGCGTCGAGAGCCACGCGTCGAGTTCGTCGTCGGTCGGCGGCCGACGCGAGACGATGGCCGTCGGCAGGTAGCGGTCGGCGAGCGTCGCCCGCCAGTCGTCCGGCAGTTCGTCGGCGGCGACGGTGAGTTCGAGCGACCCGCGCGCGAGTTCGTCGGCCGCGAGCGCGAGCGAGGCGTGTTCGAGCGGGCTGCCGCGAATCCGGTCGGCGTGGGTCTCGACGACGCGTTCGGCCACGTCGCCGAAGGCGGCGTCGGGCGCGAAGGGGTCGAGACGGAGCAACAGCGAGGCCGCGACGCCGAGGCTGGAGGGCGTCGACTGGTCGGTGACCTCCTGTGGTCGGGTGATGAGCGACTCGCCGCCGGCGGGCGTGAAGTAGAGCGTCCCGGCCTCCTCGTCCCAGAACTCGCGTTCGATGGTCCGCGCGAGGTCGAGGGCGAACGCGAGGTGGTCCACCTCGCCGGTCACCTGGTAGCAGTCGAACGCGCCGCGCGCGAGGAAGGCGTAGTCTTCGAGATAGCCCGGTCCCTTGACGTCCCCGTCCTTGAAGCGCCGGTCCAGGCGCTTCGCGTCGTCGTCCCAGAGCCGGTCGCGGACGAACGAGAGCGCGCGCGTCGCCGGGCCGGCGAGCGCCGGGTCGAGGGCGCGCGCGCCGGCGGCGAACGTCGAAATCGTCAGGCCGTTCCACCCCGCGAGGACCTTCTCGTCGCGGCGCGGGTGGGGGCGGGCGTCGCGCGCCTCGTACGCCTGAGCGCGTGCCTCCTGCAGGTGTCGTTCGACGGCGGACTCGTCGAGGTCGTACGCCTCGGCGAGGTCGGCGACGCTCGCGTCGACAGTCAGGACGGTAGTGTTCCCTTCGAAGTTGCCGCCGGGCGTGACGCCGTAGCGGTCACAGAACAGGTCGGCGGCCGTCTCGTCCTCGACGGCGGCGTGGACTTCCTCGGGCGTCCAGACGTAGAAGGCCCCCTCCCGTTCGTCCGCGTCCCGACCGTCCGGCGGGTCGCTCTGGGCGTCGAGCGTGCTGTAGAAGCCGCCGTCGGGGTGAGTGAGTTCGCGTTCGAGGAAGGCGAACGTCTCCTGTGCGACGCGGGCGTAGCGCGGCGCGCCGGTCACCTGGTAGGCCGCGAGGTAGAGCCGGGGGAGTTCCGCGTTGTCGTAGAGCATCTTCTCGAAGTGGGGGACGACCCACTCCCGGTCGGTGGTGTAGCGGTGGAAGCCGCCGCCGACGTGGTCGTAGAGGCCGCCCGACGCCATCGCGTCGAGCGTCTCGACGGCGACGTCGAGCGCCTCCTCGTCGCCGTCGAAGACGAACGACCGGAGCAGCACGTCGAGTCGGCCCGTCTGGGGGAACTTCGGGCCGTCGGTCCCGAAGCCACCGTGTGTCCGGTCCGCGCTCCGGAGGGTGGCCGTCGTCGCCGCCGACAGCAGGTCCGTCCCCGGCGCGTCGCCGGGTTGCGCCGGCGTCTCCTCCAGTTGGTCGCTGATGGCGGCGGTCCACTGGTCGGCGCGGCGTTCGATTTCGTCTCTGCTCTCTCGCCACGAGTTGGCGACGTTCTCCAGCAACTCCCGGAATCCGGGCATCCCGCGGCGGGGCTCCGGCGGGAAGTAGGTCCCGACGTAGAACGGCTTGCCCTCGGGAGTGAGCCACACCGACAGCGGCCACCCGCCGCCGCCGGAGACGAGTTGGCAGATGGTCTGGTACACCCGGTCGAGGTCCGGTCGCTCCTCGCGGTCGACCTTGACGGGGACGTAGTTGTCGTTGAGGAACGCGGCCACGTCCTCGTCCTGGAAGCTCTCCTCTTCCATGACGTGACACCAGTGGCACGCGGAGTAGCCGATGGAGAGGAAGATGGGAACGTCGCGTTCGCGAGCGGCCGCGAGCGCCGCCTCGTCCCACGGCTGCCAGTTGACCGGGTTGTCCGCGTGTTGTCGGAGGTAGGGGCTCGCCTCCTCGTCGAGTCGATTGCGGCCGGCGGGCGAACTCATGGCCACTCGTAGACGCCGCCGACAGGTAAATGCAGTCAACTCCGACGGGACGCAGTCGATTCCGACGGGACGCAATCAACTCCGACGGGACGCAGTCGACTCCGAGGGGAGGGTCTCGACGCCGCCGAGGAACTCCGCGACGGCGTCGTTGAACGCGGCGGGCGCGTCCTGATTGACGAGGTGGGCGGCGTCGGGAATCGACACGCGTCGGGCGTCCGGCAGGGACGACGCCAGGGTGGCTCCCTGCCGCTTGAGCGCGGGCGACTCCCGGTCGCCGTAGACGACGAGCGTCGGCGTCGAGACGTGCGAGAGGTCCGGCGGGTCGAACCGGTAGAGCGCGCCGAATATCTTCCGGAACTCGGCGTTCGAGACGTCGGCGACGGCGTCCATCGCCTCGGCCCGGACGTCGGCGTCGACGGCGAGCCACGGGCTTCCCTTCGTCGCGCGGATCGACCCGAGGAGCGCGCGGAACGTGCCCGTCGTGCCGACGGTCGACACGGACGCCGAGACGGCCGGGAGCGGCGAAGTGAAGGCCTTGAACGCGGGCGGGAGGTCGACCGGGGGCATCGAGCGGGCCGGGCCGGCGAGTACCGCGCCGCGTACCGCTGCGGGATGGCGGTCGAGGTACGACTGGACGACCATCGACCCGAGCGAGAGGCCACAGAGCAGGGGCCGGTCGGCGTCGAGGTGGTCGAGCAGTCGACGCAGGTCGTCCACGAAGAGGTCGATAGAGTAGCGCCGTCGGTCGGTTACGCCCGTCCGTCCGTGCCCGCGGACGTCGAACGTCACGACCTGGAACTCCTCGGCGAACCGGTCCATCTGGGCCCGCCACGCGTCGCCGTTCGACCACCCGCCGTGGACGAACACCAGCGGCGGTCCGGTCCCCCGCGACTCGTACCAGAGTCGTCCGTCGTCGAGCGATAGCGTCGTCACCTGCGGAGCCACGGGTCGCACCTACGTCAACGACACGGTTCCAGTTCCACTCCTGACAGCTTCGGGAGATTCATAACGTCCGACGCCGAGACGCCGGCCATGTCGGGCGACGACGGGACGGTGCCGTGGCGGTCGGGAACGCTGTATCTCCTCGTCGCTATCGCCGTCGTGGCACCGCTGGACGTGAATCTCGTCGGCCCCGTGTTGCCGGCTATCGCCGAGACGTTCGCGGTTTCGAACTCCCGGGCCGGCCTCGTCATCACGGCCTTCGCGGTGCCGGGCGTCGTTCTCGCGCCCGTCGTCGGAATGCTCGCGGACCGCGTCGGGCGGCGACAGGTGCTCGTTCCCTGTCTGCTCGTCTACGGCGTCGCCGGCGCTCTCGTCACTCTCGCGGGCGACTTCGCGACGGTCCTCGCCCTCCGGTTCGTCCAGGGGAGCGTCGGCGGCAGCATCCTGGCGTCGCTGGCGCTGACGCTCGTCGGCGACTTCTACGAGGGGGCGCGCCGGAACGCCGTCATGGGCCTCGTCAGCGCCGCCATCTCCGTGAGCGCCGCCGTCGCTCCCGTCGCGGGCGGCGCGATGGCGGCCGTCTCGTGGGACGCGCCGTTCGCGCTCTACGGCCTGAGCGTCGTCGTCGCCGGTGCCGTCTTCCTGTTTCTCGACGTTCCTCCGCTCTCGGGCGGCGACCGGAGCGTCGACTTCTCGTATCTGCGCAACGCCGTCGCCGCCCTGCCGACGCGGGACGCCGTCCTCTTCTACGGCGTCAACTTCGTCAGTTTCGCGCTCCTGTTCGGCGGGACGCTCGCCGCGGTGCCCTTTCTCCTCGACGGGACGTACGGCCTCGAATCGGGGCGCATCGGCGCGCTCATCACGGGGGCGATGCTCTTTGCCGCCGTCGTCGCCATCTTCAACGGTCGGTTCGCCCGCCACCTCTCGAATCGCGAACTCGTCGCCGTCGGCTTTTTCGCCTACGGCGTCGGCCTCGCGGGCGCGTCCGTCGCCAACTCCCCCGTGCAGGTGTTTCTGGGCCTCGTCGTCTTCGGCGCGGGCCACGGACTCGTCCTCCCCGCCGTCGCCGCGGGACTGAGCGAACTCAGTCCGACCCGATTCCGCGGCGGCGTCATGAGCGTCCGGACGAGCCTCGTCCTCGCGAGTCAGGCCGTCGGTCCGCCCCTGTTCACCGCCCCGGCCCGCGCTGTCGGCTACGAGACGACGCTCCTCGCCGGCGGACTGGTCGCGCTCGTCGTCGCGGGCGTGGTGTCGGCGAGCGCCGCGGCGTGACGACGACTTCCCCACGCTCGTGTACATCTACGCCCCGCTGAAAGGCAACCTTTACACTTCTATGTGGGACCCATTCGAGTATGGCCGAAACAGTGCTCCTCGTCGGCGGCGGCGGCCGCGAACACGCCATCGCCCGCGCGCTGGCCGACGACTGTGACCTCTACGCCTGCGCCAGCAACCGGAACCCCGGCATCGCCGGCCTCGCGGACGGCTTCGAGACGGTGGCCGAGACCGACGTCGAGGGAGTCGTCGACTACGCCGACTCCGTCGACGCGGACCTCGCCGTAATCGGCCCCGAGTCGGCGCTGGAGGCGGGCGTCGCCGACGCGCTGGACGACAGCGGCGTCTACACCTTCGGACCCCGGGCGTCCGAGGCTCGCATCGAGACGGACAAGGCCTTCCAGCGGCGGTTCATGCGCGACAACGACGTCCCCGGCTGTCCGGACTTCGAGACGTTCGAGGAGATGGAGGCCGCCTGCGATTACATCGACGCCGCCGACGGCGACCTCGCGGTCAAGCCCGTCGGCCTCACCGGCGGCAAGGGCGTGAAGGTAATCGGCGACCAGGTGACCGCCGAAGAGGCGAAAGCGTACCTCCGGGACGCCGACTACGACGGGGTGGTGCTGGAGGAACGGCTCGTCGGCGAGGAGTTCACGATACAGGCGTTCGTCGCCGACGGCGACCTGCGGACGACGCCCGCCGTCCAGGACCACAAGCGCGCCTACGAGGGCGACGAAGGACCCAACACCGGCGGCATGGGGAGCTACAGCGACGCCACCGCCCACCTCCCGTTCATGACGCCCGCGGACTACGACGCCGCCGTCGACGTCATGGAAGCGACGGTCGAGAACCTCCCCGGCTACAAGGGCGTCCTCTACGGCCAGTTCATGCTCACGGCCGAGGGCCCGAAGGTCGTCGAGTTCAACGCCCGCTTCGGCGACCCGGAGGCGATGAACACCCTGCCGGTCCTCGAGACGCCCTTCGTCGACGTGCTGACGGCCGCCCGCGACGGCGACGACCTGCCGGAACTCGAATTCAGCGGGCGGGCGACCGTCTGTAAGTACGCCGTGCCCGCGGGCTATCCGACGGACCCCGATTCGGGCGCGCGCATCGACGTCGACGAGGAGAGCGTCGCGGCCGCGTCGCGCGAGGACGGCGAGGCGCTCCTCTTCTACGCCAGCGTCGACGACCGCGACGACGGCCTCTACACGACCACCTCGCGGGCGTTCGCCGTCGTGGGACTCGCCGACACCGTCACCGACGCCGAGGCCATCGCCGAGGACGCCCTCGCCGCGGCGGGCGACGGCCTGCGCGTCCGCCACGACATCGGCAAGCCCGAACTGGTCCAGCAGCGCATCGACCACGTCGCCGAACTGCGCGACTGATTCAGTCGCGTCCGTAGTCGTCGAGCGCGTCCCGCAGGTCGGAAATCCGGTCGGCGTCGAGTTCGACGGGGTCGCCGATTGCCGCCGCCTGATAGGCGATGCGGGCGGCGTACTCGACGGCGACGGCCGTCTCGAAGGCGTCCGGCAGTGAGTCGCCCACGGCGACGACGCCGTGGTTCGCGAGCAGGCAGGCGTCTCGCTCCGTCCCCAGCGTCTCGACGGCGACGTCGGCGAGTTCCTCGGTGCCGAACCGGGCGTACGGCGCGACGGGGACGGGACCGCCCGCGGCGGCGACGAGATAGTGGACCGCCGGAATCGGCTCGCCCAGTGCCGCGTACGTCGTCGCGTACGGCGAGTGCGTGTGGACGACGCCGCCGACGTCGTCGCGGGCGCGATACGCCGCGAGGTGGAGGTCGAGTTCGACCGACGGCTCCCGCCCCTCGCCGACGCGTTCGCCCGCGAGCGACAGGACGGGGACGTCCTGCGGCGATATCTCTTCGTAGGGGACGCCCGACGGGCTGACGGCGACGTGGTCGTCGACGCGGGCGCTGAGGTTGCCGCCGGTGCCGGTGGTCAGCCCCTCGTCGACGAGTCGGCGGCCGTACGCACGGACGTCGCGGCGGGCGTCGTCGAAGCGGGCGTCCATCAGCGCGGCGTCTCCGTCCCCCAGGTGTCGAGAGCGGTCGCGAGTTCGGGGTGGGAGTCGGCGTACGCGTCGAGCGGGACGTCCTCCATCGCCGCGTCGATGGCCTGCCGGAGGGCCCTCGCGCCGGCGTGGGTGCCGTCGGGGTGGCCGTGGACGCCGCCGCCGGCCTGGATGCAGACGTTCGTCCCCACGCGGTCGACGAGCGTCGGCACGAGTCCCGGATGCAGGCCGCCGGAGGCGACCGGGAGGACGTCGTTCAGGCCGTGACAGTCCGCGTAGAGCCACTCGTTGATGCCGACGGTGTCCTCGTTTTCGAGTTTGCCCAGGTCGGCCGTCCCGGTGTGGACGTGGTCGACGCCACAGAGGCGCGCCACCTGCGCGAGGACGCGCATCGAGACGCCGTGGTCGTCGACGCGGTCGAAGGCGGCGTGCATCGCGCGGTGGGCGTGAATGGCGAGGCCGTGGCGCTCACAGCGTTCGCGGACGGCCTGTACCGACGCCCACCCCGCGGTCACGACGTCGACCATGACGTACTCGCCGCCGGCTTCGGCGACGGCGTCGACCCGGTCGAGCATCGTGTCGGCGTCGGCGGTGACGTTGACGAGGTAGCTCTTTTTCTCGCCCGTCTCGGCCTCGGCGCGGTCGCGGGCGGCGAGGCTCTCCGCGAGGCGGTCGGCGAAGGGGTTGAACGCCTGGTCGGTGAGGTTCTCGTCGTCCTTCAGGAGGTCGATGCCGCCGGTCCAGGCCTGGTAGCCGACTTCGGCGTGCTGGGTCGTCGAGAGGCCCACCTTCGGCTTGGGGACCGTCGCCGTGATGGGTCGGTCGCCGGCGTCGAATATCTCCTCGCGGACGGCCGTCCCGAACTGCGGGCCGGGGAAGCCTTCGACGACGCTCGCCGGCCAGTCGCAGTCGAGGAGGCGGATGCGCTCGACGGCTTTCATGCCCATGATGTTGCCGGCGATGCAGGAGAGAATCTGTGCCATATTCCCCTCCTCGAAGAGAGCGGCGGGATACGCCACCTCGACGCGGTTGCCGTCGATGCCGAAGGCGGTCGCGCTCAGGTCGGTGACGTCGCCGGACACCTGGAGCGTCGCCCACGTCCCGTTGGAACTCTCCGAGGCGACCCGGCTCGCGGCCGCCACCATGTCGAACTCAGCCGCGGGCTCGATGGCGAACTCGCAGACGAGTTCGCTCGCGGCCGGTTCGTACGACGCCTCGTAGAAGTCCTCGTAACTCAGTCCGGTCATGCTCCGTACGACGGTTGCCGCGTGTTAACGTCTTGTGGTGGCGTCCCGCGGGACGGCCGCCTCGGATACATCCGGGACGTTTAACCCCCAGTCCACCGGGGATTCGACCATGAAAGCCACCGCCAGAGCCCACCCGATACAGGGGCTCGTGAAGTACCACGGGATGCGCGACGAGGAGCTTCGCCTCCCGTATCACGACAGCATCAGCGTCTGTACGGCCCCGAGTCACACCAAGACCACCGTCGAGTTCGAACCCGACGGGAGCGAGGACGTCTACGTCCTCGACGGCGAACGGGTCGAGGGCCGCGGCGCGGAACGCATCGACGCCGTCGTCGACCACGTGCGCGACCTCGCGGACGTCGACCACGCCGTCCGCCTGGAGAGCGAGAACAGTTTCCCCTCGAACGTCGGCTTCGGGTCCTCGTCGTCCGGGTTCGCCGCGGCGGCGATGGCGCTCGCGGAGGCCGCCGGCCTCGACGCGACCCGCCCGGACGTCTCGACCATCGCCCGCCGGGGGTCGTCCTCCGCCGCCCGCGCCGTCACGGGAGCGTTCTCCCACCTCCGGACCGGCCTGAACGACGCCGACTGTCGTTCGGAACGCATCGAGACCGACCTCGAAGACGACCTGCGGGTCGTCACCGGCCTCGTGCCGGCCTACAAGGAGACGGAAGAAGCGCACAAGGAAGCCGCCGAGAGCCACATGTTCGAGGCGCGGATGGCCCACATTCACGGCCAGATCGCGGAGATGCGCGACGCCCTCCGCGAGGCCGACTTCGACCGGACGTTCGAACTCGCGGAACACGACTCGCTGTCGCTGGCGGCGACGACCATGACCGGCCCCGCGGGGTGGGTCTACTGGCGGCCGCGGACGCTCGCCATCTTCGACGCCGTGCGCGAACTCCGCGAGACGGGCGTCCCCGTCTACTTCTCGACCGACACCGGCGCGAGCGTCTACGTCAACACCACCGCCGACCACGTCGACGAGGTGGAGGCCGCCGTCGCCGACTGCGGCGTCGAGACGACCGTCTGGGAGGTCGGCGGCCCCGCGGAAGTCCTCCCCGAGTCCGACGCGCTGTTCTGACTAGCGGGCCGTCTCGACCGACGCCCCTGCCCCGACCGACGGACGGGGGATTCTTTGCCGTCCGGCCCGACGACCGAGTATGCGTGTACTCGTCCTCGGCGGCGGCTACGCCGGCGTGACCGCCGCCCGTCGCCTCGAACGCGTCCTCCCGGAATCGGTCGACCTGGTCGTCGTCGACGAGTCCGGCACCCACCTCGTCCAGCACGAACTCCACCGGGCCATCCGCCGCCCGTCCGTCGCCGACGCCATCACGGTCCCGCTCGACGAGGTTCTGCCGCGCGCCGACGTCGTCACCGCCCGCGTCGACGAGGTCGACGCCGACGGTCGCCGGGTCGTCCTCGACTCGGGCGACGTCCTCGACTACGACTACGCCGCCGTCTGTCTCGGCGCGTCGACCGCGTTTCACGACCTGCCGGGCGTCCGCGAGCACGCGACGCCGCTGAAGCGACTCCGCCACGCCGAGCGCATCCGGGCGGACGCGCTCGACGTCCGTGCCTCGGGCGGCCGCGTCGTCGTCGGCGGGGCGGGGCTCTCCGGCGTCCAGGTGGCGGGCGAACTCGCGGCCCTCGCCGACGAACGCGACGCCGACGTCGAGGTGGCCCTCCTCGAACGCCTCGACGACGTCGCTCCCTCCTTCCCCGCGAACTTCCAAGACGCGCTCCGCGCCGAACTCGACGCCCGCGGGGTGACGGTACGAACGAGCGTCAGGGTGACGGGCGCGGACGAAGAGCGCGTCCACCTCGCGGACGGTGACATCCCCTACGACGCGTTCGTCTGGACGGGCGGCATCACCGGCACCGAGGCGATGGGCGGCGACCGGCCGTCGGTCAAAAGCGACCTGCGCCTCGGGCGCGAGACGTTCGTCGTCGGGGACGCGGCCCGGGTCGTCGACGCCGACGGCGAGGCCGTCCCGGCGAGCGCGGCGACGGCGATTCGCGAGGCGCGGACCGTCGCCGAGAACCTCGCCCGCCTGGTCGACCACGACCGGACCGACTCGGGGGCGTTCGACCCGCGACTCGACGCCTACCGCTTCGACGTCCCGGGGTGGGTCGTCTCGGTCGGCGACGGCGCGGTCGCCCAACTCGGCCCGACGGTGCTCCGGGGAGCGGCCGCCAAGACCGTAAAGGCGAGCATCGGCGTCGGCCACCTCGGTTCCATCGGTGCCATTCAGCGAGCGGTCGAACTCGTCGAGGAGGAACTACCGTAGGTCGCCGTGGCGTCAGCGGGCCGCCTCGACCAGCGCTTCGACGCGCGACCGGGCGACGATTCCCTCCCGGTCGCCGTCGAACCGGGGCGCGCCGGGAAGGGGCGGTAGGTGGACCATGCCCGCTATCGTCTCGCCGTCGAGGAGCGCGGTCATGGAGCAATCGACGAGGCGTGGACGGAAATACGCTGTCGCGGACGAGCGTATGCGGGAGTTTTTAACTACCGCCGCGAGAAGGGACGCACGACGGAAGAATGCACGAATCAGCGCGGGCGACGGTGCTCATCGTGGACGACGACCCGGACGTCGTCCAGACGTACCAGCGCTACCTCGAAGCCGACTACGACGTCGTCGTCGCCTACGACGGCGAGGGAGCCCTGGACACCCTCGAATCGGAAGACGTCGACGTCGTCCTCCTCGACCGAATGATGCCGGGGCTCTCGGGGGGCGAGGTGCTGGAGCGCATCGAGGAGCGCGGCGACGACTGTCGCGTGGCGATGGTGACGGCCGTCGACCCCGACTTCGACATCATCGACATGGGGTTCGACGACTACGTCACCAAACCCTCCTCGGGGGCGGAACTCCGCTCGACGGTAGCGGAACTGGTCGCCCTCGACGAGTACGCACGGGGGCTCCGCCAGTACCACTCCCTCGTCGCGAAGCGAGCGGCCCTCGAATCGAAGAAGACGGACGTCGAACTGGCGGCGAGCGACGAGTTCTCCGAACTCGAATCGCGAATCGAGCAGCGAAGAGCGGAGCTCGACGAGGGGACCGAGCGACTGCTCGAAGACGCGGCCTTCGTCACCGCCATCCGGTCCATCGACGAGGACACGGGGGGTGACGTCGATGGCCGATAGCGGCGACGACTACTCGATTGGGGACGTCCTCCCCATCGAAGGCCTCGACGCGGTTCCTCAGGGGACGAATCTGCTCGTCTCGGGACCGGCGATGACCGGCAAGCGGGACGTCGTCGTGGACCTGCTGGCGGCAGGACAGGCCCACGGCGACCGGTCGCTCGTCATCACCACGGACACCCCGGCAAACCGCATCCGCGCGGCGTACGAGTCCGTCGGCGGGCGGGTGGAGCCGTCGTATCTCCAGACGATTGACGCGTCGGGGTCGGGCGGGAGCGCCGGGAACGAGGGCGTACAGCTGGTCTCGTCGCCGAGCGACCTCACCGGCATCGGCATCGCGTTCACGAAGGCGGTCGACCGCATGGACGACGCCGACCGCGTCCGCCTCGGGTTCCTCTCCATCTCGACGCTGCTCCAGTACGTCGACCAGGAACGCGCGTTCGCCTTCTTCCACGTGCTCACCCAGCGGGCGAGCGCGGCGGGCTACTTCGGCGCGTTCGCCATCGACCCGTCGATGCACGAGGACCGACTCGTGAACGTCATGGCGTCGGTGTTCGACGGCGTGGTCGAACTCCGCGAGGGGACGTCCGGGACCCGTGAGGTCCGCGTTCGCGGCATCGCCGGCGTCGCCTCGGAGTGGCACGAGTTCCCCCAGTGAGCCGGACTCCGCCGCGGTCGAGCGCCGTCACTTCGTGATATCGAACGATATTTCACGGTTACGCCCGGTGCTCTCGGTATTGTGAAGAGGAGGGGAGGGGCCCTCGATAGCGGGCTGATACTGCTCGGAATCGCCTTTTTCCTCGTGTCGCTCGCGCACGCGTTCGAACCGGAACCGCTCGCGAACGTCGCGCTCGGTGTCGTGCCGCCGGCGGTGGGCGCACTCGGTATCGGCTACGCGGGCGTTCGTCTCTCGCGAACGACGCTGGAGGAAGGACACGCGGCTCGACTCCTTGGGTGGGTCGCCCTCGGCACCGTCGGGAGCGCCGGTCTCGCGGGGACGTTCGTGCTGTATCAGACGATTCACGGCGTCGATGTCTACGACGTCGAGTACGTCCTCGTCAACACGCTCGTCGCCGGCATCGTCGTCGCCCTCGTCGTCGGCGGGTACGACGTCCGGAGCCGCCGACGCGCCGACCAACTCGACGTGATGAACCGCGTGCTCGATACGGTTCGTCGCGTCAAGCGTGACGTCGTCGAGGCGAAGACTCGGCGGAATCTCGAACGGGGACTCTGCGAGCAGTTCGCCGACTCGAAGCGGTACGAGTTCGCGTCCGTCGCCACCTACGACCCGGCGGCGGACCTGCTGACGCCACACACCGCCGCTGGAATCGAGGTAGAGTCCTTGTCCCCAATCAGTTCGACCGACGACACGGCGCTCGCGCGCACCGCTCGCGAGCGGACGGCCCAGAGACGCGACCTGACCGACGCCGACGTACCGTGGTTCGACGGCGACCTGGAGGGTAGCGAAAGCTGTCTCTTCGTACCGCTGGCGTTCGAGGGGACGCTCTACGGCGTGGTGACCGTCTGCACGGCGAGCAGTCCCGCGTTCGAAGACACGGAGGTCGAGGTCCTGTCCGAACTCGGCGAGACGGTCGCACACGCCATCTCCAGGCTCGAGGTCCGCGGTTCGCTCGAACGGAGCGAGCGCCGATTCCGACACCTGTTCGACCGACACAGCGCCCCGATGCTGCTCATCGACCCCGACTCGGGCGACATCATCCGCGCGAACGACGCCGCGGTGGAGTTCTACGGCTACGACGACCTGACGAGCACGAACATCGACGAGATAAACACGCTCGATAGCGAGGAGATCGACGTCGAGATGGCGCGCGCGGAGCGACTCGACCGCTCTTACTTCGTCTTCGAACACCGACTCGCGTCCGGCGAGACGCGGACCGTCGAGGTCCACTCGACGCCCGTGCCGATGGCCGAGGGGACGACGCTGTTCTCCATCGTCCACGACATCACGGAGCGCGAGGAGTACGAACGGGCGCTCGAATCGGAACGGGAGTTCGTCGACACGGCGCTGAACACGCTGACGGACCACTTCTTCGTCGTCGACCCCGAGGAGGGACTGGTTCGGTGGAACGACCGGGTCCCCGAGGTGACTGGCTACGCCGAGGAGACGCTCTCGTCCGCCGACCCGACGACGTTCTTCCGCGAGGAGGACGGCGACCGCGTTCAGGCCGCACTCGACCGAACGCTAGCGGAAGGAAGCACGAGCCTCCGGGCGGATCTCGTCACTCGGGACGGCGAGGAGATTCCCATGGAGTATCGCGCCAAATCCCTCACCGACGAGGCAGGAGAGCCGACCAAAATCGTCGGCATCGGTCGGAACATCTCCGACCAGTTGGCGTACGAGGCGGAACTCGAACGCTACAAGGAACTCGTCGAGAACGTGCCCGTCGGCATCTTCCGGAGTACAGCCCCGCCGGAGGACGACCTGCTCGAAGTCAACCCCGCGATGGTCGACCTGTTCGACGCCGACTCCCGGGAGCAACTCCTCGACCGGCCCGTCTCGGGCCTCTACGCCGACGCGGCCGACAGGGAATCGTTCGCCGAGCAACTCCGGGAGTCGGGCATCGTCCGCGAGAAGGAACTCGAACTGGAGACGCTCTCGGGCGAGACGTTCTGGGCCTCCATCGTCGCCATCGAACACGAGACGCCCGACGGCCGTCGGTACTTCGAGGGTGCCATCGAGGACGTCACCGAACGCCGGGAGTACGAACACGCGCTGGAACGCCACGCCGACGAACTCGAACTGCTGAACGGGCTGTTGCGACACGACATTCGCAACGACATGACCGTCATCTGCGGGATGGCGGAGGTGCTCTCGGACCACGTCGACGAATCGGGGGCGGGCGACCTGGACGTCCTCGAATCGAAGGCCGAACACGTCGTCGAACTCACGCACACCGCCCGTGACCTCACCCGGTCGATGCAGTTCGAGAACGCCCGGTCGCCGTCGCTCGAAGCGGTGTCGCTCCGGTCGGTGCTGGAACGCGAACTCGCGGAGGCCAGGTCGTCGTACGCGGCCGCCGACGTCGTCGTCGACGGGGAGATTCCGGACGTCGAGGTGCGAGCCAACGAACTGCTCGGTGCCGTCTTCCGCAACCTGCTGAACAACGCCGTCCAGCACAACGTCGACGACCCGTGGGTCCAGGTCGGCGTCTCCCGCGACGGCGCGGCGGCGGTCGTCCGCGTCGCCGACGACGGCCCCGGAATCCCCGATTCGATGAAAGACCAGGTGTTCGAACACGGGACCAAGGGAGACCACAGCGCCGGGACGGGGTTGGGCCTCCACCTCGTCGAAACGCT
The DNA here is from genome assembly GCA_042216495.1 of Haloferacaceae archaeon. Classification (GTDB taxonomy): domain Archaea; phylum Halobacteriota; class Halobacteria; order Halobacteriales; family Haloferacaceae; genus Salinirarus. The sequence continues at coordinate 47,853 of JBDGTU010000008.1, forward strand.
GGTGCGCCAGTACGGCGGCGACATCGACGTGGCGGACCGCACCCCGACGGGCACCGTGTTCACGGTCCGGTTGCCACTGGCTGACGGGGGCGAGTGACGGGGTCCGCGCGGCGCTCACAGCCCGAGGACGTCGGCGTGAGCGTCGAGGACGTCACCCAGACACCGGCCGCGCTCCCGGAGGTCGTATCTGACGCGGACGACGGGGACGTCGACGTCGACGACCCGCGACAGGTCGTGTGGCGTCCCCGCGACGACGAGGTCGGGGTCGGCGTTCTCGATGGTGGCTTCGAGGTCCGCCACCTGCCGGTCGCTGTAGCCCATCGCCGGCAGGACGCGGTCGAGGTGGGGGTACTCGTCGAGGACGCGCGCGAGGGAGCCGACGGCGTGGGGACGCGGGTCGACGAGTTCCGCCGCGCCGCCCTGCTCGGCGGCGATTTTGCCCGCTCCGTAGCCCGCGTCGCCGTGTGTCACCGTCGGCCCGTCCTCGACGACAAGGACGCGCTCGCCGTCGACGTCCGGACCCTCCGTCGTGATGACCGAGTCGGCGTGGACGATTTCGACGTCCGGGTTGACGCTCGTGGCGTTCTCGACGACGAGGTTGATATCCGCCTCGTCGGCCGAGTTCTCCTTGTTGACGACGAGGTAGTCGGCGAGTCGGAGATTCGTCTCGCCGGGATGGTAGCGGAGTTCGTGGCCGGCGCGCAGGGGGTCCGCGAGAACGAAGTGCACGTCGGGTTCGAAGAAGGGGAGTTCGTTGTTGCCACCGTCCCAGACGATAACGTCGGCCTCGTCGGCCGCCGCGTCGAGGACGTCGGCGTAGTCGACGCCCGCGAAGACGACGTGGCCGCGCTCGACGTGCTGTTCGTACTCCTCGCGTTCCTCGATGGTGACGTCGGCGGCGTCGACGTCGGCCATCGTCTCGAAGCGCTGGACGCGCTGGCTCGCCAGGTCGCCGTAGGGCATCGGCTCGCGGACGATGGCGACCGACCGTCCCCGGTCGTCGAGCAGGTCGGCGAGGCGGCGGGTGGTCTGTGATTTCCCACAGCCGGTGCGGACGGCGTCGACGGCGACGACGGGGACCGGCGCGGTGAGCATCATCCGCTTCGGCCCGAGAAACCGGAAATCAGCGCCCGCCGCGAGCGCTCGCGACGCCTGGTGCATGACGTGTTCGTGCGAGACGTCGGAGTAGGAGAAGACGACGGTGTCGACGTCCGCCTCGTCGACGATGCGTTCCAGGTCCTCCGCCGGCCGGATGGGAATCCCGTCGGGATACTCCTCGCCGGCGAGTTCGGCCGGGTAGCGTCGCTGTGGCGGTTCGTCGAGTTCGCCGACGTTCTGGCTCCCGGTCCGCGTGAAAGCGACCACTTCGTGTGCGTCGCTCCCGCGAAACACCGCGTTGAAGTCGTGGAAGTCGCGGCCGGCCGCGCCCATGATGACGACGCGCTCGCGTGACATACGCGAACGTCTCACCACCGGCTACTAAACTCTCGGGGCACACAGCTACGCTATGGCACGGTCGGTCATCGCCCTCGGCGGCAACGCCATCCTCGGCCCCGAGGACAGGGACCCGTCGGCCGTCGTCGCGGAGACGGCCGAACGCGTCGCCGGCGTCGTCGCCGACGGCCACGAGGTGGTCCTCACGCACGGCAACGGCCCGCAGGTCGGCAATCGCATCCTCCAGCAGGAGGCCGCCCCCGAGACGCCCCAGCACTCCCTGGACGTCCTGGTGGCGGAGACGCAGGCACACGTCGGCTACCGCCTCCAGAACGCCCTGGACGACGAACTCGGGGGCGACCACGACTTCGTGACGCTCGTGACGCAGGTCGTCGTCGACGGCGACGACCCCGCGTTCGACGACCCGACGAAGCCCGTGGGGCCGTTCTACACGGAAGCCGAGGCCCGTGCGAAGGACTTTCCCACGAAGGCGGTGGGGACGGGCGAGAAGCGCTATCGCCGCGTCGTCGCCTCACCCGACCCCGTCGAACTGGTCGAAGCCGACGACGTGGCCGCGATGGTCGACCGCGGGAGCCACGTCGTCTGCGCGGGCGGCGGCGGCATCCCCGTCGTCCGCGACGACGGCCTGCGCGGCGTCGACGCCGTCGTCGACAAGGACCACACCTCGCAGCTCGTGGCGACGGACCTCGACGCCGAGACGCTGGTCTTTCTCACCGACGTCGAGTTCGCCTACCGGAACTACGGCACCGAGGACCAGACGCCCATCGAAGACGTCGACGCCGACGAGGTCCGCACCCTTCTCGACGCGGGGGAGTTCGGCGTGGGGAGCATGCGTCCGAAGATGGAGGCCTGCGCCCGGTTCGTCGAGGGCGGCGGCGACCGCGCCCTCGTGACGACGCCCGGGAATCTCGACGCGGCGCTCGCTGGCGAGACGGGAACGCGGGTGGAGTAGGCCGTCGACGTCCGGGTCGAGCGCCGCTACGGGTCGTCGACGTCCGGGCCGACGTTCAGGTCCGCCGGGTCGACGCCGTACGCCTCCTCGACGGCGGCGGCCGACACCTTCCCGAGTCGGAGGTCACGGGCGAGCGAGTCGCGGTCGCGGTCCGCCGGGTCGCCCATCCCGCCGCCGCCGGGCGTCCGGACGCTCACCACGTCGCCGGCGTCGAGTTCGTGCGTGGACTTGGCGTCGATGGGGGCGACGTCGCCGTCCGCCCGGAGGAAGTCCGCGCCGGGTGCGCCGGATTCGCCGCCGGCGAGACCGTAGGGCCGGTGACGACGCCTGTCGGCGAGGATGCTGAACGTCGTGCCGTCGGCGAGGACTTCCACGTCCCGGCGCAGGCCGAGGCCGCCGCGGTGTTCGCCCGCGCCACCGGAGTCCTGTCGGAGTTCGTAGCGCCGGACGCGAAGGGGATAGGCCGTCTCCAGCACCTCTGCCGGCGTGTTTCGCGTGTTGCTCATGTGGACGTGGACGCCGTCCATGCCGTCGGCGTCGGCGCGCGCACCGAACCCGCCGCCGACCGTCTCGTAGAACGCGAAGGGGTCGCCGCCGTCGCTCCCGCCTCCGCCGTCGTTTCGGTGGTCGTCCCCGCCTCCGCCGTCGCTCCCGCGCGTGTCCGCCCCGCCGAACGTGACGCTGTTCATCGTGCCCTGGCCGGCGGCCGCGACCCGGTCGGGCGCACACTCCCCGAACGCGCCGAAGAGGGCGTCGGTGACGCGCTGGGAGACCTCCAGATTCCCGCCGACGACGGCCGCCGGCGGGCGCGCGTTCACGACGGTTCCTTCAGGCGCGCGAATCGTAATCGGCCGGTACGCGCCGTGGTTCGGCGGTACGTCCGGGTCGGTCACGCAGCGCGCGACGTAGTACGTCGCCGACGCCGTCACCGCCAGCGGGGCGTTGATGGGGCCGGGCACCTGCGCCGCCGTCCCCTCGAAGTCGACGACGAGTTCGTCGCCGTCGACGGTCACCGCGACGGCGATGGAGACGTCTTCGGTTCCCCGGCCGTCGTCGTCGAGAACGTCCTCGAACCGGTAGGTTCCGTCGGGCAGGTCCTCGATTTCGGTGCGCATCCGCGACTCCGCGTAGTCTTTGATTCGCTCCATCGCGGCGCGGAGGACGTCGGGCCCGTGGCGTTCGGCGAGTTCGCGGAATCGGTCGACTGCGGTCTGATTCGCCGCCCGCTGGGCGCGCAGGTCGCCGCGGCGTTCGTCCGGCGTGCGGACGTTCGTCAACAGGAGGTCGCGGACGCCCTCGTTCACCTCGCCGCCCTCGTAGAGCTTCACCGGCGGGATGCGGACGCCCTCCTGGTAGATCTCGGTCGAGTCTGCGGCGACGCTACCCGCGCGCGCGCCGCCGACGTCGGCGTGGTGGGCGCGGTTCGCCGCGAACGCCGCGAGGTCGCCGTCGACGTAGATGGGCGTCACGAGCGTCAGGTCGGGGAGGTGCGCGCCGCCGTGGAACGGGTCGTTGAGGAGGACCGCGTCGCCGGGCGAGAGCGCTTCCGGCGGGAATCGGTCGAGCGCCGCCGCCACCGAGTACGGCATCGCGCCGAGGTGGACGGGGATGTTCTCGGCCTGGCTCACCAGCTCCGCGTCCGCGTCGAACAGCGCACACGAGCAGTCGCGGCGGTCCTTGATGTTCGGCGAGTAACTCGTCCGCACCAGCGTCGCGTTCATCTCCTCGGCGACGGCGACGCAGGCGTTCCGGAGTACCTCCAGCGTCACGGCGTCGACGGCCGTCGCCCCGTCCTCGTCGGCGTCGGTCACGTCGCTATCACCATGTTCTCGAACTCGTCGACGCGAACGCGCTGGCCCGGATGGACGACGGTCGTGCTCTCGGCACCCTCGACGACGGCTGGGCCGTCGAACGTGACGCCGGGACCGAGGGCGTCGCGGCGATACACCGGCGTCTCCCGCTCGACGCCGTCGAAAGTGACGGGGCGCGTCTCCCGCGGCGCCGCGGCGTCGCGCGTCGCCGGCGTCGCGTCCAGCGACGGCGGGTCGACGACGCCGCGGGCGCGCAGGCGGACGGTCACGAGTTCCAGCGGTTCGTCCGGCGAGGCGTGGCCGTAGCGGCGCTCGTGTCGTTCGTGGAAACTGTCGGCGACGGCCGCGAGAGCGTCGGCGTCGACCTCGCCGGGCACCGGCACGCGCAGGTCGAACGACTGTCCCTCGTAGCGGGCGTCGACGGCGCGTTCGAACCGCATCCGGTCGGCGGCGAATCTCTCCGCCTCCAGTCGGTCGCGCCCCTCGGCCTCGAAGTCGGCGAACGTCGACTCCAGCGCCGCGGGGTCGAGTTCGTCCCACGACCGGACGCGGGTGGCGCTGTACTCGTAGGTCACGTCGCTGATGAGCAGTCCGAGCGCGGAGAGGACGCCGGCGGACCGGGGGACGAGGACCCGCGGCACGTCGAGTTCGGCGGCTAGCTTCGGGGCGTGGAGCGGCCCCGCCCCGCCGTACGCGACGAGGCCGACCTCGCGCGGGTCGTGGCCGCGTTCGACCGAGACGACGCGGAGCGCCCGTTCCATGCTGGCGTCGGCGACGTCGAGGATGCCCTGGGCCGTCTCGTCGACGCCGAGTCCGAGTTCGTCGGCGAGGCGTTCGACGCCCGCGCGGACGGCGTCGACGTCCGCGCTCCCCTCGAAGAAGCGGTCGGGGTCGACGCGCCCGAGGAGGACGTGGGCGTCGGTGACGGTCGGGTCGGTGCCGCCGCGGCCGTAACAGATGGGTCCGGGGTCCGCGCCCGCGCTCTCCGGCCCGACGCGGAGGGCGTCGCCGGCGTCGACCCACGCGACGGACCCGCCGCCCGCGCCGATGGTGTGGACGTCCACCATCGGGACGCCAACCGGGAACTCTCCGACCGTCTGTTCCGTCGAGACGACCGGGTCGCCGCCGCGGACCAGCGACACGTCGCAGGACGTGCCGCCCATGTCCATCGTCACGACGTCGTCCATGCCGGCCTCGCCGGCGACGTGGGCCGCGCCCTGAACGCCCGCCGCGGGTCCCGAGAGGAGCGTGTTCACCGGGCGTTCGCGCGCCTCCGCCGCAGTGACGAGGCCGCCGTTCGACTGCATGATGCGCAGGTCCGCCGACACCCCCGCCGACTCGATGCCGTCGGAGAGATTTCCGACGTAGCGACCCATCACGGGTTCGAGCGCGGCGTTGACCGCCGTCGCCAGCGTCCGTTCGTACTCGCGCATCTCCGGGAGGACGTCGCTCGACAGCGACACCGGGCAGTCGAGGTCGGCCTCCAGCAGTTCCCGCACCCGGCGCTCGTGGGCGGCGTTCTCGAACGAGAAGAGGAGGGAGACGGCGACGCTCTCGACGTCCGTGTCGGCCAGTTCCCGAGCCACGGCTCGTACCGCGTCCTCGTCGAGCGAGTCGACCACGTCCCCTCGGCCGTCGAGGCGCTCGGGCACTTCGTATCGGTCGTCGCGTTCGACCACGGGCGGGGGCTGCTCGGCGTGCAGGTCGTAGAGGTCCGGACGCGTCTGCCGGCCGATTTCGAGGGCGTCGCGGAAGCCCTCGGTCGTCACCAGCGCCGTCTCCGCCCACGACCGTTCGAGAACGGCGTTCGTGGCCACCGTCGTCCCGTGGGCGAAAAACGACACCGCTCCGGGGTCGAGACCCGCCGCCCGCGACTCGTCGAGGCCGTCGAGGACGCCCCGTTCGGGCGCGTCGGGCGTCGACGGCGTCTTGTGGACCCGAATCGACCCGTCGTGGACGGCTACCACGTCGGTGAACGTCCCGCCGACGTCGACGCCGATTCGCGTGTCGGGAGCCATATCCTCCCCAGGTCGAGACGTTCCTTAAACGCAAGGTCGGGCGGTAGCTTTTGCCACCCCCGACCGGCGCTCCGCCGGAAGGTAGCTTTATCAGACGGCCCGACGCGGCGTGTGGTATGGTACTCCGTTCGTACGAGGGAGTCGAACCGGCGGTCCACGAGACGGCGTACGTCGACGACGCCGCGGTCGTCATCGGCGACGTGACCATCGAAGCAGACGCCAGCGTCTGGCCGAACGCGACGCTCCGGGGCGACTCACATCCAATCGTCGTCCGCGAGGGGGCGAACGTCCAGGACGGCGGCGTCTGTCACGAGGACGCGGTGGTCGGCCCGTACGTCACCGTCGGCCACCAGGCCATCGTCCACGCCGCGACCGTCGAGGAACGGGCGCTGGTCGGGATGGGTGCAATCGTCCTCGACGACGCCGTCGTCGGCGAGGGGGCCATCGTCGCCGCCGGGAGCGTCGTCACCGAGGGCACCGAGGTCCCGCCGCGGACGCTGTACGCCGGGACGCCCGCGAAAGAGGTGAAGCGACTCGACGACGACTCGTGGGCCGAGGCGGCCGACCACTACGTCGAACGCGCGAAGAAACACGCCGAACGGTCGGAGCGCGTCGAATAGCCGTTTCCCCGCCACGTTCGCCTCAAACGTCTTTGTCCCTCGTCGCCATCCACGGTGTATGAGCAGCGCGACGGTCACGCGGTGGTCGCGACGGTACGTCGCAGTCGGTGCGTGCTCCCTAGTCGTCTGGCAACTCGCTACCCTCCTCGGGAGCGGGCGCGAGACGGGCGTCGTCGTCGGCGTCTACGGCTTCGTCTTGCACGTCGTCTTCGGGAAGGCGTACGCGCTCGTCCCGTCGTACTTCGAGCGCGACCTCGCCCTCGCCCGCGCGCCCGCCGTCCAGTTCCCGTTCGCCGTCGTCGGCACCGCCTGTCTCGCGGCAGCGACAGTGTCCGGCGTCCCCGCCGTCGTCCACACCGCCGGAGCGACGCTCTGGGCCGTCGGCGTCGCCGTCTTCTGTGGCGCGCTCGCCTGGACCGTTCGCGACAACCTCACGGGGAGCGCGACGGGAACGGGAGAGGCGAACGCCCACCGCCGGCGAATCGACCGGGTCGCCAACGCCTTCGTCCCCGTCGCGTTCGCGTACCTCCTCCTCGGGACGTACGAGACGCTGGCGACGGGCTCGCCGGTACCGTCATTCGTCGGTGGTGGTCCCCCGGTGACGGCCCACCTCCTCGCGGCGGGCGGGGCGGTGACGCTCCTCCTCGCGGTCGGCTTCCGCCTCCTGCCGCGATTCCTCGTCGCGACGCCGCCCGCGCCCCTCGTCGGCGTCGTCCTCCCGGCGGCGGCCGTCGGGCCGTTGCTCCTCGCCACCTCGTTCGGCGGCGGCCCGGCGTTCCGCATCGGCGCGGCCGTCGAAGCCGTCGCCGTCGTCGGATTCGCCGTCGCGTTCGCGACGACGTTCGCGCGGTCCGAACGTCGTCGAATCGGATTCTACGGCGTCCTCGCGGGCGTCGTCGCGGGGAGTGCCGGCGTCGCTCTCGGTCTCGGCTTCGCGCTGGGGCACCTCGCACCCGTCGCCGCCGCGGCCAGACTGCACTTCCGACTCAACGTCCTCGGGTTTCTGGGGCTCTCAATCGTCGGCGTCTCCTACCAGTTCTACCCGCCGACCGTCGGGTCGTTCCGGGGCGCGTCGAACCGGACGGCGGGCGCATCGCTCGTCGCCATCGCCGCCGGACTGGTCGTCGAAGCGGTCGGCCGGCTCGGCGGCGGCGACGCGGCCGTGCCGGTCGGCGTCGGCCTCGCGCTCCTCGGAGCGAGTCTCTACGCCTTCCTCGTGCTAGGGGTCTTTCGCGAGCGGCCGGTCTAGTTCGGAGCGTCGCCCTCACAGCGGCGGTTTGAGGTCCAGCACCGGCGACCCGTCGACCATGTCGACGCCGCGGACCCGGAGCATCGTTCCCTCGACGGCGACGACGGGACAGACGGTGCCACAAATCGAGTTCGGGCGCGCGGGCGACCGGGTGGTGAAGACGCCGCGCCCGCCGTCCCGGTCGACGCGCACGACGGAGTCGGCGTCGTGGGCGTACCAGACGACGAGTATCTCCTGGCCCGACTCGACGCCGTCGAGGCCGGGCGCGTACGCCGGGTCGAGTTCGATGCGCCCCTCAACGTCGTCGAGAAAGCCCTGTCGCGGCGCGTCGTCTCGCGCCTCCAGCGGCGTCCGGGCCCGGCCGATGGGTTCGAGGCGGACGGTCATACGGACGCTTCGAACGACACCGCGTTATATCCCTGCGGAACGCGGCCTACCCCTGGCCCACCATCCGGTCTTCGTCTTCCCACTCCTCCTGTCGGAGTTCGTACTTCTGGACCTTGCCGGTCGCCGTCGTCGGGAGCGTCTTCACGAACTCGACGCGGCGGACGGCCTTGTAACTCGCCAGCAAGTCGCGGGTGAACTCCTCGAGTTCCTGTTTGGTCACGCCGGGGTCGTTCGGGTCGCCGCTCTCGGGGACGACGAACGCCTTCGGCGTCTCGCCCCACTTCTCGCTCGGCGCGGGGATGACCGCCACCTCGGACACCTCCGGGTGTTCGTAGAGCGCGTCCTCCAGTTCGATGCTGGAGATGTTCTCGCCGCCGGAGATGATGATGTCCTTCTTGCGGTCCTTGATGTCGACCATCCCGTTCTCGTCGACGCTGGCGAGGTCGCCCATGTGGTAGTAGCCCTCGACGCGGTCGTTGAACGCCTCCTCGGTGGCCTCGGGCTTGTTCCAGTACCCCTCCATCACCTGATTGCCCCGGACGACGATTTCGCCGATGGTCTCGTCGTCGCGCGGGACGTCGTTGCCGTCCTCGTCGACCACGCGGATCTCGGTCCCGAGATAGCCCAGGCCCGCTCGCTTCTTGATGGCGAAGCGGTCCGAGCTGTCGTCGTCGAAGAAGCGCCGGGCGTCGGAGGTGGTGATGAGCGGCCCCGTCTCCGTCGCGCCGTAGACCTGCTTGAGATACCAGCCGAACTCGTTCTCGACGGTGCGGATGGACGCCTCGGGCGGCGCGCTCCCGGCCACCGCGATGCGCACGTCGTTCGCCCCCGACGTCTGCGGGTCGTGGGTGTCGTAGTAGTCGATGAGCATGTTGAGGACCGTCGGCGCACCGCACAGGTAGGAGACGTCCTCCTCGACGATGGTGTCGAAGAGCCACCCGGCCTCGACGCCGCGAGTGCAGACGTGTTTCGCGCCCATGCCGGTGATGGAGAAGATGTGGCCCCAGCCGTTGACGTGGAACATCGGGAGCGTCCACAGGTAGACGTCGTCGTCGGAGATGTCCTGATGGACGGTGACGAGGTAGGCGTGGAGCGTCTCACACCGGTGCGTTCGCATCACGCCCTTCGGGTCGCCCGTCGTCCCCGACGTGTAGTTGATGGTGATGACCTCGTCTTCGTCCATCTCGGGGCGGTCGTACTCGGTGCCGGCGTCGTCGATGACGGACTCGAACGCCTCCCAGTCGCCCTCGACTTCGCCGGTGTCGTTCGTGACGAACGTCTCCGTCGGCACCTCGTCACGAATCTGTTCGATTTTCGGGGCGTACTCGTAGTCGGCGAAGATGGCGTCGACGCCGGCGTCGTCGAGGATGTACTCGTAGTCGTCGGGCGTCAGCCGGTAGTTCAGCGGCGTGTGAATCGCGCCGATCTGCATGATGCCGTAGGCGGCTTCCAGGTGAAAGTGCGTGTTCGGGTCCAGTACCGCCACGCGGTCGCCTTTCTCGATGCCGCGCTGCTGGAGCGCCGCCGAGAATCGGTCCGCGCGCTCGCCGAGTTCCTCGTAGGTGTAGCGCTCCCCCGTCGTCGCCACCACTGCTTCCTCGTCGTCGTAGTATTCGCGGGCCCGGTCCAGGAAGTCCGTGACCAGTAACGGTTTCTGCATACGAGAGCAGATTCTCGCCAACCTTCATAATTGTTACCGACGCCGGGGCGTCCCGCCGCTCCGGAGGATACGACGCGACCGGCGTCGGCGCTTCCGGGTGTGCGATTCGACGGACTCAGTCCGACGTCGGCGGGCAGTGCCTCAGACTGCCGGTCCGCATCGTCTCGCCGCCACATACGTCAATTATCGCCACGCTAGCTCCCGTGTGTGCCACAAATACGGGCCGGGGGACGACAACTTCGGTGGCACGGAACAAAATTTAACATTCACTAATTAAACTAATATTGTATTAATCGCGTCGTACGCCGGAGAACTACAATTGCACCGAACTGATTTCCGGGGTTTCATGTCGGAGTGGCACGCAGGTACGGTCGATGTCGGGAGAGTCCGGGCGCGACGGAGCGGGCGTCCTCCGCAGCAAGCGGAACGCGACGCGCTATCAGATTCTGGTCCAACTCGCGGAGCGCCAGCCAGCGGTGAGTCAACGGGAAGTCGCCGACGCCATCGGCGTCACCGCCCAGGCAGTGAGCGATTACCTGCAGGGCCTCGTCGAGGAGGGCTACGTCACAAAGCACGGCCGCGGGCGGTACGAGGTCACCAAGGAGGGGGTGGACTGGCTCATCTCACAGACCGACGCCCTCCGGGAGTACGTCGACCACGTCTCGGCGGACGTCATCGGACAGGTCGACGTCGAGACGGCCCTCGCGACGGCGGCCATGGAGGAGGGACAGGCTGTGTCGCTCTCGATGCGAGACGGCGTGCTGCGGGCGACGCCCGGCGAGACGGGCGCGGCGACGGCCGTCGCCGTGACGAGCGCCGCGGCCGGCCGCGACGTCGGCGTCACCGACTTCGAGGGCGTCCTCGACTACGAACTCGGGACGGTCACCGTCGTCACGGTCCCGCGGGTACAGGACGGTGGCAGCGAGGCCGTCGACCCTGCTCTCGTCGCCGACGCCGCCGGCGACGCCGACCTCGTCGCCGCCGCGGGAACCGAGGCGCTGGCGACGGCCGACGACGCCGGACTCGACGTCGACGTCCGGTTCGGGACGGCGCTCGCGGTACAGGAGGCGGCGACGAAAGGGCTCGACGTGTTGTTACTGGCGGTGACGACCGAACTCTCCTCGCACACGGACCGGCTCCGCGACGGCAACCTCCACTACGAAGTGGTCGACGCGACGCGGTAGCGCCGCGCGGAACGGCAGACGCGTGGCTCGAGACCCACGTCGCGCGCCGAACGCGCATCGACGCGGGAGAGAAACCACCATCGTCGTTCGGGGCATGGGTTTCCCCGGGTCGGGATAGCCGCGGGGGCGGCTTAGCCGACGGCCCTACAGACTTCGGGTGTCGTCGCCGGCGTCCAGAAACCGGTCGCTCACGCCCGCCGCGGGCACCATACACGACTCGCGCTCGCCGAACCAGTCGTACCGGTGGGCGGCCACGAAGTCGTACACCGCGTCCCGGACCGGCCGGGGGAGGACGCGGAGTGCGCCGAGCGCAGCGTACGGCCAGCCGAGGTGTCGCGCGACGCGAATCGCCGCCGCCGACTTCGTGTAGCAGTCGTCGCCCTCGACGAGGACGACGGTCGAGCGGTCGTCCGGCGAGCGCCCGCACCGGTCGAGGAGTCGCCGACCTACGTCGGACTGGAGCGACGCGAACCGAATTTTCCCGTCGGAATCTCGGGGGACGACGAACTTCACCGCGCCCGTACAGAGGTTACAGACGCCGTCGAACAGGAGGACCGGCCCCTCGCCGACATCGACGTCGCTCGAAGTTCCGTCTCCGGTCATCGCGACCCCTCCCAGCGTTTGCTCCGCGAGGCAGTCACGTCGACGCCGGGACTGTAGTAACAGGTCGGCGTCGCCTCGGGGTGGTCGAGGCCGTTCGCCTCGAACAGCGAGTTCTCGGCGACGCGCATCTCGGCGGGGTAGAGCGTCCACGGGTCGTGGGAGACGTCGGCGTAACGGAGCGAGCCGTCGGCCGCCTGCGTGTAGAAGCGATAGCGCTCGGTGAGGAACTCGGCGAGCGGGGCGGCCGACGACTCGAACGCGTCGCCGGCGGGTTCGTACGTGGCGGCGTAGTTCACGGGGCGCTCGCCCGGGTGGCGTCGACGACTGCGGAACCGAATCCGGCCGTCGGCGACGTCCATCGAGATGCGGGCGTAGTAGTACGGCAGGTGGTGAAAGACGCGCGCACCGAGGACGGCGAGGACGCCCTCCGCGTCGAGGCTGAAGAAGTAGACGCCTGGTTCGCCGTCGCAGGTGACGTACGTCCGCAGATTGAGTTCCGGGAGCGGCAGACCCGTCCCCGCCGGCAGCGCCGTCGGCCGGACGTCGACGTTCGTGAACGGCACGACGGAGAGCCACCCGGTGCCGTCGAACGCGTCGACGGTCAGCGCGTCGGGCAGGTGAGCGGCCAACAGGTCGGCGTCCACGGGGTAGTTCGCGAAGAGGACGTGTCGCCAGCCCATCGAGAGCGACAGCACCATGGTCGCCCTTGGCGTCGGAGCGGTAAAGGCGTTGAGCCCAACCCGGGCCGGCAGGGTCGCTACTCCCCGAAGACCGCACCCAGGAGGTCCGCTAGCCGGCGGTCGTCGGCGACGACGACCTGCCGGCGGTCGGCGTCGAACTCGACGAGGCTCGCGTCGTCGAGTTGCGGGAGATGGTTGTGAAACAGCGAGGTTCGCACCCGGTCGAGGTGGTCCTCAGATGGCTCACCCCCGTCGCTCTCCCGAGCGGCGACTTCGACGGCGAGTTCGTGAAGCGCCATCGGGCCGTCGCTCGCGACCAGGGTGTCGAGAAGGTGGATTCTGCGCTGGTTCGCCAACAGTCGAACGGTCGATACGGCGTCGCCTGTCTGGTCGGCATTATCTGAATGAGGCACCCTACTCCCCCCGATGAGTGGTCGCAGACGGCCCGTATCAGCGTCGGGGTTCGACAGCGAAGGGACTAGTGGCAGCCAGCCGAAACCACCGGTGCCTATTTCTCGATTCCCCGGCACGTTGTTACGAATGTCCCCCACCGTCACCTTCGAGGAGATCTCCGAGGCGGCGTCGCGACTGGACGACGAATCCATCGTTCGGCGAACTCCCATCGAATTCAGTCGGTCACTCAGCGAACGCGTCGACGCCGACGTCCACCTGAAGATGGAACACCTCCAGCGGACGGGGTCGTTCAAGACGCGAGGCGCGTACAACAAACTCAAGCAGTTGGCCGCCGGGGGCGTCTCCCGCGTCGTCGCCGCCAGCGCCGGCAACCACGCCCAGGGCGTTGCCCTCGCGGCGACCGAGGTCGGCGTCGACTCGACCGTCGTCATGCCGACGACGGCACCTCAGACCAAAATCGACGCGACGCGGGGCTACGGAGCCAGCGTCGTCCTCCACGGGCGGACGTTCCAGCAGGCGCTCGCCCACGCGAAAGACCTCGCCGACGCGGACGGGACGCAGTTCGTCCACGCCTACGACGACCCGGACATCGTCGCCGGACAGGGCACCCTCGGCGTCGAACTCTACGAACAACTGCCGTCGGTCGACACCGTCGTCGTCCCCATCGGCGGCGGCGGGCTCATCGGGGGCGTCGCCACCGCGGTCGCGGGGCTCGACGACGACGTCCGCGTGGTCGGCGTCCAGGCCGCGGAGGCGGCGACCGTCCCCGAGAGCCTCCGGAAGGGCCACCCCGTCGACGTCGCCGACCCCGACACCATCGCCGACGGCATCGCCACCGGCGGCATCTCCGAACTCACCTTCTCGCTGATCCGGGAGCACGTCGACGAGGTGGTGGTCGTCGACGACGACGCCATCGCGGAGGCGATGCTCGTCCTCCTCGAACGCGCGAAGCAACTGGTCGAAGGCGCGGGGGCCGCATCGGTCGCGGCCCTCCTCCACGGTGACGTCGACGTGACGGACGAACAGGTCGTCCCCGTACTGGGCGGTGGCAACATCGACATCTCGTCGCTCCAGTCCGTGTTGACCCACGCCCTGACCGGGCGGGAGCAACTGCTCCACCTCCGCGTCCACATCGAGGACCGACCCGGCAAGATGGGCGAGATAAGCGCCGCCATCGGCCGGGAGGGTGCGAACATCCAGTCGGTGCGTCACGACCGGTCGATAGAGGACCTGAGCGTCGGCGAGGCCTACCTCGTCTTTCGCGTCCTCACGAACGGCCAGAGCCACTCCGAGACGGTGATCGAGGCCGTCGAATCGAAGGGGTACGCGGTCGAACGAGTCAACTGACACGACCGGCGTCGTAACCTATTTCAAATAGTAACTCGTATCCGAGTTTATGATGCGAGCAGTGCTTTACGAGGACGACGACCACCTCCTCTACGAGGAAGACGACTACTACTACGAGGACAAGCAGACGGGTCGCGTCGAGTCGCTCTCCGAGGAGTCGGCGGAGATGCACCTCCGCTACTTCTCCGAGTAGCAGCCCGGGCTTTTTGCGCAGTCTACCGCCCGACGAGGGGCCGTCTACCGTAAATTAATACGACGGCGACGCGCACACCCCGATGAGATGGAACAGACCACGACGCACGGAGGTCCCGTGGAGCGGTTCGAGCGATTCTTTCGGGAAGGGACCGACTGGGAGACGGCCGACGGCCGCGTCGACGTGGCGCACGACGACCTCGCGGCGTTCGATTCAGGTCTCGCGGCGGCCTATCTCGACGCGCCGCGCGAGTACCGCGACCACGCGGAAACCGCGCTCCGGACCGTCGCCGACGACGGGGACGTCGGAGTGTGCCTCGTTTCGCTCCCGGACGAGCGACGCCGGTCGCCGGGCGCGATTCGCACCGGGGAGTTCGCGGGCGAACTCCTCACGGTCAGAGGCTACGCCGCCTCGGTCAGCGAGGCGGTCCCGCGACTCGTCACCGCGGCCTACGAGTGCCGTGCGTGCGGGGCGACGAACCGCCGCCCCGCGAACGCGGGAGGCC
The DNA here is from genome assembly GCA_042216495.1 of Haloferacaceae archaeon. Taxonomy (GTDB): domain Archaea; phylum Halobacteriota; class Halobacteria; order Halobacteriales; family Haloferacaceae; genus Salinirarus. Next base: position 62,931 of record JBDGTU010000008.1, read on the forward strand.
GACCCGCCCCGGGCCCGTGCGACGACTGCGAGGCAGACGCGCTGCGCTTCGACGCGAACGACTCCGCGTTCGCCGACGCCCGGCGCGTCGGCCTCGACACGCTTCCGGAATCAGACGACGCGGGGTCGCTCGCCGTCGAACTGACGGGCGAGATGGTCGACTGCGTCGACCGCGGCGACCGCGTCGACGTCGTGGGCGTCCTCGACGTCCGCCCGGTCGACGGGGGCTTCGAACGCGTCCTCGACGCGACGCACCTGACGCGAATCGACGCCGCGGATACCAGCCTGTTCGACGGCCCGTACCTCGGTATCTCGGCCGACGGCGACGTCCCGGGCGACGCCGCTCTCGACGTCGACGCGGACGACGCGGAGCAGACGCCCGATGAATCGGCGTTTCACGAGCCGTCACTCGACGCCGTCGTCGCCCGGTCGCGGGCGATTCTCGCCGAGAGGGACCTGAACGAACGCGAGGTCCGGGAGAAAGTCGTCGCGCCCGTCCTCCACGCGCTCGGGTGGACGCCGACGCTCCCGGCGGTCCGCATGGGGAAGACGCCGCCGGGACTGTCGTCGGCGCAACCGGTCGACTACGTCCTCGGCGACGACGCGAAGGTCGTCGTCTGCGTCGAACGCCCGGCCCAGTCGCTCGGGTCGGTCGGTGACCGCCCCCGGACGGCGATGCGGACGACGGGCGCGGCGCTCGGCCTCCTGACCAACGGCCACCAGTACCAGTTCTTCGTGAGCGAGGCGGACGCGACGGCGGAGGTGTGCGTCCTCACGTGCTCGCTGGGGCGTCTCCCCGACCACCCCGACGTCCTCCGGGCGTTCTCCCGGGAACGCGTCGGCGACGTCGAGGGGCCGGCGGCGTTCGCCGACCTCGTGGCCGAGTCCCGGGACCGCGACCTGCGCGTCGAGACGGACGACGACCCCGAGTCGTTCGACGTGGCCGACCGCATCACCTCCACCATCGACCTCATCGAACAGCAGACGACGGACGAGGGCGCACCCATCGAACGCGTCTTCGCCGTCCTGAAGGCCGACCAGGAGTTCACCGGTGCAGTGGACCACGAAGTGACCGACGACGCCCTGTTGAACCACGTCGCCAGACTCCGCGATGCCGGGCGTGTCCAGTCAGTCCGCGACGGCTTCCTGCGGACGACGTGACCGGGCGAGGAGCGCGCGAAGGAAGGACTACCGCATTCGTTCGAGCGACACGACGGTATCGGAGATGAGCCACGCCGTCTCACAGTCCATCTCCTCGATGCTCAGCGCGAACATCGATTCCGGCCCCTCTTCGAGAGTGAACTCGTAGGCTCGACTCCGGAGCGTCCTGGCCCACTCCGGTTCGGTTTCGTCTCCAGATGGCACACCGGTACCTCGGAGGAGGAGACTCAAGAACTAGTCGATTTCCGCCCACACGGGCTCGAAGCGGCCGAAATCGTCGTCCGGCGACGCGTCGTCCGCCGGGGGGAAACGTCATACGTCCGCCGGACGAGCGACGCCTATGCGAACGCTCACCACGGACGAGCTGGCAGCGCTCGGCGACCGGTTCGGCGTCGACGTCGACGAGGCGGAACTCGACACGCTCCGCGAGATGGTCAACGAGAACCTGGCGACGCTCGACGCCGTCGACGACGTGCCCCTCGACGGCCACGACGACGGCGGCAAGGCGCGCACGTGGGAACGGGCGACGGACGACCCGTACAACGCCATCGCGACGCGGTGTCACGTTCCGCCGACGGCGGACGCGGGCGACTCGCTGGCGGGCGCGACGGTCGGACTCAAAGACACCATCGCCGTCGCTGGCGTGCCGATGGAGTGTGCGTCCGCGGTCATGCGCGGATACGTCCCCGGGAGGGACGCCACCGTCGTCTCCCGCCTCCGCGAGGCGGGGGCGACCATCACGGCCAAGACGAACCTCGACGAGTTCGCGTCGAGCGCGCGGGGAACGACGGGTGCTGACGGCCCCGTTCGGAATCCGGTCGACCCCGAACGGACCGCCGGCGGGTCGTCCGGCGGGAGCGCCGTCGCCGTCGCCACGGACGAAGTCGACGTGACGCTCGGCACCGACACCGGGGGGTCGACGCGCATCCCCGCCTCGTTCTGTGGCGTCGTCGGCGTGAAACCGACGTGGGGCCTCGTCCCCGGACGGGGCGTCGTCGAGAACACCTACACGCAGGACCACGTCGGGCCGATGACGTCGACGGTGGCCGACGCCGCGCGCGTCCTCGAAGCCGTCGCCGGGCCGGACGAGGGTGACCCCGCCAGCCTCCAGGCGGCCGGTCGCGAACAGTACCGCGTCGGCGGCTACGTCGACGCCGCGGTCGACCCGCCCGCGCTCGCCGACCTGACGCTCGGCGTCCTCGACGAAGGGTTTGGCGAGGGCGTCACGGACCGGGTAGTCACGAGCGTCGAAGGGGCCGTCGCTACCCTCGAAGACACCGGTGCGACGACCGAGCGCGTCTCGGTCGACTACTTTCACGCCGGCCCGGCCATCAAGAACCTCCTGAGCTTCACCGAACTCGCGGCCCACTGGCGGGCGGGTGGCGCACCCTACCGGCGCGGGGGCGGCGTCGACGAGGGGTATCAGGCGGCGCTCGCGGCGCGGTCGGCGGCCAAAAGCGGCGAACTCGGCCAGTTCTACAAGAGCAAACTCCTCGCCGGTGCACGGATCATCGAGGCCCACGACGGCGTCCCGTACACCCGAGCACAGGCCGCCCGTGAAGTGTATCGCGAGGCGTTCGAGGCGGCACTCGCCGACGTCGACGCGCTCGTCACGCCGACGATGCCCGACGTCGCCCCGCGAATCGCGGACGCCGCCGACCCGGGGTTCGACTACATCCGCAACACCCTCGCGGCCGACGTGACGCGACTGCCCGCCATCTCGCTTCCCGGACTCTCGGCCGACGGCCTCCCGGTCGGCGTCCAGTTGATGGGCGAGGCGTTCGCGGACGCCGACCTGTTCGGCGTCGCCGCCGCCGTCGCACCCCACCTCGACTAGTCGCGTCACACCTCCGAGGGAGCTCGTCGGGCTCCGAGCGACCGTCCCCGACGGCGGCCACTCGCGTCGCGTTTCGAACGGTCGTCATCGCCACGGTCGTCCGGCAGCGCGAACAATGTCACCATCACCTACGCTTATTGCTGACCTCCAGACATGTCAACGCGTATGCTGTACGAATCAATCGGCGGAAGCGACGTCGAGTGGGCGGGGATGACCGCCGCCGAGGTGCGTGACCGGGCCGAGCGCGACGGGTCGATACTCGTCGTCCCCGTCGCGAGCCTCGAACAACACGGCCCGCACATGCCGACGGCGACGGATTCGATTCTCGCCGAGGCCGTCGCCCACGCGGGGGCCGACAGGGTACATCCCGACGTCCCCATCCTCGTGACGCCGCCCGTCTGGACGGGCTACTCGCCACACCACCTCTCGTTCGGTGCGACGGTGTCGCTCGAATACGAACACCTGCTCTGGCTGCTCGACGACGTCGTCGCGGCAGCCGCCGCGAACGACTTCGACGCCGTCCTCCTGTTGAACGGCCACGGCGGCAACGCGGCCCTCGTCGCTAGCGCCGCCCAGATGTACGGTCGTGCCTACGGGGACGACGTCGAGGTCCTCGGGCTGACGTACTTCGCCCTCGCGCGGGCGTTCATCGACGAACTTCGCGAGAGCGACGCCGGCGGCATCGCCCACGCGGGCGAGATGGAGACGTCGCTGATGCTCCATCTCCGACCGGACCTGGTCGACGAGGCGGCGATCGAGGGGACGCGGTGGGAACTCCCCTACGACCTCACCGAGGCCGACCTCACGAGGGCGAGTCCGGTGTCGATGTACACCGAAATCGCCGACTACACCGACTCGGGCGCGCTCGGCAGCCCCGAACTCGCCGACGCGGAGACGGGAGCGGCGATGTACGAAGCCTTCGGGGACGAATTCGGTGCGTTCCTCCTCGACGTCTACGACCGCCACGTCGCGTAAGCCGGAACGGCACCGGGGCGTCGCCAACGCTTATGGCGGGGGGCAACATCACCAACTGATATATTCGGCGTCGTCGACGGATGCGGAGGGAGCGAATGTCGGACAGGAACATCGACGGTGAAGGGGGCGTCTCGGGGAGCGACTACGGCCGAGTGTTCCTCTCGCTCGCCGTCATTCTGGCCGTCGTCCTCGCGACGGCACTGGTTCCTGCCCTCCCCGGCGTCGCCAGCGAATCCGTGCCGGACCCGCTGAGCGAGAACGAAAGCTCCACACGGGCCGGCGGTGGAGCGGGAGCAGCTAGTGCGAGCGGTCAAAGTGGGCAAAGTGGCGGGAGCGGTGGGGGCCCCAGTGGCTCACAGAGCGACGCCCAGGGCGACGGGAGCGCGGCGTCGACGCCGGGCGGGAGTGGGTCCGGGGCTAGCGGTGGGTCCGGAGCTAGCGGTGGGTCCGGTGGCGGCGTCGGCGCGCTCTCGGTCGGCAATCGGACCACGGTGGGCGGCCTCCAGGCGAACGGGAGCGCGTTCCAGAGCACGTCCCAGCAGATTCACTTCGTCGTCGAGGCCAACAGCCCCTCCTACTGGCGGACGGGCGCGTTCGAACGATACACCGGCGACGGCTGGCGGTCGACCGGCGGGGGCCGGCCGTACGACGGCGGCCGGCTCGACCGGCAGGGCCAACGCGCCAACCGAATCGTCCAGGAGGTGACGCTCCGCCGGCCGGCGACCAGCCTCCCGGCGGCGTGGCGACCGGCCAGACTCGCCGGGGCGGCCGAGCGCGTCCGCGTGACGGAGGCCCGCGCCTTCCGAACGACGTCGGCGACGCCCGCCAACGCCACGTACGGGGTGGTCAGTTTCGAACCGCCGCGCGACCCAGAGACGCTTCGTTCGGCGGGGACGGACTATCCGTCGTCCATCGAGCGCCGGTACACGCAACTGCCCGATTCGACGGAGCGACTGGCGGCGTTCACGGACGACCTGACGGCGAGCGCCGATTCGCCGTACGAGCGAGCGGTGCGGATCGAGCAGTGGCTCGAACGCAACAAGCGCTACTCGCTGAACGCGAGTCGGCCGGACGGCGACGTCGCGACGGAGTTCGTCTTCGGGATGGAGAAGGGGTACTGCGAGTACTTCGCCACCGCGATGACGGCGATGCTCCGGACCCAGGACGTCCCGGCGCGGTACGTCGTCGGCTACTCCACCGGTCAGCCGCGGGGAGACAGCTACGTCGTCCGTGGGATGAACGCCCACGCGTGGGTCGAGGTCTACTTCCCCGACGTCGGCTGGGTCCGGTTCGACCCGACGCCCGGGCGCGAGCGACTCGCCAACGAGACGCAGGCGTTCGTCAGCGGTGGCAGTGCTTCGGCCGGCGGCGGAGCGGGAGAATCGGGCGGTGCCGGGAGCGGTTCGGGCGGTGCCGGCGGGCAGTCGGGAGCGAACGGCACCGGGTCCGGGTCGGGGAGCGGAGGGAGCGCATCCGGCGCGGGGTCCGGGGGTTCGACCGGCGGGTCCGGTGCGGGGAGTCAGGGCGGACAGGCCGCCGACTACGCTCACACCGAACGCGGGAGCCCCGGCGAGACGTTCTCCGCCGGGGCGTCGGGGACGGGGTCCTCCGGTTCCGGCGCGTCGGGGTCGACCGGTCAGTCCGACTCGGGACAGTCCGGGAGTAGTCAGTCGAAATCCGGCGAGTCGTCCGACGCCGGCCAGTCGTCCGACCCGGAGCAGGCCGACGAGTCCGACGGGACGGACGACGAGAACGCGTCGGGGGCGACCTACGCCATCCGCCTGAACGAGAGTTCGCTCGTTCCGGGGACGGACGTGACCGTGACCGTGACGCGGGACGACGAACCGGCAGCGGGTGTGACCGTCCTGTTCGACGGCGACCCGGTCGGCGAGACGAACGCCGACGGCAACGTCACCGGGACGGTGCCGTACGAATCGACGCTGAACGTCTCGGTCCGGACGGAGCCCACTGGCGCGCTCGGTCCCCCACCGACCGCCGGCGGGCGACTGTTCGACGTTCGCACGCCGTCGACGGCGCGACTACGGCGGGCCGTCGACGCCGGCGGCGGCCCCCGTGCCGACGTAGGCGACTCCTTCGGCGTCGAGACGAACGTCACGGTGGAGGTCACCGGGACGCCGATTCCTGGCGCGACGGTGACGGTGCGGGCGGCGATTCGAGACCACCCGGTTCCGGAGGCGACGGTGCGACTCGACGACGCGACGGTCGGCCGGACCAACGAGAGCGGAGCGCTCCGAGTGACGCTGCCGACCGAGCGCCGGCGGGTCCGGGTCGCCGTCCGCCGGGGCGACGCGAAGGGCGCGCGCAACGTCTCGCTGGTGACTGCGCTGAACGTGACCGTCTCGGAGCCGACGGTGCCGCGGGGGAACGTCACCGTCAGCGTGCGGGCGAACGGGACGGCGGTGCCGAACGCGTCCGTCGCCGTCGAAGGCCAGCCCCTCGGGCGGACGGCCGCCGCCGGCGACGCCGCCGTGACGCTCCCCGACGCCGCCGGCAACGTCACCGTCGTCGCGACGCGCGGCGTCGCCAGTGGGAACGCGACGGTCCGACTGGAGCGACTGACGGTCACGGCGACGCCGACCCTCCCGGTCGCGTTCCCGTGGACGGGGGTCCGGGTCCGCGCCGAACTCGACGGCGACCCCGCCGGAGGCGTGCAGGTGCGCCTGAACGGCCGTCGCGTCGGGACGACCGGTGCCGACGGGGCGCTGACGGCGACGTACCCGCCGGCGACCGGGACGACGGTGGTCGCAGAGGGCGCCCACCAGACGGCCCGAACTGACGCCGGGAATCCGCTGTTCGGACCGGGGCTACTGCTCGGTCTCGTCGGACTGGCTCTCGTCTACGGACGGCGTCGCGGCGTGTCGCCGCGCGGGGTCGCCGACGACGCGACGGGGCTGGTCGTCCGTCTCTGTCGCCGGACCGTCGCCGCCGTCGTCGCCGTCGCGTCGCGGGTCGACGCCGCCGCCTCCCGACTGCTGGCCGCATTCGCGCGCCTCCGCGAGGACGTCCGGACGCTTCCGGGGATGCTCCGGGCGTGGCTCCGGGCCGTCGGGAGACGACTGAGCGCGTTCGCCCGACGCGGACGGGCGTTTCTCGACCGCCTCCGGCGTCGTCTCGTCGCGGCCGGCGAGTGGCTCGCATCCCTCAGACACGAGAGCCTCCGAACCCTCGCAGGGGCGTTCTACGCGTGGCTCGTGGGGGTGGTTCGCGGACGCGAGGGAACGAGCGGCGTCGGCGACGCGAGTGGGGGCGGGCCGCCCCACCGCGGGACCGTCGCGGACGACGAGGAGGAAGACGCGCGGCTGACCATCCGCGAGGCGTGGCGGGAGTTCCTCGGCTACGCCTCCGTGCGTCGCTGGCGGACGATGACGCCCGGCGAGGTGGCGACCCGCGCCGTCGAACGGGACGGCCTCCCGGCCGACGCCGTGACGACGCTCCGCGACGCGTTCCGCGACGTCGAGTACGGCCAGCGCTCGCCGGATGAACGCCTCGACGGCGCGCGAGAGGCGCTCGACCGAATTCGTCGCGCGGCCGAGAATCCGACGGAGGCGAGCGACTGATGCGCCGGACGGCCGCACTCGGAACGGCACTCGGCGTCGTCGCCGTCGGCGTCGCCGCCACCTTCGTCGTCCGACCGCAACTCCTGCTCACGACGCTCCCCGGGTCCGTCCTGGACGTCGTCAGCCGCGACGTCGTGCTGCCGGCGCTCGCGTTCCTCCTTGGGACGTACGCGGCGTGGCTCGCGTTCACGAGCGGCCGGATTACGGCACTGGCTGCCGACGCGGCGGCCGGCGCGGACCCCGAGGAAGCCGGAGCGGCCGAGGCGACCGGGGGCGACGCGTCGACCGACGGACCGCCGACGATTTCGCTGTTCGGCGTCGACGTCGTCAGATTCGGGTCGGCTGCGACCGACGAGGACGGCGCTCGCGACAGCGACGTCCAGCCGGTGGAGGCCGGAGCCGATGCCGGGTCGGGTGTGGCTGTTGAGTCGGCCGCCGGCACCGACCCGGACGGCGACACCCGCCCGGAAGCGACGCGCCCGGGGCGGCACACGTCCGCACCCGCAGACGCGTTCGACCGTCTGCGCGCGCAGCCGCCGGAAGTCGCGACGGCCGACGGTAGCGCCGTCGCAGGGGAGCGGTTCGACGAGTCACTCGCCGCGGCGACGGCGTCTCCGACGTCGGCGAGCGAGGTGCGCGAGACGCTCAGAGACGTGGTCGTCGACGTCGAGCGGAGTCACCTCCGCGTCGACGGCGTGGACGACGAGGCCGTCGCGGCCGCCGTCGACGCGGGCGAGTGGACGGACGACCGAATCGCCGCGGCCTTCGTCGCCGACGGCGACGCCGTCAGCTACCCCCTTCGCCAGCGACTCTACGCGTGGATGGACCCCGCCGGCGCGTTCGACGGGCGCGTCCGCCGAACCGTCGGCGCAATCGAGGACCGCCTCGACGAACGGGAGGTGGGGCGATGACCGTCGAGCGCATCTATCGGTGGGACGTCGGCCTCGCGGGTGCGGTGGTGCTGGCCGCCATCGGCGTGGCGTTTCGGGACCCGGTGTTACTCGGTGCCGCCGTCGTGCCCGTCACGTACGTCGTCTTCGGCGCGGTCAGCCCCCTGCCGGACGACCCACCGCTCGTCGTCGAGCGGTCGGTGAGCGACTCGTCGCCCGTCCCCGGCGAACGCGCGTCCGTCGAACTCACGGTTCGGAACGTGGGCGAGGCGACGCTGACCGACGTGCGCGTCGTCGACGGCGTCCCCGACCAACTGACGGTCGTCGAGGGGTCACCGCGAGCGAGTTTCGCGCTCCGCCCCGGAGCCGAAGCGACCGTCGAGTACGAACTGGTCGCCCGTCGCGGGAACCACGATTTCACCCCGCCCGTGGTGCGGATGCGGACGCTGAGTGCCACCCGTCGACGCACCGACCGCATCGAGGCCGGCGGCGACACGGCCGTCGACTGCCTCGCGAGCGTCGACGAGACGCCGCTTCGCGACGCGACCACGCTCCGGGCCGGCGAACTCGCGACCGACACGCCGGGGAGCGGCCTGGAGTTCTACGCCACCCGGGAGTACCGCGCCGACGACCCTATCAACCGCATCGACTGGCGGCGCTTCGCCCGGACGGGCGACCTGACGACGGTCCAGTTCCGCGAACAGCGGGCGGCCCGGGTCGTCCTCGTCGTCGACGCCCGCGAGAGCGCCCGCGTCGCCCCCGGCCCCGGCCACCCCGACGGGACCGAACTCTGTGCGTACGCGGCGCGGCGACTCTTCGACTCGTTGCGCGAGGAGGGCCACCACGTCGGCCTGTCGGCCCCCGGCGTGGACGTGAACGAGGTCGACGCGGTGCTCGCGGGCGACGCCGACCTGCCGTGGGTCGACGCCGGGGCGGACGTGGAGACGAGCACCCGCGTCGACGCCGTCCTCGACGCCGCCTGCGAGAACGACGACCGAACAGCCGTCGCCGACGGCGGAGTCCGGTTGGCCGAGCGCATCGCCCGCCGCCTGCCCCGGAACGCACAGGTTGTCCTGTTGACGCCTGCCGCCGACGACGAGGTGGTGCCGCTCATCCGCCGACTCCGTGCTGAGGGACACGAGGCGACGGTCGTCAGCCCCGACCGGACGGACGCGACGACGCCCGGCGGCTCCCTCGAAGCCGTCCGCCGGCGACTCCGCCTGAATCGCCTCCGCGAAAGCGACGTCGCGGTGGTCGACTGGAACCCGGTCGAGCCGCTGTGGACCGCGCTCTCGACGATTCGACTGCTCTGACCATGGACGTCCAGCCACCTTCCGACGACGCGAGCGCGAATCCGACGGCTCGGACGGGGAGCGTCCCCGACGACAGGAGCGTCCCCGACGACAACTGGCGGCCGACGCGTACCGGGACGGCAGTGAGCATCCTCGTGACCGTCGCCGTCGTCGCGGTGCTAGTCGCCGTCGGCGGCGACCCGCTGGCGGCCGTCGCCAGCGCGGTCGGCGGCCTCTCGCTCGCTCTCGTCCTGCTCGCGTCGGGGGCGTCCCGGTGGCGTCTCCCCGCTCGCGCCGTCGCGAGCGTCCTATTGCTCCCGGCGGGGGCGCTCCTCGTTGCGGGCGTCGGCAGGACCGCCGTTCCGGGGCCGGTCCGCCCGGGCGGGACGCTCCTCGTCGTCGGCGTCGGCGTCGCCGCGGGCGGCGCGGCCGCGATTCCGTGGGACGCCGTCGACGTCGGTCGACTCGGGCGCGCGGCCCGCTTCGGCGTCGTCGTCCTCGTCCTCCCGGCCGCCGTGCTCGGCATCCTCGCCGTCGCCAACGTGACCGCCGTCGGCCGGGCCATCGGCGCGGTGGTCGCCCTCGCTTCGGACGTCCTGCTTGCGTCGACACGGAACTGGCGCGACGCGGCGGCGCTCCCCGTCGTCGCCATGCTGGTCAACGCCGCCTGTTTTTCCGTGCGGACGGCGCTTCGCGCGCTGCCGATTTCCGAACTGGTCGCCGCCGACCGCCGCGACGACGTCGCCGAACGGCTGGAGCGAGCGGTGGGCTACCTCACGACCGCCGGTCTCGCGAGCGTCGCCCTGACGCCCGTGTTCGCCCTGTTGTGGCTCGCACCGGCAGTCAGAGCGCAGGTCTTCGGGGCGCTCCCCACGTCGCTGGTGGTCGCCGTCGTCGGCGTCGCCGCGTCGCCGACGCTCCGAGCGCTGTTGCTCGCCGTCACGGCGCTGAGCGTCGCCGTCGTCGGTCTCGTCGCCGTCGTCAAACGGCTTCCCGGCGTCGACGCCGAAACGCTCGCCCGGTGGGGCGCGCCCGCCGTCGGCGGCCTCCTGCTGGTCGCCGTCGCACTCCAGTTCGGGGAGCTAGCGACGACGGCGGCAGCGCAGGGACCACTGAGGTCCCGAGCGTTCACGATTCGGCGGCTCTCGGAGTCGGTCGGTCCGGCCGCACTCCTCCTCGGCGTCGAACTCGTGCTCGCCGCCGTCCCGGTCGCCGTCTACCTCACGCTCGCGCTCCTCGGCGTGGCGCTGTTCCCGGGGCGCGGGGAGAGCGCCGCCGTCGCGAGCGTCGGCGTGTTCGTGGCGGCCCTGGGGAGCGCGCTGGTCGGCGTCAAACCCGTCGTCGTCTTCGCCGCCATCGCCGCGAGCCTCGTCGTCTGGGACGTGAGCGACCACGCCGTGGTGATGGGCGCGGAAGTCGGCCGCGCGGCGCGCACCCGTCACGTCGAACTGGTGCACGCGGGCGGGGCGCTCCTCGTCGGGGGCGTCGCCGTCGCCGTCGCCGTCGCCGGCTTGCTCGGCGCGGGCGCGGTTCCCGTCCTGCAGTCGGCGGCGACGCCGCTCGCCCTGCTCAGCGCGCTCGTTGGCGTGGTGTTCCTGCTGGTGGCGCTCCGGTCGGCCTAGTCGGGCATCGCCGGCACGTCCACCGAGTCGAGGACGCTCTCGACGACCGCCCGTTTCTCGACGCCCCGCACTCGCGCCTCCGAGGTGAGGACGACGCGGTGGTCGAGCGTCGGGTGGACGACGGCCTTCACGTCGTCCGGTGCGACGTAGTCCCGGCCGTCGACGACGGCGCGGGCGCGGGCCGCCTCGAAGAGTCGCTGGATGCCCCGCGGCGAGACGCCGACGTCGACGCGCGCGTCCTCGCGGGTCGCCCGCCCCAGGTCGACGACGTAGTCCCGGAGTTCGTCCTCGACGTGGACCGTCTCGACGACGCTCTGGATGGCCGTCACCTCGCGTTCGCCGACGACGCGGGCGACCGTCGGCGCCTGCGTGGTTCGGTCGGCGCGCCGGTCGAGCAGTTCGCGTTCGCCGGCGCGGTCCGGATACCCCATCTCCGTTTTCACCATGAACCGGTCGCGCTGGGCCTCCGGCAGGACGAACGTCCCCTCCTGTTCGATGGGGTTCTGCGTCGCGACGACGAAAAACGGCTCGGGCAGCGCTCGCGTCTCGTCGTCGACGGTCACCTGTTTCTCGCCCATCGCCTCCAGCAGCGCCGCCTGCGTCTTCGGCGGCGCGCGGTTGATCTCGTCCGCGAGGACGACGTTGGCGAACACCGGACCGGGGTTGAACTCGAACTCCCGGTCCTGTTCGTTGTAGACGTGACTGCCCGTGATGTCACCCGGTAACAGGTCCGGCGTGAACTGGATGCGGTTGAACGAGAGTCCAAGCGCCGACGCGAGACTGCGCGCCGTCAGGGTCTTTCCCGTTCCGGGGACGTCCTCGATGAGCACGTGTCCCCGCGCCAGTACGCCCGTCAGCACCGTCTCCAGAAAGGTCCGGTCCGCGATGACCGCTTCCCCGACCGCGTCGAGAACCGAACCAACCGTCTCCGAAGCCTCCCTCGTGTCCATCGGTGTCCGCTCGTGGGAGCGTCGGGGAAATAGGTGTTCCCCCGGCCGTAGCGGGCGTCGGCGCTCACTGCGTCGTCGTCCCGCCCGCGGCCCGGCGCCCGAATCGCCGAACCGTCACCCGGCGACGATTCGGACGAGGAACGGCCACCCGAGCAGGAGAATCAGCATCCCGAGGAAGACGTAGACGAGGTAGGCGTCGAGAAACGACGCGAGAGACGGGGGCAACTCCGACGACGGGCGCTCGACGTGCTTGGGGCCCTCGGCCTCCTGGACGAGGCGGGAGAGGGCGTACGACGCCGTGACGTCGCCGTCGGTCCAGTGGGGGTGGACGAGGTCCTCGTGTTCGGTCAGGACGTGGTCGACGACGTCGTCTTCCGTCGCTCCGAGAAACGCCACGTCACAGTCGGCTATCGGACACTCCGGAACGTACTGGCCGATACGACTCCCGTCCGAGGCCTCGGCGGCGTCGGTGTGTTCAGGCACGTCCGGCCCCCCGACACTCGCTCCCGCGGGCGTCGATTCGACGGCGACTCCGAAACCGTGTCCACATCGGCAGTACACACGGACTCCGTCCACTTGAGATTCGGGGGCAGGGAGCGTCCGCGGGACGTATTATTTATAAAAGCCCGTTTGCTATCGGAGGTATGAGCGATTCGAGGCGGGTCGAGATGAGCGACGCCGAGGTAGACGACTTTCTCGGCAGGCGAGGGACGTGCGTCCTCGCGCTCGCGAACGACGACACGCCGTACGCGGTGCCGGTCTCCTACGGGTACGTCCCCGACGCGTCGCGGTTCTATCTCCGACTCGGGTCGACCGACGGCGGCGAGAAACGCGCGTTCGTCGAGCCGTCGGCGCGGGCGCGCATCGTCGTCCACGACCGGACGGCGGAGGGCTGGAAGAGCGCCGTGGCACGCGGCCGACTGGAGACGCTCGCGGACGAGGACCTGACCGTCGACGTCGTCGAACACCTCTCGGAGGCGGAACTGCCCCACTTCGAAATGTGGCCCGTCTCGAAGCGCGAGGTGGAGTTCAGCATCGTCAGACTCGACGCCGACGACGTCACGGGGCGGAAAGCCGCCCAGGCCGGCGCGTAATCACTCGAAGGAGTCCGGCGACACGGCGGCACCGCAGATGATACAGCCGTGTTCGATGAGGGCGTCCCGCATGGCGGCGTTGACGGCGATGGCCTCGCCGCACTCCGCGCAGACGTACTCGAAGTCGGCCTGCTGGCCCATACGGAACGCAACGCGACGCCCGTATTAAAGTTACAAACTCGCGTCCCACGAGTTGGAAACGCGAGCGGTCAGCAGTCGAGGATGGCCGAGAGCAGTTTCGACTGTGCGGCGGCGAGATGCTCGGCGAACGTCGACCCCGAGACGCCGAGTTCGTCGGCGACTTCGCCCGCGTTCGCCCGCTTTGGATACTCGAAGTAGCCCATCTCGTGGGCCGTCTCGAGGACGTCGCGCTGGCGTTCGGTGAGCGAACTCCGGTCGACGAAGACGAGGTTGTGGTCGTCGGCCCGCGCCTGCGAGCGGATGAGCCGCCGGACGTTCAGGTCGGGATACGCGTCTTTGAGCCCCGAGACGACCCGCTGGAGTCGCTCCATGTCGGGCGCGTGGAAGGTGAGCGCGAGGACGCCCCGCCGCGTGTTCACGTCGACGACGGGACAGTCGTGGCGCTCGATGCGCTCACACGGACAGCCACGCCCGAGTTCCCGCTCGAAGCGGTAGACCGTCTTGTCGCCGTAGGTGAACACCGCCTCTGCGTCGTCGACGTGGTCGTCCCCGCCGTCCGAGTGCAGCATGAACTCCTCGGTCACCGTCTCGGGCGACGCGGGACTGACGCTCTTCGAGACGGTGTAACTCGGCTGGCCCGTCGCACGGGACGTTGCGGCGACCGGACATCCGTCCGGGGCGTCGATGCTCACCTCGGCACGGATACCGGAACCCATAATCGCGGATTGGACGCCACTCATATCAGTGCTTCCCTCGTATCGCGGCGCGGCACTGTCCCACACGCAGGTATATAAACGCCCACAGTATCGGGGGATGGGATACGGGACTCGGAACGGCGTACGCGTAGGTAACGATGCAAGCGACGATTCACGGCGAAACCGAGGGACGCGGATACGGGCTGAACCGGGCACGCGACGTCGATTCGAGCGAGTTGCTCACGGCACTCGGCGACGACACCTGCCGGGCCGTCCTCGAAGCCACCGACGGGGCGGCGCTCACGGCGAACGAAATCGCCGACGCCTGCGACCTGTCGCTCTCGACGACCTACCGCAAGCTACAGACGCTCACCGACCTGTACCTGCTGGAAGAGCAGACGCGCCTCCGCGGGAACGGTCGGCACGTCAGCGAGTTCGTCTGTCGCGTCGAGTCCGTCGACGTCGGACTCACGAACGGGTTCGAAGTGGACATGACCGTCGCCGCGGCCGATTGAGACCGAACGCGCCGGAAGGGCCGAACGCGACGAGTCGGCGGGGGACGGTTCGACCGAGTGACGAGACGAAGCCGTTGTGTCGTCGGCACCCACCACGCCAGCCGTGGCTTCGCCCCGCGCACACCACTTCGGTATCACCGTCTCCGAACTCGACGACGCGGTCGCGTTCTATCGCGACGTCCTCGGACTCGACGTCCTCGCCCGACTTTCCGTCGCCGGCGACGCGTTCGCGACGGGCGTCGGCGTCGACGACGCCACCGGCCGGTCGACCGGACGACGTCGAGACGGTGAGCGCCCCGCAGACGACCGAGAGCGGCACTCGAATCCTGTTCGTCCGCGACCCGGAGGGGAACCTCGTCGAACTGCTGGAGCCCTAGTCGGTGCGGGCGGCGTACGTCCCGCCGAGGACGACGCCGTACACGAGGTGAAAGACCAGCGACGGCACCGTGAAGTTCGGCAGCGGCGGCGCGTTCGGGAAGCCGACGGCACCGAGCCAGACTGGCATCACCAGGGCGGCGAGGACGACCGTCGTCACCACGCCGTACCCGAGGCCGAGCACGACGCCGCCGGTCAGTCTCGTCCCGTACTCGCGGAGCGACGTCGTGGAGACGACGGCCGCGTAGACGAGGCCGAGGACGACGCCGTGGAACAGGTGGATGAGCCACCCCGCCAGCAGGTTCGGCCCCGAGATGCCGTACAGCGCCGGGATGGCGACGGCGATGATGCCGACCGCGCCGACGGCGTACTGGACGGCCCCGAACGCGAGGGTGCCCAGGAAGCCGCCGAGCGCCCCGTTCGACCACGATACCTCGGTTCGCCGAATCGACGCCGCGTCGACGTCTGTCTCTGTCGCCATGACGTCCGTTCCGAGGACGGACGTGTCAAAAACCCTACTTCGGCGATGCGCGGAGCGTGCCAGACACCGGCAGGGTTTATCAGTCAGCCGGCGGTCGGAGGACGAGCGCGGCGAGACCGGCGAGGACGGCCAGGACGCCGCCGACGGCGAACGTCGTCGTCCAGTCGGTGACGGTGACCAGCCAACTGGCGACGGCCCCGCCGAAGACGCCGCCCCAGACCTTCGCCGAGTAGAGCAGCGCGTAGTTGGCCGAAGAGTGCTCGCGGCCGTAGTAGTCGCCGACGACGCTCGGGAAGAGCGTGTACTGCGGGCTCCAGAAGAAGGTGGCGACGACGACGGCCAGCACGAAGGCGACCTGCCACCCGCCCGTGCCGAACCAGACGGTGAGAAACAGGCCGAGGCCACAGAGCAGGAACGAGCCGGCCATGGCGCGTTCGCGGTCCAGGCGGTCCGAGAGGTCACCTACGACGAGGCGGCCGACGCCGCCGGCGACGGGGAGCACCGTCGCCGACGCGGTCGCGACGAACGTCGTCAGCCCGAGGTTCTGGGCGAACGACACCACCTTCGCGGTGAGCATCAACCCCGCGCCCGAGACGGCGACGAACATGGCGTACATCAGCCAGAACTGCCAGGTCCGGAGCATCTCGCGCCAGTGGTACTGTTTCGCGGAGCCGCCGGACGGCGAGTCGCCGGTCGCGCCGTCGACGTCGTCGAGCCAGTCGTCCGGCGGGTCGCGCAGGACGAGCGCGCCGACGAGGATGCCGACGCCGATGAGGAGGCCCATGTTCCGGAGGACGTCGGCGTAGCCCGCGACGGAGGCGTTGGCCCTGACGTAGGGGACGAACAGGGCGCTCCCGCCGGCGAACGCCATCGTCCCGACGCCCGTGGTGAGGCCGCGCCGGTCGGGGAACCACTTCAGCGCGGTGTTGACGGCGACGGTGTAGACGATGCCGACGCCGACGGCTCCGAGCGAGTAGAGCAGGTACAACTGCCACACCTCGGTCGCGTACGCGAGGCCGAGGTAGCCGCCGCCGGCGAGGACGCCCGCGAGAAGCGTCAGGGCACGGGGGCCGTGGCGGTCGCGCCACCAGCCGACGGGGAACTGCGACCCGGCCTGGAAGACGACGAAGAGGGTGAAGACGAAGCCGAGCGCGGGCAGGGGAACGGAGAGACTCCGGGCGAGCGGCCCCTCGATGGAGGACCAGACGTACTGGTAGGGGCTGACGAGCGCCATCATCAGCGCGGCCGCGACGACCTGCCACCGGCGCGAGAAGCCGAGGATGCGCCGAGCGCGCGTCGCGTGGCTCTCCGCGGCGGTCACGGTCTGCCCTCCCGGCGTCGCGTGTCGACTGACTCCGGCGTGTCCAGCGCAGACACCAGCATACCCAGTGTCGTGCAGACCGCGGCGCTAAACTCTGTCCATCCGGAGCGAGCCGCGCTCTCGGGGGGAGCTTCACAGCACACAAACGCGACGTCGAGAGATTTCCCGCGTAACCTCGCCAGCGACGAAACCGACCGGACCGCAGTTTCGACACACACAGCCCAGGCCCCCGTTTATTGCCGTTTCGAGTCGTCTCTCCCCACGCCATGAGCTTGAGCGACCTCTCGGCGAACGTTCGATACGCGGGCGTCCTCGCCGTCGTGATTACACTCGCCGTGCTGACGGCGTGGCGCATCCTCCGTGCACCGGTAAATCCGGCCTACCTGTTCCTGGTTCCCTGTGCCGCCCTCGTCCTGGCCGGCATCGAGTGGGACCGCATCTTCCTCCACGACAAGTCGCTGTAGGCACCCACGCGTCGGCCGGTGCCGGTTGCGGCGCACCGAGACGGTGATGGACAGGCGTTCGCGGCCACGCCCACACGGCCGGAGTTCGAGGTGGACGTTCGCAGACGAATCGACCTGCCGTCGAGCGCCACGGTTCCGTCGACGGCGTGGTGGGTCGGTTCCTCCGCTCCGTCCGCGAATTCGATGCGCTCCGGCCCACCTCCGAGAACGCGCTATCGGTCGCGGCGGCGGGCCCACGCTCCGAGCGCGAGTCCGGCGACTGCGAAGACGAGACCGACCGCGGTGAGAATCGTCCGAACGAGGGGGACGAGGCTGAAGTCGTCGGCGTGGCCCCGCCGGACGACGTAGTACGCGTCCTCGTGGCGGACGAGGCGACCCTCGATTGCGTCCAGTCGGCTGGCGTTCACCTCGTCGCGGCGGACCTGCGTGGTGCCGTCGGTGGCGATGGCTTCCGTAATCACCCGCCGCGTCGCCGGCGAGAGGTCGCTCGTCTCGACGACGCTGACGTTCGTCGCGTCGAGGACCGCCGCGTCGCGTTCGGGCGCGAGTCGGAGCACGGTCGTCCGGGAGTCGCCCCCGACGGCGACCCGGTAGAACTGGTCGTCGCGAACGAGGAATCGGACCTCGCCGCCGAGCGGTGCGTAGACGGAGGCGTCGTTGCCGTTCGGCACCGTCACCGACCCGTTGGCGACGGCCCGCCGAAGGCGACTCTCCCACTCGCCGGTGAACTCGCCGGCGACGACGACCTCGTCCGACTGGTGGGCGACCCACAGCACCTCTTTGGCGTGGTTCCGGTCCGTCAGGCTGTCGGGCGGGGTGATGCCGAGGTCGGACTCGACGGACTCCACCGACCGCCGTTCGAGTTCGAGCGTCGTCGTCTCGTCGCCGACGGTCACGGTGGGCCGGAAGAAGGCGACCTCCCCTGCGCTCCCGAGGTATCGCCACTCGTCGCCGAGCAACTGGAGCGCGAGCGGCGGACCGTCGCTGGCGACGGCGTGCGACCCGTTTTCGAGGGCGCGGCGGGCGGCGTAGGCGGCGACGGGCGGGAGGTCGTCGACTCGTTCGATTTCGGACGAGAGGTCGGCCGCGCCGGCGGCGGCCGACGTCCGGTCGGCGGAGACGAGGACGTCGCCGCCGTCGGCCGGCGGGGTGATATAGAGGGGATTCGCCAGCAGCGCAGCCGCGACGACGAGCAACGCGACGGCGGCACTTTCGGCGAGACGGGGGACCATACGGTCGAACGGCGAGACGGCCAGCGACAAGTGTCTTGTGTCGTCGCGGCGCGACGGCCCGTGAGTCCGGTCGGTCGCCGTCTGCCTCCCAATTCCGGGTAATCGGGGGGAGGATTTTTCCGGGGGTTGGCCGTCGGTACGCGCATGTACGCTCGCGCCATGGACCGCTACGAGGAGATTCTCTGGGGGATGATGGACGTCCTGGGCGTCGACGAGTCGATAGAGCGGAAGATCGTCGCCGCCGTTGCCATCCAGTTCGGTATCTCGGTGATACAGACGATTCTCCCGTTTCTCGTCACAGGGGCGGCCAGACTGGCCCTCTCGGGGCTGTTCTTCCTCGCTGCCGCCGTCGCGTTCGTGAACACGCTGTTGATAGCCCGCCGGGACATCGTCGAGCCGATTCAATCCCTCGAACGGCGGGCGACCGACATCGCGGCGGGGAACCTCGACGTCGAAGCGCCCGAAGCGACGCAGGACGACGAACTCGGCGACCTGCTGGCGGCGTTCGGGCGGATGCAGGCCTCGCTGCAGACGGTGTCGGCGCAGGCCTCGGCGCTGGCCGAACAGGAGTTCGACGCCGGCGTCCTCGACGAGGAGGTCCCCGGCGAGTTCGGGGAGTCACTCGACCGGATGGCACGCAACCTCACGGCGTACACGCAGAACCTCGAAGCCCTGGTGGACGCGTTCGGCACGGCGGCCGAGCGCGCCAAAGACGGCGACCTGACCGCGACCATCGACGCCGACGAACTCGCGGGCGACGACTACGGAACGGTCGTCCGCGAGTACAACGAACTCGTCCGGACGCTCGGCGAGACGGTGGCGGAGGTGCAGTCGTTCGCCCACGACGTGAGCGACGCGAGCGAGGCCACGAACGCCAGCGTCGCCGAGGTGGGGGAGGCGAGCGAGGAAGTCGCGCGGTCGATCAACGAGATTTCGGACGGGGCCGAGACCCAGCGCCGGCAACTGCGGGACGCCGCCGACGAGATGAACACCTTCTCGGCGACCATCCAGGAGATCGCGGCGTCGACGGACGAGGTGGCCGAGACGGTCGAACGGGCGGCCGAGCGCGGGCGCTCCGGCCGCGACGCCGCCGCGACGGCCATGGCCGAACTCGACGAGGTCGAGGGCCGCATCGAACGGACGGCCGACGCCGTCGAGCAACTCGGCGAGGCCGTCGAGGAAATCGACGACGTGGTGTCGGTCATCGACGACATCGCCAACGAGACGAACCTCCTCGCGGTGAACGCGTCCATCGAGGCGGCGCGGGCGGGGCAGTCGGGCGACGGCTTCGCCGTCGTCGCCGACGAAGTGAAGGCGCTGGCGGAGGAGACCCACGCCTCCACCGACGAGGTGCAGTCGCTCGTCGAGAAGATTCAAGAGCAGGCCCGGGGGGCCGTCGCGGACGTCCACGAGATGAACGAGCGCGTCTCGGAGGGCGCCGTGACCATCGAGGACGCCCTCAGCGACTTCGAGGACATCGTCGAGGTCATCGAGAACGTGGATGCGAGCGTCCACGAGGTCAGCGTCGCGACCGACCAGCAGGCCGAGACGGCCCAGCGCGTCGCGGCCACGCTCGACGACGTGACCGACATCAGCGAGGAGACGGCCGACGAAGCGGAGACGGTCGCCTCGGCAGCGGAAGAGCAGACCGCCTCCATCAGCGAGGTGTCGACGTCGATGACGCGTCTCTCGGAGAAAGCGACTGACCTCTCGGCGTTGCTCGACGAGTTCACGGTCGAGTCGGAGTCGACGGAACGCGAGGGACGGCCGCTCGTGACCGCGGATTAGATGAAGACGACAAACGTCATCGAGCGCGTCCGCCAGCGGCGGGAGTTCGCCTCGACCGAAGCTGCCGAGGAGGTGACGGCGGCGACGCTCGAAGCGCTCGGCCGGACCGTCCCGGACGGCGACGCCCACGACGTCGCCGTCGAACTGCCGCCGGAGTTGGCACGGCGACTCCGGAGCGTCGAGGACCGGGCCAGCACGGCGTCCGTCGACGAGTTCCTCGCGTACGTCCACGAAAACGCCAGCGTCCGGGAGGTGGGCGTCGAGTGGAAAGTCAGCGGCGTCTTCGACGTGCTCGAAGAGACCGTCGGCGAGGAGTTCGACGACGTACAGGCGCAACTCCCGGAGGAGTACGAGCGCCTCTACTGACCGGGGAGTCGGCCACGATGGCCCCGCGGAAGTCGGCGGGGACGACGGCCGCCGTCACACCGTAGCCGACGCCTCGTAGCCCGCGTCCTCGACTGCGCTCACGAGTTCGACGGCGTCCGCCTCTCCGTCGACCGTCACGACGCCCGCCTCTCGGTCTGCCGTCGCGTCGGTGACGCCCGCGACGTCCCGAAGGGCTTCCTCGACGGTCTCTTCACACGCGTCACAGGCCATTCCGTCGACAGCGATGGTTCGGCTCATCGACAGTCGATAGACGCCGCTCTTCTTTGCCGTTTTCCGTTTGCTTCGTTCGACCACCGTCGGCGAAGAGTTACGAATCGAAACCCGAGGACGGCGCTGCGCGGGCGTCTAGCGCTGGTTCGTGAGAGCCCAGGCGAATCCTCCCGTTCTCGTGCGTCACGAACGGTCGCCGGCCGGCGGCGTACTTTGCTTTCCAAAACACTCGCCGACGCTCACGCTCGAAACCGAAGGGGAAACCGACGTAAGGAGTCGTCACGTACTGGTACCAATGAGTACCCGAACCGCACACGTCGACGTTCGGGGGATGAGCTGTGCCAACTGCTCTCAGACGGTTGCGAGCGCCCTCGAATCCCTCGACGGCGTCCACGAGGCTCAGGTCAACTTCGCGACCGACGAGGGGTCGGTCGAGTACGACCCGGAGCGCGTGTCGCTGGCGGCCCTCTTCGACGCCGTCGAGGACGCCGGCTACCACCCCGTTTCCGAATCGGTCACGATAGGCATCACCGGAATGTCGTGTGCGAACTGCGCCGAGACGGTGGATTCGGCGCTGGAGTCGGCCCCGGGCGTCGTCTCCGCCGAAGTGAACTTCGCCACCGACGAGGCGCAGGTGACGTACAATCCGGCCGACGCCAGCCGGTCGACCCTCTACGACGCCATCGAATCGGCGGGGTACGACCCCGTCCGCGAGCAAGCGGGCGAGAGCGAAGCGGAGCGTCGCGAGGCCGCCCGCACGGCGGAAATCCGCCGGCAGTTGCGCCTCACCCTGTTCGGCGCGGCGCTCTCCGTGCCCCTCCTCCTTTTCCTGGCCGAGCGGTTCCTCCTCGGCGGGACGTTGCTCCCCGACACGCTGACGCTGTTCGGCGTCACGTTCCGCTTCGGGTGGGTCGAGTTCCTGCTGGCGACGCCGGTCCAGGCCGTCCTCGGGCGGGAGTTCTACCGCAACTCGTACACTGCGGTCGCGAAAAACCGGACCGCGAACATGGACGTCCTCATCGCCATGGGGTCGTCTACGGCGTACGGGTACTCCGTCGTCGCTCTCCTCGGACTGCTCCCCCACGCCGGCCTCTACTTCGACACGGCCGCGCTCATTCTCGTGTTCATCACGCTCGGGAACTATCTCGAAGCCCGGTCGAAGGGGCAGGCGGGCGAAGCCCTCCGGAAACTGCTGGAGATGGAGGCCGACACGGCCACCGTCGTCCGCGAGGACGGCAGCGAGGCGGAGATACCCCTGGAGGACGTCGAGGTCGGCGACCGGATGAAGGTCCGTCCCGGGGAGAAGATTCCGACCGACGGCGTCGTCGTCCAGGGGGAGTCGGCCGTCGACGAGTCGATGGTGACGGGCGAGTCCGTCCCCGTCGGCAAGGAACCCGGCGACGAGGTGGTCGGGTCGACCATCAACGAGAACGGCCTCCTCGTCGTGGAGGCGACGAACGTGGGCGAGGACACCGCAATCCAGCAGATCGTCGAGACGGTCAAGGAGGCCCAGAGCCGTCAGCCCGAGATTCAGAACCTCGCCGACCGCATCTCGTCGTACTTCGTGCCCGCGGTCATCCTGAACGCCGTTCTGTGGGGCACGCTCTGGTTCGTCGCGCCCGAGACGCTCGCGAGCGTCGTCTCGGCGCTCCCGCTGTGGGGGCTGGTCGGCGGCGGTCCGGCGACGGTCGGGTCCCTCGAATTCGCCGTCGTCGTCTTCGCGTCCGCCGTCCTCATCGCCTGTCCCTGCGCCCTCGGACTCGCCACGCCCGCCGCGACGATGGTCGGCACCTCAATCGGGGCACGGAACGGCGTCCTGTTCAAGGGCGGCGACGTCCTCGAACGAGTCAAGGACGTCGACACCGTCGTCTTCGACAAGACGGGCACCCTCACCGAGGGCGAGATGCGCCTCACCGACGTCGTCGCCCTCGACGCCGCACCGGACGGGGGCGTCGCGTCCGGCGGCGAGGCGGTCGCCGACGACGCGGCGGGAGACGACGACGCTCCGACCGCGGAACGCGACCACGTCGACGAGACGTTCGTCCTCCGCCTCGCCGCGAGCGCCGAACGCGGGAGCGACCACCCACTCGCCCGCGCCATCGTCGAGGGAGCGCGAGCGCGCGGCGTCGACGTCTCGGAGCCCGAATCGTTCGAGAACGTCCCCGGACACGGCGTCCGCGCGACGGTCGACGGGACTGAGGTGCTGGTCGGCAACCGCAAACTCCTCGAAGACGAGGGCATCGACCCGTCGCCGGCCGAGGACGCGATGGCTCGCCTCGAAGCCGAGGGGAAGACGGCGATGCTCGTCGCCTGCGTGCCTGCTGGCGCGACCCCGCCTGCCGACACGAACGCGCTCGACGAGACGGCCGACGGCTGGCGTCTCGTCGGCGTCGTCGCCGACGCGGACACGGTCAAGGACGGCGCACGGGAGGCGGTCCAGACGCTTCGCGACGACGACGTCGACGTCCACATGATCACCGGCGACAACGAGCGGACCGCCCGCGCCGTCGCCGAGGATGTCGGCATCGACCCCGAGAACGTCCGTGCGGAGGTACTCCCCGACGACAAGGCCGACGCCGTCGACGCCATCCAGTCGGCCGGCCGGCGCGCGATGATGGTGGGCGACGGCATCAACGACGCCCCCGCCCTCGCCACGGCGTTCGTCGGCACCGCCATCGGGTCGGGGACGGACGTCGCCATCGAGGCGGCGGACGTGACGCTCATGCGCGACGACCCGCGGGACGTGGTGAAAGCCATCCGCATCTCCGAGGGGACGCTGGCGAAGATCAAACAGAACCTGTTCTGGGCGCTCGGATACAACACGGCCATGATTCCCCTGGCGTCGCTCGGCCTGCTCCAGCCCGTCCTCGCGGCGGGGGCGATGGCGCTCTCCTCCGTGTCCGTCCTCTCGAACAGCCTCCTGTTCAGGCGGTACACGCCGGACGAGACGTATCGGCTTCTCTACCGGTGGCGGTAGGCCGGGACGGGACGCCCCTGCTGCGGAGGGTTGAGGAAGCCGCGCGCGGACGGCGACCACCGGCGACGAAGCCCTCGACGTCTACGACCCTCACGTCGACGTCGTCTTTCTCGACCGGCAACCGTCCCGAACGACCGGTGCCGGGGTCCTCGAATCGATACGCGAGCGAAACGGCGACGCCAGAGTCGCGATGATGACCGCCATCGAGCCCGACTGGGACATCATCGAGTTGACGTTCGACATGTACCTCACCAAGCCCGTCGGGAAAGCGGACATCCACGAGGCCACCCGGGAACTCATCCGCCGGAAGGACTACGCCAGCGAACTGCAGGCCCTGTTCGCTCTCAGCAACAAGACAGTCGCGTCTCGTTGCACAGGGTCGGGCGGACCTCACGTCGTCGAAACGGCGATGCGCGCGTCGTCGAAACGAAGAGACTCACTTCATCGAGACGTAGGTGATGGCGAGGACGGCGAGAAACTGGAGCGCCCGCATTCCGAGCACGGCCAGTTGGGCCGTCTCCGACCCGGCGTACAGCATCCCCATGCTGAAGTAAAACGAGAGGGCGACGAGATTCTCGACGAGGAGGACGGCCCCGAACGCCACGAGACCGAGCGTCAGCGGCGTACGGAACTGTCGGTAGTTCCGGAGCCAGACGGTCACGAGGGCGACCAACAGGATGACGGTCACCGCAGAGAGCGCGCTCGCGGCGGTGATGTAGGGAGTCATCGCCATCTCAGGGCTCCTCCATTCGGTCGGTGATGCGCTCGAACTCCTCGCGGTGGCGCTCGAAGCGGTCGGTCAGGAAGTAGAGTTTCCCGTAGTCGTCGCCGCCGGATTCGATGACGTCGTGTTTCCGTAGCATGTCGAGGTGGTGTCTGACCGTGTTGTAATCCACGTCCAGTTCGTCCGCGAGTTGGTTGGCGTTGCGTGGCTGCTCGCCGAGGCAACGGATGATGCGCACCCGGTTCGCCCCGCCACGCGTCGCCGTCAGTAGATACCACAGCGCCTTCTCCATCGCCGATTAGGTGCCACGAGACGGGGGAGACGTATAGAACCTCGGGCACCTCATCGTCGTCGCTGTCGGACGGTTCGGGAGGCCCACCCCGTCGCGCCGCTGGGGTAGGCGTTCGTCCGCGTTCTGGGCTGGATGGCCCCGGTGCCGTCGACGGCGCGGACGACGACCTCGTGTTCGCCCGCGGGGGGTTCGTAGCGATAGGCCCACTGCCGCCACACGTCGTCGCCGGGGAGGGGGGCCGAGAGCGTCGCCCGGTACCACGACCGGCCGCCGTCGGTCGACACCTCCACGCGGTCGACGCCGCGCGTCCCGGCGTAGGCGTGGCCCGCGACCTCGATTTCGCCGGGCGAACGGTTCACGACGTACAGTTTGGCGACGGTGTTGACCGGACCGGTGCCGTGCCACCCCCGTTTCTCCCAGTAGCCTTTCGCCGGTTCGTCGAGCACCTCGATTTCGGTTAGCCACTTGACGTTCACCTCGCCCCAGTGGCCGGGGACGAGCGCCCGAGCGGGGAAGCCGTGGCGGTTCGGGAGCAGTTCGTCGTTCATCCCGTAGGCGAGCAATCCGGGCCGGAGGGCGGCGAGGGGCATCTCCTCGTAGAAGCCGTCGACGGCGCGGAGCATCACGTACTCGCCCTGCGCGCCGGCGGCGTCGAGGAGGTCGGCCATCGGCACGCCGGTCCAGAGGGCGTTGTCGAGTTGGCGGCCGTCGACGGGGTCACCGACACAGCGGAGAGTGACGAAGCGGTCCTCGGCGGGCATCGCCGTGAGGTCGTCGTAGGTGAGGGTGCGCTCCTCGTCGACGGCTCCGGTGACCGTCAGCGTCCACTCCTCGGCCGCCGGCTGGGGGTTGATATTGTTCACGTCTGTCTCGTAGAACGTCGAACTCACGAGGGGTTCGAGGCCGTCGACGTCGAGTGACCGCTCCGTCGCCTCCGCGAGCAGTCGCTGCCGCGCCGCGGACGACTGCGGTGCTTGCGGCGTCGCCGTCGGCTCCGCCGACTCCGTCGCCTCGTCGTCCGCTGGCGTCGCCGTCGGCGTCGCGTCGGCGGACGCGGTGGGCGTCGACGGTGCGGACGAAGTGACCTCGTCGAGCGTCCGGTCGGTGTCGGGCGCGCGACGACGACCGAGGAGGTACGCGACGACGCCCACGCCCGCTGCGGACGCGAGGCTCCCGAGGAGGCGACGACGACCCGCTTCGTCCGCGCTCCGTTCGCCCGTCGCGAGCGTCGCCGCCGAGCGAACGAGTCCGACTCCGGCCCCGGCCGCCAGCGACGAGGCGGCGTCGCCGACGAGGGCGAAGCCGAGCACGGTCGAGAGCGCACCCGCGGCGACGACCGCGGCCGACGACGCCGGAGTGACGCGCTCGCCCAGTCGGCGGCCGGCGTCCGAAGCACCGGCGAACAGTCCGGCAGTGACCGCGAGGGCGACGCCGAACGCTACCCGCTCGCCGAGCGCGCCGAGGTAGAGAATCGCGGCGGTGACGACGACATCGGGCGTCGTGGCGACGACGAGCGACGCGACTGGCGCGACGACGAACGCCGGACTCGCCCCGGCGACGGCGTACGACCCCGCCACGGCACCGACGCCCGCCGCGGCGGCGAGGGCGGCAGTCGTCCACCCGTCCCACCCCGTGCTCCCCGCCTCGGCCCCGCCGGAATCTCGTGTCATACCGCCACGGAGAACGTCGAGCGGAATAACGGA
The DNA here is from genome assembly GCA_042216495.1 of Haloferacaceae archaeon. Lineage (GTDB taxonomy): Archaea > Halobacteriota > Halobacteria > Halobacteriales > Haloferacaceae > Salinirarus. The sequence continues at coordinate 89,634 of JBDGTU010000008.1, forward strand.
TTTCCGAATTCGCCCCAAACTGGTTCTAGAGTTCGGCCAGTGTCGGGTCGCTCGCTCGGGAGTCGCTACGCGCGGTCCGCACTCAACCGCCACAGCGCCCGGTAGAGCGTCTGGAGGTCGACGTCGAACCGGTCGGCGAGCGTCCGACACGTCGTCACGAACCGCTCGTAGTCGGCTCTCGACGGCGGAGCAGGGTACGGGCCGTCGAGGTGACCCGCGGCCCGCAACACCGACCAGAGACGGGCGTCGACGGCGAGGTACCGGTCGGGGTCGACGTACTGGAGGATGGCCGAGGCGACGGCGACGTCGACGCCGGCGAGCGTTTCGAGGCGAGCGAGGCGGTCGCGGTCGCCGTCGGCGTCGTGGACGGCGTCGAGGGTCGCTTCGAGTTCGGCGGCGTCGTTGTCGCCGAACGCCGCCTCGACCCGTTCGCGACGGCCGGACGGGGACCCGGTCCGGTCGCGTCGGAAGTACCAGCGGACGACCCACTCGACGTCGCGCCGGACCATCGGTCCCTCGTCGAACGCCGTCGGGAGCGTCGCGAGACGCTCCCGTTCGACCGCGTAGAACGGCTCGCGACGTTCGTACTCGTCGGCCATCTCGGCGACGAGCGAAGCGGTGAGTTCCATCGGACGTACTCGATTCTCGTCTCCGGCGCGGTTAAGCGTGGGCGGTTTCCGTTACACAACACTCTTTGGTAAGTGGTGACAACCTCTCCGGTAGCATCATGAGCGACGAGAGCCAG
>JBDGTU010000003.1:0-57686 GCA_042216495.1 Haloferacaceae archaeon
GCCTGTCGATGATCCTCCTATGTTTACGCCGACGAACACGGCTGTGGCTATGCCGATGATGAACACCACCGACAGCGTCATACGGTCGGATATATGGCATAATTCCGCAAAAGAATATTGATTTGGTGAGGGAACGAGTAATGCCTAAGTGAACCCAGACAATAATTTCTAATAGGTATGACCCTCCAGCCGTGGCTGTACACGCTCTTCGTAATCGCCGGAGGGTTCCACGTGCTCGCTGCCCTCTATGCGTATTGGTCCAAGCAGGTTTCCGACGACAGCGTGGAACCTGCAAACAGCACTGAACAGTCAGTGCAAGTGAGGGAAGTCGATTGCCCGGAGTGTGGGACTACAAACGAACGAGGATACAGGTACTGTGCGAACTGCGTGTCAGAACTCCCTGGCGGGGACAATATCGACAGAATGCCTACCGCACCTGTCGGGCGGCAGATTTTCTGATCACTCCAGCCGATCGCCAGCAAATGAAAGAGTCAACTCTTCGGCTTCATAGATATTGATGAGTTCGTTGATGATCTCGTCGTAGGTTTCGTCTTCGATTCGGAGGTTATCAAGCCGTTCGACGGTTTCCTTATTCAGTTCAGTTCGCCGCCCGGGAGGCAGCATCCGACGCTGGCATCGAAGTGCACGGCTCCATCGGCGTCACCGCGCTCGGTTACGGCCGCGGATTGCTCGATAGAGACGAAGCGGCATCCCGGATGCGAGCACTCCAGTGTGAGACGAGTCTCTTCGTGACCGAGGCGGTTGTGGAGCACGGCATCCAGATGCTGGACGAGCAGTAACGGAACGAGCGCACTCCAGAGGGTTGCTAAACACATTCACTATGGATAGATTGTGAATCGTGAGCGGCGAGGCCAACTTTCTATCCATACGTTTGCGAGGAGACGCAACCGAACGTCGAGCATTGCCTCTGCTACTCGCTACGAGGGCCGGCCGCTGGCCACGACGACTGCCGGCCACCCGCGACACGGAGATCGACGTCCGGACCTGACGCCGACTGCATCGTCCCACGAACTCGCCGTCAGCGCTCCGTCGCCGATTCCATCCGCTCCGTGTAGTCCCAACTGAAGAGTTCGTGCGGGTCGATACGGATGCGAACCTCGTCGCGGGCGTCGCTGAGCAACCACTCGGCGAGCGAGGAGTCGGTGCCGCCCAGGTAGCGTTCGACGAGGGCGCGCAGGACTCGTTTGTTCTCGTCGGGCGACACGGACGCGACCCCGTGTCCGCGAACGCCACGGTAGGGGACGTCGTTCGTCGAGACGTCGACGGCGACGCTCGGTTCGCGACGGAGGAATCGAACGACGTCGGCGTTCGCTCCCGTCGCGCACTCGAACGCGTCATCCCGGTAGCGGTACCACAGCGTGACGACCCACGGCGAACCGTCCGGTCGCCGGGTCGCGAGGCGAATCGGCACCGTCGTCTCCCGCAGGAACGCCTCGACGTCGTCTTCGCTCCACGCACCGCGGAACTCGGTCATCCTCTCCGTCTTCGTCCCGGCGTCTCAAAAATACCCTACGTCGCCCGGAAGACTCGCGCCGTATCCCGGCCGTCGTCGACGGCGTCGACTTCGACGAATCCCCGGTCGGTGAAAATCCGACTCCAGTCGCGGTAGTACAGGGGGACGTCCTCGCGGACGTAGTTTACCTCGGGGTCCGACGCCCGCGGGTCGCCGTCCCCTTCATTTTCGACCGTAACGAGGAGGTCGGCCGTCACTCGAGCCAGGTCGTCGAAGACCCACGCGACGTCCGGGTGGAGGTGCTGAAGCGTCTCGACCGAGTAGACCGCGTCGAACGCGTCGTCCTCGAACTCCCTGACGACGTTCTCTATCGCGTCGTGATGGAACGTCCCGGTGGCGTAGAGTTCGGGATACGTCTCGGCCATCACGTCGAACGCATCGCCGTTGAGTTCGACGCCGACGAGGTTCTCGAACCCGTTGTCGAAGAGGTGCGCGAGGTGACGACCCGAACTACAGCCGAGTTCCAGCACCCGCGCGCCCCGGTCGACGAACCGGTCGAGGTGGTGGAGAATCGTCTCGCTCCGCTCGTCCGGGCCGTAGTAGGCGTAATACTCGGGCGAGTACTCCCCGGAGCGTTCGGCCCACTGCCGTCGAACCTCGTTAGAATCCACATCTACCCACGCCGGGCCACACCTAAAGTCCCGTCGACCGCCGTTTCGTCGAGTCGACGTCGGTCGGCGTCGAGTTCTCGATCGCCGAACTGTGGATTACCCGGAACCATTCGCTGACCGCGTCCATCTCGGTAGAATCCCAGTGAATAACTGACTGGTTGGTCGAATATTTTCCATTCGATTTGATTTCAGTACGTTCGTCCGCTAGTACGGATATTCGATGACGAATGCGGAACCTTTATCCGTGTCTCCCGCCTGAGTCCAGTCGCAATGGCAAACGGTAAGGTTGATTTCTTCAACGACACTGGCGGTTACGGTTTCATTTCCACCGAGGACTCTGACGACGACGTGTTCTTCCACATGGAGGACGTTGGCGGTGAGGACCTGACGGAAGGTACCGAGATCGAATTCGACATCGAACAGGCCCCCAAGGGCCCGCGCGCGACGAACGTCGTTCGCGTTTAAGTAGTTCGTATCCGTCGTCGAGAGACGACACGGCGAAACTGCGTTTTTTGGCATCCATTCCCCGAGCGACCGCACCGGCGGTACGCGACGCTCCCCGAATCACAGGAAATCGGAGACGAACAGTTCGAACAGGATGAAAAAGATGGGGAGGAGTATCGAACTGGCCAGTCGGGTGATGATGCCGACCGAGAGCGGGTAGAGCTGGACGTTCTGGTAGTCGTCGTACTCCCGGCGAGCGCGCTGGATTTCGAGCTGGAGCACGTCGTCCGACGTGTCGTCGCCGCCATCGTCGAAGCTCTCGGAGAGGCGGTTTTCGAGCGACCGGATGCGCTTTCGCCGCGATTCGAGCATGCTCTCGCGTAGCTCCTGTGCGCGCCGATTCACCTTGTACGTCGGGTAGATGAAGTTGAGCGCGACGAGCAGGACGAACAGCGCGACGCCGGCGTAGACGACGTTCTCGTATCTGATATGCGACGCGATCTGAAACGACAGCGGGAGCGCGAGCGACCCGAGAGAGATGAGAAGCGTCATCCGGATGGCGAAGCTGCCGACCGTACTGAGGCCGCCCAGACCGTCCGGATGGAGCGGGTCGATTTCGAGTTCGACGTCTCGGGCGAACGCCCGAATCGTCAGGACGGTAATCACGCCGCCGTGGGTTCGGAGCCCGGCGAAGACGAGCCAGTAGACGAAAAAGCCGAGATACGCCGCCCGTTCGACCGGCGTCGTGATGCCCTGGCTGGCGAAGTATCCCTGTCCGAAGGCGAACACGAGCAAGACGAGCACGACCCACGGGAGCGTGGTCACCCACCAGTACCGCGAGTAGGCGGTGTCGAACCGCTCGGCGAGGCGTCGTAAGGTGTCGTCCTCCGCTTCGGTAATCACGTCGTCGATGTCAGCGAAAAAGCCCGGGAGGAGGCGCTCGTCGTAGTACCAGACGTCGAACGGGGCGACGACGACCATCAGGCAGGCCAGCGCCTGGCCGACGAGAAAGAGCGTCGTGGCTTCGGCGGCGTCGATGGCGACGGCCGAACACGCCACCGGAATCCAGCCGAGCGTCACGAGCGCCGCGAGAAACGGGTGGTCGACGTACTGTCGCCCCCACGCCACCACGTGGCTGACCCAGATCGACGTCGAGTTGTATCGCATATTTGGCTCCGCCGTCTCGACAGAGGCCCATTGGTCTTGGGGTCGTCACACCAGGCTGCCGATAGCGTTCGGCCGCCCGCTATCGCTCGACGACGCGGAACGCCGTCCCTGGCTCCATTCGGAGCGTCATCTCCGGTGCCAGCGGCGGATCGGCGTCGGCCTCCACCAGGTCGAGTTCGTACTCGCGGCCGACGGTGGCGAGCGCCAGTTTCGCCTCGATTCGGGCCAACTCACGGCCGATACATCGCCGCGGCCCGCCGCCGAACGGAGCGTAGGCGAAATCCGGGAGGTCACCCCGCAGGCCGTCAGCCCAGCGGTCGGGCCGGAACGACCGGGGGTCGTCGAAAAAGCGCGGGTCGCGCTGGACCTGTTCGACGGCGAGGAAGACGCGCGCCCCGGCCGGGACGCGGTACCCGCCGACGGTCACGTCGGCCGCCGCCTCGCGCGGAATCGTGTACACCGGCGGGTAGAGCCTGAGCGTCTCGGTGACCACGCGGTCGGTCACGGGGAGCGAATCGAGGTCGTCGACCGTCGGCGGGCCGTCGAGACTGTCCACTTCCGCGTGAAACCGCGCACGGGCCTCGGGGTTCGTCGCCAGCGCGTAGAAGGCGAACGCGATGGCCGTCGCCGTCGTGTCGTGGCCGGCGAATATCATCGTCACGACCTGGTCGCGGAGGCGGTCGTCGTCGAGGGCATCGGCGTCCTCCGACTCGCGGAGGGCGACGAGCAACGAGAGGAGGTCGTCGGCGTCGGCGGGCGTCGACGGGGGGTTCGCCGCCTTCGCTTCGAGGAGGCGGTCGGCGACCTCCTGCAGTCGCTCCTTTCCGGCCGCGAACCGCCGACGCGCCGGCGTCGGCACCCAGTTCGGGAGCGGATACGACGTCGGCGCGAACCAGTCGCTGAGTCGGCCCGCGGCCTCGCGGATGTCCTCGTCGCCGTCGAGGGCGAGTTTCCGGCCGAACAGCGTCGCGAACAGGACGTCGAGGCTCAACTGACTCGTCTCTCGGGGGAGGTCGATGCGCTCCCCGTCGGTCCAGCGCCGCCGCCGTCGTCGGACTTGCTCGACGATAGTGCCGGCGTGGCCGCGAAGTCGCTCCCGGCCGAACAGCGGCTGGAGGACCTCGCGCTGCCGTCGCCACTCGTCGCCCTCGGCCGCGACCAGTCCCCGCCCGAACGCGATGCGAAAGTCCTCGGATTTGCGGAACTGTGCCCGGTCGCTCACGAGGACGCGCTCGAAGTGGTCCGGGTGGGCGAGGTGGTAGACGTCGCCCGGGCCGAAGAGCCGCACCCGGACCACGTCGTGGTTCGCCAGCGCCCGGTTCCGGAAGTCGAACACGTCCCGCATCGTCCGGAACGAGTGGGTCCACGGGTGCCCGACGGTCGACGGGTACGGCGGGAGCGGCGGTGCGTCCGAAGCGTCGTCACCGTGACGGCCGTCGCCTGCCATGGGTGTCCCGTCCGGCGTCGGTAACTTATAGCAACCGCCAGCGGAGCGACCGAAGCCGATATCCGAGCGTCCCGTTCCGGTAGCCGCGCCACCCGCTCATCCCGCCCGCGAGCGTCGTCGCGTCGTAGCCCTCGTCGTCGAGGAGACGAGTCGCTCGCTTCGCCACGACGCCCATCTTACAGACGGTGACGACGTCTCGCTCACGAGGAATCTCGTCGAGATGACGGCGGAAGGCGTCCTCGTCGCCGCCACGGAGTTCGTCGTAGACCGGGACGTTGTGACTCCCGTCGATATGGTCCGCTCGAAACGCCGCTTCGGGACGGACGTCGAGGAGAAACGGCGCGTCGTCGTCGTCGAGTCGGGCGTCGAGTTCGTCCGGCCGAATCCTGCTCATCGGTCTCGTCGAGGCGCCCGCCCGTCAAAGCGCTGGCGCTGTCGTCGCGGGGGCGGCGCGGCCGACGTCGCCGTCGGGTGCGTGCGGCGCCGCTGTCAGACGAGCGTGACCTCGTCGCCGACGGACAGCGTCGTCCCACGGCTCTCCTCGGGAACCCGGGCGATGAGCATCAGCGTGTAGTAGTGGTCGAACGCGTCGGCGTCGGCCCACTCGGGGAACGTGGCCTCGCGTCGCTCGACGAATCGCCGTCGAAACTCCGGTAGCGGGTCCCCCGTGTCGGGGTCGCGCTCGGGGACGACACACCGGGCGCACGGCTCCGCGCCCTCGAATCGCACGTCGCCGGCGACGAACGCCGGCGCGTCCGCGCCGACGAAGCGGTCCTCCCAGAACGCCGGGACGCCGCCGACCTCGACGTTGGCGCGGAGGCGTCGCCGGGCGCTTTCGACGGTCATCCCCTCGAACCACGACGCCACCTCCCGGAGCGTGGCGGTGCTGATGACCGACGGCCCCATCGACGGCCGGTCGACGAACGCCGGCGGTTCGGTCCGGTGGAACGCCACCTCGACGTCGAGGTAGGAACTCAGCCACTCGCCGATTGCCTCGCGGTCGGCCGAGAGGTCGAACCGTCGCCGCTCGCCGTCGGGCGTGCGAACCGTCAGCGTCCCGGCGTCGGCGTCGACCGACGTCCGGAGTTCGTGGATGCGCGCCGTCTGCTTGCCGTTGTACGCGAACTCGCGTAGCGCTCCGTTCTCGGCCGACGCCGCGGGGTCGGTCATGGCGAACTCCCGGTCGCCGGCGACGGTGCCGGCGTCGGTGATGCTGACCGTCTCGACCTCCTCGGCGTCGAACCCCTTCACCGGATAGCGTCGGATGCGGTCGATGTGTGCCACGTCGACGTCTACAGGCGATTCGGTGATAACTGTTGAGGGCTGCCCGTCACTCGGGCCTGCGCAGGACGACGACGAACGAGGAGTTGAGATTGGCGTAGAAGACGGAGGGGTAGCCGTTCAACACCAGACGGCGGTGCTGATTCTGGTCCCAGACGATGAGGTCGTGGTAGTCGAAGCCGGCGTCCTGTCCCGCCTCGGCGACGTCGCTGTGGAGCGGGACGTACGGCCTTCCGCCGTCGACGTCGCGGAAGTCCTTGACGACCCAGACGTTGTAGCCGCCGGGCGTCGTCGCCTCGTAGAGTTTCTCCATGACCTCGCCCACGCTGTCGAGATACTCGTCGTACTCCATGTTGCCGAGGTCGTTCTCGGCGTCGCTGTAGGCCGAGGAGGTGGAGTTGTTCTCGGCGTCGATGATGGAGTACGACCGGTCGTCGCGGTCCTCGCGCGCGAGGTGGATGAGGTTCGCGTAGGGCGGCGAGGTCACCGTCACCTGCACGCTCTCGGGGTCGAGATACTGGTCGAGGTTGCGACAGTCGTCCTGGACGATTCGCTGGTCGTACTCCTCGCCGTCGGTGAACCGCGACAGCGACGACTGGGCGAGCTGTTCCCGGCCGACGTCGGCGAACTCCTCGACGAGTTCGATGCCGAGTGCCCGTCGCTTTGCCTTCATCGCAGCGATGACCGTCGTTCCCGTGCCGACGAACGGGTCGAAGACGAGGTCGCCCTCGCCGGAGTATATCTCGACGAGGCGTCGCGCCAGCGACTCGGGAAACGTCGCGCCGTGTTCCTTGTGGTACTCCTGGCGGGCGGAGCTCAACCCTCGCCAGACGCTCCGACTCCGCTCGGTCCACTCCGCGGCCGTCAGCCCGTTGAACGAGCGCTCGCGCTGGGCGGCCGCGCTCTCCGAACTCGCCTCGTCGGGGTTGACGCCAAACCGCGCGAGCGACTCCTCCGGTGGGTCGTCGTCCATCTGCCGGGTGTATACGACCGACGCCAATACGCTTTGTCGTGGCCGGCGGCGCTCCGGCGACGCCCGTCGCGCCGCAGTGACGCCCGTCGCGCCGCAGTGACGTCCACCGCGCCGACTGGTCCGCCGTGTCCGCCCCCATGAGTACCGCTTCCTGGCGCACCATCCCACGACCAGCAAAAATAGCATATTTCTAGTACTTCTTTCAATTCATACGTATTATTTCACTTATCGCTCTCGGTCGCTCCTTTCGACATTGTTGCCGTAGTGGTGCAGAACCCTCCGGAAAAAGAGCCTGAGGGACAAATATTTGGGATATTCGAACGATTAGTTCGGTCGGTCTCCGGACGTCCAGTAGTCCTCGCTGCATCGTCACTCGTGGAATCGACATCGACGAATGATGTCCGAAAATCACTGTAATAAGGCATGGAACGAGAGATTCTGTCTCGGTTACTCTCAGCGGGCCGAGCGAACGTCGTAGTGACGGGGAATTATACTAGAATAAAGATATTATATTTAAATCTGATATAATCTGGGGGGTGGTGCCGCCTGCTGGTCGCGTCGACCGCGACCCGAAAGCCGGTCGCAGCCGGATTCCGGGACCGCCCGTCCCGTGGCGGCCCGCTCAGACCCCGGGAGCGGTCCCGTCCCGATTCCAGCCCCGGAGGTCGTAGTACTCGTCGAGTGCGGCCTCGAATCCGGGGAGGTCGTAGGGCAACTGGTCGTCGTCCCGGTCGAATCCTCGGTGGTTGTTGAACCGGCGTTCGTACTCGACGGTCCGTGCGCCCACTTCGAGGAGGTCCTCGTAGTCGGCGTCGAAAACGTCCTCGTAGCGCTCCTCGGTGATGTAGAAGGAGAACTGACAGAGGATGCCGCTGTCGTTGAGGGCCATCTCGTTTTCGCGCTCGACGAGGAGTTCTGGCTTGCCGTCGAGGCCGTGGGATTCGACGGCCTCGTCCGGGGGGAGCAACGGGTACTCTTTCGAGTAGAAGCGGGCGTACATGTGGTCCGCACCGAGGTTTGCCGTCGCGTAGCTCAACCCCTGGCCGTGCAGTTCCCGGCCGTCGTGGGACGACATCTCCATTCCCTTGACGGTCCAGTTCGGCACGCCGAGTTCGTCGTGAATCCGGTCGACGCCCTCCGCGAGCAGGTCGCCGACGCCCTCCCGGTAGGCGATCTTCTCGACGAGTTCGTGAATCAGGTCGTCGTTGCCGAACTCGTCTTCGGCTTCGAGGTAGGCCGCGACCGTGTTGCCGGCGCTGATGGTGTCCATCCCCAGTTGGTCACAGAGTTCGTTCGACTTCATCACCGATACGACGTCGTCGACGAGGACGTTGCTCCCGAACGACATCGCGGTCTCGTGTTCCGGCCCGTCCGTTTCGAGGCCCGTCTCCTCGTCTTTCGTGGGAACCTTGCACGCGAAGGCACACGCCGAACAGGTGCCTTTCTCGTGTTTCTTCTCGGCGACGGCGTCGCCGTCGATGCCGTCGATGCCCTCGTCGAAGGACTGCCGGCGGAAGTTCTCCGTCGGGAGGGCGTTCCGCTCGCTCGACAGGGCCGTCACCGAATTCGTTCCGGACCGTTTCATCTCGTGGTCGTAGGTGCGCGCCCGGCGGTTCACCTCGTCGCGGGCCTCGCCGAGGTCGAGGTCGTGTTTCACCTCGCCGTCGAAACTCACCGCCTTGACGTTTTTCGATCCGAGGACCGCGCCGAGGCCCCCGCGGCCGAACACGCGACTGCCCGACGTCACGATTGCCGCGTATCTGACGCGGTTCTCGCCCGCCGGCCCCGTGACGAGGAGTTTGTTCTCGCCGATGCCGTGTGTCTCCTGCATGTAGTCGCCCGTCTCCTCGACCGTCGCGCCTGCGAGTTCCGGGACGGGTTCGAACGCCGTGCCGTCGTCGGTGACGTGGACGGCGACGAGTTCGTCGCTCGCGCCGACGAACTCGAGCGCGCTGTAGCCGGTCTTCGCCATCGGCCGCGACGTGTACCCGCCGGCGTTCGACGACGCCAGGCCGTCGGTGAGCGGCGACAGCGACGTGGCGTTCATGCGGCCGGTGTAACTCATCGACGACGTCTGCATCGGTCCGAGGGTGACGAACAGGCGATTCTCCGGTCCGAGGGGGTCGGCGTCGAACGGGATGCGGTCGTAGGCGAGTTTCGTCCCCAGTCCGCGCCCGCCCAGGAATTTCTCGGCCGTTTCGACGACGTCCGTCTCCGCCGTGGTCCGTTCGGTGACGTCTACGGATAACATCGGGTCCGTCACGTGGCGCATACTGCCGAACGATTTCGACGGCTGTCAATAAGTGTTGTGGCGAGCGAAGCACGCTCCGGCCGTCTCGCGTCGCCTGCGCGACGACGACGGGCGGCTCCGAGCGCCCGTCCGGCCCGCTCTTTCGTTCGAGCGTGCGGAACGACGGTCGGCGTGCCGGCCAGCGCGGCAGTCGACGCCCCGTCAGGCGTACGCGATATTGAGCTCTAGCTCCTTCGCCGTCCCCAGCAGCAACTCGGGGAGTTCCTCCTCGAACCACTCGCCGTTCATCCGGTGGATGGGGCCGGAGACGCTGAGCGCTCCCATGGGTCGGCCGTCGGTCGCGGTGAGCGCGACGCCGACGGCCCTGATTCCGTCGACGTTCTCCTGCCGATTGATGGCGTAGCCCCGCTCTCGCGTCCGCTCCAGTTCCTCGAACAGTTCCGCCTCGTCGGTTATTGTCCGGTCGGTGAGAGACGGGAGGCCCTCCGCCGTGAGAATCTCCCGAACTCGCTCGTCGGAATACGACGCGAGAAGCGCCTTGCCGCCGGATGACGTGTGGAGCGGCATCCGCGTACCGACCGTCGCGTGGGGCGCGTGGACTGCGTGTGCACCCACCTCACGGTAGACGTACACCGCCTTTCGGTGCTCCTCGACGAAAAACTGCGCTCGCTCTTCGGTCCGTTCTGCGAGTTCCCGCACCTTCGGCCGCACCGTCGCGTGACCGTCCCGGGTTCGGGCGGCCTCGCCCAGCGTGAGAAAACGGAGGCTGACACGGTACTCGTCGCCGACCTGTGACACGTACTCCCTCGATTCGAGAGTCGCGAGATGTCGGTGAGCGGTGCTTTTTGCCACGCCGACCTCGTCAGCGAGTTCGGTGACCCGTGCACTCCCCATCGACTGGAGCGTCTCGAGGATAGTCAACGCCGTGTCGACCGTCTTCACCCGGTCCGCCTCTCCGTCCGTTCGGTCCATGTTCTCTTCGTCGGGACGGACTCGTATAGTGTTTCGCACGCTCGAAAAATACTTCGTGCTATTCTACTCTCTCGAACAAGATAGCTCGATGGAACCGACGTTGCACTGGCGTTCAATCACGACGAACGAAGTACGGAGTCGGGTCGGCGTTCAGACGTCCGTGATGCGCTGATACTCGTCGTCGAGTGCGGCGGCGTCCTCCGGGAGGAGTGCAACCACCAGGTAGCCGGTGTACTCCCGGAGATGCTCGACCAGTGCCGCGATGCGGGCCGAATCGATGGCTTCCAGCGAGTCGAGCAGCATGAACGGGAGGTCCTCGTAGACCTCGTGGGCGAGATAGCCCGCCAGCGCGAACACGAGACCGGTCACTTCCCGTTCGGATTCCGAGAGGTGGTCGACCGTGTCCTCGTAGGCCGTCCCGGACTCGGTCATTCGGACGACGTGCAACTCGAAGACTCTCTCCTCGACCGTCCGGCGTCCCTCGCGGACCTCGCGTTCGCGGCGTTCTATCCAGATTCGTTCGAGGTTCTCGTAGTCCAGCAGTTCCAGCACGGCGTCCATGTGCTCGTTGAACGTCTCGACGGCGTCCTCCTCGATTCGGTCGATGCGCGTCCGGAGGTCCGTGAGTTCGTCCTTGACGGCCGTCAACTGGGCCTCGACGTCGTCGCGCCGCTCGATGCGCGTCTCGACCGTCTCGATTTCGCCTTCGACCTGTTCGAGGTCCGTCTCGAGGCGACCGAGTTCGTATTCGAGGTCGTTCGCCTCCTTGTGGAGTTCGAGGACGGTGCTGTAATCCTCGCTCTCCAGTTCGTCGACTTCCGCCTCGACGTCTTCGATTCGGCCGGTCAGGCGCTCGCGGCGCTCCTGGAGGCGCTCGATGGTCGCCTCGCCCTCCTCGATTTCGGCCTCGGTTTCGCGGAGGCGGCGCTCGATGCGGTTTCGCTCGTTCCGCGCGCGTTCGAGGGAGCGACGCTCATCGGTCAGGTCGTCGATTCGCTCGTCCAGGTCGCCGATTCCGTCCATCTTCTGCTGGCTGAACTCCCGGAGCCGGTCGAGCGTCGACTCGATCTGTTCCTGGTCGACCTCACTCCCACAGGTCCAGCACGTGACCGTACTGTCGCCGAGAAGCTGGTCGGTGACGGCATCGTCATCCGCCTCGGTGAGCGCCGCGAACACGTCGGAGTCGGCGTCGGCGAGCATCTCCTCGTTGAACCGGATGACGCTCTGCAGTTCGTTCATCTCGGTTTCGAGCGTCTGCTTGCGGTCTCGGAGGCGTTCGAGTTCCGATTCGAGTTCGCTCAGGTCGTCGTCGACCGTCTCCGGCAGGTCCTCCCGGTCGGCTTCGAGTTCGCGTCGTTCCCGTTTCAGAGCGTCGAGGCTCTTGCGTTCGGTTTCGAGGTCGTAGCGGACGTCGTCGAGTTCCGAGCGCTTCGAGCGGAGTTCGTCGAGTTTCTCCTCCAGTTCGGCTTTCGCTTCGACGTCCGCGTCGGCCGCTTCGAGCTGTTCCTCCTTGGTTGCCAACTCCGCTTTCTTCTCCTCGATTCGCTCTCGGATTCGGGTCCGTTCTTCTTCTAATCCCGGGAGGTCGCTCTTCAGCCCGTCGATTTCTTCCAGCTCCCGTTCGAGTTCCTCCCGTTCGTCGACCAGGCTCTCGATGCGCGCCTGAATCGCTTCGGTGTCGACGGGGCGCATGATGAGTTCCCGGAGGTCGTCGCCGCGCGCCACGCCCCGGCGCGCCTCGTTGGACTCGAGCAGGAACGCGAACAGGTCGGCGAGTTCCGCGTCTTCGAGATACGGTTCCCCACTGGTGACGACGGCGTCCGACCGCCGGACCAGCCGCCGCGTGTACGTCTCGTCGCCGAGGGTCAATTCGACGCCCCCCTCGTCGGTGTCGCCCTTGAGACTCACGTCGTCGCTGCCGAGAGCGGCCATGAGCGCCCGAAGGAGCGACGTCCGATTGGTCGCGTTTCGTCCGACGAGCACGGTGACGCCGGGAGAGAACTCGGTGGTCGTCTCGTCGATACCACCGACGTTCTCGACGTGAACCGTGGCGTCCGAAGTCGAATGTTCGTCCAGTTTCACGTCTCGGCGTTGTTCCGTCTGTGTAATAAGTATTGCCGTAGATTGCTACCCGCTCGGAACGTTCGCCCCTTCGCCGCCGCAGAGATAACAACAGTAAGGCTGTTAGTCCTCTGTGGGTCCACAGTCACACGCGCCCCGGTCGAGGAGTTCCGACGCCTCGTACTGCGTTCCACAGTCCTCACAGACGACGGCCACGTCGACGAGGACGCGGAAGTCGCCGAGGGAGAGGTGTCCGCCGTCCCGTAACTGCTCGAACTTGCCTTCGGTCACTGCCGTGATACGCCCTCGTAGTCGCTGAATGTTCGTCTTCTCGACTGCGGTCCGGTCCTCGTCGCTCCGCGAGTACTCCGCTCCGCGATGCTCCTTGAGATACGTCCGAATCGCCTGATACGTCACGAAATCGTCGAGGAGGGCGTCGACGTCGACGCCCTCGCGCTCTAGCTGTCGGCGGGTGCGCTGCCGGTCGGCGTCGCTCACGTCGTCTGCGGTCAGGAGTCGGTAGACGTTCTCCGACTCGCCGTCGAGGGTCTGCAGTCCGGCCTCGGACATCGCCGTCGCGAGCAACTCCTCGTTGAAGTAGTCCGCCAGGTCGCGGAGACTCCGGCGTTCGTCGGTATCGGCCGTCCAGAGCCGCTCTAACTCCGCTCCGAGCGCGTCCCGGCCGTACTCGTCGAGGAGGCGAGCGACCTTCGGACGACGCCCCGACGTCCGTTCGGATTCGTTTTCGGGGGAGGCCATGGCGTTCGTTGACGGGCGAGCGCATTAATTCTTGGTTTCGCAGTCGCCGCCGACCGTCGGCAACCGGACCGTGGAGCGTCTCCGGCCAGAGCGCCCGCCTCCTCTCCGTTCGGGAGGAGTGAACGAAAAAATCGTGCGGATTCGACCCGTATATTGGGCAATACGTCCTTCTGACTCGCTCTACAGGACCTACTCTCGCTCACCGTGGCGTCCGACGGCTCCGAGCTCCTCCGAGTGGGGGGAGACGTCGCCAGTCGCTGGGGTCTGAGCGAGGAAACCGCCGTCCGTGGCGGTGGGTCCGGAGATGGACTTCCGTCGTTCGTCGCGTTCGACATCGTCGGACGGGGCGGTGCGGGAACGAGACGACCGTTTTCCGCTCCGAGACGGCGGCTCAGCTACGAATCTGCGGACGGGACCCGTCGCTGGTCGTCTCTCGACCGGTCGTCGTTCCGGACTCTCGACGTCCCGTTCCTGACGACAGGCCGTTCGACGCCCGTTTGCCGGGTATACTCGCATCCGGGACCGTCTCCGGCGCTCACGTCGCCGTTCGACCCCTCCACTGACCGTTGCGTTCGAGAGGAGTGAACTCAGCCATCGTGCGACGAGAGCGTTACAGTCGCCGACGTAACTCGACCTCCGCGCCGACGAGCCGATATATCAGTTCAACGTTAATGAACGTTAACTATCCCCGAACAGTATTCCACGTCAACCATGGGAACGACACACGACGGCACAATCGAAGCGGTGAATCGCTCGATGAAGGTCATCGAGACGATAAAGGAACTCGAGGGAGCCGGCGTCACCGACCTCGCGAACGAACTCGGGTGGGCGAAGAGCACGGTCCACACGCATCTCAAGACCCTGGTAGAGAACGAGTTCCTGATACGCGACGACGGCCAGTACGACCTCAGCCACCGGTTCATGGACTGCGGCGAGTACGTGAAAGACCGGCACCCGATATACTCGGCCGTCGAGCCGAAACTCGAAGAACTCGCGGACGAGACGGGAAAGCGCGTCCAGTTTATCACGCAGGAACACGGCTACGCCATCTACGTCCGCATCGCGGAGGGGGAGCACTCCGTCAGTACGGGCGCGAAACTGGGCCGACGTCGGATGATGCTCCACGCGACGGCGGCGGGGAAGTCCATCCTCTCACACCTGCCGCGGGACGAAGCGGACGCGATTCTGGACGACCAGGGTCTCTATCAGTTCACGGAGAACACGATCACGGACCGGCAGGAACTGTACGAGGAGTTCGCGGAGATTCGCGAGCGCGGATACGCGGTCAACCGGGAGGAACACATCGAGGGCCTCCGCGCTATCGCGGCCCCCGTAACTACGCCCGACGGCGACGTCCTCGGCGCGGTGAGCGTCGCCGACGCGGCACACCGGATGAAAGGCGAGTGGTTCGAGGAGGAACTCCCCGAGTTGCTCCTCGGCGTCGTCAACGAGATCGAACTCGACGTCGCCTACTCGTAGTCCCGCGCGGGCCGTCGTCCGCCGTTCCCGACTGTCGCCGCCCTCGGGCGGCCGGTACACGGATACGACCGCCTATCGGTCGTCCTGCACCGCGCCCGCCGCGACCATCCGGTCGATTCGGTCCGCGGAGTAACCCAGTTCGGCGAGCACGGCGCGCGTGTGTTCTCCGCACGCCGGCGGTCGGTCGCCGGCGTCGGGCCGACCGTCGGTCGTGACGAACGGAACGCCGGCGGTGTCGACTGTCTCGCCCGTCTGGAGGTTCTCGGTCGTTTCGAGCATCCCGCGCTCGGTGAGGTGCGGGTCGGTCACGACTTCGTCGACTGTCTGGACCGGGCCGGCCGGGACGCCGGCGTCGACGAGTCGGTCGACCAGCGTCTCGCGGTCGTAGCCTTCGACGACGTCCGAGAGTTCGTCGTACAGTTCGCCGCGGTGGGACCACCGGCTGTCGCTCTCCCGGTACCGCTCGTCGTCGGCGAGGTCCGGTCGCTCGATGGCGTCACAGAGCCGCTGGAACTGCGCGTCGTTCACGACGCTCAGGTACAGTTGCTCGCCGTCGCCGGCCTCGAACACGCCGTACGGCGAGAGGCCCGCGTACCCGCCGGGCTGTGCGCGCTGGGGCGTCTCTCCGGTCGTACTGTAGTTCGTAATCCAGTAGGCCATCCAGGAGACGGCGACCTCGAACAGCGACACCTCTACGTGGTCGCCCTCTCCGGTCTGTGCGCGTTCCAGCAGGCCGGCCGTGATGGCGAACGCGGCCGTCATCCCGGTGCCGCAGTCGACCATGCTCGTTCCCGTCCGGACCGGCGGTCGGTCGGGGTAGCCCGTCGTCGACATCACGCCGCTCATCGCCTGCAGGACGGGGTCGTACGCGGGCCAGTCGCTGTAGGGGCCGTCGTGGCCGAATCCCGTAATCGAACAGTAGACGACGTCCTCGTTCTCCTCGCGCACGGAGTCGTAGTCCAGCCCGAACCGTTCGAGGACGCCCGGGCGAAAGCTCTCGATGACGACGTCCGCCTTCGCCGCGAGTTCGCCGGCGACCGTCCGACCCTCCTCGGTCTTGAGGTCGAGACAGATGCTCCGTTTCCCACCCCGGTTGAACGACGCGAACATCGACCCGTTCAGATTCCCTCGGAAGTCGTCACCGCCCGGGGGTTCGATCTTCACGACGTTCGCTCCCAGCGCGCCCAACTGCTGTGTCGCGACCGGACCGGCAATCGACTGCGTGAGGTCCAGTACGTCGACGTCGGTAAACGGCTCCATGTTCCCCCAACGAGCCGCGGCCAATATAAATCACCACCCCACGGCTTATTATCGCCGCGGGAGCAGGGGGAGCCATGACAGTCGACTCCCAGCGTGACGCGTCGAACGACCACGTCGCGCGCCTCCGCATCGACACCGGCGACCTGAACCTCCTGAACCCCGATAGCGTCCGCGAAATCCGCGACGCCGTCGAGCGCGTCCCGGACGACGTCTCGGTCCTCGTCCTCGGCGGCCCGGGAGACGCCGCCGGCCTCACCGCCGGCCTCGACCTCTCGGTCGCCCGCGACTTCTCCGTCAGCGAGGCGCGGACTTTCCTCCGGTCGCTCCACGGCACGATTCGCACCGTCCGGAACGCGGACGCGGTGACCGTCTGTGAGTGTGGCGAGTACGCCCTCGGTGCGGGACTGGAGCTGGCGATGGCCTGTGACTTCCGCGTCGCGACGGCCGAGGCGGCCCTCGGCCTCCCCGAAGTCGACGTCGGCCTCGTGACGGGCATCCAGGGCGGGCTCCTCGTCCGCCTGGTCGGACTGCAGGCCGCGAAGGAACTCGTCTACACCGGAGAGCCGGTGTCCGGACGGGAGGCCGCGGAACTCGGTCTCGTCAACGAGGCTCCCCCCGCCGACGCGTACGCCGACGCCGTCGAGCGCTACGTGTCGACGCTGGCGGCGAAGAGCCCCCACGTCCTCCGCGAGCAGAAACGCGTCTTCCGGAGTTGGCGCTCGGTGGGTCTCGAACGGGGGATGGAGCACAGCCTCGAAACTATCGCGGCGTGTTTCGACACGCCCGACCAGACGGAGGCGATGTCGGCGTTCCTGGAAGGTCGCGACCCGTCCTTCGAGGACCGCTGACGCTCGCTCCGGTCGCCCGTACACCTAAGTGCCGCCGCCGAACACAGCACGTATCCCACGATGTACGACGACATCCGCTACGAGGCCGCCGACGGCATCGCCACGATAACCATCGCCCGACCGGACGTCTACAACGCCTTCACCGCGACGACGCTGGGCGAACTGAACGACGCTCTGCGCCGCGCCCGCGGGGACGACCGGGTCTACGTCGTCGTCCTCACGGGGGCCGACGACGCGTTCTGCTCGGGCGCGGACGTGAGCGAGATGCCGGACTGGTCCGCGATGACCAAAGAGGAGTACGCGGGCTTTCTCTGGTCGGTCCAGAACGTCGTCCGCCAGCTCCGCACGACGCCGAAGCCGACGATTGCCGCCGTGGGCGGCCCGGCCATCGGCGCGGGGTGTGACCTCGCGCTGGCGTGTGACCTCCGGGTCGTCGGCACCGACGCCGTCCTCCGCGAGGGGTTCGTTCGGGTCGGCCTCGTTCCGGGCGACGGCGGCGCGTGGCTTCTGCCGCGTCTCGTCGGCGAGTCGAAGGCCCGCGAGTATCTCCTGACGGGCGTCGACATCGACGCCGAGGAGGCCGTCGACGTCGGCCTCGCCGTCGACGCCGTCGACGACCCGCTCGACCGCGCACGCTCGCTGGCCGAGGACCTCCTCGCGCTCCCGGCGACGGCCGTCCGCAACACGAACCGCCTGGTCGACCCGACGCAGTCGTTCGACGACTACTGTCAGCAGGCCATCGACTACCAGTGGGAGTGCGTCAACGACCCGGAGCACGCGGAAGCCATCGCCGCGTTCGACGAGGGGCGCGACCCCGAGTTCGACCGGGAGTACTAGGGCAGTCCCCGGTCTTTCAGCACCGACGCGATCTGGTTCTTCTGGATTTCGTCCGTGCCGGCCGCGATGCGCCGCCCCCTGGCGAGGCGATAGAGATACTCCAGCGGGTGTCCCCGCTGGTAGCCGTTCGCGCCGTGAATCTGGAGCGCCTCGCTCGTGACGTACTCGACCATCTCGCCGGAGTAGAGCTTGGCGAGCGACGCTTCGAGACGGTCCGGGATGCGGTCGTTGCTGCGGGCGTTGACGGCGGCCCGGTAGGCGAGCGTCCGCGACGCTTCGAGTTCCTTGACCACGTCCGCGAGTTTCCACTCGATGCCCTGGAACTCGTCGAGCGACCGACCGAACTGCTCGCGGTCGCGGGCGTATTCGAGGGCCTCGTCGACCGCGCACTGCGCGATGGCGTTCGCCAGCGTCGCGCTGCCCAGGCGCTCCCAGTTGAGCGCCCGGAGGACCTGCTTGAACCCGTCGCGTCCCCGGACGAGGACGTTCTCCTCGGGAACGGTGACGTCCTCCATGTAGAAGTGGGTCTGCCGGTGGCCGGCCATGTTCGTGTAGTGTTCCTGCACGTCGACGCCGTCCCAGTCGAACTCCAGC
Source organism: Haloferacaceae archaeon (assembly GCA_042216495.1). GTDB lineage: Archaea > Halobacteriota > Halobacteria > Halobacteriales > Haloferacaceae > Salinirarus. The sequence continues at coordinate 18,519 of JBDGTU010000003.1, forward strand.
ACGAACGCCCCGAGGCCGTCAGCGAACTTCGCCCAGACGACGGCCGCGCTGGCGTGAGTGACGTTGCTCACCCACAGTTTCTCGCCGTCGGCGACGAGGCGGCCGTCCCGTTCCTCGACGCGCGTGTTCATCGCGCCGACGTCGGAGCCGGCACCGGGTTCGGAGATGGCGATGGCGATGGCGTCCTCCCCCGCCGTGACGGGCGGGAGATACCGCTCTTTCGCCGCCTCGGTACCGAACATCTCGATGGCCCGCGGCGCGACCATCTGCTGATTGTAGAGGAACTCGGCGGTGTCCGGACAGACCCGCCCGACCGTTTCGATGGTCAGCATCGCCTCGAACTCCGAGAGGCCGCCGCCGCCGTAGGCCTCGTCGACGTTGATGCCGAGATACCCCCGGTCGGCCAGCAGTTCGACGTTCGGCCAGGGGGGTTCGCCCTCCCACTCGAACGCGTCGTCGGCGAACTCGTCCCGCGCCAGTTCCTCGAGCGACGAGACGAGCAGTTCCTGTTCGGACGTCAGATCGAACATGGAGGCGATACCGCCGACGGCGAGAAGAAACTACCGGCGCGCGACCCCCGTCGCTCGCCTCGCACCCCGTTCACTTCGCCCGCTCGTTTCCGACGCGCGCTCGGTCGAAGGACTCGTCGCGCAGTCGGGCGTAGGCGTCGTGCTGGACGATGCTGTGCATGACCTCCGTCGCACCGCCCATGAACCGACCGGCGCGGACGTCGCGCTGAATCCGCTCGACGGGGTACTTATCGGTCGTCGCGATGCCGCCCATCACCTGCATCGACGCGTCGGCGACGTCGTGGGCCGTCTCGTTGCCGAACGCCTTCGCCATCGCGCCCTCCATTCGCCCCGCCGCCATGCCGTCACGGTCGAGGATGCGGGCCGCCCGCGAGTTCAGCAGGTAGGCCGCGTCCAACCGGGTCGCCATCTCGGCGATGCGGTGATTGACGCCCTGATACGACGAGAGCGACCGGTCGTTCACCTCGCGCACCTCGGTGTAGTTCGCCGCCGTTTCGAGGGCGCGTTCGGCGGCCCCGAGACAGTACCGTGAGATGGTCAGGTGTTCGAGGTTGAGTTCGTTCGTGACGTACGTCCACCCCGCGCCCGCTTCGCCGACGACGTTCTCCTCGGGGACGCGGGCGTCGTCGAACTCGATCCACGAGGCTCCCGTCCCCCGGAAGCCGTGCCAGTCGCGGTGGCGTTCGAGGACGTTCAGTCCGTCCGTGTCGCCCTCGACGACGAGCACCGAGAGCCCCTCGCGGTCGCCGTCGTCGCCGCTGGTCCGCACGGGGACGAAGAGGACGTCCGCGTACGGCGCGAAGTCGATGAAGCGCTTCTCGCCGTTTATCACCCACTCGTCGCCCTCCAGGTCGGCGCTGGTCTGCAGGTTCGCGATGTCCGTCCCGCTGTCGGGTTCCGTGAACGCCTGCGCGACGACGTACTCGCCGGCACACATCGGCGCGAGGTACGTCTCCTTGAGGTACTCGCTCCCGTGTTCGTACATCGTCCGTCCGATGTGCTGGGTCATCGACGCCTGACACGCGTGGACGATGCTGCCGGCGTACCCCAGCGCTTGCTCCGCGAGCACCGTCTCGACGAACCCTCGGCCGCCGCCGCCGTACCGTTCGGGGACGGCGATGCCGAGGAGGTCGTGTTCCCCCAGTCGCCGGACGTACTCCTGCCACTCCGCCTCCGTTTCCTCGTTGCGGTCGAGCGCCCGAGCGTGGTCGTCGCCGAGGCCGTCCACGAACACCTCGGACTCCAGCGTGTCGACGGTTTCCTCGAAGTAGTTGCGCTCCTCGTCGGTGAGTACAGGGTCGTCGCCGAGCATACACAGTCGGGCGCGGGCCACGGTAGTAAATGTTCGTGCTGGCGACGACCGTCGACGCTCGAACGCGTACCGGCCGCCGCGACTGTGTATCGACCGTCGCGGCTGTATACCGACCGTCGCCGACGGCGGCCGGAACGACTCGCGAAACTCCGTCTCATAGTGATTACTGTAACTGTTTACCGGTGGTTCGTCAGGTCGGCTCAGCGAACTACCGGGAATGACTTACAGTAATCACTATCAGTCGACGAGACCGAACGAGCGCGCCCGGTCGAGGACGTCCTCCGCGCGCCGGACGTGCGCCAGGTCGACCATCTCGCCCTCGTGGCGTATCGCGCCCCGGCCGCTCTCGGTTCCGGCGTCCTCGACGGCCTCCAGTAGAGCGCGACACTCCTCGACCTCCTCCTCGTCGGGGAGGAATATCTCGTTGACCGGTTCGGCGTGGCTCGGGTGAATGATCTGGTAGCCCGTGTAGCCGAGTTGGCGGGCCATCTCGGCCTCCTGCCGGAGGCCGTCGACGTCGTCGACGTCGAGCCACGGACCGGAGAGCAGTTGGTCGACGCCCGCCGCGCGGCCGTCCATCACGACCTTCGAGAGCAGGTGGCGCTTCTCGGTCCCCTCGCGCGTCCACTCGAACCCGAGCGCTCGCTGGACGTCCGCGCCCTTGCTGGTCGCGCCGACGAGCGCCGCGACCCGGTCGCTGGCGGCACAGAGGTCGTAGCCGCGGCGGAACCCCTGGGCCGTCTCCGGAAGCGCGATTATTTCCACCGAGTCGTCGATGTCCCGCACCGACTCCAAGTAGCGCAGGACGTGGTCGGTGCGGCGGACGTCCTCGGGGGACGGCAGTTTCGGCACCACGACGGCGTCGAGACGCGGGTGGGCGATGGCCTCCAGGTCCGCCTCGAACAGCCCGGTGTCCGGGGGGTTGACACGGACCGTCATCACGCCGTCGTCGTCCCCGAACTCGTCGAGTGCGTCGGCGAGGACGTCACGTGCGTGGTCCTTCTCGTCGAGGGGGACGGCGTCCTCCAGGTCGAAGATGTAGCCGTCGGCGTCGTTCCGGGGCGCGTTCGTCACCCACTCGCGGCGGTTCGCCGGCACGTACAACAGCGAGCGAACTGGTTGCATCGCCGAGACGTACAGCCGACCCGCCCAAAAACGTTCGGGGGCGGTCAGTAGGATTTCGGCATCCCGAGGACGTGGTTGCCGATGTAGTTCTGGGCCATCTCGTTGGAGATGGGGGCGATGACGTTAATCATCGTCTCGCGCCAGTAGCGCTCCACGTCGTACTCCTTGGCGTAGCCCATCCCGCCGTGCGTGCGCACCGCGCGCTCACAGGCCTCCAGCGAGTCCTCGCTCGCGCGGAGTTTGACCGCGTTCGCCTCCGCGCCGCAGTCCTCGTCCCGGTCGTAGAGCCACGCGGCCTTCCGGACCATCAGTTCGTCCATCTCGAGTTTCGCCCACGAGTCCGCCAGCGGGTGCTGGACGCCCTGGTACGAGCCGATGGGGGCGTCGAACACCACGCGCTCGGAGGCGTAGTCGGACGCGGTGTCGACGGCCGCCTGCCCGACGCCGACGGCGTTCGCCGCGATGCTGATGCGCTCGGAGTTGGCGAATTCGAGCAGGTACTTGAACCCCTCGCCCTCCTCGCCGATGCGGTCCTCGACCGGAATCCGGAACTCGTCGAACCAGACCTCGTTCGAGTCCGATGCCCCCCGACCGGCCTTCGGGATTTCGGTCACCTCGACCGAATCCATGTCGGCGTCGAACTCGGTGAAAAAGAGCGTCATCCCGCCGAACCGGTCGCTCTCGTCGCGGGGGGCCGTCCGAGTCAACAGCATGATGACGTCCGCGCGCTGGGCCTTCGACGTCCAGATCTTCTGTCCGTTGACGACGTACTCGTCGCCGTCGCGCTCGGCGAGCGTCTCGATGCGCGAGGTGTCGGTGCCCGCGTTCGGTTCCGTCACGCCGGTACAGACCTGCACCTCGCCGTCGGCGATGCGCGGGAGGTACTGCTGTTTGTGTTTCTCCGTGCCGTAGGCGACCAGCGGTTCCGTGCTGAACGTGTGGTGGGCGGTGATCGAGGTGCCGGCCATCCCCGCGCCCGACCGGGCGATCTCCTGCTGGACGAGCGCGGCTTCGAGGACGCCGTAGCCCTGGCCGCCGTACTCCGTCGGGATGCTGATGCCGCACCAACCGCCGTCGGCGAACGCCTCGAAGAACTCCGTCGGATACTCGTGGTGGAGGTCCTTCTCCCGCCAGTAGTCGTCGCCGAACTCTTCACACAACTGACGTATCTGCGACTGTATGAGCCGCTGTTCCTCCGAAAGCTCGAAATCCATCGCCTGGACGCAGGGAACACTCCGTACTAAACTTTACCCCGCGCGACTACCTCCGTACCAGCCCTTTCGCCGCGGTTGCGAGGATTCGACCGGACGCTCCGACGGTCAGCCGTCGTCACCCCCGACGGTCAGCCGTCGTCGACGACCGGTCTCATTCGTCGTAGACCGCCGGATTCACCACCGTTTCCGGGCGCTCGCCGGCCAGGACCGCTCGAATCGACTCGGCAGCGAGTTCCAGTCCCCGTCGCTGCGTTCGGTCGCTGACCCCGGCGACGTGGGGACTCAACACGAGGTTCGGGGCGGACAGCAGGGGGTTGTCCGGCGACGGCGGCTCCTCGTCGAAGACGTCGAGCGCCGCGCCGGCGAGGCGGCCCGACGTGAGCGCCTCGTGGAGGGCCGCCTCGTCGACGACGCCGCCCCGCGAGGTGTTGACGAGGTAGCCCTCGCCCAGCGCGTCCAGTTCCGCCGCGCCGACGAACCCTCGCGTCTCGTCGGTGAGCGGCGTGTGGAGGCTCACGACGGCCGACCGCTCGAATAGCGCGTCCCTGCCGACGAGTTCGACCCCGGCTTCCTCGACCGTCTGCCGGTCGTACCGGGGGAAGACGGGATGGTCGCGCTCGCCGGTCACGTACGGGTCGTAGCCGACGACGTCGGCACCGAACCGCTCGCTCGCGGTTCGGGCCACGTCGAGGCCGATGGTGCCGAGGCCGGCGATGCCGAACGTCTTGCCACGGAGTTCGGTCACCGGAGCGCGAGCGTCGTCCCACTCGCCCGCGGCGACCTTCGCGGTGTTGTCGAGGACGTCCCGCAGGAGGGCGAACGTCACCGCGAACGTGTGCTCGACGACGCTCGGCGCGGGGCCGCCCGGCGAGTTGGCGACGACGACGCCGGCGTCGGTCGCCGCGTCGAGGTCGACGTGGTCGACGCCCGACCCCGTGAGCGCGATTACGCGGAGGTCGTCGGCGGCCTCGAACACCGACCGGGAGAACCGCCCCGGACGCAACAGGCAGGCGTCACAGCCCCTAATCGCGTCCTCGAGCGCCGCCGTCGCCTCCACGTCGAGTCCGCCGCCCGGCACGTCGAGTTCGCGTATCTCGAAGCCGTCGAAGCAGTCGCGGACGATGTCCATCGGCCGACCGTGTGAGTCGCTGTACGTGACGAGTAGCCGTGGCATACCGTCGGGTATCCCGACGGGCACTCATAAATGGTGGTGCCGGGTCGGTGGCCGGCCGTACCGGGTCGATGGCGACAGTTCCCGACCGGTGGCTGGCAGTCGGTCGCTTCGACGCCGGACCACGCGGCGTCGTCTGCCTGCTTTTCTCTCGCCGGCGGTCCGACCGCTCCAGAAGCTTTAATCCCGTCGCTTCGCCAGGAGTGGTATGCGATTTCGTAACGGGAACGCGACGCGCCCGAACGACAGTCCGGGGGAGGTGCGGCCGTGAGCCGTTCCGCGACCGGTAGCGACTACCTCCTGTCCGCCCTCGCCGCGGAGGGCGTCTCGACGCTGTTCGGCCTCGTCGGCGAGGGCAACAGCCACCTCGTCGACCGGACGAACGACGTGGACGTGACCTACCGGTACGCGCGCCACGAACAGGTCGCCGTGATGATGGCCGACGGCTACGCCCGGACGACGGGCGGCGTCGGCGTCTGCACGCTGACTCACGGCCCGGGACTCACGAACGGCGTGACCGGTCTGGCCGCCGCCGACCGGGACAACGTGCCGGTGGTCCTCGTCGTCGGTGACACGGCACGGGCGGGTGCGGAGACGTCGCTCCAGTATCTCGACCACCTCGACGTGACCGACTCGGTGTCCGTCTACGGGACCCGCGCGGAGACGCCGGAGACGTTGCCGGAGAAACTCCGCTCGGCGTTCGCCGCGGCCCGCCTCCGGTCCGGCCCCGCCGTCCTCGAAGTGCCGTCGGACGTCCAGGAGGCTCCGGCCCCCGAGACGGCCTACGAACCGCGTTCCCCGACGCCGGGTCGCGTCTATCCAGACCCGGACCGGGTCGACGCCGCGGCCGACGCGCTGGCGGCGAGCGACCGGCCGGTGATACTCGCTGGGGGCGGGGCCGCCGCGGCGGACGCCGGCCCCGCACTGGCGACGCTCGCCGAGCGCCTCGGCGCGCCCGTCGCGACGACGTTCTACGGACGGGGAGTGCTCCCGGAGTCGCACCCGCTGGTCTCCGGCATCGCGGGGACGTTCATGACGCCCGCGACCGCCGACCTGGTACCGGACGCCGACGCCTTGCTCGCCGTCGGCGCGCAACTCTCGGGGAAGACGACGCGGTACGGCGACCTGTTCGCCGACGCCACGGTCGTCCAGGTCGATGTCGACCGGGAGGCCATCGGTCGCCACCGCGACGTCGACGTCGGCGTCGTCGGGGACGCCCGGGCGACGGTGGACGCACTCGCCGACGCCGTGCCGTCCTCGCCCGACCGCGCCGCCGCGGTGCGCGAGCGCGTCCGCTCGGCGACCGACCCTGCGGACCTGGAGTTCGAGTCGGCCCCCGACCGGGTCGACCCGCGGGCGCTGACCGCCGAACTGTCGACGTCCCTCCCGCCGGAGACGCTCGTCACCGTCGACTCCGGGAACAACACCGGATTCCCGGCGGTGTTCCACCGCGTCGAGGACGGGGGACGGATGCTGGTCAACGGCAACTTCGGGAGCATGGGTTACGCGCTCCCTGCCGCCCTCGGCGCGAAGGTGGCCGCTCCCGACCGCCCCGTCGTCTGCTACACGGGCGACGGCGGCTTCCTCCAGGTGATACAGGACGTCGAGACGGCCGTCAGGTACGGCCTCGGCGTCGTGTTCGTGGTCTACAACGACGAGAGCTACGGCATCATCCGGCACCGCCAGCACCTCGACTTCGACCGCGAAACCGCGTCGTCCTACGAGAGCCCGGACTTCGCGACCGTCGCCCGAGGACTGGGTGCCGACGCCGTCACGGTCCGCGGTCTCGACGACCTGGAGGCCGTCGAATCTCACGTCGCCGAGGGTCGGAACACGCCGCTGGTCGTCGACGCGCGGACGATTCCCGAGGTGACGCGTCCCGGATTCCCGCCGTACTGACCCCGTCGCCGCCGATTCGAGCGCCGACCGTGTCGTCCCGTTTTTCGACGGGCCGGAAGGCTCCTCGTCGCCTTCTGCTCTCCCCTCCCACCTGAAGAGTTATGGGTCCCCGGTTCGACGCCGACGCATGGTCGACGACCCGATGGCTGTCTTCGAGGAGTGCGACACGAGCGTCGTCTCGGACGCGATGGACGAACACGGACTCGACGGCGTCGTGACCGGTCTCCCGCCGGTCGCCCCGTCCCACGCCGCGGTCGGTCGCGCCCGACCCCTCCGGTTCGAACGCGCCCGCACCGAGGGGCTGACGAACTTCCCCTACGCGATGCTCGAAGCGCTGGCGGCCGACGAACTCGTCGTCGTCGACGGGGTAGGGCCGGACCGCTCCTGCTGGGGCGGGCAGGCGTCGGCCGTCGCGGCCCAGGAAGGCGTCGCGGGCGTCGTCGTCGACGGCGGCTTCCGGGACGTCCCGGAGATTCACGAGGGCTCGTTTCCGGTGTTCGGCCGCCAGCCGACTCCGAAGACCGGGCAGGGACGCGTCCGCGTCGCCAGCACCGACGCCCCCGTCACCGTCGACGGCGTCCGCGTCGAGGCGGGCGACGTCGTCGTCGCCGACGCGACGGGCATCGTCGTCGTCCCGGCCGAACACGAGGCGGCGGTCGCGGAGACGGCCGCCGACGTGCTCGCCGCCGAGGACGACCTGAGCGCGAAGGTCGCCGAGGGGCGGGACGTGAGCGACATCCGCGACGAACACGACACGTTCTGACGCGCCGGCGAGTCGCCGACCCGCTGAAGAATAGGGTTTAATTACGCACCCGGCCGTCGACCGTGGTATGCCACCACTCAGTGACGTAACGGTTCTCGACGTGACGCAGATGGTCTCCGGGCCCTTCGCCTCGATGCAGCTCGCGGACCTCGGCGCGGACGTCTACAAGGTCGAACGGCCGGACGGGGGCGAACTCGGCCGGTCGAACCCGCCGTTCGTCGACGGCCGGAGCGCCTACTTCGCCTCCGTCAACCGCAACAAGGGGTCGGTCGCGCTCGACCTCCAGTCCGACCGCGGCCGCGAGGCGTTTCTCGACCTCGCCGAGCAGGCCGACGTCGTCGTCGAGAACAACCCGCCTGGCCGCATGGAGCGCTTCGGCGTCGGCTACGACGCCGTCAGCGAGCGGAACCCCGAAATCGTCTACTGCGCCATCACGGGCTTCGGACAGACGGGGCCGTACAGCGAACTGCCGGCGCTCGACATCATCGCACAGGCGATGAGCGGCGTGATGAGCATGACCGGGCCGGCGGACGGGAAACCGCACCGGGCGGGCGTCCCCATCGGCGACATCGCGGCGTCGATGTACGCCGTCCAGAGCATCGTCCTCGCGCTGTACGAGAGCGAACGTACCGGCGAGGGCGACTACCTCGACGTGTCGATGCTCGATTGCCTCGTCCAGTGGCTCACCGTCCGCGCGGGCTACTCGTGGGGGACCGGCGAACCGTATCCGCGAATGGGGAACTCGCTCGAAGAGTTCGTCCCGTACGGCATCTACGGGACGGCCGACGGCTACCTCGCGGTGGTCGTCGTCGCCGACCACCACTGGGAGAAGCTCTGTACCGCCATCGGCCGCGAGGAACTCGCCGACGACGAGCGCTTCGCCACGGCCGCCGCGCGCATCGAGAACCGCGAGGCGGTCGACGACCTGCTGGCGTCGGTGCTGGCGGAAGGGACGGCCGACGAGTGGTTCGACCGCCTCCGCGAACACCACGTGCCGGCGGCTCCCGTCCTCGACACGCAGGAGGTGTGGGACGACGAGCACGTCCGCTCGCGCGACCTGACGACCACTGTCGACGACGGCGGGCGGGAGATCCCGGCCATCCGGTATCCGGTATCGTTCGACGACGTCGACGGCGAGCTATCGAGGGGTGTCCCCGACATCGGCGAAACGACGCGGGAGGCGCTTCGCGAGGCGGGCGTCGAGGAGGACCGAATCGAACCCATCGTAGCGAAAATCGAGTCGAAGGTGAGGGATTAACTCCGCCCCTGCCAGTCGAACGCCGTCTCCAGGTCGTGGGGCGTGTTGCCGCCCCCCTCCTCCGCTCTGTCGAGGTACGCGCGGAGGTCCGGGCGGTAGTCGGGATGGGCGACTTCTACCATCTCGCGGGCGCGCTCTCGCGGTGAGAGCCCCCGGAGGTCGGCCACGCCCCGTTCGGTGATGATGACGTCGACGTCGTGTTCCGTGTGGTCGACGTGGGGGACCATCGGGAGGACGCGCGGCACGTCGCCGCCGCTGGCGGTCGACCCGAGGGCCGTAATCGCGAGCGGGCTGTGTCGGTTGAAGTCGCCGCTGCCGCCGATGCCGTTGACGACGTGGCTCCCGCCGACGTGCGTGGAGTTGACGTTGCCGTAGACGTCGACTTCGAGGGCGGCGTTGACGGCGACGACGCCGAATCGGTCGATGAGGTCGGGGTCGTTCGACACGTAGCCGGGCCGGAGGACGACGTGTTCCGCGTAGCGCTCGATGTCGTCGAAGAGTTTCCGCTGGTACTCGGGGGTGACCGCGAGCGACGTGGCGCTCGCCGCGGTGAGCGCTCCCTCGTCTATCATGTCGACGAGGCCGTCCTGGATGAGTTCGCCGTAGTACGTGACCTCGCGGTCGCCGAAGTCGATGGTCGACATCTCGCCCATCAGGGCGTTGCCGAGGCTCCCGACGCCGAACTGCATGTTCACCTGCTCGGCCAGCGTCGGATTGCGTTCCATCTCCTCGGCGAGGAACGCCGCGAGATTCTCCGCTATCGCCCGGTCCCGTTCCGTCGGCTCCCGGAAGTCGTAGGCGGTGTCGGCCTGGTTCGTCCGGACGACGGCCGTGAGCTTTGACGGGTCGAAGCGGATGAACTGGTCGGCGATGCGCTCGTCCGGCGCGCTCAGTGGATTCGCTCCCCTGTCCGGCGGCGCGTCGTGCCGGTAGACGTCGTGGAGGCGCTGGACCGCCAGCGGCGGGGCCTCGTTCACCTCGACGACGAGTTCGTCGGCGGCCTCGACGTAGTCCGGCGTCGGCCCGATGGACATCGACGGCACGAGCCACCCCTCGCCGACGGCGATGGCCTCGACGAGGGCCACGTCGGCGTCGACGAGGCCGCCGAAGGCCACCTCGTCGCCGAGGCGGGCGATGTGGCGGTCGTGGAACGCCACCTCACCCTCGTTGATCGCCGTCCGCGCCTCCTCGGTGGCCTGGTAGGGATAGCGACGGGCGACCTGTCCGGCGGCCATCATCTCGACGTCGAGTTCGTCGCCGCCGCTCCCGCCGCTGGCGACCGTCACCGACATGTCGCGGCCGCTGTCGGCGAGCGCGCCGGGCACCGCCTTGGGGTATCCGACGCTCCCGAACCCGCTCACGACCAGCGTGGCGTCCGCCGGGACGTCGGCGGCGACGTCTTCGGCCGCTCGTTCGGGGAGGCCGCCCGCGACGCGCTCCCGTGCCCGGTCGGGCGTCACTCGAGGTCCTCCGGTTGCGTGCCGACGCCGTCGATCCAGCCGGGGGGTTTCGCGGCGGTCGGCTGGGCGTGGTCGCGTTTGAGCACCATCCCGGTCCGCTCCAGAGACAGCACTTGCTCGTCCTCCTGATTGAACGCGCGGAGTTCGGTGGTGACGATGCCGACGTGGTCGCGGGAGTCGCTGTCGCGTTTGTCCAGCACCTCGCTCTCGGCGAAGATGGTGTCGCCGTGGAAGACGGGCGCGTGGTGGCGCACGTCGTCGTAGCCGAGGTTCGCGGTCGCGTTCTGGGAGACGTCGATGACGCTCATCCCCGTGGCCGTGGCGATGACGACGAGGCCGTTGACGAGGCGCTCGCCGAACTCGGTCTCGGCGGCGTAGGCCTCGTTGAAGTGCATCGGGTTCAGGTTCATCGTCACGTTCGTCAGCCAGACGTCGTCCGTCTCGGTAATGGTCCGGCCGTAGGGGTGCTTGTAGATGTCCCCGACGGTGAAGTCCTCGTAGTAGCGACCCTGCCAGCCGGCGACCAGACGCCGTGACGTCTCGGATTCTGCAGTAGCGTCCTCGCTCATGGTGCGTGTGCGACTCAATGATGGCGTCGTATTAAACGTACCCCAGCGACGGTACAAACAACTAAGTCGGCGGCGGGGGACGACGCGTTACGATGCCACCGTCTTTCGAGACCATCGAGTGGTCGTTCGACGAATCGACCGGCGTCGGCCGCATCGTCCTCGACAGGCCGGCGTCGCTGAACGCGCTCTCGGCGACGCTTCGCACCGAGTTCGTCGAGGCGTTCGACGAGTTCAGCCGCCTCGACGACGAAGCCGACGGCGTCGCGGTCCGAGCGGTCGTCGTCTCGGGCGCGGGGCGAGCCTTCTGTGTCGGCGCGGACGTCGACGAGTTCGCCGAGGGGACCGACCTCGCGCGACCCGAGGCGGTGTACGACGCCGCGAGCCGATTCCCCGGACCGGTCGTCGCCGAAATCGACGGCTACTGCCTCGGCGGCGGACTGGTGCTCGCGCTGGACTGCGACGTCAGATTCGCCAGCGAGCGAAGCGAGTTCGGCCTCCCCGAGGTCGACGTCGGCATTCCGACGACCGGGGGCGGACTCGGCGCGTTGCGCGCCGCCGTCGGGCCGAGTCGGGCCAAGCGCCTGGCCCTGACCGGCGAACGAATCGGCGCCGAGACGGCGGACGCCGACGGCCTCGTCGCGGAGGCCGTCCCACACGAGGACCTCACCGACCGCGTCGACGCGTTCGTCGAAACCGTGGCGTCGAAGCCGCCCCTCGCCGTCCGCTCGACGCTCGACATCGTCGAGGCGTACGGTCACGAGCCACCGGCCCAACTCGAGCGCCGCGAGGACCGGCGTCTCCGCCAGTCCGAGGATTACCGGGCGGCCGTCGAGGCCTTCCGCGACGACGCCACCCCCGAATTCCGGGGACGGTGAGCGGCTGACAGGTAAACTTTTAAGACGTATTCACCTCTAAGCCACGTTGTCGTATGTCAACCAGCGTCAGACGCCGCATCAGGGACGCGTTCGGGAGCACCGGTATACAGATAGAGCACGTAGAGGCGGGATTCCAGTACCTTCTCATCCTGTTTTTCTCCATCGCGACGCTGGTCCCGTTGACGATTCTCCTCTTGCAGGCCATCTCCGAGGGGTCGATTGTCCAGAGCCTCACGCTCGACGTCTCGCTCAACAACTTCCGGAGCGCCCTCCGGTCGGGGGTGTTCTGGGACGCCATCAAGAACACCTTCATCTTCTCGCTGGGGTCGGTGTTCATCGGTCACCTCCTCGGGTTCACGTTCGCGTTCATCCTGACGCGACTGGAGGTGCCCCACTCCCAGAAGTTCCACACGCTGATGTTCCTCCCCATCTTCGTGAGCCCGCTCGTCCTGTCGCTGGGCTTCTCGTTTTCCTTCTCCGACGGCGGCTACTACGACCTCCTGATGGACATGCTCGGGGTCTCCATCTCCATCAACAACGTCTACGGGATGGTGCTCATCTCCTCGGTCTGGCTGACGCCGTTCGCCTACTCCTTCATGTCCGCCGGGCTCCAGAACATCGACCCCGAGATGGAAGACGCCGCCCGCATCACGGGCGCGGCGGACTGGAAGGTCCTCACCAACGTCTCCATCCCCCTGCTGAAGCCGTTCGCGCTGTCGAGTCTCTTCTTGACCATCCTCCTGACGTTTCAGGAGATCTCCATCCCGGCCATTCTCGGCCTTCCCGACCGGATTTACGTCCTCTCGACGTACCTGCTGGCGCTCCAGAGTCGCTCCGTCCCGCCGCCGTACGGCGTGATGGCGGCCGTGGGCATCATCATGGTCGTCATCAGCCTCGTGCTCGTCGTCCTCATCAGCCGCATCATCGGGGACGTCTCCAAGTACACCGTCATCACCGGGCGCGGGCGCGAACGCACGATGAACACGTCGACACCCGTCTCGTACGCCGCGGCGGCGTTCCTCGCGGCGTACCTGTTTTTGTTCCTGTTCGTCCCGCTGTTCCAGGTCATCTCGATTGGCCTGACCACCGGCGGCGGCATCGGCGTCATCGAACTCCCGAAGCTCTCGCCGACGCACTTCGTCGAACTCTTCGAACGCGACACGTTCAAGACGGCCATCAAGAACACGGTCACGATTGCGCTCGTCACGGCCAGCATCGCGGTCGTCGTCACCGGCGTCATCAGCTACATCGTCAACCGGACCGAGGGCCTCAGCAGTAGCCTGCTGGGCAAACTCGCGTGGATTCCCATCTCGACGCCCGGCGTCGTCCTCGGCCTGGCGTACCTCTGGACCGTGCTCGTCTTCCAGGGCATCGGTCTCTACGGCACGGTGCTGGTACTCGGCATCGCCTTCTTCGTCCGCTTCAGCGCCATCGGAATGCGGATGAACAACTCGCTCATCTCGCAGCAGGCGAAGGAACTCGACGAACAGGCGAAGGTGTGCGGGTCGAGCATGTTCAGTCGCCTGGCGAAGATCATCTTCCCGAACGCGAAAAACGGGATGATGTCCGTCTGGGTCATCCTCTTCACCCTGTTCATGACCGAACTGTCGACGTCCATCTTCCTCTACACGACGAACTCCCGCGTCATCACCGTCACCATCTTCGAACTGTGGCGGACCGCGCAGTACGGCTCGCTGGCCGCGCTCTCGACCCTGCAGGTGTTGATTACGTTCACCGTGGTCTTCTCGATGATCACGCTGTTCGACATCGACATCCGCGCGGTCTAGGCGCTCGCGCTTTTCGGACGGCCGCGCTCTTTTTCGCCCGCTCGACGGGGATTGCCGGGACGACTCGTGAGTCCCGACAGTTCGTCTCCCGGGTCGAGAGCGGAGCGCGACTACTCGCGGTCGCCCTCCGACGCGGTCCGAGACGCCGTCCGGTGACGCCTGTCGCGTCGTTCGGTTCCGCGGTGGCTGGCGCGTGTGACGACAATCGGCACCCCACGGGCGACCCAGGTACCTACGGGTGACGCGAATCGGGGAAATCGGCCGAAAAAACGGGGAATCGACGACGATGCCGCGCCGAAACGGCTGCCGGCGTTATCCGCCGCCGACGAACAGGCGGTACCACATGCTCTTGAGGTCCGACTTCTCGGTCCCGGACGACGAGAGCTTGTCGTACCCGTTGACGAACTTGGTCTGACTGCTGATGTTCTCGTGGGTCAGTTTGCCCAGCCCCGAGAACGTCGCCTCGATGTCGGACGCCGACACCTGGTCGTGCGTGGTGACGATGTTCCAGTTGTTCGCGAACCAGACCTGGGCACGGGGCGAGTTGAACCAGTCGAAGAACACCCTCGCGGCGTTCGGGTTCGACGGCTTCCCGACGACCTGGTAGCCGCCGAGGAAGATGTTCGAGATGATGTCCTCCGCGCCGGCCCACTGGATCTGGTCCTCGCTGTAGTCCGGTGCGATGTAGGCGTCGAGGATGAAGTGCGCCAGGGCGATGCCGTACTGGACCTCGCCTTTGGCAACCCAGCCGCCCATCGTCGACGTGGACCAGAACGTCTTGGGGCTCGCGCTGGCCAGCGTCTTGAGGTGGCTCTTCATCGTCTCCTTGCCGTACACCTGCTGCCACTGCAGCATCGTCTGCCACATCGAGGTGGAGAGCTGACCGTCGTACATCGCGAAGTTCTCCTTCCACTCGCTGGGGTTGTCCTCGATGCGTGCGGCCAGGGCTTCGAGCGACATCGGCGGGTCGCTCATATCCGGCGGGTGCCACGCGTTCGCGTACGGGTTGTAGTGGGACGCGAGGATGGTGCCGTCGTCGGACTTCCACTTGTCCGCGTAATGTTCCTTCTCGGGGGAGTCGTAGTTCGTCAGGATGTTCTGCCGGTTCATCTGGGCGAGCGCCACGGCGTCGTAGGTGTGGACCAGGTCCGGTTCCCAGACTCCCTGTGCGGCCTCCGAGGAGAACCGCTGGAACACTTTCGCGGTCGGCAGGTTCACGACCTGTACGTCGATCCACGGACAGAACTCGTTGAAGGCCTTTACGTACGACTCGCTGAGCGAGCCGAAGTGGGACGTGTAGAGCGTGATCGACCCTTCCTGCTGGGCCTTCCTGAGGGTCCGCCAGTAGTCGTCGGGGTAGTAGTCCGGGAGTTTCTGCTCGACCGATTCGACCTCGCTCGTCTTGTCGAGCGACTGGGTTGTCGTCCCGCTGGAACCGTCGCCACCGTCGCTGGTGCCGCCGCCACCGCCGCCGGACCCGTCGCCTCCGCCGTTGGTGCCGCCGCCACCGCCGCCGGACCCGTCGCCTCCGCCGCCGTCACCGGAACATCCAGCGAGAGCGATTCCCGCGATGCTTGCCGTCCCCGCACGCAGGAAGGACCGCCTGTCGACCCTCCCCTTGTCGGTTCGCTGCTTGTCATTATCTCTCATGTCGAGACACGATATTGCCTTGACGGGACCAGCGTATTAACTTTTGTGATTTTTCAGGTATGACAGGAGTTTGAATATATCGGGTCGTTCGTCGGCCGTCACACGCCAGGTCGAACGCAACCGGTGGTCAGGTGTACGGGCAGTTCCAGACGCTGCTATCGTCGCGATAGCGGGTGACGGCCTTTCGCTGGGAGCCACGACGGCCTGGTACGGGTTGCTCTCACTGTCTTCCACGGCTCCCGACCGGCGGCGGGCGGTCGACGTGGGGCCGACTGAACGCAATCCGTATCACAGCGTCGAGCGGTGTTCGCCGCCGTCGACCGGAATTGCCACGCCGTTCAGGTAACGGGCCTCGTCGGAACAGAGAAACGCCACGAGATTCCCCAGGTCGAGTGGGTCGCCGATGAAGCCGACCGGAATGCCGTCGACGCGGTCGGCGATTGCCTCGTCGTACGTCTCGTACTCCCCGCGGTCGACCGCGTCGTCCATGAGGTCACGGATTCGCCGCGTCTCGTGTGCGCCGGGCAACACCGCGTTCACCCGGACGTCGGGGGCGAGTTCCCGCGAGAGCGTCTTCTGGAGGCCGACGACGCTCATCCGGACCGCGTTCGAGAGGACGATGCTGTCGCTGGCTTCCTTGACGGTCCGGGAGGTGATGTTGACGATGGACCCGCCGTCCTCGCACAGCGGGTCGGCCGCCGCACGGACGAACCGGACGACGCTCATCACGAGGAGGTCGAACGCGTCGTACCAGTCCTGGTCGGTGGTGTCGAGGAGGAGTCCCGGCGGCGGCCCGCCCGCGGACGTCACGAGATGGTCGACCCCGCCGAACTCCTCGACCGTCGCCTCCACGATGGCCGCCGGGACGTCGGGGTCGGTGATGTCGCCCCGTTCCCCGACGACCGTCGCCCCCGTCGCCGCCTCGCCCCGTATCTCCTCGACGGCCTCGTCGAGTCGCTCCGCGTCGCGCCCGTTGACGACGACGTTCGCGCCTTCGCGGGCCAGCGCCGTCGCCGACGCCTTCCCCAGTCCGCTGCTCGATGCCGTCACTATCGCCGTCTCGCCGGCCAATCCGTCCATACGCGGTCCAGGGTTCGGGCCGGTTTATAGATGGGGGCCCGGCCACGTTCGCGGGTGTGGTATCCCGATACACACTTGTACCGTCCCCGAAAACCCCGACGTATGGACGCCGAGTTCGACCACGTCCGCGTAGCGTACGACGACAGCATCGCCACCGTGACCGTCGACCGACCGGAGGTCAGAAACGCCATGCACGTCCCGACGCGCCGCGAACTCCGGGACGCCTTCGGCGCCCTCGAAGAGCGAGACGACGTCCGCGTCGTCGTCGTCCGGGGGAGCGGCGACGGCAACTTCGTCTCGGGGGCGGACATCGAGACGCTCAACGAGATGACGCTCGCCGAGGGCATGGAGTACGCCGACAAGCACTCCCAGGGGCTCTACAATCACATCGCGGAGTTCCCTCGCCCGACGATTGCGGCCGTCGACGGCTACGCCCTCGGCGGCGGCCTCGAACTGGCGCTGGCCTGTGACGTCCGCGTGGCGACGCCGGACGCGAAGTTCGGGCTTCCCGAGGTGACGCTCGGCGTCATCCCGGGCGGCGGCGGGACGCAGCGACTCCAGGCCGTCGTCGGAGCCGGCATCGCGCGGGAACTCGTCCTCACGGGGAAGGTAATCGACGCCGACGAGGCCGAATCCATCGGTCTCGCCAATCACGTGTTCGACCCCGACCGCTTCGACGACGAGGTCCGCTCGCTGGCCGAGGACGTCGCGTCGAACGCGCCGGTCGCAGTCCGGTTGGCAAAGGAAGGGATGAATCGCGGACTCGACCTCGAAGCCGGACTCGACTTCGAGCGGATGGCGTTCGTGACCGCCATCGCGACCGAAGACAAAGACGAAGGAACGGCCGCCTTCCTAGAGAACCGCGACGCCGAGTTCGAGGGCCGTTAGGCGAGAACCGCGCACTTCTCGACGGGGAACTCGACGGTGACCTGGTCACCTTCCTCCTTGTCGACCGTCTCGATGACGATGACGATTATCTCCTGGCCGTCGATGTCGAGCACCAGTTCCGTCTTGTCGCCGTAGTAGAGCTTCTCAGTTATCGTTCCCTGGAGGACGTTCCCGTCCTCGAGGCTCGCCGAATCGTCGAGGAGGTTGATCTCCTCCGGCGAGATGGCGATGGTCACGTCGTTCCCGTCGGTCCCCCGCCCGTCGTCTCTGACCTTCATCTCCCGCCCCTGGTCGGTCTTCACGGTCGGGTGGCCGTTTTTCATCCGATACGTTCCGGGGACGAAGTTCTCCTTGCCGAGGAAGTCCGCGACGAACCGGTTCACCGGCCGTTCGAACACCTCCTCGGGGGTCCCGACCTGCTCGATTTCGCCGTCGTTGAGGATTATCATCCGGTCGGACAGCGCGGACGCCTCCGCCTGGTCGTGTGTCACGTAAATCGTCGTCACGCCGGTCTCTTCCTGAATCTGCTTGAGCCAGATGCGCGCCTCCTTCCGGAGTTTGGCGTCGAGATTCGACAGCGGTTCGTCCAGCAAGAGCACGTCCGGGTCGTAGACGAGCGCCCGGGCGAGCGCCACGCGCTGTTGCTCCCCGCCCGACAGCTGTCGGGGGTTGTTGTCCTCGTAGCCGTCGAGGTCGACCAGTTCGAGGTACTCGCGCGAGCGCTCGTCCATCTCCTCGTCGGTCATGTCGATCTGGTTGTTCTCTTCGAGACCGAACTTGACGTTGTCGAGGACCGTCTTGTTCGGCCAGAGCGCGAACGACTGGAACACCATCCCCAGATTCCGGTCGGCCGTCGGCACGTGGACGTCCTCGTCGGCCGACGAGACGGTCTCCCCCGCCAGTTCGACGCTGCCGCCGGTCACTTTCTCCAGACCGGCGATACAGCGCAGCGTCGTCGACTTACCGCATCCAGATGGACCGAGCAGCGAGACGAGTTCGCCGTCCTCGACCTGAAAATCGAGGCCGTTTACCGCCACCAGCTCGCCGTAATGCTTGACTAGGCCGTCGACTTTGACCTGATGCATACCTGTCGGCTAATACTCCCCTCCCCGCTTAAGTCTTGCTGGCACGTCGCATGCACCGCGCGACGCCTCGCCGGCACGTCGCACGAGCGCCGCCCCTCGTCGTACTGTCGTCGCGGCCGAGCGGTCGGCCGCACCGCGTCGGTAACTGTTCGACACGCGTCGCTGCGCGGTTCGACCGTCTGACTCCGGTGCTCGGACGCCGCGTCGCGGTCACAGTCCGGCGTCACTCGTCCGGTTCCACACCATCACTCCGACTGCCACTGCCAGCAGAACGGGGAGCAGTCCGAACGCCACCGACCACCCGACCGCGTCGGCGACGCTCCCGGTGACTGCACTCCCGGCCGACCCGAGGAGCAGATTGATGCTCCGGACGAGCCCGAACCCCCGTCCGCGCTCGTCGGCCGAGAGGTGGTCCATGAACCGCGAGTTGAGCGCGCCGGGAAACCCCATCCCGAGCGCGAGCAGGCCACAGCCGGCGACCGCCACCGGGAACCGCTCCCCGACGACTAACGCCGTCAGACCGGCGGCGAGCGCGGTGAACGCCCCGGCCAGCAACGCGTCGCGGCCGACGGCGTCCGAGAGTCGCCCGACGACCGGGAGGGTGACGACCGTCCCCGCGAAGACGCCGCCGAACAGGACGCTCGCCGTCCTCTGTGAGAGGCCCCAGTGCTCGACGAGGAACGTCGGGAAAAACGAGTAGAGCGTCTGCCAGACGAAGTAGACGAGCACGGCCAGCAGGACGGTGTACGCGATGGACGGCCGGGCGAGAATCGTCGCGAGCCGACGGGGCTGGACCTGTTCCCGGAGCGGCCGGTCGCCGGCCGTCGGCGGCGTCGGGCCGACCTGCCGGACCAGCAGCACGAAGACGGGCGTCGCCACGACGGCTCCGAGCAGGAGCGCCGAGCGCCACCCCCACCGCGCCGCCACCGCGACGGCGACGACCGGGCCGACGAGGCCGGCGAGCGGTGCGCCCGTCGAGTGGAGACCGAGCACCCCGCCCGTGTTCTCGAAGCGCCGCGTCAGGAGCGTCGTCCCGGCGCTGAAATAGAGCCCCGTACTCGCCCCGAGAAACAGGGCCATCAGCGCGAACGCGGGATAGGACCCGGCCCGCGAGAGTCCGAGACTGGCGACTCCCGTCAGTCCGATGGCGGCGACGATGACCGGCCGCTCTCCGTATCGAGCCCCGAGGACGCCGCCGACGAACTGCATGACCGCGTAGCCCGCCCACATCCCCGAGAGCGCGAGGCCGAGCGCTCCCCGCGTCGCGTCGAAGGCGTCGATGACGTCCGGCAGGAGGGGGCTGATGACGATTCGAGCGACCATCGTGGCAAAGAACGCGGCGATAGCCGTCGACAGGAGGGCGTAGCTCCCACGACCCGCATCCGCGGCTGGCTCCGACTCCGTCACGTCCACGCGGTGTTCGGCTCGCGTAATGAGCGTTCCGAGACGCGCCTGCGCCCCCGCGTACTTATTTATGGCTCCTTCGGGAGGTGGTGGGTATGGACGTACCCGAACGCGACGGGTCACCGACCACGTACTGCATGTACATCGACGGGGAGTCGGTCCCCGCGTCCACGTCGGCGGTCAGGGAGGTACGTTTTCCCTACACCGGCGAGACGTGGGCGACGGTCCCCGAGGGCGGACCGGCGGACGTCGAGTCGGCGGTGGCGGCGGCCAGGCGGTGCTTCGAGAGCGACGAGTGGCAGTCGATGACCGCGACGGACCGGGGGGAGTTACTCCACGCCTTCGCGGACGAACTCGAAACCCACGCCGACGAACTCGGGCGCATCGGGACGCTCTCGAACGGCAAGCTTCACCGGGAGATGCGGTCACAGGCGGCGTCGCTCCCGGAGTGGTACCGGTACTACGCCGGCCTCGCCGACAAAGTCGAGGGGCGGACGCTCCCCGTCGAGGAGCCGGGAACGTTCAACTTCACGCTCCGGGAGCCCTACGGGGTGACGGGGGCGATTACGTCGTGGAACTCCCCGCTGATGCTGTTGACGTACAAACTCGCGCCGGCCATCGCCGCGGGGAACACCGTCGTCGCGAAGCCCTCCGAGGTGACGCCCGTCGGCACCATCCGCCTCGCCGAGATCGCGTCGGAGGCCGGCTTCCCGCCCGGGGCGTTCAACGTCGTGACCGGCGGCGGGGACGTCGGGTCGGCGCTGACTTCCCACGCGGACGTCGCCAAACTCGCGTTCACCGGCGGCGTCGAGGCGGGGGAGGCCGTCGGCAGCGCGGCGGGCGGTCGGGCCGCGCCGGTGACGCTCGAACTCGGCGGCAAGAGCGCGAACGTCGTCTTCGCGGACGCCGACCTCGACGCCGCCGTGGCCGGCGTCGTCAAGGGCATCTTCGCCGCCAGCGGTCAGAGCTGTATCGCCGGGTCCCGCCTCCTCGTCCAGGGGGAGATTCACGACGAGTTCGTCGAGCGACTGGTCGACCGCGCCGAGGACATCCGCCTCGGCGACCCGTTCGACGAGGGCGCACAGATGGCCCCCATCGTGACCGAGGACCAGTGCCGGTCGATACTGGCGGACGTCGAACGCGGCATCGAGGAGGGAGCGACTCTGCGGACGGGCGGCGACCGGCGAACCGTCGGGCCCTGTGACCGGTTCGTCCCGCCGACGATATTCACCGACGTGGACAACGACATGCACGTCGCCTCCGAGGAGATATTCGGCCCGGTCCTCTCGACGCTCTCGTTCGAAGACGAGGCCGAAGCCGTCGAAATCGCCAACGACTCGCGGTTCGGGCTGGCGGCCGGCGTCTGGACCGGCGACTTACAACGGGCGCTCCGGGTGGTCCCGGAACTCGAAGCCGGCGTCGTCTGGGTCAACACCTACCGACGGTCCTCGTACACGACGCCCTTCGGCGGGTACAAGCGGAGCGGCGTCGGCCGCGAGAAAGGGCAGGAAGCCATCGACGAGTACCTCCAGACCAAGAGCGTCTGGATGGATTCGGACCCCGGCGTCGACGACCCCTTCGACTTCTGAGCCGAGGGCGGCGCGACGCACGGTCGCCAGGGCGTCCGTTCAGCCCTCCGACGACAGGTCTATTGACTCCCCCCGTGAACCCCCGCTGATGACACTGACCGCGGGAGTCGTCGGTCTCGGTCGAATGGGCGGGAACATGGCGCGTCGCCTCGTCGACGAGGGGATAGACGTCGTCGGCACGGACGCTCGGCCGGAGGCGGTCGCCGACTTGGAGGCGGCCGGCGGACGCGGCCGGTCGTCGCCGGCGGCCGTCGCCCGGGCGGTCGACGTCGTCGTCTCCAGCCTCCCGGACCCGCCGACGGTCGAGGCGGTCTACACGGCCGACGACGGTCTCCTCGCCGGTGCCGACGCGGAGACGGTCGTCCTCGAAACCAGTACAATCGACCCCGACACGACCGCGTCGCTCGCCGACCGCGGCGTCGACGTGCTGGCCGCGCCCGTGAGCGGCGGCCCCGAAGACTGCCGGGACGGCACGCTGACGGTCATCGTGGGCGGCGAGCGCTCGGTCTTCGAACGCGAGGACGTGGCGGCGGTGTGTTCCGCGCTCGGGCGGACCGTCCACTACGCGGGGGGCATCGAGGCGGGACACACCCTGAAGCTCCTCAACAACGTCATGTCGATGGGGAACCTCCTGCTGGCGATGGAGGCGCTCTCGCTCGGGGCGGCACGCGGCGTCGACGGCGAGGTCATGCTTTCGGTACTGGGCGACGCAGGGGGGTCGTCCAACCAGTTCCGGAAGCGCGCCCCGCGCGTACTCAATCGCCACTTCGACCCCGGATTCACCGTCGACTTCGGCGAGAAGGACCTGGGACTCGCGCTCGACACCGCAGACGAGACGACCCACCCGATGCCGGTGACGAGCCTCGTCCACAGCCTGTTCGTCGAAGCAAGCGCGAAAGGGTACGGGACGGAGGACGCGGCCGCTGTCGTCAAACTGTTCGAGGAGACGGCCGACGCGCGCGTCGAGGCCGACGGCCACGTCGACGAGGCGTTCGAGGGGTACTGATTCGGCACTGCCGTCCGCGGCGCACCGGTTCACAGCAATCAGTATCAGAACTGCCGTTCGAACTCGACCGGGTCGGAGACGGTGTAGTACGGCCCCCCGAGGCGGCCGACGGTCGGCATCTTCCGCATGTCGATTTTCCCCTCCGTCAGCACGTCGTCGGAGACGTGGAAGTGTTCGACTTCGCCGAGGACGACGATTCGGTCGTGGACCGTCATGGAGTCGTAGAACGAACACTCCATCGTCGCGACGGCT
Source organism: Haloferacaceae archaeon (assembly GCA_042216495.1). Classification (GTDB taxonomy): domain Archaea; phylum Halobacteriota; class Halobacteria; order Halobacteriales; family Haloferacaceae; genus Salinirarus. Next base: position 41,436 of record JBDGTU010000003.1, read on the forward strand.
TCGGCAACCCGCGGTGCGTCGATGCGCTCGCACTCGCCCCGCGCTACGCCCGCGAGGTCGAACTCGCTCTCGTCGGGAGGCGCGCTCGCGGAGGTGTGGTCCATCCGTTCGAGCAGGTCCTCGGTGACGACGTTCACGGCGAACTCGCCGGTCTCGACCGCGTTGCGGGCGGTGTCCTTGAGCCCGCCGTGGTCCTCGTTCGGCGAGTTGAACAACACCACCGGCTCGCTCGACGACACGTAGTTGTAGGAACTGTACGGGGCGAGGTTGTCGACGCCGTCCTCGCTCCGGGTGCTAATCCACGCTATCGGCCGCGGACTCACCGCGGATTTGACGATGCGGGCGCGCTCACGTTCGGTCAGCGCCGTGCGCTCGTATTCTGCCATCGACCGCCGGTGCCTCCCCGACGACCAAATCTGTTGTGCAAGGTGTCAACGCTTACCGCTTCCCGGCGCGTCGGCAGTCGACGGACGCATTATCCCAAAAGTACAAGTGCGCTGCCCCTCCGAATCGGGGTATGGAACGAGGTGACACGTAGTGGAGAGAGTGCTGCTAGCTATCGGTCCGGAAGAGGACGAACGACGGCTGGAGCGGCTGGCGTCGACGACGGCGGACGTCGTCCAGGGCTCGGGCGCGACGGTCGAACTGCTCCACGTCTTCACCGAGGACGAGTTCGACCGGATGGCCGCCCAACTCGACTACAGCTTCGAGTCGGACGCGACCCCCGACGAGGTGGCGTCGCGGCTCTCGTCGGTCAAGCAAATCGGCGACCGACTGGCGGCAGCGGGCGTCGAGTACGCCGTCTCCGGTGAGGTCGGAGAGTACGGCCCGCTCATCGTCGAAGCGGCGGAGGGGTACGACGCCGACCTGGTCGTCGTCGGCGGGGAGAAGCAGTCGCCCGCGGGGAAGGCCATGTTCGGGAGCACGGCACAGTACGTCCTGCTGAACGCCCACTGTCCGGTCGTCTTCGTCAAGAAGGCCGACTAACATGTCGCCGTCGGCCACGCCCCTCCCGAACGGATGCGTTTGCCGCCGTATGCCGGTGGTCCCGACCCCATGACGGACGGGAGCGTCCCCCAACTCGTCCGGCCCGACTGGCTCGAAGCGCGACTCGACGACCCGGACCTGCGCGTCCTCGACTGTACCGTCCACCTCAGTTTCGACCCCGACACCGGCGCGCGCCGGGAGGAGTCGGGTCGGGCGGACTGGGAGCGGGGCCGCGTCCCCGGGAGCGGCTTCGCGGACCTGCTCGGCGACCTGTCGGCGACCGACGACCCGGACTACCCCTTCGAACTCCCATCGGCCGACCGGTTCGGTGCGGCGATGGAGGCGCTGGGCGTCGGCGACGATTCGCGGGTCGTCCTCTACGACGCGGCCGGCAACCGGTGGGCGGCGCGGGTCTGGTGGCTGCTCCGCACCTTCGGCTTCGACCGCGTCGGCGTCCTCGACGGCGGCTGGTCGCGGTGGACGCGGGAGGACCGGCCGGTGTCGACGGCTCCGGCGGGCTCTCGGTCCACGGTCCCGGTGGACTCCGAAGCGACGTCGCCGGCGTCGGTGGAGTCGACGTCGGCGTCGCTCACGACGACGCTGCGGGAGCGACGCGTCGCGACGAAGGCGGACGTCCGCGAGAGCATCGGCCGCGAGGACCGCTGTCTCGTCGACGCCCTGCGTCCCGAGGACTACGCGGGGACGGGCGTCGTCAAGTACAGCCGGCCGGGACACATCCCGTCGAGCGTCAACGTCCCCGCCGTCGGCGACGCCGGCGTCGTCGACCCGGCGGACGGGACCTACCTGCCGCGGGACGAACTGCGCCGCCGCTTCGCCGACGCTGGCGTGTTCGACTGCGAGCGGGTGATAACCTACTGCGGCGGCGGCATCGCCGCCAGCAGCGTCGCCTTCGCGCTCGAACTGGTCGGCGTCGACGACGTCGCCGTCTACGACGGGTCGCTCTCGGAGTGGGCGGCCGACCCCGCGTTGCCGATGGAGACGGAGTAGGCGGCCAAACCTTCTTGTCGCCGCCACGGGAGGGTGAGTCGTATGGACTACGGTTACCTCCTGCCCACGCGCGGTATCGTCCTCACTAGCGACTCCTCGGCGACGCTCGCAGCCAAGACGGACGCCGACGTCGTCGGCGCGGCGACGCGCGCGGAAGCGCTGGGCTTCGACGCCGTCTGGGTCGGCGACAGCGTGCTGGCGAAACCGCGCCTCGAACCGCTGACGACGCTGTCGGCCGTCGCGGCCGGAACGGACGCGGTCGACCTCGGGACGGCCGTCTACCTTCCGACGCTCCGGGACCCCGTTCACGTCGCCCACCAGACCGCGACGCTCGACCAGGTGAGCGGCGGTCGCCTCTCGCTCGGCGTCGGCGTCGGCATCGGGTCGGACGTGGCCGCCGAGTACGCGAACCTCGACGTCCCCTACGGGGAACGCGGCGCGCGGATGGACGAACTGCTCGACGTCGTCACGCGGCTCTGGTCGGGCGAGTCGGTCGACTTCGACGGCTCGTTCTACCAGCTCGACGACGCGTCCATCGGCTTCGCTCCCGCACGCGACCCCTCGATTTACGTCCCGTCGGCCGCGTTCGACCCCGCCGACGGCTTCCCGCGGTCGATTCGAGAGCGGATTGCCGCCCACGCGGACGGCTGGCTCCCCCTCGGCATTCCGCCCGAGACGTACGCCACCGGGCTCGACGCCGTCCGGGAGTTCGTCGCGGACGCCGGTCGCGACGCCGACGCGGTCGACCCCGCGTTCTACCTCGACGCGGTCGTCGGCGAGAAGGAGCGCGCCGTCCAGCAGGCGCGGGAGTTCTACGACCGCTACTACCCCGAGTGGGACACGCTCTCGGACGAACAGGTCGAGTCCCGGGGCGCGTTCGGACCGCCGGCGACGGTGGCGGAGACGCTCGACGCGTACGCCGAGGCCGGAGCCGAGAACGTCATCGTCCGCTTCACCACCACGGACCAGCGGACGCAGCTCCGCCGGTTCGCGGACCTCGCGGACGGCATCTGAGGCCCGTGGGAGCCCGGAATCCGCGTCACTCACCGGGACCGGGGACGCCGCGGTCGGTCATCCGGCGCGGGTCGAGGACGCGGTCGAGTTCCGCTTCCGTGAGGACGCCGCGGTCGAGCGCGACCTGTTCGATGGTTCGCTCCTCCCGTAGCGCCTGTTCGGCGACGTCGGACGCCGCGTCGTAGCCGATATGCGGAGCCAGCGCCGTGACGAGCGAGAGGCTCGACTCGGCGTAACGCTCACAGACGTCCTCGTTGGCCTCGATGCCGCTGACGCACTTCTCGGCCAGCAGCGTACACGTCTCCGTCAGGAGCCGGACGGACTGCAGGAGGTTCGTCGCCATCACCGGTTTCATGACGTTGATTTCGAAGTTGCCCGACTGGCCGCCGACCGTGATGGTCGCGTCGTTGCCGACGACCTGCGCGGCGGCCTGACACGTGATTTCGAGGACGACCGGGTTCATCTTGCCCGGCATGATGGACGACCCGGCCGGCTGGACCGTCGGCACGTCGATCTCGTCGAATCCAGCCCGCGGGCCACACGACAGCCACCGCAGGTCGTTGGCTATCTTCATCAGGGACACGGCGACCGTCTTGAGCGCGCCGCTGGCCTCGACGACGGCGTCCCGTGCGGCCTGTGCCTCGAAGTGGTTCGGGGCCTCGCGGAACTGGAGGCCGGTCGCCTCGTTCAGGCGCTCGACCACCTCGCCGGGGAACTCGGGGAGCGTGTTCAGCCCCGTCCCGACGGCCGTCCCGCCGATGGCGAGTTCCGACAGCGACTCCCTGACTGCTTCGACCCGGTCGATGCCGTGGGCAATCTGGCTCGCGTAGCCCGAGAACTCCTGTCCGAGCCGAATCGGCGTCGCGTCCTGCAGGTGCGTCCGGCCGAGTTTGACGACGTCGTCGAACTCGGTGGCCTTCTCGTCGAGCGTCTCGGCGAGGGCGTCGAGCGTCGGTAGCAGTCGCTCCTCGACGGCGGTGAGCGCCGCGACGTGAATCGTCGTCGGGATGACGTCGTTCGAACTCTGACCCATGTTGACGTGGTCGTTCGGGTGGACGACCCGGGAGCCGCGTTCGGCGTCGAGCAGCTCCGCGGCCCGGTTGGCGATGACTTCGTTCGCGTTCATGTTCGTGTTCGTGCCGGAGCCGAGCTGGTAGACGCTGAGTGGGAACGCGTCGTCGTGGTCGCCGCGGGCCACCTCGCCTGCCGCGGTCCGAATCGCCTCGCCGCGTTCCTCGTCCAGGCGACCGAGGGCGACGTTCGCGTCGGCACACGCCCGCTTGACCCGCCCCAGCGCTCGGACGAACTCCCGCCCGAACCTGACGTCGGAGACGTCGAAGTTGTCCAGTGCCGTCTGCGTCTGGGGGCCGTACAACGCGTCGTCGGGAATCCGGACGTCGCCGACGACCGAATCAGACTCGACTCGAAACCCGTCTCGGGACATACCCCTCGGTCGCGAGTCGGCTGCAAAAATCCTTCCCCGGTCGTGAGTTATGCCGTGACGTATCGGCGGCTCCGCGGTCGGTGTTCACCTCGCTCGCTTCAACCCGCGTCTCGAATCCTCATGTTCGATACTGAACGTGAACGAAAGTTGAAGAAAAAACTATGTAACGGACGTTCGAATGGCCGTTCGTGGTGGCAAGATGACGCGAAGGAGCAGTCCGTAATCGCTGTCACGTACCACGTCGGACAACCCACCGAACCGCTGTGGCTTCCACAGCGACGTCAGCCGGACGAGCCCGCTACCGGGCGTCGGACTCCCGTCGGTGGCTGCCTTCGCGGTCCAGAGAGATGCTCCCCACCACGCGCCGTTCACCATTTTTTGCGGCGGTCGTCTCGACGAGTCCGAACTGTCGCTGCCATCGAATATCGCTATCCTGTTATTTCGAAATACACCTGCAGTATTCGATATTTCATTTCGAGATATGAGACGATGTGATCGCCGATTCGCTCTGTGTGTGGAGTTGGTGGCGAAATCGTTGGATAAAAATCGCTTTTAGACGCGCTACGAAGAACTGAACGTCTCACTATCGAACGATTGGATCCGGTCCACGGTCGTTTCTCCTGCAGACGGTACCCGTGAGTAAAACGCTTCTTTCCCGGGTTTAGAGCGGCACATGGTGCGAATATGCTTCGATAGCGGAGGTGAGGATCGACTCCGCCGCACGGAGGTATTCTCCTCGTTCGTGGGCTATTCTGTAGAATACATCGACTAAATAGGATATCTGTTATTATGATGAATTTGCTCACGTCGCCTGGTGTTGTGAAGATACCGCTACATGCATAGGTTCACGACTAAGTAAACTGAATGACGTGTTTCGGTGGCTCTCGAAACGTATTTCTGAGAAACATATCGGATACCGTTCAAGAACTTGTCGAAGAAGCCATCTTCAGTGAGGGGGGTCGTGTCTGACCCAACGACTAAGGCGTGTCAACGCCAACGTTGACGTAACGATGGCGACCGCAGATGAGCAGATTCGAGTCAGCGACCGGGTGAAGAGCCATCTCGACCGGCACCGACGCGAGGGCGAATCGTACAACGACGTGCTCGAACGGCTCCTCGAAGAGGATACTGATGGCGACTTCTACGACGGTTTCGGAATGCTTTCAGACGAGGAAGCCGACTGGATTCGAGAAAAACGTGAGGACGCGAAGGAGAAGCGGAAAGAGCGGATGCGACGGCTAGGCGAGAGTGCATGAGGGTTCTCGACGCGAACTACCTCCTCGGCTATCTGAACGGCGACCCTGACGCAGAAGCGTACTACGAGTCGAACGGCGGCGACAAAGAGCTCTGGGTGATGCCTGCTCCGGCGTACGCAGAAACCCTTGTCGGCGTGGGAAATCATCCGACGGGGGACGTCGACCGAGCAATAGAGGCGCTGTCGTGGGGGGAGGTCTACGATATCGACAAAGACCTCGCAGTCGAGGCAGCGCGGATCGCCGACGAGATCGGGCCGCAGGGACCGTATCTCGACGGGGTCGACGCGCTCGTTGCCGCAGTCGGGCGAGAACTTGATGCGCCGGTGGTTTCGGCGGACGGCGACCTCACCCACGAGGAGACGAAGAAGGTTATCGACGTCGACGAATACTGACGTGCAGTAGTTCCCGAATTCACGGGGTCTTGTTGCAGACGTCCGCCTGAATGATGCCACCCACATCAAATCCGGGGCACGGGGGCGCGTCAAGCGCGTCGTCGCCGACGGATGACTGTCCGCCGATCCGCCGTGTGGGGGTCCTACGTCCCCCGAGCGGCTGTCACGTCGACCCACGGAACACCTTTACATCGGAGACGCCTCGGGTCGGTATGGATTACACTGTTGCGCTCGACCGGGCGTTCGACGCCCTCCCGGACCAGCCGCGCGAGGCCGGGTCGCGGCTGTCGGTCCCCGACCCGGTCGGGGAGACGGACGGTGCGTTCACCCGCCTGACGAACCTGGACGCCATCGCGGCGGCGCTGTCGCGCGACTCCGAACACGTTCATCGGTCCATCCAGCGCGAACTCGGGACGGCCGGGCAACTCGAGGAGGGCCGCGCCCGCTACAACGGGTCGTTCACCGTCGCCGACTTCGAGGCGGCCGTCGACGAGTACGTCGCCGAGTACGTCACCTGTTCGGAGTGTGGCCTCCCCGACACCAACCTTGTCCGCGAGAACGGCGTCGACATGCTCCGATGTGAGGCCTGCGGGGCGTTCCGCCCTGTGGAGAAGCAGTCGTCGGAGTCGGCGACGTCGCAGACGCCCACGCTCGCGGAGGGACAGACCTACCGCGTCGAGATCACCGGCACGGGCCGGAAGGGCGACGGCGTCGCCGAGCGCGGCAAGTACACGATTTTCGTTCCGGGCGCACAGGAGGGCGACGTCGCCGACGTCTACATCGAGAACATCAGCGGCACCCTCGCGTTCTCGCGGCAGGTGTAGCGGCTCAAGCTACATACGCCGCGCCTCCCTATCGCCGCCATGGAGACGCTCGACGTGGCCGACGGCTTCGACGTACACGACTACCGACACGGGCTCAAACTCCACAAACGGGACGGCGAGTCGACGTACCTCGTCAACCGCGCGGATTTTGCCTGTCCCGCCTGCGAACGACCCTTCGACCGGCTGTTCGTCTCGTCGGCGCGGGAGGTCACCTTCGCCGACCCGCCCGACGCCCCGTTCTGTCTCGTCCGTACGGCCGACAACATCCTGCTGTTGACTCACTGACCGACCGGCGACGACCCACTGGCTGCTCGACGACGGCCCCGCCTGCACGGCGACGACCGACACCTCGGGCGGCAGGTCTTTGCCGTCCCCGCCCGACGTGCCGGTATGTTCGTCGTCGCGAACCGCATTCCGGTCGCGGACGGTCACGGAGAGGCGTTCGAAGAACGGTTCCGAGCCCGCGCGGGCGAGATAGAGGACCGGCCGGGGTTCGTCAGCCTGGACGTCCTCCGCCCCGTCGACGCCGACCGATACGTCGTGTTGACCTACTGGGAGTCCGAGGCGGATTTCGAGGCGTGGACCGACAGCGACGCCTTCCGCGAGGCCCACGCCGACAGCCCCCCGAGCGAGATGTTCGACGGCCACCCCGACCTGGAGACGCACGAAGTCGTCCTCCACGCCGACTGAGCGCGGCGACCGCCGTCTCCAGTGAATCCGGGGGATGGTCTCAGATTTCGGGAATGTTGGTAAAACTACATTAGGGTCGAGTGTAGATACGTAGACACGACGCGGCGTCGTCCCCTGGAGGGTGTACAGATGATACTCGACGAACTCACGGACACGACAGACAGGCGTATCGAACTCCACGTGCGAGCGGGCGACTCGGCGCCGGCCCGTCACGCCGAACTCGTCGAGACGCTACGCGACCTCGACGCGGACGGCCGCATCGACGGCTTCGACGTCTCGACGTGGCCCGAGCGGGCGACGCTCGCGCCGGACCGCCCCGGCGTGGACGTCGTCGACGCCTACGAGCGCTTCGAGTCGTGGGCGTCCGAACGCGGCGTCTCCATCAACCCGCCGTTCGTCGTGCGGACGGGGACGCGCACCCTCGTCGGCGACGAGTACGCCGTGTTGCGGACGCCGACGACGTGTCTCGCGGTCTACGACGACCCCGAACTCGTCGGCGTCTTCCCCTGCGTCGACGGCGACGCGGTCTACACCGTCGACGACGCGCTCTCGACGCTCGAATCGGCGACGCGGACGCGAGACTCCGCCAACGAGTCCCCGCTGCTGGCCGGCCGCTGACCGGCCGCCGTTCACAAGGAAATCGACCATGAACTCAGAACTCGTCCGACACGCGGCAACGACAGACGCGGAGCACCGAGCGAACCCACTCGCCGACAAGACGTGCGTCGTCACCGGGTCGTCGCGCGGCATCGGCCGCGAGATCGCCCTCGAACTCGGCCGGCACGGCGCGTCAGTCGCCGTCACCTACCTGTCGTCGGCCGACGCCGCCCACGAGGTGGCCGACCGCATCGAGTCGGGGTCCGGCGAAGCGGTCGTCACCCGGACCGACGTCACCGACCGCTCGACCGTCGACGACCTCGCCGCTCGCGTCCACGAATCGTTCGGGTCGGTGGACGTTCTCGTGAACAACGCCGGCATCACCGCCGACCGGCGCTTCGACGAGATGACCCGCGAGGAGTGGGACCGCGTCGTCGACACGAACCTCGGCGGGACGTTCAACGCCACCAAGGCCTTCTACGACGACATCAAGGCGGCCGACGAGGGCCGCCTCGTCAACGTCGCCAGCGTCGTCGGCTACACCGGCAACTACGGCCAGTCGAACTACGCCGCCGCCAAGAGCGGCCTGGTCGGCTTCACCCGGTCGCTCGCGCACGAACTCGCACCCCACGGCGCGACGGCCAACTGCGTCGCCCCGGGCTACACCCGCACCGACATGGTCGACGACGTGCGCGAGGACATCCAGGAGCGCATCCGCGAGGAAATCCCGCTCAGCCGATTCGCCGACGCGGAGGAGATCGCCCCAGTCGTGCGATTCCTCGCCAGCGACGCCGCCTCCTACGTCACCGGCGAAGTCGTCAACGTCAACGGCGGGATGTACGCGTAGCGGCGCCGAACAGGAACGTTTATTATAATTCGTTACACACGGAGAAACATCGATGATGGTCGTATCCGTACGCTGATTCTCCCCGCCGACGAGGCGTCGCTCCCTGATTGCCCGACTCCGACCATCGAAATGAGTACCCACACCTACTACGCGACCGAAGCCGACCCGACCGACCGAGCAGCCGCCGACGGTACTGCCGCCGCACGCACGGCCAGCCACACGTCTCCCGACCGACCGACAGATGCGCCGATGCTGTTCGACGCCGCCTCGACGGCCCGCCTCCACAACCTCTTCGACCGGGAGAACCAGGCCATCGTCGAGACGAAGCGACAGCCATAGAGCGTTGGCCGCCCGTTCGACGGCCGATGCGACTCGCACGTATCCGCACGCCCGATGGAGTCACGACCGGCGAGTACGACGACGGCACCGTCCACGCGGCGGGGTCGTCGTACGTCGTCGGCGAGGACGCCGACCTCCTCGCGCCCTGTGAGCCGTCCGTCATCTACTGTGCCGGCCGGAACTACGGGGGCAAAATCGACCAGATGGGCGAGTCGGACCGCCCGGAGGAACCGGACTTTTTCGTCAAACCCCCCGTCTCGCTCCACGACCCCGAGACGCCCGTCGAGTACCCCGCGTGGTGTTCCGAACTCACCTACGCGGGCGAACTCGCGGCCGTCGTCGGCGAGCGGTGTTCCGACCTCGACCCCGACGACGCCGCGGACGCCATCCGGGGATACACCATCCTCAACGACCTCGACGCGCTCGACCAGAACCGTCGGACTGCGCGCAAGGCGTTCGACGGCTCCGGCCCCCTCGGACCGTGGGTCGAGACCGACGTCGACCCGACGGCCATCGACATGTACACCGACGTCGCCGGCGAACGACGACAGGCGGCGAACACCGAGCGGATGCTCTTCTCGCCGACGGAAGTCGTCGCGTTCGTCTCCGGGCGGTGTACGCTCCACCCCGGCGACGTCGTCTCCTTCGGCAGTCCGCCGAACCCCGGCGTCCTCGAACCGGGCGACGAAATCGAAATCCACTACGAGGGCGTCGGGACTCTCCGGAACACCGTCGTCTGAGGACGACCTCGGGCCACCACGACCGGGGACCTCAGCGCCGCTGGAGTTCCACGACGACCACGTTGCCGCGGGCGTCGTTCGCCTCGAATCGAATCCGACCGAGCGCCCGGTTCACGAGCCAGTTCGTCACCCAGAGGCCGAGCCCCTCGCTGTGATAGAGCGGGTCGATGTCCGCCTCGCCCGCGACGAGTTGTCGGATGTGCTCGGGGATGGGCGGGCCGTCGTCCGCGATGCGTACTTCGACGGTCGAATCGTCGGGTTCGACGACGCTCACGTCGACCTGTGGTTCCCGTCTGTCGTTGTGCTCGACCGCGTTTTTCACCAGTTCCCAGATGGCCGTCCCCAGGTGTGCCGTCGCGTACACCTCGGGGTCGTCGTCGACGTCGACCGTCACGCTGGCGTCGGGAAACTCCGTCTCGAGCGTTTCGGTCACCGGTGCGAGCAGTTCGGAGAGTCGATGCGTCTCGAGTTCGGGTTCGCCGGCCAGGGTAGCGTCGATTCGTCGTAACTGGTTGCTCCGCTCGACGAGCCGGTTCCCCACGTCGAGTATCGTCTCGACCAGGTCCCGGTGTTCGGGGTCGACCCGGTCACGGAGGAGTTCGGCCTGTCCGAGCAAGATAGTCATGTCGTTGCGGAGGTTGTGTCGCAACACGCGATTTCGCACGCTCAGTCGCTCGCGCTGTTCCGTGAGTTGCTGGTCGACGTAGTTACGCTCGGCGAGGCTCCGCAACATCCGTTCGACGGCGCTCGACTGGGCCCCTTCCAGGAACGTCTCCGGCTCCTCGTAGTAGAAGTTGTCGAGGACGGCGTAGTTGTAGATGAGCTTCGGGTGCGTGCGGATGACGTTGACGACGACGTCGTCGGCGAAGCGCTCGCGGTTGTACTGGCAGATTGCGAGTACGTCGTGGTCGTCGAGGAAGTCGTTGAGTCGGGCTTCGTACTCCATCAGACGGTCCGTACCCGGGTCGCCGCCGAGCGTCCACGTCATCTCGCCGGTCACGCGGAGCGCGTCGAACCCTTCGGCTTTGGCCGTCGCTTCGGCGTCGGCGAGGAAGTCGAACATCTCGTCGGGGTCGAAGTAGCCGTCGCGGAGATACGACCGCTCCGTGCCCGTGACGACGAGCTGGTCGGCGTCGATGGCGTCGTCGACGTCGATGCCGTCCGCGCGCATCGCGTCGAACACCGTCTCGGCTGTGTTGTCGTCGACGATGTAGATGCACTTTTCGGACCGTTCGAGCCCCTGGTGGACGAACGGAATCACCGCGTCCAGCTGTTCGTCGCGGGTCTCGTAGATGAGCGCGAGGTGGTCGTGGACGTCGAGCGCGTCGAGCGCGTCGACCAGTTCCGATTTCCTGCCCCGCCGTCGGATCTCGAACGGCTCCGCCCCAGTGCGCTCGCTCATGGATTTCGTCTCACGGTTCCCCGTGTTAAATGGGCGGCATCGGAGCCGCTGGCGCGCTGTCGTGGGCGGCCGACGGCGACACGCGTCCCGTACGCGAACCGAAAAGGGTGTATCCATCCCGGGCAACCTACGAACAGACAATGTACGAGGACATCCTCCTCCCGACCGACGGTAGCGAGTCGATGGACGCCGTCGTCGACCACACAACCGACATCGCTACCCGGCGTGACGCGACGGTCCACGTGTTGTACGTCGTCGACGACCGGGCGTTTCTGACGCTCCAGGACGAGGTGCAGTCGGACGTCCTCGAGGAACTCGAAGCCGAAGGCGAGGCGGCGACGTCGGCGATGGCCGACCGTCTCCGCGAGGCGGGCGTCGACGTCCACACCGAACTCCGGAAGGGCAACCCGGCCGACGTGATTCTCGACTACGCCGACGAAGCGGACATCGACCTCGTCACGATGGGCACCCACGGCGCGGAGTACGAGCAGAACATGCTCGGCAGCGTCTCACAGAAGGTCGTCACGATGTCGTCCGTTCCCGTGCTGACCGTCAACATCGCCGACTAGGGCGGTCACGGAGTACGCTCCGACCGTCGCGGAGTACCCCGGCCGGCGCTGGCTACTCCTCGGCGTCGAAGTCGAGCGCGACCGAGTTGATGCAGTACCGCTCCCCCGTCGGCTCCGGGCCGTCCTCGAAGACGTGGCCGAGGTGACCGCCGCAGTTGGCGCACGTCACCTCGATTCGCTGCATCCCGTGGCGGGTGTCGACCTCCCGTTCGACGCTGTCCTCGACGGCGTCGTAGAAACTCGGCCACCCGCTCCCCGAGTCGAACTTCGTCTCGGCGTCGAACAGTTCCGCGCCACAGCCCCCGCAGACGTACGTCCCGTCCGCTTTCTGGTCCAGGTACTCGCCGCTGAACTTCGGCTCGGTCCCGCGCTCCCGCAGGACGTGGTACTCCTCCTCGGTGAGGCGGTCCCGCCACTCGTCTTCCGTCGACGGCAGGTCGTCGGCGTCGGATTCGCTCATGGGCGACCGTACGCGAGCGAGACGGATATACTGTCGCCTCTCGCGTCGCCCGGTCGTTCCGCCGGCCACTCACTCCGCGACCGGGACGCGGTCGAGTTCGAGGAGGTCGTCGAGTCCGTCGAGTTCGTAGGTCGGCGACACGGCCGGCGTGTGGTCGCGACGATGCGGGCGACGGAGGAACGCCGCGTCGAGACCGGCGTTCGCAGCCGCCAGCAGGTCCACGTCGCTGTCGCCCACGAACAGCGCCGACTCGGCGTCGAGGTCCGACAGCGCCCGTTCGAGGTAGTGCGGGTCGGGTTTCTTCCGGCCGAGGCTCTCGACGGTCGGTTCCCGCCCGTAGGCCGTCGCGAACAGGTCACGCGTCCCGTGGAAGTCGTGGTGGAAGTCGACCGTCTCCTGCTGGTTCGAACTGACGATGCCCCGCGGCGTCGCCAGCGACCGGACGGCGTCGAAGTCGTCGTAGAGGCCGACGCGACGCTCTCGGAGTTCGGTCTGCTGGGCCAGCGACGCGTGTCGCTCCCGGGCACGCCAGAAGGCCTCCGGGTCGACGTCGTACCGAGCGGCGACGTTCACGACGTCGTCGGGCGTGACGTGGATGGCGATGTCGGCGACGTCGTCGGGAGCGGGGTCGTCGACGCCGACGGCGTCGAAGGCGCGGCGTGTCGCGGCGTGGAGGACGTCGAGGTCGACGAGCTCGACGAGCACGCCGTCGTTGTCGAAGAGTACGGCGTCGTAGGTCACGGCGGGAGACTGGCGGACGACGGACAAAAGCGTTTCATAGTGATTACGGTAATCACTCTCACCCGGCGGTTCGGGGCGCTGTCCCCGCCCTTTAATTCGCGCCGGGCCGACTGGCGGACCGATGGCCGACGAGTCCATCGGACGACGACGGGTGCTGCAGGGCGGCGTCGCCCTGCTCTCGCTGCTTCCGGGTTGTGGCAACGTCTTCATCGAGGAGCCGACGCCGACGCCCGACGGGACGGGACCGACGCCGACGCCGGAACCCACGCCCACACCGACGCCAGCGCCGACGCCGGACGGGTCGCCGACGCCCGCGTCGACACCGACGGCCACGCTCCCGAGCGACCGACTCGAACTCCGCGGGACCGGATTCACCCTCCGCCTCGACAAGTTCGAATCCGCCGTCTACGTCGACTTCGAGGTACAAATCGAGAACGTCTCCCGGGCCGTCCTCGACTTCGTCGAGTACCGTGTGGACGTGCGGTACCGCGCCTCCGAGGTGTCCCGGACCGTCGCCACCGACTACTTCTCGCGGCGCTTTCCCGAGGGACTCGAACCGGACGAGACGGCCCTGCTCACCGGGACGGCGAAGTTCGTTCGCGACGGCCGGGCCGAGCGCTCGACCGACGCGGACGACTTCGCGCTGGAGTTCGCGTTCCGGGACGTCGAGTTCAGATGACGTCCCGCCGGGGGCGACACTCCCCCTCGGCGTCGGTGACGACGGCGCTACCCCACAAAGTACTTACCCGGCACAGGGATAGAGTACGGTAACCACGAGCAGTGTTTCAGATGTTTCGGAATTCAGTCGTGGGGGCTGGGGGAACAGGGAGCCTCGGCGCGCTCCTGCTCTCCGGTCTCCTTCTGTTGTCGGTCGCCGTCGCCCCCGTCGCCGCGGCGTCTTCGGACGCCGGTGCGGGGACGCCCAGCGTCGGCTTCGCCGACGCGGTGATCTCCGACCAGCGTGGCGACGTCGCCGCAATCAGCCTCCGACTGCGCGGCGCGTCGGAGGCGACGCTGAGCATCCGGGCGGCCAACGGCGCGTATCAGTCGCGTGTGGGGGTCCGCGACGGCGACGGCGACGGCAACGTCACGATTCAGTTCAACACGTTCCGCGCGGGGTGGCGGAGCGACGAACGGGCCGTCTTCTCGACGGCCGGCGAGGGGGACTGGATAACGTCGGCCGAACGGACGTCGTCGCGACGGTCCGCACCCATCGACGTCGGGCGGTACAACCTCATCGCCTCGACGCAACGGTCGAGTACGTCCGCCGTGCTCGAACTGACGCCGGGCTCGATGGACGCCGCCACGGCGACCGTCGTCGCGGACGAACACCTCCCCTCGGGCGCGGTCGGGAACGTCACGCCCGCGAACACCTTCGAGACCGACGTCGTCGCGGAGGGGGACTACGCCGTCGTCGCGTTCAACGCGAGCGGCGTCGAGGGGCAACTCGCAGGGGACGTGCCGGGCCGAAACCTCCTCTATCCCCGCGACAGTTCGCCCGGCGCTGACACGACCCACACGGTTCAGGTTTCCCCCGACCGCTCCGTCTCCTTCCGGACGGTGTCGGTGAACTACGCCGGCGTCGACGGCGGCACTCCGACCGGCCTCTCGTCGTTCGGGACGGACGACGTCACGCACGTCGGTATCGACCGCGACGGCGACGGGGTCGCCGAGACCGACCTCACCTCGTCGCTCGCGAGGATCCGGAGCAACACCGCCGGCCAGATATCGCTCACCCTCTCCGGGACGGTCGAGGTAGCCGCCGGCGAGACGCTGCTGGTCCAGTACGCCGCGACCAATCCCGCAAAGACCGGCGCGGATTCGGTCGCCGTCTCCCTCGGTGACGCCTATCGGGCGCAGGGGACGGCCGTCTACGGGCCCGCCGGGCAGGGAACGCTCGGATACGGACTCGACCTCCGCCTCACGGCCACCGACGGCGACGACGTGGTGGCACCGCTTCCCGTCGACTACGGCTTCGCGTCCGACTCGGACACGCTGTACGCTCTCGTCGACACGACCGCGCTCTACGACGGCGACTCGCGCGAGTTCGAACTGACGCTCTCCCGGTCGGCGGTCAACCCCGTCGTCGAGTCGGACGACGGCACGGGCACGCTCGACGCGACGTTCACCGTCACCGACCGACGCGCGACGCTGGTGTCTCCCTCGGGGAGCGAGCCACTCGTCGTCTCGCCCGGGAACGTGACTTTCGAGGCGACGACGACGCTCGCGCCCGAGAGCACCGTCGTCGTTCGGATATCCAGTGGCGGGGACACTGGGTTCCTCTTGCGGACGGTGAGCACCGTCGACGCCGACCGGTCCATCGAGGCGACCATGACGGTCCCCAACTACAGCGACGAGCAGTCCTTCGAACTCACAGTCGAGGACGACGACCGGACCATCGGCGGGCCGTACGACGGCGTCGTCCGGAACGACTCGACCGCGGCGGCGGCCGACACGACCGTCTTCGGCTGGGCGCGCACCTGACGCTTAGCCCGAGCAGGCGTCCCGCTCCGGGGACCCAGAGGACGTCACTTTAAGTCGCTCGCCACCGCAGTGTCGCGCATGCCGACGTGGGCTCTGCGGGTGAGCGTGTGATGTGGGTGCTGTCGCTCGTTCTCGCGGGCGTGTTCGTGTTGGTCGTCTACTACGGCCTCTCGTACGCCGACTCGGGGCCGTCGGACCGCCGCCTCTCGATGCCCGTCGTCGCCCTCGTCGCGATTTTCGTTCTCGCGGCCGTCGGCGGCGTCGTCGCCCTCGAAGTCGGCGACGGTCCTTCGCTCACGTTCCCGTCCGGCGGAACGCCGACGGCGACGCCACAGGCGTCGACGCCGACGCCCGCCCCGACGCCCGCCGCGTCGCCGACTGCGACGCCGCAGTCGACGCCCACCCCGACGCCCGCCGCCGCCTCGACCACGCTCGTCCACGTCGCCGACGCCGACAC
>JBDGTU010000003.1:57786-85115 GCA_042216495.1 Haloferacaceae archaeon
CCCCGACGCCCGCCGCCGCCTCGACCACGCTCGTCCACGTCGCCGACGCCGACACGCTCACCGTTCGACGCCCCGACGGACGGCTGGAGACGTACACGCTGGCCGGCGTCGACGCCCCCGAGACGAGCGGGAACGACCCGCGGGCGTTCGAGGGCGTCCTCACGGGGTCGCGCGGCAGGGCCTGTCTCGCCGACTTCGGCCGACGCGCCACGGTCTTCCTGCGAACCACGTACCTCGACCGGCCGGTCGACGTGTCGACGGTCGCCGACGGGTCGCGCGAGCGAGCGTACGTCGCCGTCGGCGGAACGTCGCTCAATCGCCTCCTCGTCGCGCGCGGCTACGCGAAGGCCGACGGCGGCTACGCGACGCTCGAAGCCCGCGCCCGGGCCGGCGACGTCGGCCTCTGGTCGTGTGGCGTCGTCACCGCGCCGCCGACGGACGACGACGGCGTCGCAATCACGAAGGTCCACCCGAACCCCGACGGCGACGACGGCGCGAACCTCGACGGCGAGTACTTCGTCGTCGAGAACGTCGGCTCCGTGACCGTCCACCTCGGCAACTGGTATCTCGTGGTCGACGGCCGGCGCTACGGGTTCTTCGGTCCCGGCGAACTCCTCCCCGGACGGGAACTGACGGTCCACGCGGGGAGCGGTCGGGACACGCCGACCGACCGCTACCTCGGCGCGAACGCCCCGCTGCTCGACAACGACCACGCCACCATCGTCCTCCGCGACGGCGACACCGTTCGGAACGTCAGCGTGTCGTACTGAGACGGGTGGGACGGAGGCGTCGTCGGAGCGACGGTCCTCACTGGCCGCGCGTGCGTCGCCACCAGACGACCGCCGCGCCGAGGGCGACGGCGAGGACTGCCACGCCGACGCCGAGCGGGAGCGACTGACCGCCTTGCTCCGGTTCGGTGGCCGAGACGGGCACCCGATAGCTCTCCGAGAGCTCCGTGTCGCCGTCGGGCAGGTCGTACTGGAAGTCGACGGTGAACGAGTAGGTCTTCGGCAGCGCGTCGCCGGCCAGCTGGAGGCCGACGACGACCTCCGTGGACTCGCCGGGTTCCAGCCGCGAAACGAAGACGGTGTCGTCGTCGCTGCTCAGCGGCGCGTCGAGGAACGCCTTCCCCTGGACGTTCGTGAGCGTCTCGTCGCCGTTGTTGGTGACGACGAGGCGATAGCGGGTGGTCGCCCCCGTGGCGACGGTGGCGTCGACGGGTTCGACGGCGAACCGGTCGCCCCGCTCCAGCAACTCCGCCCGGGCGTCGAGTTGCTCGCTCACCCGCCGGTCGCCCTCGGGGTTGCGGTAGCGCACCCGCAGGTCGAACTGCTGGACGCTCTCGCTGGCCGCGTCGCTCACGTCGACGGTGAACGAGAACGTGTCGCGCTCGCCGACCGCCAGGTCGTCGATGGCGTACTCCGTCTGGTCGACGTTGACGTTCGCGTCCGTCGGGTTGAAGACGACGACGGGGTTGGAGATGGGTTCGGGGCCGCGGTTGACGACCGTGCCGGTGAACGTCCCCTCCCGCCCGATTCCGAGCGACGCGTCGACGTCTTCGAGGCCGAGTCGCTGCTCGGGCCGGGGCCGGAGGGACGTCAGCAGCGTCTTCGACGTCCGGGAGATGCCCTGTCCGTCCTCGAAGGTCGCCGTCGCGTCGAGGGTGTAGTTTCTGACCGTGGCGTTGTCGGCGACGGCGGCGTCGTAGTCGACCGTCGTGCGCTCGCCGGGTGCGACGGTCCCGACGTACCCCGTCGACGACGCGGACCCGGTCCCGAAGGTCACCTCGTCGCTTCGCGACTGAACGCGCAGACTCGCGTCGTAGGCCGTCCGCGTGCCGACGTTCTCGACGGTGAGCGAGAGCGACCCCCGGTCACCGACCAGGACGTCGGACTCGTGGTCGACGACGCGGAACTGGGCGCGGTTCTCGACGCGGACGGTGATGTGTTTTCGTTCGGTGCGCTCGAACTCGTGGTTCTGCTGTTCGCCCGGGTCCAGGTCCACGAGTCGGGTGTAATCGTATTTCAGCGTGACCGGGAGCCGGTAGGTGCCCGGCGTCACGTTCTCGCCGATTTCGACCCGTATCGGCGTCTTCGTGACGCCGACGGGGACGCTCCCGAGGGCGACGGTCCCCGTCTTCACGTCGATGGGCGTGCCCCCGGATTTGACCGTCATGGTCGCGCCGCGGGCGGTGGTGACGCGTTCCTCGGCGGCGTTGGGGCCGTTGTGGGTAATCTGTCCGCTGTTCGACACCGCCACGTCGATGGTCGTCTCCTGGCCGGGAACGACGGGTGCGTCGGCAGTGGACAGTTCGATTTCGGGTCGACCGACCACTTCCTGGCCGGCCGCAGGTACCGTACTCGTGAGTACGAGGGCGACGACGAGAAGCGACGCGAGGGACCGTTGCATCGAGCGATAAATCGCTCCGCCGGCGCATAGGTCTTACCCCATCGGGTGCCAAGGTTTCCCGTCGGGTGCCAAGATTTATCTCCCGACTGGCGGTACATCCGGCGTGCGCCTCCCGGTCGCCCTCCCGTCTCCCCTCCAGCCATGCTAGACCACCAGCGCCTCGTCGACGCTGCCGACGACTGGATCGTCAACCGGTCGCGGACGGTGATGCTGGCCTTTCTCGTCCTCACGGGCGTCTTCCTCGTCGGCGCGGGCGCGTCGGGCACGGAGACGGGGACAGACCAGTTCACCGAGGACATCCCCGCCCAGAACGCCTTCGAGAACATCAACGAGCAGTTCGAGACCCGGAGCTTCGAGGCCTCGACCGGGTCGACGACGCTCATTCAGAACGAACCGAACGTCCTCTCGAAGTCCTCCCAGCTCGCCATGCTCCGGGCGCAGCGTCGCCTCCACGAGAACCCCGACTTCCGGGTGGTGTCGTCGTCGAGCGTCGCGGAAGCGGTTGCCACGCGCCTCGACCCGAACGCGACGACGCCCGCGGCGAAAGTCCGCGCGCTGGAGACGGCACCCGCCTCGCGCGTGCAAGCGGCGACGCGGGCGGTGCTGTCGACCCGCCCGCTGTTGCGTCAGCGCGTGAGCGAGGATTACAACGCCCAGAGCGTCACCGCGTCGGCGACGCTCGGCGGCGTCACTCACCGCCTCGGCCCGGACGTCGACGAGCAGTCCACCCGCTTCGAGACGATGCAACTCCACGCCCAGTACGTCGTCGCCTCGGTGGACGGCGACATCCAGGTGTTCGGGTCCGGCATCGTCAACCGGGAGTTCACGCAGGTCATCCCCGACTCGTTGCTCATCGTCATTCCGGCGGCCGCGCTGTTGATTCTGGTCTTTCTCACCTTCGCCTACCGCGACCCGTTCGACCTCGCCCTCGGTCTGGTCGCGCTGGTGATGACCATCGTCTGGACGTTCGGCTTCTCCGGCTACGCCGGCATCCCGTTCGGCCAGATTCTCGTCGCCGTGCCGCCGCTCCTGTTGGCCGTCGGCATCGACTTCGGCATCCACGCCATCAACCGCTTCCGCGAGGAGCGCGCCGAGGGGTACGACGTCCCGCGGTCGATGCGCAACGCCACCGACCAGTTGCTCGTCGCCTTCTTCATCGTCACCGGGACGACGGTCATCGGCTTTCTGGCCAACGTGACGAGCCCCCTCCCGCCCATCCGCGAGTTCGGCATCGTCGCCGGCGCGGGCATCGTCTTCACGTTCCTCATCTTCGGCATCTTCCTGCCGGCGGCGAAGGTGTGGCTCCAACGGGTCCGCGACGCCTACGGCCTCCCCGAATTCAGCAACGCCTCGCTCGGGAGCGAGGAGTCGCTGCTCGGCCGCGTCCTCCCCGTCGGCGTCTCCATCGGCCGGGTCGCGCCCGCGCTGTTTCTCCTCCTCGTGCTCACGTCGACGGCCGGCCTCGGCTACTACGGGACGGACGTGAGCACGGAGTTCACCGAGGAGTCCTTCCTCCCCCCGGCGGAGAACCCCGACTACCTGATGGCCCTGCCGGAACCGTTCAAGCCCGGCGAGTACACCGTCACCGAGACGCGGAACTTCCTCGAAGCCCACTTCGAGAGCGGCCGGGAGGACCGGACGCGGGTGTATCTTGAGGGAGAGTTACGCCGGGACACCGCCCTCGAATCCATGGCCCGGGCGGCCCGCGACCCGCCGCAGTCGTTCGTCGCCGAGGGGCGCGTCGCGCAACGCCAGAGCATCGTCACGGTCATCCAGTCCTACGCGGCGGAGTCGCCCGAGTTCCGCCGCCTCGTCGCCCGCAACGACCGCGACGGCGACGGCATCCCCGACGACAATCTCGAGACGGTGTACGACGCCCTCCTCGCGTCGCCCCAGGGCGACCGCGCGCGGACGTTCATCACCGAGGACTACCGGAGTGCACAGGTCATCTACTCGGTCGAGGCGGACGCCGGACAGACCGAGGTGACCCGGGACACCCGGCAGGTGGCGACGCGCTACCGGGTGGCGGCGACGGCGACGGGCACCGTCATCGTCTTCAAGGCGGTCTCCGACCTCATCGCGGAGACGGCCCTCGTGAGCATGCTCATCGCCCTCGCGGCGACGGTTCTCTTTCTCACGCTGGTCTACTACGTCGTCGAACGCAAGCCGCTGTTGGCGCTCGCCAACGTGGTGCCAATCGTCGTCACTATCGCCCTCCTCGCGGCGACGATGCGGTACGCCGACATCCCGTTCAACGCCCTCACGGGGACGATTCTCTCCATCGCCATCGGTCTCGGCATCGACTACTCGGCGCACATGGTCCACCGCTTCGCCGACGAGTACGACCGGCAACCCGACGTCGACGCCGCGCTCGTGGTGGCCGTTCGCGGCACCGGCGGCGCGCTCACGGGGAGCATGCTGACCACCGTCAGCGGCATCGGCGTTCTCGTGTTCGCCATCACGCCCGTCCTCGGCCAGTTCGGACTCCTCATCGGCCTCAGCATCTTCTACTCGTACGCCACGTCGATTCTCGTGTTACCGTCGGCGCTCGTCCTCTGGCACCGCGCACACGCGTGGCGGACGACCTGACGCGCCCGCAGATTTCAACTCTCTCGATGTTCCTTCACCCTGCGCGATTCAGTCGCCGCTCGAATAGGCTCGAAAAAGCGACTTTCGGAAAGTAATCTCTATAGAAGTTAAACTCCGTTTCAGTTTCTTCTGACGAACCGCCATCGTTAACCCGCGCCTCCCGTAGTACTGGATATATGCGACGGGTGACGATACTACTCGTAGTCGGGTTGTTACTGGTGACGCCGGCCGTGCCGGCGCTGGCAGAGGATTCGGTGTACGGCGAACCGGAGCTTTCGGTGTCCGTGGCCGACAAGACGTTCAGGGCGAGCGAGTCGGCGACGCTCTCCATCACCGTCTCGAACGACGGACAGATTTACCAGGGTGGCCCGGAGCAGTACGAAGAACAGGTTCGGACCGCCCGGAACGTCAAACTGGACGTCCTGGAGGACCGCATCGACGCGCCCATCGACGTGAAGACGGGCACGGTGGTCGGGGGCGCGATTCCCGGGTCGAGTACGAGGCAGTTCGACTTCGCCATCGAACTCGGGAACGTCACGCCCGGAACCTACCGCATTCCGGTACAGCTGAAGTACAAACACGTCCGCGCGGTCACCTACAGCGACACCCAACAGCCGGAGTACACCTGGCTCGAAAACGACGAACGCAAGTACGTGACCATCCGCGTCGAGGACCGCCCGCAGTTCGAAATCGTCTCCGAGGGGAGCAACTCCCTGTTCGCCGGCGACACGGGCAACCTCTCGTTCGCGCTGAAAAACACCGGCACGCGGGAGGCAACCGCGGCGTCGGTCCAGCTCTCGTCGCAAGCGCCCGAGGTCTTCTTCGGCAACCCCTCCAACCCTCAGCGAACGACGAGCCTGTACGTCCCGTCGCTCGCGCCCAACGAGACGGCGAACCTCTCCGTCCAGGTGGGCGCGACGGGCGACGTCTCGCCCGGCGAGTATCCCGTCGAGACGGTCGTCTCCTACCAGAATCAGAACGGCGTGACGGAGCGCTCCGACGCCCTGACGACGGGCGTGACCGTTCGCCCCGAGCGGACGTTCGCCATCAGCGACCTCCGGACGCGGAACTTCCGCGTCGACGAGAGCGAGGCGCGGATAACCGGGAACGTCGTCAACACCGGCGAGGGCGTCGCGCGGAACGTCGTGGTCCGCCTCCGGGCCAACGCGCCCGTGACGCCGACCAACGACGAGAGCGCGGTCGGCGACCTCGCGCCCGGCGAGGCGAAACAGGTGTCGTTCACCACCGCCATCTCCGAGGACGCCCAGCCCGGAACCAACTCCTTCGCCTTCGTCGTCGAGTACGAGAACGTCGACGGCGACGTGCGGACGGCCGGGAACCCGGTCCGCAAGTCGGTCACCATCGGGGAGGAGCGCGACCCCTTCCGCGTCGTCGGCGTGAACACGACGGTGACGCCGGGCGGGACGGCCGACCTGCGCGTCCGATTGCGGTATCTCGGTGACGACCCCGTCTCCGCGACGAACGCGAAACTGTTCGTCAGCGACCCGATCTCGTCGTCCGACGACGGGGCCTACCTCGGGACGGTCGAACCGAACGAGACGACCACCGCCACCTTCCGCGTCAGCGCCGCCTCCGCAGCGCTCGTCAAATCGTACGCTGCCTCGGTCGAGGTGCGCTACGACGAACCCGACGGCGACACCAGGTTCACCGACGGCCTCTCGCTGGGCGTGCCGGTCAGCGAGTCCGAGAGCGGACCGCCCGTCCTCCCCATCGCCGTCGTCGTCGGCCTCGTCGTCCTCGGAGCGGGGGCCTACCTCTACCGCCGCCGATGACCTCGACGTCCCACGGAGCGTGGTAAGATGGCCGGGATGAGAGACGTCTTCGGCCGCATCGGCGACGGCATCCAGCGCCACCCCGCCGCGACGCTTCTGGTCGCCCTGCTGCTGATATTCGTGGCCTTCGGCGGTGCGGCCCAGATTACGAGCGTCACCGGCGACAAGGCGTTCGTCGGCGAGAACCCGACGCTGGAGACGTTCTCGGAGACGTTCGACCGCGGGAGCATCGCCGTCCTCGTCCGGGGCGGCGTCTCCCAGCCGTCGACGATTCGAGCCATCGACCGGTTCGACCGGCGGATGTCGGACGTCGACGACGTCGCCACCGTCGTCAGCCCGGCCGACCGGGTGCGCCAGCGCTACGGCCGCATCCCCGACTCGCAGGCGAAAATCGCCGCCGTCGTCGGCTCGCCCGATTACACCGTCGTCCAGGTGGTCTTCACGCCCGGCCTCACGCAACCGGAGGAGCGACCCATCTTCTCGAAGGCCCAGACGGCGAGCGAGTGGGCGCGCTTCCCCGCGGCCGTCACCGTGACCATCACCGGGAGCGCGGCCTTCTCCGCCCAGCTCTCGGCGCTCATCCAGCAGAGCACCCAGCAGCTGCTCGGCCTCGCAATCGGGCTGATGGTCGTCGCCCTCTTTTTCCTCTTCCGCGGCGTCAGGCTCCGCCTTCTGCCCATCGTGGCGGTCTTCGTCGGCGTCATCTACACCTTCGGCGCAATCGGGTACGCCGGCGTGCCCAACTCGACGCTGACCAGCGCCGTCTTCCCCATCCTCATCGGTCTGGGCATCGACTACTCCGTGCAGTTCCACGAACGCTACGAGGAGGAACTCGAATCGAACCCGCCGAGAGAGGCGCTCCCGCGCGCGCTGCGCGGCATCGGCCCGCCCGTCTTCGTCGCGATGCTGTCTGCGGCGCTCGGATTCGGCGCGACGTGGATTTCGACCGCCGGTACGCCCGCGTTCGTCTGGTTCGCCCAGACCTCCATCTTCGGCGTCGTCCTGACGTTCCTCGCGGGCATCCTCGTCCTCCTGCCGATCCTCACGCTCTACGCCCGGTGGCGGGGCGACGGGACGCAGGACCAGTCGGCCGACGTGGAGTCGGACTCCGACGGCGTCGGCCTCCTCGGCCGCGCCCTCGGGCGGTCGTCCCGCGCTCTCGCCAGTCGTCCGCTACTGGTGCTCACCGTCGCCCTCCTCATCGCGGGGGCGGGCTTCCAGGCGTCGTCGTCGCTCGAAACGATGGCCGACACCGAGGAGTTCATCCCGCAGGACCTCCCGGCGTACGTCGACCTCCAGCAGTTCCGGTCGGTCACCGGGGGCGGATCGAGCGTCCAGTACGACGTGCTCGTGACGGGCGACCACCTCAAACACCCGGCCGTGTTACGCTGGATGGAGCGCTTCGAGGACGTCGCCGTCGGCGCACCGCTCGTCGAGGGCGTCGACACGCCGGCGTCGCTGGTCGCACAGTACAACGGCGGCGAGATTCCGGAGACGCGGGCGGGCGTCGACCGCGTCCTCGACCGGATTCCGCGGGAACAGCGCGCGCAGTATTACAACGACGGATACGCTCACATCACCGTCGTCGCGCCCCAGGACATGACCACCGGCCAGACGCTCTCGTTCATCCGGAACACGCGCGAATCCCTCGCGTTCAGCGACCCGCCGCCGGGCGTCGAGCCGAAACTCACGGGGAGTTCGGCCATCTCGCCGCCCAGCATCGTCGACCAGATCGAGTCGCGCAACGTCACGACGGCGATGGGCGTCCTGTTCGTCTTCGGGGCGCTGTTCGTCTACTACCGCGACCTCGTGAAGGCCACCGCGCCGCTGGTCCCGATGGTGTTCGTCCTCGGCTGGCAGAACCTCTACATGGTCGCGCTGAACATCCCCGTCTCGCCGCTCGGGGCCAGCCTCGGCGCGATGAGCGTCGGCATCGGCGCGGAGTACACCATCATCGTGATGGAGCGCTACTACGAGGAGAAAGAGCGCATCGGCACGAACCGGCTGGACGCCGTCGAGACGGCCGCCACTCGCGTCGGCAAGGCCATCTCCATCTCCGGGATGACCACCGTCTTCGGCTTCTCGGCGCTGACGCTCTCGCCATTCCCCGTCCTCGGCGACTTCGGCTACCTGACCGTGGGCGTCATCTTCCTGACGCTCGTCGCCGCGCTGGCGACGCTCCCGCCGACGCTCGTCGTCCTCGACTCGCTCGACGACCGGGTCTCGGCGTTCCTCGACGCACGGCGCGGCGTCGCCGAGGCCTGAATCGGGAGCCTTCTCGGGCCGCCGACTCGGCACCCTCGCTTCCGCGTGGGGTCGCCGCTCTCGACCCGGCGTCTGCCCCGCCGACGAAACCCCTAACTAGGCGGCTACTGAGAGGGCTGGTATGTCCACAGCCGACTTCGGAACCGTTCTCGCACCCGTCGTGACGCCGTTCGCGGACGGCGACGTCGACCGGAACGCCCTCGCGGACCTCGTCGAGTTCCAGCGGGCGGCGGGCGTCGAGGGGTTCGTCCCCGCCGGCACCACGGGCGAGTTCGCCAGCCTCGACGACGCGGAGTACGCCACGGTCGTCGAGACGACGGTCGAGGCGGCGGGTGACGCGCCCGTCGTCGCCGGCACCGCGAACCCGAGCGTCACCGGCACCGTCTCGCGCATCGAGGCCGCCGCGGCCTGCGGGGCCGACGCCGCCCTCGTCGTCCTGCCCTACTTCCACGCCGCCAACGACCCGGCGGGCAACGAGCGGTTCCTCCGCGAGGTGCTCGACGCCGCCTCGCTCCCGGTCGTCCTCTACAACATCCCCGCCTGCGTCGGCCAGGAGATCGCGCCGTCGACCGTCGAAGCCGTCGCCGACCACCCCGCCGCCGTCGGGCTCAAGGACTCCAGCGGCGACATGACGTACTTCGTCGAGTGTCTGCGCCGGACGCCCGGGGAGTTCGCGCTCTATCAGGGCTTCGACAGCCAACTCGTCCCCGGCGTCGGCATGGGCGCGACGGGCGGCATCAACGCACTGGCGAACGTCGTCCCCGAGGCGTTCGCCGCGGCGGTCGACGCCGTCGACGCCGGCGACCTGGCCCGAGCGCGGGAGATTCAGACCGACTACGTCGCGCCGCTGTTCCAGGCGTGCGTCGCCCACGGCTTCGCGCCGGCGACCAAGACGGCCCTCGTCGCTCGCGGCGTCCTCGACGACGCGGCGGTTCGGCCGCCGCTCGTCGAAGTCGACGCCGACGCGACGAGCGACATCGAAGCGTGCGTCCGGAACGCCGTCTCGGCGTTCGAGTGAGACCGTCGCTCAGTCGGCGCGTCTGAGTTCCTCGATGCGCTCGCACAGCGCCGACGCGTCGTCGTCGCCGAGTCGTTCTCGGATGGTCCGAATCGACCGTTCGAGTCGCCGAAACGCCGGACAGCGTTCGAGTTCGGTCCGAGTGCGGGTCCGTCGCAGGGCCGCCCGGCGGGCGACCAGCGCGAACAACTCCGTGACCCGTCGGTCGAACGCTCGCCTGTCGAGGAGGCACGCCACGACGTCGAGCAGGGTCGCTCTCGTGACGGGCTTGACGACGTAGTCGTCACACCCACTCGCGAGGACGTCGGCGTCGGGGTCGAGTGCCGTCACCATCGCGACGAGACAGTCGGGATGGCGTCGGCGAATGGTCGCGAGTAGCTCGTCGCCCGACCCGTCGGGCAGCCGCCGGTCGACGAGAGCGACGTCGACGTCCCCGTCGAGGTTGTCGCGGGCGGCCGTGACGCCGTTCGCCGTCCGGACGTCGTACCGCTCTGCCAGCCACGCGGCGTACAAATCGGCCAGCGCCGGTTCGTCCTCGACGACGAGTATCGTCGCGTCCGTGCGGTCGGTCATCCACACTGCGGTGGTCGTTCCCGCGCGCGCTCCGCCGCCAGCGGCGAGACGTCGACGTCGCCCGTACAGTAGACGACGACGCGACAGTCCGCGAAGGCGAATTCGACGCGACCCGGCGGTCCCCGGGTCGAGTCGCTCCGGCCTTCGAACAGTCGATTCAGTGCGTCCGGGTCCACGACGTCGTAGAGCTGCGGTCCGATTCGCTCCGCACGGATACCTTTCGTGTCCGCTACCTTCTGGAGCACGCGTTCGCACACGTCGAGCGAATCCGACGGCGAGCGCTGGGTATCGTCAGTCATTCTGTCTTATCAATCGAACGGGGCGAACGGGTCATACCCTCGTTGCCTATATTGGAAGGGGGCGGCGTTCGGTGACCCTCTGTATCGAGCACCGTCACTCCCGACCTTCCTCGAAGAGGAGGCCGAGGAGGTTGCGGAGGCTGGCCCGGAGGTGGTCGCTGAACGTCGGTTGCGAGATGCCGAGCGACTCGGCGACGTCGCCGCCGGTCTGGCGGCGCGGCGTCTCGAAGTAGCCCCCGACGTACGCCGTCTCCAGCACCTCGCGTTGGCGCGGGGTCAACCGCTCTTCCAGTTCGGCGAGGAACGTCTGTCGCGTCCGCAACGGGCGTTCGCGTTCGCGTCGGGCCAGGAGGTCCGAGTCGGGGTACGCCTCCCGGAACAGGTCCACGAACTCGCGGACGTCCGCGTCACCCGGTAGTTCGACGCGGAGGTGGCTTCCGTCCCCCCCGACCGTGAGCGACTGTGGCCGCGCACCGTGGTCGATGAGCCAGAAAATCAGGCTCTCGTCGGTCACCGTCGCCTCCACCAGCGACGCGTCGTCCCGCTCGGCGATTAGCCGACTCGACTCCACCGTCACCGACTGCTTCGTGAGCGCTTCGAGCTCCGCCGGCGTCACGTTTCGCACCGTCGCGACGACGCGATAGGTGCCGTCGTCCGTCGGAACGACGCCTTCGAGGTCCAACTCGCGTCCCTCGGCTCCCTGGACCAGCGCCACGAACGACTCGTCGGGCGGGTCGACCCGCAGTTCCACCTCGACGACGCTGTCGCTGACGAGGGCTCGCTTGCTCTCGATGGCGTTGATGGCGTGGGCGATGGTGTCGCCGAGTTCGGTGAGCACCTCCCGCTCCAGTTCGCCGAACGTCTCCGGTTCGTCCGCGTAGACGTTGAGGACGCCGTAGAGGCTCTCGCGGTAGACCAGCGGGAGGGCGACGCTGGAGCGATAGCCTCGGCGGAGTGCCGCCTCCCGCCACGGTTCGAACGGCGGGTCGGTGAGAACGTCGTCCGTCACCTGCGGTTCGCGAGTTCGCACTGCGCGTCCCGTCGGCCCCTGGCCGGTCGAGGAGTCGTCGGCGGTGAAGGCGACGTCGTCCAGATACCCCTGCCCGGTGCCGGCGCTGGCCCGCGGCACGACGCGTTCGCTCGCGGCGTCGTACTCGCCGACCCAGGCGAAGGTGAACAGGTCGGTGTCCGTCAGTTTCTCACAGACTGCTCGCTCGATTCCCGCTCGCGTCGTGGTGTCGATGAGCGCCCGGTCGATGCTCCGGATGACGTCGTTGATTCGGTTCAATCGACCGAGCATCTCGTTTTGGGTCTCCAGTCGCTCCTCGCGCTCCCGGAGCAGGGACTCCCGCTCGACGCGGTCGAGCATCGCGAGGACGTTGCTGGCGAGCAGTTCGACGAACTCGTCGTCGTCCGCCGTCCCGACGAGTAACACGCCGTGTCGGCCCAGCGGCCGGACGTGGAGTCGGTCCACAGTCGGGTCGGCCACGCCGTCCGGTGCGACGGCGGTCGCCTCCCCCGACACGAACGTCTCCCACGCCACGCCGCCCTCCGAGAGGAGCGCGTCCGTGTCCAGGGTCGTTCCGGCGCGCTCCGTCGCCGCGGCGAGGTGCAACCCGTTGTCCTCGTCGTCGAGGCGGGCGATGGCCGTGACCGGGAGCGACAGGTCGCCCTCGGCGGCGTCGACGACGCTCTCACAGACCGCACGGGCGGATTCGAGTTCCAGACACTCCGCGACCATCTCGTTGAGGCGAGCGAGTCGGTCCTCGTGCCGTCGAAGCGGGGTGACGTCGACGACCACCGCCTGTCCGATACTGTCGCCCCGATACCACCCGCCGGCCGTCGCAATCTGTACGTGCCGGACGTCCCCGTCGCTCCGGACGAGACGCATATGCGAGGGGCCGACGCTCTCCCCGCGTTCGATGACTTTCGCGAGTTCGGATTCGGCCAGCGACCGGTCGTCGGGGTGGACGAACTCGAAGACCGACCGGCCGACGAGTTCGCGCCGCTCCGAGACCCCGAGCAAGTCGAGGACGGCGTCGTTCCCCCACACGATGCGCCCGTCCTCGTCGAACAGGTTGATGGGTGCCGGCGACGTCCGAATCAGGTTCTCGTACCGCCGTTCGCTCTCGGTGGTCCTCTCCTCGACGCACGTTCGGATGCGGTCCAGGGTGGTCTCCGGCGACGTCTCGGCGGGGACGTACCCGCTCGCTCCTGCGGCGACGGCCTCGCTGGCGAGTTCCTCGGAGCCGTCTTCGGCGACCAGGACGACCGGAACCGAGGGATGCGACTCCCGGACCGACCGAACGAGCTCGACGGCCGTCGCGTCGGGCAGCGTGTCGCCGGTCACGACGCAGTCTGCGGCGTCGTCCGACAGGACGTCGAGACACGCCGTCGCAGTCTCGACGTCTCTCGTCTCGAATCCGCCATCTTCGAGCAGCGGTGCGAGCGACTGCCGTCCGCCCCCCGGCAGCGACACCAACACGACGGATGGCTGACTGCCATCGTCGAACATACGTCTAGGTGCGGAACGAAACGGGGTAAAGGCCCTGCCCCACTGCGGGGACTTCGGCCGTGAAGCTTTCGGTGGCTGGGGACGAAGGGACGTCGTGTCCTCGACGACCATCCGCATCGACCCCCACGTCCACAGTGAGGCGTCCCACGACGGCGAGGACCCGGTGGAGCTAATCCTCGAACACGCGGCCGACATCGGGTTGGACGGCGTCGTCGTCACGGACCACGACGTCGTCCGGGAGTCGCTTCGGGCGGCCGAACTGGCCCCGGAGTACGGCCTCGTCGGCATCCCGGGCGTGGAAGTGACGACGGCCGTCGGCCACCTCCTCGCCATCGGGGTCGAAGCGATGCCGCCCCTGCACGCTCCGCTCGACGAGACGGTGGCGTGGGTTCGCGACCACGGCGGCGTGGCCGTCGTCCCGCACCCGTTCCAGCGGAGTCGCCACGGAATTCGCAAGCGACATCTCACCGACTGCGACGCCGTCGAGGTCTTCAACGCGTGGCTGTTCACCGGCTACCGCAACCGTCGTGCGCGACGGTTCGCGACGGCGAACGGCTATCCCGGCATCGCCGCCAGCGACGCCCACGAAGTGCCCTACGTCGGGCGGGCGTACACCGAACTCGAGATTCCGGACGCGTCGCGGGCCGACCTCGACGGGTCGACCGTCCTCTCGGCCATCCGCGACGGGTCGACCGCCATGCGCGGCCGTCGTCAGCCAATCCCGGAGTCGGCGAGTCACTACTCCTCGGGCGTGGCACGAAAGAGCGGCTACTACGCCAAACTGGGGGCGCTTCGCGGCGGCTACTACGCCAAGACGGGGGCGCTCCGCGGTGCACAACTCCTCTGGCAACTCTCTCCGCTCTCCTGACGCGGCCACCCGTCGCGCCGAGGTGCTCCAATCCGACGTTTTTAGTAGTGCTACGACGACTGTCACACGAGACACTCGATGCTAGCATCTATCAAGGCCCTCTTTCGACGAGTGGCGAAATCGTACGTCCTGTTCGTCGTCATCGGCATTGTCGTGGGGGCGGCCCTGGCTCCCGTCGCGTGGGACGCCGCGGAGTCGGACGGCACCGTCGCCGTCGTTCCGCTCGCAGGCAGTATCGACGGCAACAGCGCGTCCTCGTTCACGTCGATGCTGTCGCAGGCGAGACAGGACCCCGACGTCGAGGCCGTCGTCGTCGTCTCCAACAGCGGGGGTGGTGCGGCAGCCGCCAGCGAAGAGCAGTATCTCCAGATGAAACGGACGGCCAGGGAGATGACCGTCGTGACGGCGGTGGACGCCTCCGCCGCGTCCGGGGCGTACTACACCGTCGTTCCGAGCGACTACATCTACGCGAAACCGGCGTCTATCGTGGGGAGCGTCGGCGTCCTCGCCAACGCGCCGACGGACGTCGAACCGAACGGCCTCATCGCGACGACGGGGCCGAACAAGCTCTCCGGCGGCGACGGACGGGAGTTCTACTACCTCCTCGAGACGCTCGGGAACGCCTTCTACAACGCCGTCTACGAACAGCGCGGGTCGCAACTCGAACTCTCGCGGACGGAACTCGCCCAGGCCCGAATCTACAGCGGAGCCCAGGCCGTCCAGAACGGCCTCGTCGACGACATCGGCGGGACGCAGGCGGCTATCCAGAAGGCAGCGGAACTCGAAGGCCTCTCGAACTACGACGTCCGGACCATGCGCCCCGACGGGGAACGTCGGTTCCTCGCTCGGTCGAACTACGTCGCGTCGACGGTCTCTGACAAGCGGATGATCGACTCGTCGTACTTCGTCGACGACGAGGCGTCGACGCCGGTCTTCCTGATGCTCCCGGCGTCGTACCTGGACGACGCGGACGCCGAGACGGCCGGCGAACCGCTCACCGGAACCGACGACGCGGAGGTGGCCAATGCGACGCGCTGACCTCGCGAAACGCGTCGCCGCCCTCGTCGTGGCGGCGGCCGTGGTCCTCGCGATTGCCGGTGCCGGCGCGACGCTCGAACCGGACGCCGAACCGTCCGCGCCGCCGAGCACGGCCGAGTACGCGCCGTCGGAAATCGTCCCCGAACCCATCCCGGCGACGGGGACGATTTCGCCCGACGCCAGCGCCGCGGAGGGGTCGGGGACGGTCCTCATCGACAACGGCCACGGCAACCGCTTCTCGCGGTCGGACATCGAACCGCTGGTGGACGCCCTCGTGCGCGTCGGCTACAACGTCGAGTTCTACACCGGCGGCGACCTCGCGGCCAGTCTCCGGGACGCGGACGCGTTCCTCGTCGTCGACCCGTCGTCCGAATACGCACCGGGCGACGTCGACGACGTCCGGACGTTCACCGGCCGCGGCGGCCGCCTCGTGATGCTGGGCGAACCGAGTCGCATCTCCGTGAGCGCGGGGCTGTTCGGGACGACCATCTCCGCACGGGAGAGCCGACTGACGTCGCTCGCCTCCCAGTACGGGATGAGCATCGACACGCGATACCTCTACAATCAGGAGACCGAGGACGGCAACTACAAACACGTCGTCGCGACGTCGACGGGACGGGGTGACCTCGGCGGCGTCGACCGAACCACCATGTACACCGCGGCGGCGGTCACCGTCCACCGCGGGACGACGCTCCTCGAAACGACGGCGAACACGCGAAAGTCCCCCGAGAGCGACGTGAGCGGTCGCTTCCCCGTCGCCGTCACCAAGGGGAACGCCCTCCTCGTCGGAGACAAGACGTTCCTGTCGTCCGGTCGGTACAACGTCGCCGACAACGAGGCGTTCGTCGCCTACATCGTCGAGTTCCTCGTCGCCGGCGACTACAACCCGCCGCCGGAACCGGAGGACAACGCCACGTCGACGCGGACGATTCGCGCCACGCCGACCGAGGGTCCCGTCTCGGCCGAATAAAAAGCGCACGGGCTTTATGAGTGGGCCGCCCGAGGTAGGCGTATGGGCAACCCGACGGCGACGCTCCACACGAACTACGGCGACGTCACGGTCGAACTCTTCGAGGAACGCGCTCCGCGTACGGTGGAGAACTTCATCGGCCTCGCCACCGGCGAGACGGAGTGGACGGACCCGGAGACGGGCGAGCAAAAGCAGGGCGAGCCGCTCTACGACGACGTCCCCTTCCACCGCGTCATCGAGGGGTTCATGATTCAGGGCGGGGACCCGACGGGCACCGGCCGCGGCGGGCCGGGCTACACCTTCGACGACGAGTTCCACGACGAACTCACTCACGACGGTCCGGGCGTCCTCTCGATGGCCAACAGCGGCCCAGACACCAACGGCTCGCAGTTTTTCATCACGCTCGCCGCCCAGCCCCACCTCGACGGCCGCCACGCCGTCTTCGGTGAGGTCACGGACGGCATGGACGTCGTCGAGGAGATCGGCTCGGTGCCGACCGACGGCAACGACCAGCCGAAGACGGACGTCGTCCTCGAATCGGTGACGGTCGAACGGTAGTACCGAAAACCACTTGCGGGCGTACCGGGTACGCCGAACCGCGCGAGGGTGGCCGAGCCAGGCCAAAGGCGGCGGGCTTAAGACCCGCTCTCGTAGGAGTTCGGGGGTTCGAATCCCCTCCCTCGCATTTTCCGGCTCGACCGAACGGGAGAGCCGCGAACACGTCACGAGGGAATTCGAACCGGGGAGCGGGAGGTGAGCGGACGCGGGCGAACGGGAGCGACCGGGGTTCGACTCCCTCCTCACTCGCTTTCGAGCGACGACGAACGCTCTCGGCCGGATTCGACGGTTCTCGAAATCGGCGAACGCGACACCCACGACTCGACGGTTCGAGCCACGGAAAAGCGATAAGCGAGCCGTGCGGGAAAAATCCGCACGGCCGCTTGCCGCCCTGAATTGGTCCCCGCTGACGCTTCGGCCCTCCAGACGAAGCGTCGAGTAAACGAAACCGCGGGAGGGACTTAAGCTTGCCGCACTCGGCAGAACTCCGGGGGACCGAGCGACGGCGCGGGATTTTTCCGGCGTGACCGCCTCGATGCGGACGATGACGGAGGTTCACCGTCGCGTTCGCCGCGCGTTCGCCGACCACGAGTCGTTCGACTGCGTCGACGACGACCGATACGAATCGGTGACGACGCCGTTCGAGGGACGCGTCGACGTGTCGTCCGCCGAGGGGGGCCGCCACCGGTTCGTCGTGACGGTTCGCGTTCCGACGCTCTCCGCCGTGGTCGAGGGCGACGTCGCGTCCGTCGTCGAGGACGGCTGGTACGAGACGTTCGCCCTGCGCCTCGAAGACGCCGACGGCGTGATGCGCCGGGAACGCGGCGTCGACCCGGCGGTGGAACGCGTCGACGACGCCGTCGTCGTCGAGGCGTCGTTCGAGGACGTCAACGAACGCCGTGCCGTCGACGACGCCGCCGCCCTGGTCGACTACGTCGAGGGGACGTACGTCCAGGGCGTCATCCCGGGGTACGACTACACCGACCCCGTCGCGGGCCTCCTCTCGCGGGCCGAGGAGTCGGCGGGGTTCTAGTCCATCGCGATGTAGGTCTGGGTGTCCTCGACGCCCGCGATGGACTGGAGGTTCGTCGCGACGATGTCCTTGATTTCGGCGGTCGCGTCGGCCTCGACGCGGGCGACGATGTCGAAGTCGCCGGCGACGACGTGCGCACGCGTCACGCCCTCGATGGCCGAGACGTCGCGCTTCAGGCGGTCCGCGTCGCCCGTGTTCGCTTTCACCATGATGTAGGCGACGACCATCTCACTCACCCCCCGTGACGGGGACGTGCTCGCCGACGAGCAACTGTCGGACGTCGTCCAGCACCTCGTAGTCGGCGAGGACGGCGACGCGGTCCCCCGATTCGAGCGAGTCGTCGGCGAGCGGTACGCGCATCGGTTCGTCGGCTTTCCCGAACGCGAGCAGGCGCGCCCGGGCCGGGAGTTCGACCTCCTCGATGGAGTAGCCACGCATCGGCGACTCCTCGGTGACGGTGATGAGCAACACCTGGAGGTTCTGGGCGACGTCGGCGATGGCCTGAATCGACCCGCCGAGCAGGGCGTTCTTGGCGACGATGGCCCCGAGTCGCTCCGGATAGACGATTTCGTCGACCTCGGCGGCGTACTCGCGATATATCTCCTCGCGGTAGTCCTCGTCGATACGCAGAACCGTCCGGCAGCCGTGGTGTTTGCCGATCATACACGCCGCGAAGTTGGCGTTGAGGTCGCTCGTCAACGCGCCCAGGGCGTCGGCGACGTCGACGCCCGCCTCTTCGAGGACGTGCTCGTGCGAGCCGTCGCCCTCGACGACGTCGAAGCCGTCGGCCCGGGCGCGAGTGACGCGGTCCCGGTCGCGTTCGACGACGGTGACGTCGTGGTCCTCCTCACGGAGGACCCGGGCGGTACGGAGTCCGACCCTCCCGGCACCAATGATAACAAACCGCATGATCGTCGATACACTTTCGGAGGTGAATAACTTTGCGTCGGTCAGAGGACGCTGTCGGCCGTCGCCGCGCCGACGACGCTGAACATCGTGCCGATGCCGATGGCTTTGGCCGTGGTCCCGGGCGTCGCACCGAACGTCTCGGGAGCGGCGAAGACGAACGCGAGCGTGAACACCGAGGCGTACGAGATGGCGACGAGCGAGACGAACCGGAGGGGAACGCCGCCGACCTCCGCCTCGGCGTCGGGGTCGCGGTCCGCGTCGGCCCGGTACAGCGTCCCGTAGCCGACGGCGAAGACCATGAAGACGGTAATCGTCGTCTGTAGCCAGTTCATCGACGCCGCCAGCAGCCAGACCTCCTCGGTCACCACGAACGGGGCCGAGAGGAGAAAGCCGCCGACGACCTGTTGGGCGACGTCCGAGACGCCGAATCGTCCTCGTAGCATCGTGTCCCCCCTCACTCCCCTGGAGGAAGGCTTTTGGTGTGGTATCAAGTACCACGTCACATGGTACACGCGTTCATCATGGTGAAGACGGGAGCCGGGGAGTCGGAGACGCTCCTCGCCGACGTCGACGGCATCGAGAGCGTGACGGAGGCCCACGTCGTCGCCGGCGACTACGACATCATCGCCGAAGTGGACGCTGCCGAGGTGTACGACGTCCTCCACGTCGCCGCGAGCGGGATTCAGAGCCTCGGCGGCGTCCTCGACACGCGCACCTACATCGCGATGGACGACTAGCGCGCCGCCCGTGGCCGACTAGCCCGCCGGGGGGCCGCTCGCCCGCACGACGCCTGACCGCCCACGACGCGTGACCGCTCGCGACATCGACAGTGCAAAGCGGCTGGCGGACGTACGGCTGACATGGCTTCGGTCCTCGATTTCACCCTCGTGGGCGTGGTGTTCGCCGTACACACCGCCATCACAGCCGTCCTGACGCGCTTTTTCCGCATCCAGTTGAAGACGCGCCTCGGCACCGTCGCCTTCGTCGTCTTCCTCGTCCCGGTGGCGCTCGTCGTCGCCACACAGGTGTTCGCCGGCGTGCTGGGCATCGGGAGCGGCCTCGACGTCTCCGCCACGGCCTTGATGGCGACGCTGGTCGGCGTCCCGATGGCGCTCGGCGTCACTATCGACGTGCTCTACATGCCCGCGCCCGAGGAGTACGACCTGCCCGACACCCGGTCTTAGGCGGTCAGCCGCTCCACCAGCGCCAGGACGTCGTCGACGACGTCCGCCAGTGGCTGGGTCGCGTCGACGCGGTGGAACCGGTCCGGGTCGCTCGCGACGAGGCGTTCGTAGTTCGCGCGGACCTCCCGAAGGTGGTCGAGTCGCTCGAACTTGTCGGTCGCGCCGCTCCGTTCGACGGCCGTCTCGGGGTCGACGTCGAAGTAGACCGTCGCGTCGGGCGGCCGCGAGAAGGCGTCGTGAATCCCGCGGACGTACTCCAGGGGCCGCTCGACGTCCGTCGACGAGAGCGTCGCCGCCTGATAGGCGAATCGGGAGTCGGAGTAGCGGTCCGAAATCACGAGTCTCCCCCCATCGAGGGCGGGTCGGACGACCCGCGAGAGGTGGTCGGCGTGGTCCGCGGTGTAGAGAAACAGTTCCGCGAGCGGGTCGGCGTCGTCGTCCGCCACGGACCGCATCACCGCCTCGCCGTACCACGAATCCGTCGGTTCGCGGGTGAACACTGCATCGGGATAGGACTCGTGAAGCGCCTCCCAGACCGAGGTCTTGCCGCTCCCGTCGAGTCCTTCGAGGGTGACGAGCATACCGAGAGGTACCGCGGCCGACGGTTAAGCGTTGGTTTGCTGGACAGCGTACCTCTTGCCGCGTCGTCCTTGCACGGGAGCGCACCCACATTGTCGTGCCGTAGCTTTACGTCGGTACGCCGCCTCCGTCCCTCTATGGAAATTCTCGTCACCGGCGGGAGCGGATTCGTCGGGAGTCACCTGTGTAGTGAACTGAACGAGCGCGGACACAGCGTGACGGCGCTCTCGCGGTCGCCGGACGACCACGCCCTCCCCGACGGCGTCGACACCGCCGTCGGCGACGTCACGGCCTACGACTCCATCGAAGCGGCCTTCGAGGGACGGGACGTCGTCGTCAATCTGGTCGCCCTCTCGCCGCTGTTTCGCCCCAGCGGCGGCGACGAGATGCACGACGTCGTCCACCGACAGGGCACCGAGAACGTCGTCGAGGCGGCGGAGGCGGCGGGCGTCGAGAAGGTCGTCCAGATGAGCGCGCTCGGAGCCGACCCGGAGGGGCCGACGTCGTACATCCGGGCGAAGGGCCGCGCCGAGGAAATCGTTCGGTCGTCGGACCTCCGGTACGTCATCTTTCGGCCCTCCGTCGTCTTCGGCGAGGGTGGGGAGTTCGTCTCGTTTACGAAGAAACTCGCGCCGCCGTACGTGACGCCGCTCCCGGGCGGTGGGAAGACGCGCTTCCAGCCCATCTGGGTCGGCGACCTCGTGCCGATGCTGGCCGACGCCGTCGAGGACGACGGCTACGACGGCGACGTCTACGAGGTCGGTGGCCCGGAGAAACTCACGCTCGCGGACGTCGCCCGCGCCGTCCACGGGGCCGAGGGCCACTCCGTGAACGTGCTGTCCGTGCCGATGCCGGTCGCGAAGGTCGGCCTGTCGCTCCTCGGAGCGGTGCCCGGCGCACCGATGGGCCCCGACCAGTACCGGTCGCTCCAGTTCGACAACACCACGACTCGCAACGACTGCGAGGCGTTCGGGGTGGCCGAATCCGAGATGAAGACCCTCGACGAGTACCTCCGCGAGTGAGCGACGCGGCCGCGGTGAACGACGTGTGTCCGACGCCCGTCAGCCACCGTAACGAGCGATTAAGGGTCGCCGCCATCTGCCGATTTCGTCCCTCGAAACGCCCTTTCTGGACGAATACCATCACAAGGCTTATGTCTGTTTTAGTAGTTGGTTTTACCCAATGACGAGGGGACAGAAACCATGAAACTAGCGATGATCGGCTTCGGCCAGGCCGGCGGCAAAATCGTCGACAAGTTCCTCGAGTACGACGAGCGGACGGGGAGCGAAATCGTCCGCGCGGCCGTCGCCATCAACACGGCCAAGGCCGACCTGATGGGACTGGAACACATCCCGAACGAGAACCGCGTCCTCATCGGCCAGTCGCGGGTGAAAGGCCACGGCGTCGGTGCCGACAACGAACTCGGCGCGGAGATCGCCGAGGAGGACATCGACGAGATTCAGGGTGCCATCGACGGCATCCCCGTCCACGAAGTCGACGCGTTCCTCATCGTCGCGGGACTCGGCGGCGGGACCGGTAGCGGCGGGTCGCCGGTGCTGGCCAAACATCTCAAGCGCATCTACACCGAACCCGTCTACGGACTCGGCGTCCTCCCCGGGAGCGACGAGGGCGGCATCTACACGCTCAACGCCGCCCGGTCGTTCCAGACGATGGTCCGCGAGGTGGACAACCTCCTCGTGTTCGACAACGACGCCTGGCGCAAGACCGGCGAGTCCGTCCAGAGCGGCTACGACGAGATAAACGAGGAGATAGTCACTCGCTTCGGCGTCCTCTTCGGTGCCGGGGAAATCCGGCAGGGACAGGAGGTCGCGGAGTCCGTCGTCGACTCCAGCGAAATCATCAACACCCTCTCCGGCGGCGGCGTCTCGACCGTCGGCTACGCCTCCGAGACGGTCGAGAAACGGCCCAAATCGGGCGGACTCCTCTCGAAACTCACCGGTAGCGACGACGACCTCGAAGACCAACTCGACTCCGCGAACACGACCAACCGCATCACGAGCCTGGTGCGCAAGGCCGCGCTCGGCCGGCTGACGCTCCCGTGTGAAATCGACGGCTCCGAACGCGCCCTGCTGGTGATGGCCGGGCCGAAGGCCTACCTCAACCGGAAAGGCATCGAACGCGGGCGCAAGTGGCTCGAGGAGCAGACCGGCAGCATGGAGGTCCGCGGCGGGGACTACCCGCTCCAGAGCAGCAACCGCGTCGCGTGTGCTATCCTGCTGTCGGGCGTGACGAACGTCCCCCGAATCAAGGAGCTCCAGCAGGTCGCCATCGAAGCACAGGACAACATCGACGAGATTCGCGAAGAAAGCGAAGACAATCTCAGGAACTTAGTCGAGGATGACGAAGACGAACTCGAGTCGCTTTTCTAGGGTCGCGCTCGCGGGACTTCTCGTCTTGCTGGTCGCGGCGTCCCCCGTCACGGCCGCGTCCGTCGCGAACGAAGACGTCCCCCAGGAGGCACAGGTCGGTACACAGATTACGGCGACGATAACGCTCGACACGCTGTACCAGAACCCCACGCTCGAATCGTGGCAACTCTCGGGGTCGACCGAACTGACGAACGTCTCGTGGACCGTCGTCTACTACGACCAGACCGGGTCGAAGGTGAACCAGCGCGAGTTCACGGGCCAGCAGTTCTCCGGTGCGCCCGTCGCCGCCGACACCGGTACCAGCGAGGTGCGCGTCCGCATCACCGGAACGGTTCCGCGCGTCCAGCAGTGGAGCTACGACCCACCCCAGGAGTTCCGGCTGATGAAGCTCACCCAGGCCCAGCAGGGCGGCGCGAGCAACACGCTCGGGACGTGGACCACCCACCACTACACCGAGCGGAGCGACCAGGCGCGGAACGCCATCGACGAGGCGCGGGCGGCCATCGACGACGCCGAAGCGGCCGGGGCGAACCCGAAGGAAGCCCGGAGCGACGTCGACGACGCCGTCGCCGCCTACAACGACGGGAGCTTCGACGTGGCCATCAGCCTGGCCAACAAGGCCGTCGACAAGGCCAACTCCGCCAAGCAGTCGAAGCAGACCCGCCAGACCATCATCTACGCCGTCGCCGGCCTCGTCGTCGTCGGTCTGCTCGTCGGCGGCTTCCTCTACTGGCGGTCGCAGCGCCAGACCTACGACCGCCTCGGCTGACTCCTCATGCGGTTTCTCGTCCCGTACGCGGCCGACCGGCCGAAGACGCGCCTCTCGCCCGCCCTCGACGACGACGAACGGGCGGCGTTCGCCGCGGCCATGCGCCGGGACGTCGTCTCGGCCGTCCGCGCCGCCGGCCACGACGCCGCGGTTCTCTCGACAGCCCCGCTCGATTCGGCGGACGCGCCCGTCGCCGTCGACGACCGGCCGCTCTCGGCCGCCGTCAACGCGGCTCTCGACGGCTCGACGCCGCTCGGCGTCCTCGCCGCCGACCTCGCACTGGTGACGCCGGCGGCCGTCTCTCGCCTCGCCGACGCCGAGGGCGACGTCGTCATCGCGCCGGGGCGCGGCGGCGGGACGAACGCGCTGGTCGTCCGCCACCCCGACTTCCGCGTCGACTTCCACGGCGCGTCCTACCTCGACCACCGCGCGGCCGCCCGCCAGGTCGATGCGGCCGTGACCGAAGTGGACTCGATGCGCCTCGCGACGGACGTGGACGACCCGCCGGACCTCGTCGAGGTGCTCCTCCACGGCACGGGCGAGGCGCGGAAGTGGCTCGTCGACGCGGGCTTCGCCCTCGACGTCGGGGACGGACGCGTCGGGGTTCGACGCGAGACGTGAGGCGCGTCGGGGTTCGGCGCGAGACGCGTCGGGCCGTGACGCCTTCGCCGCAAGTGCTACCTTTTTGCCTCCCCGGCGACGACGCTGACGCATGGACCCGGTGGCCGACGTCGGACTCGACGTACGCGAGCGCGACATCGAACGCCTGCTCTCGGTCGGTCCCGACGACGTCTCGGCGGCGTCGAAGCTCACCTTCTCGCGGAACGTCTTTCTCCCCCTCACGACGGCGTGTCGGTACACCTGCACCTACTGCACCTTCTACGACGTGCCGGGCGAGGCGACGCTCATGCCGCCCGAGTCGGTGCGCGAGACGCTCCGGATGGGGGCCGACGCCGGCTGTACGGAGGCGCTGTTCACCCTCGGCGACGACCCGGACGACCGATACACCGAGATACACCGGCAACTCGACGACTGGGGGTACGACTCCATCCGCGACTACCTCTACGACGCCTGCGAGATGGCCGTCGAGGAGGGACTGCTTCCCCACAGCAACCCCGGCGACCTCTCCCGGGCGTCGACGGAGCGACTGGCCGAGGTGAACGCGAGCATGGGCGTCATGCTGGAGACGACGGCGGACGTCCGCGCCCACGCCGGGTCGCGACGGAAGACGCCCGAAGACCGCCTGCGGACCATCCGCGCCGCCGGCGAGGTGGGGGTGCCGTTCACGACGGGCATCCTCGTCGGCATCGGCGAGGGGTGGCGCGACAGGGCCGAGAGCCTGCTCGCCATCCGCGCCCTCCACGAGCGCTACGGCCACGTCCAGGAGGTCATCGTTCAGAACGTCGTCCCGAACGAGCGCTCGGACTTCGAGCGACCGGACGTCGAGACGATGCGCCGCGTCGTCTCGATGGCGCGGGCCTGCCTCCCCGAGGAGGTGTCGGTCCAGGTGCCGCCGAACCTCTCGCCGACCCGTCAGTTGCTCGACTGCGGCATCGACGACCTGGGCGGCGTCTCGCCCGTCACCGACGACTACGTCAACCCCGACTACGCGTGGCCCGCCCTCGACGAACTCCGGGACGTCGCCGACGAGGCGGGCGTCCCGCTCTACGAGCGACTGCCGACGTACGGCCGCTATCTCCCCGCCGACTACCGGCCGGCGTCGCTCGCCGTCCCCCCCGCCGACGGCGAGTGGCTCCCCCCGAAGATTCGGGCCGCGCTCGACGCGGACGACGAGGCCGGACGACGGTACCGCGACGTGGCCCGGCGGCGACGACAGCCGACGGTCGGGGCTCGGTAGCCCCCGCGACGCTCAGATGAACCGCTCTTCGAGGTCGGGCAGTCGCTTCCTGACGAGCGTGTACGCCAGCGCCACCAGGACCAGCGCGACGGTCACCCGGCGGACGAGGCGGCCGAAGACGAACAGCCCCGGCGCGGCGAAGACGACGGTGAGGACCAGGTCCTCGGGCGCGCCGTCGTAGCGCACCCAGTACCGGGGGCGGAGCCACTCGCCGCGGGTGTGGACGAACACCGCCTCGGGCGACGTGCGCTCCCACGGCCGGGCCTCGACGCCCGCGCCGAACCAGTCGGTGCCCGAGTGGACCGCCGCCGCGACGAGAAAGAGGGCGGCCGCGGCCGTGAGCGGCCGGGGGACGATGGCGGCGAGGAGCAGCGCCGGCACCGCGACGACCCAGTAGTAGTGCGGGAAGTGGAGCGTCTTGCGGTGAGCGCCCACCAGCAGGTCCAGGTCGGGGAAGATGCCGCCGGCGACGGCACCGAGCGCGGCGGCCGGCGCGAGTTCCGGCGCGAGCACGAGCACCGGGAGAGCGAGCAACAGGCCGACGGCGGCGTGAGTCGTTCCCATCATGGCCGCTGTGTGAGCACGGCTGTCGCGGGCGTTCGAATCACGACTGGCGCGGGCGTTCGAACATGGGCGTTCCGTCGGCTCGCGGGCCGAGCGCGGGGCCGTACGGCGCGTCGTCGGCGTCGAGCGGGCGGAACGTCTCGTAGTCGGTCGACCGCTCGACCGGCCGGCGGCCGATGGCCTCCACCATGTCGACGTACTCCGCGAAGGTGCGGAACTCGCCGAACTCGCCGCCGGCGCGCCGGGTAATCTCTTCCGAGAGGATGGTGCCCAT
This sequence comes from Haloferacaceae archaeon, assembly GCA_042216495.1. Taxonomy (GTDB): domain Archaea; phylum Halobacteriota; class Halobacteria; order Halobacteriales; family Haloferacaceae; genus Salinirarus. The sequence goes on from JBDGTU010000003.1 coordinate 84,242, forward strand.
GAAGTCGTTCGCGCCGCAGTTGAGCGTCTTCAGCGCCTTCTCGTCGCCGAACTTCACCCACGACGTCTGGACGTTCTCGACGTTGTCGAGAAAGAGCCGGGAGACGGCGATCATCAGTTCGTCCTCGTCGTCGCTCGCGCCGCCGGCGACGAGTCCGCGGTCGTACAGCGGCGTCTGCTGGTGGACGAACGACAGGGGGACGAACTCCGTGATGCCGCCGGTCCGGTCCTGCAGGTCGCGGACGCGTTTCAGGTGCATGACGCGGTGCATCTCGTTTTCGACGTGGCCGTACATGATGGTCGCCGTCACGGGGAGGCCGGCGTCGACGGCTCCTTCCATCGCGGCGAGCCACTCGTCGGTGCCGATTTTCCCGGGGCAGATGACCTCGCGCACTTCGTCGACGAGGATTTCGGCGGCAGTGCCGGGGGCGCTGCCGAGGCCGGCGTCGCGGAGCGTCCGGTAGACGTCCGCGTAGCTCCACTCGGTCCCCCGTTTCGCGTGGTACGCCTCCTCGGGCGTCATCGAGTGGACGTGGACGCCGTCGACGGACATCGCCCGAATCTGCTCGACGTACGTCCCGGGGTCTTTGTCGTACACCGACGCCGGCTTGTAGTTCACCTCGCTCTCGGCGTTCGCGACGCCGTCGAGTACCTCGCGGTGCTCGTCGTTCAGCGCCAGCGCCGGGTGGAGTCCGCTGACCGAACACACCTCGTAGATGCCCAGGTCGAGCGCGTCGTCGACGATTTCCCGTGACTCGGCGGGCGTCTTGGTGAAGCCGCCGTGGTCCCGGTCGTGGTCGGCTTCGAACTCGTGGGCGGTGTCCTTGAAGTTACAGAACAGACAGCCCGTGTTGCAGGCCGTCGTGACGTTGTTG
>JBDGTU010000057.1:0-62129 GCA_042216495.1 Haloferacaceae archaeon
CTCTGGGCGATTTTCCTCACTTCGTTCGGAAAATGCGCCGGCCGGGATTTGAACCCGGGCCATGAGCTTGGAAGGCTCAGGTCCTACCACTAGACCACCGGCGCTCGCATCGAGTACGCTCCGAACGCCCGCGAACCGCGGGACATCGGTGCGTACTCCGATATTCGGAAGCCCGCAATAAGACGGTTACGTTACTGGCCGCGGTCTCACCTCCCACGAGCCGTGGCGTGGAACCCGGGGAGAGTACGTGTACGTCCGAGAACCGGCCCGCAGGGGGATAGGGAACTGCCTTATCGGCGTTCGCCGCGAACTGGACGCCGACGACGTTCGAACCAATGCATCATAGTGATTACTGTAACTGTTTACCGGTGGTTCGCTGAACCGTCTCGGCGAACCACCGGTAATGACTTACAGTAATCACTATCAGACGGTCGCTCCGGCCGGGACGCTCCGGGCCGACGATAGCCGCTGTAAAGCCCTCCCACTGAACGACGCTGGACTCGTCCTCTACGACCCGACCGACGAGACGAGCCGGTCGTGGCTCTCGACCTGGGACCCGGTGTCGCTCCCGGAGTGGGTCTGGCGCCGTCCGAGAATCGACGCTCGTCCCGTTCGATAGGATAGTTCACCGAGACGAACCAAAGAGGGGGGTTCGGGGAAGGGACCTCGTGGGGTCCGCCCGCCGACCGTCCATGTCGATGGCCGTGAGGGGTGGGGTGCCTCCACGCGAGTCGGTCGGCGGACGAACGGTGGTTCGTACCCGCCCGCAATACGCGTAGACCCTACGTGCTTCGGCTCCGCCGTTCAGTCGTCGCCGGTACCGAACGCCCGGGCGGCCTCGCGAACTGCGGGCGAGATGCCGGGGACGTCCTCCGTGTCGACGGGACCCTCGGCGTCGATTTCGTCGAGACTCCGGGGGAACTCCCGGAGTTCCATGTGGGCGGCGAGGCCGGCCTTGGCACCCTGTCCGAGTGCGACGGGTATCTGGTTGTGGCCGGGCGTGACGTCGCCGACGGCGTAGACGCCGTCGACGTTCGTCCGGCCGTGGTCGTCGACGTCGATGGTGCCGCTTTCGGTCAGGTCACAGCCGAGACCCGTCGCGAGGTCCGTGTTGTAGTCCGCGCCGTACATGGCGAAGCCGCCGGTGTACTCGCGGACGCTCCCGTCCTCGAACTCGAAGCTCTCGAGCCAGCCGTCGTCGCGCTTGGTCATGCCCGTTAGCTCCTCGTCGACGACGTCGACGGGATGGGCCCGGAGCTGGCGGTCGGTGTCGTCGCTCCACGTCGGGTCGTCGCCCCGGAGGAGCAGGTCCACGTCGTCGGTGAAGTTGAGCATGATCATGGCGACGTGGGCGGCGCTCTCGCCGTGTCCCATCACGTAGACCGGTTCGTCGACGAACATGTAGGCGTCGCAGTGGAGACAGTAGTGGAGGCCACGCCCCGTCCGGGGGAGCGGCGGGTCGGGGCGTTCGTCGCTGAATCCGGTCGCGAGAACCACCTGGTCGGCGGTGTAGACGGCCCCGTTCGTTTCGAGGTGGAACCGCCCGTCGTCGCGTTCGACGTCCGTGACGAAGTCGCGGTGGTAGGTCGCGCCGTACTCCTGAATCTGCTCGCGGGCCGTCTGGAGGTATTCGTTCCCCGAGACGTCCTCGGTGACACCGACGACGTTGTGGGTGTCGAGCATCATCGCCGCCCGGCCGACCCCCCGGTCGATGACGACGGTGTCGTGGCCGAGTCGCGTCGTGTAGAGCGCGGCGGTGAGCCCCGCCGGACCGCCGCCGACGACCGCCACTTCGAATCGCGTCGCACCTTCGTGGTCTGTCTCAGTCATCTACGGCCAGTTGTATCGCTAGTGGTTTAAACGCATAGCTACAGTGCGCTTGCGACGTCACTCCGGGCCGACGACGGCGTAGCAGTTGCCGCTGGAGACGAACGACTCGTGGGCGGTCAGCGCACTCGATTCGAAGTCCGCGGCGAACTCGTCGGCGTCGTAGACGTGGTAGTACCGCGGAACCGTCCGGCCGCCGGGGAGCGTCCAGTCGACGGTGGTGTCGAACCCCTCCGTCGCGTCGAATCGGTCGTGGGCGACGCTCCAGACGCTCACGAGCGCCCGTCCCTCCGGGGTGAGCGCGCGCGCGAGTTCGTTCAGGCTCCGGATGCGTCGCTCGCGCGGCCGGAGGTGGTGGAGCGTCGCCACGTAGAGCGCCAGATCGAATCGGTCCTCGCGAACGGGGAGCGCCGACGCGTCGCCCTGGACGAAGTCGGCGTCGAACCCCCGATTCGAGGCCCGGTCGCGTGCCTCGTCGAGGAGGCCACGGCTCACGTCGACGCCGACGGCGCGCGTGGCACAGCCAGCGAGCAATTCCGTGTGCCGGCCGTTGCCACAGCCGACGTCGACGGCGGCGGCCGCCGAGGCATCGTCGAGAAACGACTCCACCTCGGGCCACGGATGCTCCCGCGTCTTGGAGAAGTGTGACGCGATTCGGTCGTAAGTCGTCCGCAGGTCCGCATCGGGTGCCGGTGCCGACTCGGTCCGCGAACGCGCATCGGCCGCCGACGCAGTCGGCTCCGAATCGTGGTCCATGGGCGACACACGGACGCCGTCGATAAAGGCAGTGGGGACCGGTCTGACGGCGGCCGCGACGGACCGCGCCGGGACGTTCCCTTCCGATAGCAATCGTTATCCGGTCATCGGCGAAACCCTCCGCGTCCAATGTCGACAGTAGCCACGGAGACGGTCCGGGAAGAGGCGAAAGTGCTCGCGTTCGACCTGTGGGACACCCTGCTCGACCGCGAGTCGACGCTGGTCCCCGCCCTGTCCGACCTCCTCGACGCGCACGGGAGCGACTACGACCCGGAGGTTCTGCTCCGGCGCTACCTGGCGATGCACTTCCGGGACTCGATGATCGATTCGCTGATTCCCGGCCCGCACACCCCGTTCAAGGAGATTAGCCGGCGTGCGCTCGCCTACCGCCTCGACCAGCTCGGCCTCAACGTGTCCGACGCGGAGGTCCGGGCCGTCGTCCGCCAGTGGAAGGAACTCCAACCCTACCCCGACGTGGACGACGCCCTCGACAGACTCGGCGAGGAGTACACGCTGGTCGGCCTCTCGAACGGCGATCCGGACATGCTCGACGCGGTTCGACCGAACTTCGAGACGGACCTCGACGGCGTCGTCTCGGTGGCCGAAGCGGGTGCGTACAAGCCCCACCGCGCCTCCTACGACCTGTGCTGTGAGCGCTTCGACGTCGCCCCCCACGAGGTGCTGTTCGTCACCGCGCACACGTTCGACCTGGTGGGAGCGAAAGCCACCGGGATGCGCGGGGGTTTCCTCAACCGCCACGAGAACCCCTACGGCGGGTGGACGTACCGCCCCGACGTCGTCGTCGACGACACCGGCGAACTGGCCGACGTGCTGACCGATGAGGCGAGCGGGTGATTCGCCCTAGATGAGCACCGCGAACGCCACGTAGGTGATGGCGAGCAGGATGGTCGCGTGTTTGAGGCCGTCTTCGGCGCCGCCCTCGGCGAGTTGGCCGGCGATGAGTCCCGAGCAGACGGCCTGAATCGAGGAGACGTGGAAGAACAGGAGTTGGTAGGCCTCGGCGGGAACGTCTGCGCCGCCGAACGAGATGCCGGGAACGCCGCCGACGGCACCGCCCGTCGGCCCCGCAGCCTGACTGGCCGCTTTCACCGCCGGAATGAACGCCACCGTCAACGCGGCGATGATGCCGAGGAAGACGAACACGGAGATGTAGATGACCAGCAGGTAGGTGAGCATCTCCTGTCTGCGTTCCCGGCGGAGCCTGCGGGTGTCCTGTGCCTCGTCGGCCGCGATGCGCAGGACGGGAGCGATGTCGCCGCTGGCGCGCATGGCGTTCGTGATGAGGACGACCGCCTGGGACACCATCCTGGCCCGGGCCCGAATCGCGAGACGGCGAAACGCCGTCTGCGTGTCGCCGCCCCACCGGACGTCGCGCCAGGTCCGCTCGACGTTCTCCTCCAGTTGTCCGAGGTCACTCCGGGAGATGCGTTCGAGGCTCTCGACGACGGTGAGGCCGGCCTCGTTGACGCTGGCCATCCGGTCGAGGAAGTCGGGCGTCGCCTCCTCGATTCGGCGACGTCGATACTTGTGCGTCTCGTGGAGGAGGGCGTAGACGGCGAGCGCGACGATAGTCGCTTCGAGGAACGGATGGTCGAGCGCCTGTAGCGCCGACGGGCCGAGCGGGATGGGAATCGAGCGAGCGAACAGCCAGACGAGACCGAGCGGAACCGTCACGAGGAAGCTGACCTCGGGGCGACGCAGAACCGACTCCAGCGGTTCGTCGACCCAGCGACGAAGCCACCGCAGTCGGTCGTAGGCAGCCAGTCGCTCGCGACTCACGGCGTGTTCGGCGACGCCACCGTCGGTCGTCGGCGCGTTCGTGTCCGCGGGGGCGTCCGCCGCTGCCGACGACGCCGTCTCCGAGACGGCGCTCGCTTCGAGTTCCTCCCGTTCGAGCGTACCGACCGACTGCTCTTTCTGGGTCAGGCTGTCGACGTAGACGCCGAACGCGAGGCTCGCGAGCGGGATGCCGAGATAGCCCACGATACGGGTGAGCGTCAGCGTGTTCTCGATGACGAGGCCGATGATGACGAGCACCGTGATGAGAAACAGCGGCCCGGCCACCAGCGTCGTGACGTATATCTCGGCGAACGTGGAGACGAGGTCCAGGTACTGCTGTTGCTGGGCCTCGGCCTCCTCGCGGTAGCGTTCGTACTGCGTGTTCAGGAACGACGAGAGGTTGCGGCCGCTACCCAGGACGCTCGCGAGGTTCTCCGAGAAGTCCTCGAGTCCCTCGCTCGGCGTCCGGCGAGCCATCCGTCTGAGCGCAGTCAGGACGTCCGTCGAGAAGGTGTCCATGTCCCGGACGGTGACGCCGACCTCCCGCGCTGCCTCGCCGTAGATGTCCTCGTTGCGGGCGAGCGCCTCCAGCACCTTCGGGAACGGCATCCCGCTCCGCGAGAGCGCGTACGTGAACGCGATGGTTCGGGGGAGCGACGCCTCGATTTGGCTCGCACGCGCCTGCGCCAGCTGGTCGAGATAGGCCCACCGGGCCCAGTACGTCCCGAACGCGAGGACGCTCCCGAGGGTCGCACTGGCGAACAGCAGGATGACGAACAGTCCGACGAGCGTCACCCGCGAGAGGTTCGCGAGGGGAGAGAGGAACCGGAGCGCCGCCGGGAGCGTCGCGCGGAGTGCGGGTTCGCTGACGGCGAAGAGTTCGAGGAGCCACGCAGCGGCGTAGACGCCGACGACGCTGCCGACGACGCCCCCGAGGCCGCTCAACAACAGCGTCCGTGAGGCGTACACCCGGTGAGTCTCGCCGACGTGTGCCGCCCGGAGCCGGGACACCTGCCACGACTTCCGTGGGTTCTCTCCGGAGACGTAGTCGCCGAAGACGGGGAGCGCGACCCGGGAGAGCATCAGGTCGGCCCGGCGGCTGACCGGCGACAGGACGACGGGCACGACCAGCAACAGGACCGCCACGAGCGGCGCGAGATAGAGCATCTCAGCCCCCGTCGAGTTCGGCCTCGACCCGGTCCATCACCCGGTCGGGGTGAGAGTAGTACTCGTTGACCAGCGCGGTGAACTGCCGGTAGTCGGTGACGCCGCGGTCGAGGAGGAACTGGAGGAACCGGCGGCGGTCGCGGAGTTCTTCGAGCAGTTGGGTCCGCGTCCACCCGCGCTCCTCCTGGATTTCGTCGAGGAGGTTGCTGTCGTGGCGTCGAAAGTCGTCTTCGTCGGCCTGCCAGGTGAAGGCGTTCGAGTAGTCGAGTTCGCCGGTCCGCTGGTCGATGCTGCCGATTTCGCCGATGGCCTGGGAGCGACGGACGCGCTGGCCATCGATGCGAATCAACGCCTGCACGCAGAGCAGGTCGAGCGACTGCACCATCGCGCGGGGCACGTTGATGGGTTCGTTCTCCAGGCGATTGATGACCGTCTCGATGCTGTCGGCGTGCATCGTCGAGAAGGTGGTGTGGCCGGTGTTCATCGCCTGGAAGAGCGTCATCGCCTCCTCGCCGCGCACCTCGCCGACGATGATGAACTCGGGGCGGTGACGGAGCGCCGACCGCAGGAGGTCGTACATGTCGATGTCCGCGCCCTCGTGGAGTCGTTCCCGCGTGACGCTCGACAGCCAGTTGTCGTGATACAGCGAGAGTTCGCGGGTGTCCTCGATGGAGAGCACCTTCGCCCGCGGCGGGATGAACATCGAGACGGCGTTCATCGAGGTGGTCTTTCCCGAGGCCGTGCCGCCGGCGAAGATGAGGCTCTTGTTGTTCTCGATGCAGAGCCAGAGGTAGGCCATCTGCTCGACGCTGAACGTCCCGAACTGGATGAGGTCGATGGGCGTGTACGGCTCCTCGGCGTATTTCCGGATGGTGAACGCCGACCCGCGCGGCGTCACCTCCTCGCCGAGGGCGAGTTCGGCCCGCGACCCGTCGGGGAGCGTCGTCCCGACGACGGGTTCGCCGACGCTGATGTGTCGCCCCGAGCGCTGGGCGAGGCGGATGACGTAGTCGTCGAGTTCGGACTGCTCGTAGGTCACGTTCGTCTCGACGTCGGTGTACTGGTCGTGGTAGACGAAGATGGGGAGTCCGTAGCCGTCACACGAGATGTCCTCGATGTGCGGGTCGTGCATCAGCGGGTCGATGCGGCCGTAGCCGCGGAAGTCCCGCAGGAGGTAGTACCGGAGCGTGTAGAAGGTGTTCATGTCCACCTCCACGCCGTACTGTTCGAGGAGGTCCCGCAGTTCCTCGGTGACGATGACCTCCTCGGCGGCGTCCTGGTCGTTCCGGTAGAGGAGCGGGTCGCGGATGTCGTCGCGAACCCGGTCGAGAAGCGTCGCCTCGAACCCCTCGACGTCGGGTTCGACGGCGTAGTAGCGGTTCTCGCTCTCCGCGTCGTCGTAGGTCAGGACGACGTACGCGAAGGGAGCGTTCACCCAGTAGCGGTCCACGACCTCCTCGTCGGCCGGCACCGAGAACGTCGAGAGCGTCCCGTCCTCCGCCGGCCGGAACGGCCGGACGTCGATGGTCGACCCGCTGAGGATCTCGTAGGTGCGGACGAGCTGTCGCCTGACGCTATCGACGCTCAGCCCCCCTCGGTGCCCGGACATAATACCCGTTCGGCACGAGGTAAGGCGCGCGCGGACTTAAATCCGGGTATGGCGGTCGACGAAGGCGGTGGTGAAAGAACGGTGCGGTCACGTCCGCTCGACGGTCAGCAGGACGACGCCGAATCCCAGAAACAGCACCACGCCGACCGGGAGCGGGTAGCCGGGGAGCCCGCGAGTCGCGAGGAGATACGTCGCGACGCCGAAAATCCCGCCCGCGAGGAGATGACACACACCGAGCGTGCGGACCGGGTCTATCGACGCGGCCTCCACGCGTTCCTCGCGGGCGTAGTAGACCAGCGAGACGACGACGGCGACGGCGACGACCATCGCACCGACGACCCAGACGGAGTAGCCGACGTACGCGGAGGTGCCCGACTGGAGCGCCCGCGCCGAGAACAGGTCGAGGACCGAGAAGCCGGCGACCGCCGGAAGCCCGACGACGTAGCGCACCTGGAAAAACGGGAACCAGATGGAGAGAGCACCGCCGACGACGTCGGGGGAGTACGTCGCGTTCCACGGGACGAGGACGGACAACCAGGTCAGAAGCACCGCGAGTTCGCCGGCGTACTCCGAACGGACCCACACCATACTACGGAGCGGGCGGGCCAGCGAATAAAAGCCACCGGCCCGCCGTTCGAATGTGAATCGGTAGCAGTTGTCGTGGGCGTTACGTACTTACCGCGTGAACCCCAAGACGTGCGTACGGAATGAGGCGTGACTACTTCGAGTTGGACGTGTACAACGTCGATTGGGTCGAGACGGACGACCCGCCCCGCAAGCCGACGGTAGAGATCGATTTCTACGGGCCAGAGGAGATGCTTTACGAACGCCTCATGAGCGCGGACGGAAAGCTTCTCTCGGCGTCGGAGACCGACGTCACCTTCCGCCTACAGGAATCCCTCGACGACCCGGACGCGACGGGCGTGGTCGCCGTGACGAATCGCCTGACCGGCGATTTCCTCCTGGAACTGAACGAGACGGCGGCGGACGTCCTGCAGTTCGTCCAGGCCGCCCGCGAGTACGGCAAATCCGCCGACGAGGAGGGCCGCTATCGCGTCGAAATCAGCATCGACGGCGAGAACGTCGTCACCTACGAGAAGAGTACACTCCTCGTCTACGACGCCGACGGGAGTCTCCTGCGACGCGAGAGCCTCATCCCCTCGGGCGTCGAACTGTAGCGGCAACGTCTGCGCCGACTCGCGTCATTTAGGTGTCCGGGCGACGTGACTGGACGCGTGGAGAACGTCACCGACCGCATCAGTAATCCGTTCGACATGCGACCCCCCTGTGAGCGGTACGTCCCCGGCTACGGCGACGCGAACGCCGACTTCCACGTCGTCGGCGACCATCCGGGCGTCCACGGCGGCGTCGAGACGGGCGTCCCCTTCACCGGACGCGAGGCGGGCTATCGCCTCCAGCGGGCGCTCTCGGACGCCGGCCTCCTCGACGCCGTCGGCGACGACCCCGACGTGAACGAGACGTTCCTCTCGTATCTACACATGTGCGTCGCCGACGGGACGCCCACGGACGCCGCCTACGCCGACCTGGAGCGCTTTTTCGACGCCGAACTCCGCGCCATCGCCGCCCACGTCCTCCTCCCGGTGGGCGAACGCGCGACGCGACACGTCCTCGAACAGTACACCGCGAAGGCCCGAAACGTCACCGTCGACATGGTAGCCCTCCACGGCCAGGAACTTCTCGGGAGCGGCTGGCTAGTGCTGCCGATTCGCGACCCGAACGAGTGGGAGTCCGGCGACCACAGCCGTCTCGTCGAGGGCCTCACCGAACTCCAGTCGACCGACTACCGCCGCGAGAGCGACCTCGGCCGCTTTCTCCCCGGCAGCGACCCCTACCTCGTCCGCTAGTCGACCGGACGCCGAAACCGACGACCGAACTAGAGTGTGACCGAACGTATCGACTCCTTGCTGGATACAGTACGTTCCAGAATTAATACTCTCGAACGTGGCCGATATTGAGCTAATCGGCAACATTTTTACCACATATGCCGATTACGTTATTGGCGCGCGTGGTCGGAGACGCCGGGCGCGTCACCGCGTCTGCGAGAAGGTGCTCCTCGCAACACGGCTTGGTCAGTCCGGGACTGTCGGCACAGTCCCTCGTTCTCCACTGGCTCGCCTCTGTGCGGGCGAGCCTTTCGATTCGAACGGCGAGTCACCCGCGCGGCGACGCGAGACGGTATACGAAACCTTGAAACTCGTCACGGGGGTAGGGCAGAGTATGGAACTGCGGGTCATCGAGAAGACGGACGACGAACTTCGCATGGAGATCGCCGGCGAGGACCACACGTTCATGAACGTCCTCAAGGGCGCGCTCCTCGAAACGGCGGGCGTCGCCGCCGCGACGTACGACATGAACCCCGAACAGTCCGGGGGCCAGACCGAACCCATCCTCTCGGTGAAGACCGAAGACGGCGTCGACCCCCTCGACGCCGTCGGCGACGCCGCCGGACGGGTGCGCGAACTGACCGACGACTTCCGCACCGCCTTCGAGGCGGCGGCCTGATTCTCCCCGGCAACGCGCCAGCGGACGCCCTCAGAGCCGAACCCGAACGCCGCGCTCGTCGAGGTACTCCTTCACGTCGCGGATGGAGTACTCGTCGAAGTGGAAGATGGAGGCGGCGAGGCCGGCGTCCGCGTTCGCTTCCGTGAACACCTCGTACATGTCTTCGGGGCCGCCACATCCCGAAGAGGCGATGACTGGCGTCGAAACCGCGTCGCAGACGGCCGACGTCAACGGGACGTCGTAGCCGTCTTTGGTGCCGTCGGCGTCGATGGAGTTGACGAACAGTTCGCCCGCGCCGCGCTCTTCGGCCTCGCGGGCCCACGACACCACGTCGACGCCCGTGCCCTCGCGGCCGCCCTTGACCGTACACTCGAACCAGCAGGACTCGCCGTCCACCTCGACGTAGTGCTCGCCCGCCTCGTCGTATCGGCGGCGGGCGTCGACGCTGATGACGATGCACTGGCTACCGAACGCCGCCGCGCCCTCGTTCACGAGGCCGGGGTTCTCGAGCGCGGCGGTGTTGATGGACACCTTGTCCGCGCCGGCGCGGAGCGTCTCCTTGATGTCCTCTCGGGTGCGGATGCCGCCGCCGACGGTGAGTGGGATGAACACCTCGTCGGCGACGCGTTCGACCGTATCGAGCATCGTCTCCCGTCCCTCGGCGCTCGCCGTGATGTCGAGGAAGACGAACTCGTCGGCCCCGGCGGCGTTGTACTCGCGGGCCATCTCCACGGGGTCGCCGGTGTACTTCAGGTCCTCGAAGTTGACGCCCGTGTAGACCGCGGCGTTACCGTCCTCGTCGAGGTCGACGTCGATGCAGGGAATGATGCGTTTGGTCAGGGCCATTGCCTACTCCTACGTCCGTCGGCGGCCGCCAAAAGTCGTCTGATAGCCGCAATCCGGGCGCGGTGCCGCCGTCGCCGTCCGCGTCATAGTGATTACTGTAAGTCATTACCGGTGGTTCGCCGAGACGGTTCAGCGAACCACCGGTAAACAGTTACAGTAATCACTATCAGGCCCGCGACCGCCGCGCCTCGACGGTGAGCGCAGTCGCCGCGCCGAACAGGAACAGCGTCGGCAGCAAGAAGAACCAGCCGACGCTGAACACGCCGACGACGGTGAACGCCGCGCCCGCGACGACGGTCGTCCAGACGAGGTACCGGCGTTCCGTCTAGGTCCCGTAGACGCCGAGCGCGACGAGGGCGGCCAGGACGAGCGCCCAGGAGAACAGCACGCCGGCGTTGCCGCCGCCGGCCGGGCCGGACGGCCCGAGCAGGACGCCGATGCCGGACTCGCACCCGCGGGTGACCGTCGGCGTGGCGGTCGTCGCGGAACCGTTGTCGGCGGCGGTGCCACTGGCCGACTGCGCCTCCCAGCAGGAGACGGGGCCGAACGCACCCAGCAGGTACAGCACGTGATGCGTGCCGGCGAAGGCGGCCAGCGTCGCGACTGCCCGGGCGAGTCGCCGAAGGGTCAGGTCGGGGACGTCCATGCCGGCAGTACGCCGGGACCGGGGTTTACGTTATCCACTGGCGACCGTGACAGCGCGTGGCAGTCCCGCCACGTCACCGAACGCGCCCGGGCCGACCCCCTCGGCTCGCCGTTTTCACGGAATCGCGATGCCGCGGTTCGCGCCACCGACGACCGCGGAACGACTCGCGGCCGCCCCGGTTCAGGTGTCTTTTTGTATCGGCGCACCCCAGCCTGGCGTATGGACGGTCACGACAACGACACCGAGGAAGGGCGCGTCACGTCACCGATGCAGGAGTTCACGCTGGGTCAGGTCGGCACCGGCCTCGTCGTCGCCGCCGTCGGCCTCGCCGTCGTCTTCGGCGTGCCGCTGCTGGCGTAGGTCGCGGGCGTCGACGGTCAGTCGTCGGCCAGCCCCGGGTCCGCGTCGGCCTGCCCGCGCCAGAGGTCGGCGTACGTCCCGCCCGCGTCGACCAGTTCCTCGTGGGTCCCCCGTTCGACGATTCGACCGCGGTCCATCACGACGACTTCGTCGGCTTCGCGTATCGTCGACAGCCGGTGGGCGATGACGAACGCGGTTCGCTCCTCGACCAGTCGGTCGAGGCTCTCCTGGATGAGTTCCTCCGTCTCCGTGTCCACGTCCGACGTGGCCTCGTCGAAGACGATGATGGCGGGGTCGTTCAACAGCGCCCGGGCAATCGCGAGTCGCTGGCGCTGGCCGCCCGAGAGCTTCACGCCGCGCTCGCCGACCTGCGTGTCGTAGCCGTCGGGGAGTTCGCGCACGAAGGCGTCCGCTTCTGCCGCCTCGGCCGCCGAGACCACGCGGTCACGCGCGGCCGCGTCTTCGCCGCCGTTCCACTCGGCTTCGAGGGCGTCTTGGTCACCGTAGGCGATGTTCTCGGCGACGGTGCCGGAGAACAGGTACGGGTTCTGTTCGACGATGGCGATTTCGTCGCGAAGCGCCTGCAGGTCGTACTCCCGGACGTCGACACCGTCGACGCGGACGGCACCCTCGTCGACGTCGTGGAATCGGGCGACGAGTTTCAACAGCGTCGACTTGCCGGCACCCGTCGCGCCGGCGAGTCCGACCGTCGTGCCCGCCGGTACGTCGAGCGAGACGTCGCGGATGACCGGGTCGCGGTCCCCGTAGGCGAACGTCACGTGTTCGAAGCTGACGTCGCCCTCGATGGTCTCGGGGCGACGGGCGGGCGTCGGGCTGGTGACCGTCGGCTCGCGGCCGAGGAGCCCGAACACCCGCTCGGCGCTGGACTTGGCGAGCTGATACTTGTTGGCGGACTTCCCGACCCGGCGCATCGGCGAGTAGAGCCGGCGGAGCAGGAGAAAGAAGAGGGCGAAGCCGCCGAGCGTCAGCACGCCGTTCTCGCCGGGCGTCCCGGTGATGATGTCCGTCCCGCCGACGTACAACACGAGGACGAAGACGACGCCCGTGAGCAGGCGGAGCGTCGCGAAGAACCCCCGACGGATGCGCAGCGCCGCGACTTTCTCGTCGTGGTACGCCTCGCTCTGCTGTGCGACCCGTTCCCGCTCGAAGTCGTAGCGGTCGAACGCCTTGATGACGGCCGCGCCGCCGAGGTTGTTCTCCAGGCGCGTGTTCAGGCGGGCGACCGTCTCGCGGATGGACTTGTACCGCGGCTCGATCCAGGTGAGAAACCGCCCGCTCGCGAGGCCGATGACCGGGACGGGTGCCAGCGCGATGACCGCGAGCTTCGGGGAGTACGTCCACAGGATGACGGCGATGCCGCCGACAGTGGCGACGACGCGGATGAGCTGTCTGAACTCCGTGTTGAGGAACTGTTCGAGACGGTTGATGTCGCTGTTGAGAATCGACATCATCCCGCCGGTCTGGTGGTCGACGAAGAAGTCCATCGAGAGGTGCTGGAGGTGGTCGTAGGTGTCGTTGCGGAGGTCACGCTGGACCTTCTGGGCGGTCGACTGCAACAGGTATCGGGAGGCAAAGCGCGTGACCGACCGGAGGAGATACGCGAGGACGGCGATGGCGACGAGGCGTTCGAGGACGGCGAGGCGCGCCGCCTGCCCCGTGAGCCGCCCCGCCGGGAGGAGGCCGAGGTCGGCTAACAGCCCCGAGTCACCGGACGTCCGGATGGCGCGGTCGATGGCCGCCGCGACGACGATTGGCGGGACGAGTCGGGCGAACCGCGTGAGAAACGCGGCCGCCACGCCGAGCGTCAGTCGCACCCAGTACGTCCGGGCGTATCGAAGCAGACTCACCATCGGGTGGCCGTCGACGTTGTCGCGGACGTGTTCGAAGCCACCGTGGTCGTCGGACACGACGTTCCGTACCGGACTCGCGTTCAAATATGTAGTGACTCGGGAGGCAGAAGGCGTGGCTCCGACGCTGGAGGGGATGGGAATCGACGCCCCGACGTCGACCCGCGCACGGCCTCGACGACGTCGAGATGCGCGTCGGCGTTCGCGTCGACGGAGTCCGCAGCGCCGTCTCCGGCGTCGAATCGTCGTCCACAGGCCACGAAAGCAGCCGGCGGTATCGCCCTAGTCGAGTTCGCGTTCGACGACCGAGCGCAGGTCGGCGAGGTCGGCGGCGGTGTAGGAGAGCGTCTCGCCGGCCACCGTCAGCGAGAGCGTACCGTCGTCGGTGGCCGCGCCGAGTTCCTCGACGGGCGCGACGCCGTCGAACGCCTCGCGGACGCCCGCGGAGTCAGTCGTCTCCACGACGGCCCGGCCGGGCGTCTCGTCGAACGCCGCCACGGCGTCGTCGAGTTCGACGGCCGCGCCCGTGTCGTCCGTCACCATCTCGGCGAGCGTCACCGCGAGGCCGCCGTGGCTGACGTCGTGCGTGGCGAGCGTCGACTCGCGGTTCGCGACGGCCGCCAGCGTCTCGACCAGCGTGGCGGGGTCGTCGGGGAGCGTCGGGAACCGGTCGCTGCCCCCGAGCTGAGCGAGATACTCCGACCCGCCGAGCGCGTCGCCGGCCGCGCCGACGAGGAGGAGGGTTCCCTCGCCCGACAGCGACAGCGTCGGCGCGTCGTAGCCGTCCTTGGTGCCGACCATCGCCAGCGTCGGCGTCGGCGGAATCGGTCCCGCGGCCGAGTCGTTGTACAGCGAGACGTTGCCGCCGACGACAGGCACGGAGAGCGTCGAACACATCTCCGCGAGGCCGTCGACGATGCCCTCGAAGCCGCCGTAGACGTCGGGCTTCTCGGGGTTGCCGCCGTTGAGGCAGTCCACCGCCGCGAGCGGCGTCGCTCCCTTGACCGCGACGTTCGTCGCGTTCTCCAGGGCGACGGCGCGGGCACCCTCGTAGGGCGCGGCCGTCGTCCAGAGCGGGTTCGCACCGGACGAGAGCGCGACGCCCGTCTCGGCCTCGCGGACGGCGACGATGGCGGCGTCGTCGCCGGGGCGAAGCGCCGTCCGGACGCCCACCTCGTGGTCGTACTGCCGGTAGACCCAGCGCTTGCTCGCCGCGTTCGGACTCGATACGACGGCCTCGAAGGCCGCTGTCGGGTCCGCGTCGGGCAGGTCGCGTTCGGGGCGTGTCGGCTCGACCGATTCGAGGTCGTTCATCGGCGCGCCGTCCGCGAGGAACTCGGCGGGCACGTCGACCACCGTCTCGCCCTCGAAGGTACAGACGTAGTTCCCCTCGGCCACCTCGCCGATGACCGAACAGCCCAGGTCGAAGCGCTCGGCGAGTTCCTCGACGCGGTCGACGTCCGCCGGGCGGACCTCGTAACACATCCGCTCCTGTGACTCGGCGAGCAGAATCTCCAGGGCGTTCATGTTCGGTTCGCGCTGGTGGACACGGTCGAGTTCGATGCGCGCGCCGAAGCCGCCCTTGGCGACGAGTTCGCTCGACGCACCGCCGAGGCCCGCCGCACCCAGGTCGCGCGCCGACCGGACGAGATCCTCGTCGAGCAGCGCCTCGTTGGCCTCGACGAGGAGTTTCTCCGTGTACGGGTCGCCCACCTGCACCGCGGGGCGGTCCTCGGTTTCGGCGTCTTCGCCCAGGTCCTCGCTGGCGAAGGACGCGCCGCCGAGGCCGTCGCGGCCCGTGGCGTTGCCGACGAGGACGAGTTTGTTGCCGGCGGCCTGGGCCTCCGCGGTCACCAGGCGGTCGTCGGTGACGAGGCCGACGCAGGCGACGTTCACCAGCGGATTCCCCTCGTAACCGGGGTGAAAGTCGACGCTCCCCGCCACCGTCGGCACGCCGATGGAGTTGCCGTAGTCGGCGATGCCCTCGACGACGCCGTCGAAGAGGTACCGGGAGTGTTCGTGGTCGAACGGACCGAAGTAGAGGGAGTCGGCGAGGGCGATGGGGTAGGCTCCCATCGAGAGGGTGTCGCGGACGATACCGCCGACGCCCGTCGCCGCGCCGTCGTACGGGTCCACGTACGAGGGGTGGTTGTGGCTCTCGATGCCCATCGTGACGTACGTCTCGTCGTCGAGAGCGACGACGGCGGCGTCGTCGCCGGGGCCGACGACGACGTCCGGCGACGCCGAGTCGAACGCCGAGAGCAACGGCCGGGACGACCGGTAGGCGCAGTGTTCGGACCAGAGGTTCTCGAACAGGGCCGCCTCGGCGGCCGTCGGGTCGCGGCCGAGTTCGGAGACGATGACGTCGTGATCCGAGTCGGGGAGGCTCATCCATCTCTGTGTTTATAACCACGGGTGTAATGTCTTTCCATGTGCACGGACGTGGGTACAACCGGGGAGAGAACGGCGGGCCGAGACCGGGGGCCTTTTTTACGTACCCCGCGAAGGGAGGAGCGTGTTATCGGTCGAGTTGCACACGCACTCGTCGCTCTCCCACGACGGGCGGGACCCCGTCGACATGCTGCTGGAGCAGGCCGCAGCGGTCGGTCTCGACGCCATCGCCGTCACGGACCACGACGAGATCGCCGCCAGTCTGGAGGCGGTCGACCTCGCTCCCGACTACGGCCTCGTCGGTATTCCGGGGATGGAAGTGACGTGTGCCGCCGGACACGTCCTCGCCCTCGGCGTCCGCGAGGCGGTGCCGGCCGGCCTCTCCTTCGGCGAGACGCTCGACCGCATCCACGGCCAGGACGGCGTCGCGGTCGTCCCGCACCCGTTCCAGTCCTCGCGCCACGGCGTCGCGGCGCGCATCTCCCGGGACGAACTCGCCGAGGCCGACGCCATCGAGGTGTACAACTCGCGGCTCCTCACCGGCCTCGCCAACCGCAAGGCCGAGCGCTTCGCCGTCGAACGCGGCCTGCCGATGACCGCCGGGAGCGACGCCCACATCAGCGAGATGGTGGGCCAGGCGGTTACCGAAGTCGACGCCGACGAGCGGTCGGCCGACGGAATCCTGGACGCCATCCTCGACGGCCGGACGAGCGTCGTCGGCACCCGCACGCCGTGGCACATCAGCTTCCGCCAGGCCGCCGGCGGCGCGAAGCGCCGTCTCAAGCGCGGCTTCGGGAATCTGCTGTGATTCGCGACACCGACGCCGACACGGTCCGCCGGGCCCTCGCCGCGGGCGACCCCCTGCCCGGGACCGCCGGCTTCGCCGGCGAACTCGACGGCCGCCTCGTCCGCGACGTCCTCGGTCGGCGGCCGCTCTTCTCCGACGCCGACGACCCGACCGAGTGGAGCGTCGACCCCACGGACCTGGCGTCGCCGCGCCGCGTTCCCGCCGGGACGGTCCGCACCGCCGACGGGGACGAGCGGGTCTGGACGCTCCCCGACCCCGACCCACGGGACGACGAGGCGGCCCTGACTGCCGTCCGCGACGCCGTGACGACGAGCGTCCGTAGCGTCGATAGCGCGGAGCCACGCTACGCGAACCGTTCGAGCGGGCAGCACCCGCGGGCGGACGCCGGCGACCTGGCCGTCGCCTTCTCCGGCGGCGTCGACTCCGCCGTCGTCGCCGCGGGCGTCCCCGACGCGCCGTGTTACGTCGTCGGCTTCCCCGGCGCACACGACGTGGAGGCCGCCCGCGCCGCGGCAGAGGCGATGGACCGGGACCTGCGCGTGGTCGAACTGGACCACGCGGACCTCGAACGCGCTGTTCCCGAACTCGTCCGGGCGACCGGGCGCACGAACGCGATGGACGTCCAGATCGCGCTCCCGCTCTATCTCGTCGCGGAGGCCGCGGCCGCCGACGGCTACGACCGCCTCGCCGTCGGCCAGGGCGCGGACGAACTGTTCGGCGGCTACGCGAAGGTCGTCGCTCCGGCGGCGGACGCGCGCGTCGCCGCCGACACCGTCCGCGGGGCGGTCCGGGAAACCGTCGAGACGCTCCCCGAGCAACTCGAACGCGACGTTCTCGCGCTCCGCGCCGCCGGCGTCGAACCCGTCGCGCCCCTGCTCCACGACCGGGTCGTGCGGGCGGCGCTCCCGCTCCCCGGACACCTGCTCGCGACCGACGACGAGCGGAAAGTGGCCCTCCGCCGGGCGGCGGCGGGGCTGGTCCCCGACTCCGTCGTCGACGCCGACAAGAAGGCCGTCCAGTACGGCAGCCTCGTCGCGCGCGAACTCGACCGCCTCGCGCGCCAGGCCGGGTTCAAGCGCCGGATGGACGACCACGTGGACGAGTACGTCCGGTCGCTGGTCGAGTGATCATCGCTCCGCGGCCTCGATGGCTTCCCGGCCGAGACGGACCACGTCGGGGTCCAGGTCGCTCTCGCGGAGGGCCGTCGGGTCGTACCAGCGCCACGCGTCCGCGCGCTCCTCGCCGTCCGCCGGGTCGACGTCGCGGGAATCGACCGTCGCATAGAAGATGTGGTCGACGTGCTGGTGGCCGACCGTATCGCCGTAGACGTTGACGTCTTCGAGGAGGAGGTGTCGCGGACGGGGGATAGCCCTGACCGTCGGCGAACTGACGTCGTCGACGTCGGCCAGTAGCGTCGGGGCCAGCCCCGTCTCCTCGCGCACCTCGCGCATCGCCGCCTCGTGTGGGAGTTCGTCCCGTTCGACGTGGCCGCCCGGCGGGAGGCGGAGGCCGAGTCGCCGGTGGTCGTGGAGGGCGGTGGCCCCGTCGTTGACGATGTACGCCGTGGCGGTGACGTGTCGCGTCGTCTCCATGGGACCGAGAGGCGACGCGACGGCTTCGGCGTTGCGGAACGGGGACGTTTCGTACGGATTCTCTCGCAGCTCCCCACGACGCCCGCCCACAGTCGGGTGGTCGAGGTGGGACCGACAGGAAGCAAGCCGTATCGTGGTGACTGAGAGCAAGCCGTATGGGAGAGGTAGCTTTTTGTTGGAAAACGCACGAGTGTAGGCCGGAGCCCTCCACCATGCGCATCCTCATCCGCGATGGCCGCCTGAACCGCGCCGTCCCGGTCGACGCAGACGTCGGGAAGATAGAGATAAACCTCGCCGGCGAGGAGTACACCGTCACCGTGCCGGACGAGGTGACGGTCCGGCGGCGCGACTAAGGCAGCTGGACCTGTTCTTCGGCTTCGAGCAGTTCGTGGTAGCGGTTGCGAATGGTGACCTCGGAGATGTTGGCCACCTCGCTCACCTCGCTCTGGGTGACCTTCTCGTTGGTGAGGAGGGCGGCGGCGTAGACGGCGGCGGCGGCGAGGCCGACGGGGCTCTTGCCGCTGTGGACGCCCTGCTCTTTCGCCGTCTTCAGCAGTTTGCGGGCGCGGCGTTCGGCCTCGTCCGAGAGGTCGAGGTCGGAGGCGAACCGCGGGACGTACTGCTCGGGGTCGGCGGGCTTGATTTCGAGGCCGAGTTCGCGGACGATGTAGCGGTACGTGCGGGCGATTTCGTCCTTGTCGACGCGGGAGACGTTCGCTATCTCGTCGAGGCTCCGCGGGGTGCCGGCCTGTCGGGCGGCGGCGTAGAGCGCGGCCGTCGAGACGCCCTCGATGGAGCGACCGGGGAGCAGGTCGTCGGCGAGTGCCCGGCGGTAGATGACGCTGGCCGTCTCGCGGACGTTCTCGGGGAGGCCCAGCGCCGAGGCCATCCGGTCGATCTCGCCGAGCGCCTGCTTCAGGTTGCGCTCTTTCGAGTCGCGGGTGCGGAACCGCTCGTTCCAGGTGCGCAGGCGCTGCATCTTCTCGCGCTGGCGCGAGGACAGGGTCTTGCCGTAGGCGTCCTTGTCCTGCCAGCCGATGTTGGTCGACAGCCCCTTGTCGTGCATCATCTGGGTCGTCGGCGCGCCGACCCGGGACTTCTCGTCTTTCTCCTTGGAGTCGAACGCCCGCCACTCGGGACCGCGGTCGATTTCGTCCTCTTCGACGACGAGCCCACACTCGGTACAGACCGTTTCGCCGTGTTCCGTGTCGGTAGCGAGATGGCCGCCACACTCCGGACACCGGAGGGTTTCGCCCTCGTCCGTTTCGTCTTCCTCTTCGAGCGCGCGAGTACGCTCGGTCGACCGGTCGCGTACACTTTCAGTCATTGGTTTGGATGGTGAGAGAAAAACCGCGATGACTCTCTAGATTCGATAAACCTTTCGACGCCGACGAACTTATATCTGACGGAGCAAGAACGACAGTTTCCGATTCGACAACGACAGTTCGGGATTCCGGACGCGGACGGGGTCGGCCAATCGAAACCCTTAGTGCCGGTCCGAGGCTGGCCACACACATGAGCGAGACGCCCGTAGACGCCGAGGAAGTGCGTCACGTCGCCGACCTCGCGCGGGTCGACCTCGACGAGTCGGAACTCGAGGAGTTCGCCGCGCAGTTCGCCGACATCCTCGACTACTTCGACGCCCTCGACGAGGTGCCCGAGGTCGAGTCCGAGACCGACCTCGTGAACGTCATGCGCCCCGACGAGGTACGCGAGGGGCTCACACAGGAGGAGGCCCTCCGGAACGCGCCCGAGACCGAGGACGGCTACTTCAAGGGCCCCCGGGTGTCATGAGCCTCAACGCGTTCATCACCGAGGAGACGGTCGAGGGAGCGGCGGAGGGCCCGCTCGCGGGCCGCACCGTCGCCGTCAAGGACAACATCAGCACCGAGGGCGTCCGCACCACCTGCGGGTCGGCGATGCTCGAATCGTACGTCCCGCCCTACGACGCCACCGTGGTCGAGCGCCTGACGGAAGCGGGCGCGACCATCGTCGGCAAGACCAACATGGACGAGTTCGGCATGGGCACCACCACCGAGACGTCCGCGTTCGGCCCGACGAAGAATCCGGTCGACGAGGACCGCGTCCCCGGGGGGTCATCCGGGGGCAGTGCCGCGGCCGTCGCCGCCGGGCAGGCCGACTTCGCCCTCGGCACCGACACCGGGGGTTCCATCCGCTGTCCGGCCGCCTTCTGTGGCGTCGTCGGCATCAAGCCCACCTACGGCCTCGTCTCGCGGTACGGCCTCGTCGCCTACGCCAACAGCCTCGAACAGATCGGCCCCATCGCACCCACCGTCGAAGGCGCGGCCGAACTGCTGGACGTCATCGCCGGCCCGGACGAACGCGACGCGACCACGCAGGCGGCCGAACTCGACGGCGACGCCTACGCCGACGCCGCCGACGGCGACGTCGACGGCCTCTCGATCGGCGTCCCCACCGAACTCGTCGATGGCGCGGACGACGGCGTCCTCGACGCCTTCTGGGACGCCATCGACGCCCTCGAATCGGAGGGGGCCACGGCCCACGAGGTGAGCCTCCCGTCGGTCGAACACGCCGTGCAGGCGTACTACGTCATCGCCACGTCGGAGGCCTCCTCGAACCTCGCGCGCTTCGACGGCGTCCGCTACGGCGTCTCCGGCGGCGACGACGGCAACTGGAACGAGTCCTTCGCCCGGGCCCGCGAGGAGGGGTTCGGCGCGGAGGTCAAGCGCCGCATCCTGCTCGGCACGTACGCCCTCTCGGCGGGCTATCACGACGAGTACTACGCCAAGGCCCAGGACGCCCGCGAGTGGGTCAAGCGGGACTTCGACGACGCCTTCGAGGAGACCGACGTCCTCGCGTCGCCGACGATGCCCGTCCCGCCGTTCGAACTCGGCGAGAGCCTCGACGACCCCCTGCAGATGTACCTCGCCGACGCCAACACCGTCCCCGTCAACCTCGCGAACCTCCCCGCCATCTCGGTGCCGGCGGGCGACGCCGACGGCCTCCCGGTCGGCCTCCAGCTCGTCGGCCCCAAGTTCGACGAGGAGACCCTCGTCCGCGTCGCCAGCGCCGCCGAATAGTCCCTCCCGTGTACGACTGCATCGTCGTCGGTGGCGGCATCGTCGGCACCTCGCCAGCGCGTATCCGGCGACCGGACGCGGCCCCACGGGGTTGGCGGTCGGCCCCTACGGCGGGAACGTCGTCGCCGAAGCGGTACGGGACGCGTCGCCCACAGCGGCCCTCGCTCCCTTCACCGTCGTCCGGCTCGACTAGAGGCGGTATCTTTTCGGCGTCGCCGGGCCCAGTCCACGACGAATGTACATCGTCATCGTCGGTGCGGGCGACATCGGGACGCCCCTGACTGAGATTGCGACGACGGGCGGCAACGAGGTGGTCGTCATCGAACGCGACGAGGCGAAAGCGGACCGCGCGGCCGCCAACTACGACTGTCTCGTCATCAACGACGACGCGACGTCGAAAGAGACGCTCGAAGACGCCGGCGTCGACCGGGCCGACGCCCTCATCTCGACGACCGACCAGGACGCGACGAACATCATGGTCTGTCTCCTGGGACAGGAACTGGAGGTCCCCGACATCGTCTCGGTCGTCCACAACCCCGACCACATGGGCATCTTCCGGCAGATCGGCGTGAACACGATGGAGAACCCCCAGCGCCTCATCGCCGAGTACCTCTATCGCGCGGTCAAACGCCCCTCCATCGTCGACTACATGCGCATCGGCGAGACGGCCGAGGTGTTCGAAATCGAGGTCGACGACGACGCCGACGTCGTGGGCAAGACCATCCAGACGGCGGCCCAGGAGGGCCTGTTCCCCGAGGACGTCTTCATCGTCGCCATCGAACGCGAGGGCGAGGAGAATCCGGTGACGCCGCGGGGGAACACGGCGATACACGCCGGCGACCTGCTGACGGTCTACTCCGAGCGCGGGGCGACGCCGGAAGTGACTGACGTCTTCGGCCACTTCGAGGACCACTGATGCCCCGGCGTCGGACCGTCGCGGGCGTGCCGTCGGACCTCGCGACCATCGCGCGCGACGTCGGGTCGCTGCTGGCGATGCAGGGTGGCCTGATGGCCCTCTCCGTCGTCGTCGCGTTCGCCTTCCGCGAGTGGTACGCCGCAGGGTCGTTCGCGCTCGCCGGCCTCCTCACGGCCGGCGTCGGCTTGGGCGCACGGCGCGCCTTCGCCGACGCGCCGGACCCGGTGATGAAACACGGGATGATAATCGCCGCCGGCGGGTGGTTCGCCACCGCCGTCTTCGGGGCGCTCCCGTTCCTGCTGACGGCCCACCTGACGCCGCCGGCCGTCGCCGCGGGATTCGTGCCCGCCGGCGCGGAGTACGCCTCCAGCCTCCGGTACTTCCGCGACCCGCTACACGCCCTCTTCGAGAGCATGAGCGGGTGGACCGGCAGCGGACTGACGATGGCCGTCCACGAACCGTCGCTGCCGCGGGCCCTCCAGTGGTGGCGCTCGCTCATCCAGTGGGTCGGCGGCGTCGGCGTCATCGTCCTCACGGTGTCCATCCTCGCGCGCCCCGGGAGCGGGAGCTACGCCCTCTACCGGAGCGAGGCGCGAGAGGAGAAGATTCACCCCAGCATCGTCTCGACGGTGCGGACGGTCTGGCGCATCTTCCTCCTCTACACCGCCGTCGCCGTCGTCGCCCTGTTCGCGGCCATCCACGCGAGCGACTACGGCGCGACGCTCCCGCTCTGGAAGCAGGGCTGGCAGGCGCTGAACCACGCCATGACGGGGCTCTCGACGGGCGGGTTCAGCGTCACCGACGACTCCGTCGCCACCTACGGCTCGCCGCTCGTCGAGGGCGTCCTCCTGCCGGTGATGGTGCTCGGGGCCATCGCCTTCCCCGTCCACTACGCCGTCTTGCACGACCGGAACGTCCGGAAACTCGTCTCCGACCTCCAGACGCGGTGGCTGTTCGCCCTCCTCGCCGCCGGCGTCGTGGTCCTCTCGGTGCAGAACGCCGCGACGGTGGACGTCGCCACCGACGCCTTCGCCGCGGGAACGGACTGGCTCGGCCTGTCGGCGGTCGGCTTCTCGAACGCCCAGACCGACGCGCTCCGCGATTCGACGTTCCAGTTCGTCAGCGCCCTCTCGTGTACGGGCTTCCAGTCAGCGCCCATCGGCCGGTGGACCGCGGGCGGGAAACTCCTCGTCTCGGGGGCGATGGTCGTCGGCGGCGCGGCCGGGAGCACCGTCGGCGGCATCAAAATCGTCCGCGCGTACACCATCGGCCGCGGCATCCGCTGGCAGTTCTCGCGGGTGTTCCTCCCGACAAACGCCGTCATCAGCGTCGACATGGGCGGGCGGCGACTCGACCGGGAGACGATGGAACGCGAGTTCAGCGAGGCCGCCATCGTCTCGTTGCTCTGGGTCGGCCTCCTCGCGGCGAGTAGCCTCGTCCTCGTCAACGTCGCCGGGCCGTCGTTCACCTACGCCGACGCGCTCTTCGAGGTGGCGAGCGCCCAGGGCAACGTCGGCCTCTCGACTGGCATCACCGGCCCGACCATGTCGCCGCTCGCCGAAGCGATGTTCGTCCTCAACATGTGGGTCGGCCGCCTCGAAATCATTCCCGTCCTCGCGTTCGTCCGGTCGATGCTCTACGGGCTGAATCCGTAGCCCGGGCCGACGACGCTGCACGGGAACACGCAGTTCGCCGCCGCGCCCGGACGTCCGACCTCGTCGCGTCGGACCGACCGTGCGGGCGAGTCTCGTCGGCGATGTGGACGGTCACCCGTCCCCTGCCTCTTCGAACCCACACACCAGCCCCACCGAGACGGCGCGGACGTCACTGGAATCGAGACTGTCAACCTGATTGACTGCTTTGGAATTTGTCGCACGTTCGGCGGAAATTCGCCGCATTTCTGGAGAAACTGGGGACGGCCCCTGTCGCGCCGGCGTCGCAGCGGAGCGACGTCGCGGCGACAGTTCCCCCGTTTACGTCCCTCGAATGCCCGGTTTCCGCGTCGGTCGTGGGTGCCCCAGCGGCTCGTTGCGCCGTCTCTAACATAAACCTAGTGGCCAAATTTTCAACTTTGATTTCTCGTCGTGACGTGTTAGTTAGATACCGTATTTTCGGTGACGTTTGTGGCGGGCGGGTTGGTCAGCGGCGCTCGCCCCGCTCATCCGCGCCAGTACTCGGGCGTCAACAGGACCAGTACCGGGAGGATTTCGAGGCGACCGGCCCACATGAGCGCCACCATGAACAGCTTCGCCGCGTTCGAGAAGTCGAGGTAACTCCCCATCGGGCCGACGAGGCCGAACCCGGGACCGACGTTGCCGAGCGTCGCCGCGACGGTGCTCATCGACTCCAGCACCGACAGCGAGAGGCCCGTTCTGAGGCCGTCCGCGAACAGCACCGCGACGGCCACGAAGAAGATGAGCAGGTAGAGGACGGTGAAGGCGTAGATGCCCCGAATCGCGCGTTCGTCGACGGCGCGGCCGCCGAGTCTGACGGGACGGACCGCCTCGGGATGGGCCGTCGTGAACAGCTCCCGGCGGACGGACTTGAGGACGACGTACCAGCGGACGACCTTGATGGACCCGCCCGTCGACCCGGCTGACCCGCCGACGAACATCAGAAAGAGGAGGACGTACTGCGCCGGGGCGCTCCAGGTGTTGAAGTCGATGCTCGCGTAGCCGGTCGTCGTCGTTATCGAGACGACCTGGAAGGCGGCGTGTCTGAGCGAGGGTTCGAGACCCGCGACGAGCGTTTCGCGCACGCCCGAGAGGTAGGCGGCGTCGAAGGTACCGCCGGTCGGCACCTGCGTCACGAGGCCGCCGCCGACGAACAGCACCACCGCCACCAGCGCGGTCACGGCACCCATCACGCCGACGTAGACGCGGAACTCGGTGTCGCGGACGAGGTGTTCGGGCTCGCCGGTGAGGAGGTGCCAGAACAGGGCGAAGTTGGTCCCGGCGGCGACCATGAACGGAATAATCACCCACTGGACGGCCGCCGAGAAGGCCTCGATGCTGCGCGCCTCGGGCGAGAAGCCGCCCGTCGGCATCGTCGTCAGCGCGTGCGAGACGGCGTTGTAGAACGTCATCGCGTCGGCGTGGCCGGCGAGGTGGAGGCCGTAGAGCAGGAGAATCTGGAGGACGGTGAAGCCGAGGTAGGCCCCCCAGAGCGCCCGCGCCGTCTCGGCGATGCGCGGCGTCAGCTTCTCGATGCCGGGGCCGGGCGCTTCGGCGTCCATCAGTTGTGCGCCGCCGACGGAGAGTTCGGGGAGGATGGCCACCGCGAGGACGACGATACCCATCCCGCCGAGCCACTGGGTGAGCTGTCGCCAGAGCATGATGCCCCGGGTGTGTGTCTCGACGGAAATCGACCCCAGCACCGTCGCACCGGTGGTGGTGAACCCGCTCATGCTCTCGAAGAGGGCGTTGGCGGGATTCGCGAGCGTCGACGCCGGCGTGACCGGCGAGGCGAGCGGCGGCACGCCGTGCGCCTCGACGAGGTACGGAATCGCGCCGACGAGGGCGACGGCGAGCCACGTCACGGCGACCATCAGAAAGCCCTCCCGTGCACTGATATCCGGGGCGGGACGCAGCGATTCCAGCGCTCGGCCGACTATCGCCGTGACGGCGATGGTGACGAGAAACGGCGCGAGCGTCTCGCCGTAGAACGCCGAGACGGCGAGCGGGAGTACGAGCGGGACGGAGAGATATTTGAGGACCGTACCGACGAGGCTGAGACTCGCACGGTAGTCCACGCGGAAGTTCATCACAGCAACGATTCGAACTCGTGGGTCGGGCGCATTAAACTACTGAACTATCGCCGTACCAGAGCGGGCTCCGTCGCCGCGCGACGCCCTACAGGACCGGCGTCACGTCGTCGACGACGTCGGCGTCGACGAAGACGACGACGTGGTCGCCGGGTTCGATGCGCGTGTCCCCCCGCGGCGTGATGAACTCCCGGTCGCGGGTGATCGCACCGATGACGACTCCCTCCGGAAGTTCCGAGACGGACTCCCGGATGGGTCGGTTCGCGAGGACCGAGGCGTCGTCGATCTCGATTTCGAGCACTTCCGCCCGGTCGTTCTCGATGAGGGCGACGTTCTCGGCTCCGCCTTCGCGGGTGAACCGAGTAATCTCTTCTGCGACGACTTCCCGCGGGTTGACGCCGATGTCGACGCCGACAGCCTCGAACAACTCGACGTAGGCGGAGGTGTCGATGATCGCGACGGTCCGCTCGACGCCGAGACGGCGCGCGAGCAACGAGACGAGGAGGTTCTTCTCGTCGGAGTCGAGGGCGGCCACCAGCAGGTCGGCGTCGCCGACGTGTTCGCGTTCGAGGAAGTCGATGTCGGTTGCGTCGCTCTCCAGGACGACGGTGTCGGGCAGGTCCTCGGCGAGACAGCGGGCCCGGTCCGGGTCCTGTTCGATGAGTCGAGGGCGAAAGCCGCGTTCGCTCAGCAGTCGGGCGACGTGGAAGCCGATTTCGCTCCCGCCGACGATGACGACCTCCTCGTCGGTCCCCGGCGGTTCGTCGGGCGCGATGGAGGCGGCAAAGCCCTGGACGCTCTCGGGCGACCCGATGACGACGACCCGGTCGCCGGCCCGGATGACCGTCCCCCCGCGCGGGATTTCGACGTCGCCGTCGCGGAGGATGGCCGCGAAGGTGAGCGAGTCGAACCGGTCGGCCTCCTTCACCGTCTGGTCGGCGACGGGGCTCCCCTCGGGAATCTCCAGTTCGGCCATCTGGACCTTCCCGTCGGCGAAGGGGTCGACGTCGCGCGCGGCGGGCAGGCCGACGACGCGGACGATGGACTCGGCCGCGAGGAGGTTCGTACAGACCATGAAGTCGACGCCGAGGGCGGACTCGGAGCGGTGCCACGTCCGGAGATACTCGATGTTCTTCACCCGCGCGACGGTGAACGCGGAACTGACGGCCTTGGCCGTCGCACAGACGACGATGTTCGTCTCGTCGTCGTCGGTGCTCGCGATGACCATGTCCGCTTTCTCCACCTCCGCGCGTTCGAGCGTCGAGAGCGAGGTGCCGTCGCCCTCGATGGCCAGGACGTCGAGCGAGTAAGTCATCTCCTCGACCCGCTCTGCGTCCCGGTCGATAACGACGACGTCGTGCGTGTCGTCGAGGTCGGCCGCGATGCTCGACCCGACCTGTCCGGCACCGACGATGACTATCCGCACGGCGGGCCGCCTCCCCGATTCATGGACGACGTTCGCCACGTCAGACGTATCATCATTTCGCTTCCCGAAGTCACTCGGGCGCGCGGTGGATTTGCAGTGAAACCGTCCGCGACCGGCCCTCCAGGTCCGTGACGATGCGTGAGACGACGCGTTCGGCCTCGTCGAGGACGAGCGGTCTGACCTTCGACACCACCCAGTCGAGCGAGACGAATCGAGGGAGGTCGAGCGCCCCGGACCCGACCGAGTCGGGGTCGTACTCGACTTCGAGAAAGACGCGGGACGCGGTTTCCGCGTCGTCGGGGAGCCCCGGCGGGACCGCGTCGAGCGGTTCGATTCGCCAGCGACCGCTCGCGTCGAGGCCGTCGACCAGTCGCCAGTCGACCCGCGTCGGCGGCGACGTCCCCGTCACCTCGGACCGGGCCGTGTAGGTCAGTTTCCACCACGCGAGTTCCAGGTCGTAGCGCGTCCCGGGGGACCCGTCGCCGTGGGTGCGTACGTCGCGGAGGTGCTCCGAGTAGTCGGCGTAGCGCGGGAAATCCGTGAGGAAGCCGTACACCTCGTCCGGCGGGAGACAGACGACGGTGCTGACGACGAGTTCGTCCACGTTGGAGGATTCGCGCCGGCGTGGGTAACGCTGTCGGCTGCCACCGCGAACCGCTAGTTCCATGACCTGCGTCACCGAACGACGCCGTATGTCGAACGACACGCACCGAGAAGTCGTCGTCGTCGGTGGCGGCGTCGCCGGCCTCACTGCCGGCATATTCACCGCACGCGCGGGGCTGGATACGCTCGTCGTCGACCACGGCGAGTCGATTCTCCGCCGGAACGCCCATCTCGAGAACTTCCCCGGCTTCCCCGCAGGCGTCAACTCCCGGCTGTTCGCGGACATGCTCGAAGCGCAGGCGACGCGGAACGGCTGTGACCGAATCCAGCGGACGGTGACTGGCGTCCACGAAGCCGACGACGGCGGGTTCGACGTGACCCTCGACGACGGCGAGACGCTGACGGCCGACCGCGTCGTCGCCGCCTCGTGGGCCGACGAGTCCTACCTCTCCGCGCTCGACGTGAGCGTCCGGTCGGCGGGGAGCAAGGCGTTTCTACAGCCGGACCCCGACGGCCGCACCGACGTCGAGGGGCTGTACGCCGCTGGCCGCCTCGCCGAACAGTACCACCAGGCCGTCGTCGCCGCCGGTCACGGCGCGCGCGTCGGCATCACGCTCGTCCAGGACAGCGACACGCCGTTCTATCACGACTGGGTCGTGCCCGAGGGCTACTTCACCGACAGAGGACGGGACGTCCCGCCGGGGTGTGAGGAGATAGACGAGACGGAACGGCGCGCCCGCGAGCGCGAGTCGATGGCGGCGATGCGGGAGTACTTCGCCGACCTCCACCCGGACGAGCCGACGCCCCACCCCAGCCTCGCGGACGAGGAGGAGTGAACGGCCCGCGCCCGCTGGGCGTCTCGCCCGCCTTTATGTGACCGCGCCCGAAACGGGGGACGAATGCTCGAAGGTCGCAACGTCGCACTCGGCGTGACCGGCAGCATCGCGGCGGTGAAAGCGGTCGAACTCGTCCACGAGTTGCAACGCCACGGCGCGTCCGTTCGGGGCGTGATGACCGAGAGCGCCCGGTCGATACTCCACCCGTGGGCGCTCGAATTCGCCACGGGACACGACCCGGTGACGGAACTGACGGGGGCCGTCGAGCACGTCGACCTCTGCGGGCGCGCGGGGTGGGCGGACGTCCTCCTCGTCGCGCCGGCGACGGCGAACACCGTCGGGAAGGTGGCCGCCGCCGTCGACGACACGCCCGTGACGACCTGTGCGACGACGGCGCTCGGCGCGGACGTGCCGGTGGTCGTCGCGCCCGCGATGCACGAACCGATGTACGACCACCCCGGCGTCGCGGCGGCCATCGACCGGGTGGAGTCGTGGGGCGTCGACTTCGTGCCGCCGCGGCTGGAGGAGGGGAAGGCCAAAATCGCGAGCGAGGAGGCCGTCCTGACTCACGTCGCCCGCTCGACGACGCCCCAGTCGCTGGCTGGCGACCACGTCGTCGTCACCAGCGGGTCGACGAGCGAGGCCATCGACCCCGTCCGCACCATCACGAACCGGGCGTCGGGCAAGACTGGACGGGCCGTCGCGCGGGCCTGTTTCGTCCGCGGCGCGGACGTCACTCTCGTCCACGACGGCCCGGACGTCCCCTACGCCGACGTCGTCGCGGTGGAGTCGGCCGCGGAGATGCTGGAGGCCGTCTCGGCTGCCGTCGCAGACGCCGACGCCCTCGTCTCGGCGGCGGCGATAAGCGACTTCACCGTCGAGACGGCCGGGGAGAAGATCCGGTCGGGCGAGTCGCTGACGCTCGAACTCGACCCGACGCCGAAGCTCGTCGACTCGGTGCGCGAGGCCCACCCCGACCTCCCCATCGTCGGCTTCAAGGCCGAGACGTCCGGCGACGACGAGGCGATGGTCGACCGGGCGCGAGCGTTGCGCGACAGGGTGGGGCTCGCCTTCGTCGTCGCCAACGACGCGTCGGTCATGGGCGACGAGGAGACGCGCGCGCTTGTCGTCGACGACGACGTCGCTACGTACTGCGGCGACAAGGCGGGCCTGGGCGCGCGCGTCGCGGAGCGACTCGCGAGAGCCCTCTCGTAGGCGAGTCGGCCGGCCGCCTCATACTGGTGATTACAGTAACCACTATCAGTCGTCGGCCGGTTCGTCGGGCGTCGTTCCCGTCTCGCCGGGCCACGAGACGTCCTCGACGAACGGGACCCCCATCCGCTGGGCAGCGCGCGAAATCATGTGCGCGCCGGTCGGCGCGGTCAGGAAGAGGAAGACGACGGTGACGAGCGCCATCAGGCCGTCGCCGCCGGGGCCGTAGTAGACGAACCCGGCGAGGGCGATGGAGGCGGCACCGAGCGTCGTCGCCTTCGTCGTCGCGTGCATCCGGTTGTAGACGTTCGGCAGGCGGAGGAGGCCGATGGTCCCCACGAGGAGGAACAGCGACCCCACGGCGACGAGCGCCAGGACGAGGGCGGTGCGAATCGGACCGACGGCGGCCGTGGCGGCGGTTGCTTCGGTCATTCGATGATGTCCCCCTCCGTGACGTAGCGCGCCACGGTGATGGTGCTGATGAAGCCGATGATGGCGAGGACGAGGCTCACGTCGATGAAAAAGCCCTGCGCCGTCGCCATCGAGTAGAGGACGGCGATGGCGACGACGTTCGTCCCGATGGTGTCGAGGGCGACGACCCGGTCGGGCGTCGTCGGGCCGCGGATGACCCGGTAGCCGGCAAACAGCGTCAGGCCGCTGGCGACGACGAGTGCCGCCCGCAGGGCGACGCCGAGTACCGCCGCGAGGTCAGTCGCCACGCGCCACCTCCCGGTCGGGGACGGGGTCCCCGGGTTTGCGCCGCTCGTCGAAGATGACGAGGGCGTAGTCCTCCCACCGACGGATGGGTTCGAGAATCGCCTCGGGGTCGGTGGCGTCGATGCTGTGGACGTACAGGGTGTTCGTGTCGGCGTCGTAGTCCATGGTGAGCGTGCCGGGGGTGAGCGTGATGCTGTTGGCGATGGTCGTGACGGCGAGGTCCGTCTCGACGCGCAGCGGAACCTCCACCACCGCCGGTTCGATTGGCATCGACGGCGAGAGGACGCGTCGCGCCACGTCGACGTTGGCGGTGAGCAGTTCGTAGAGGAACGCCGCGAGATAGAGCGCGGCGTAGGGCGCGACCCGGAGCCCCCGGTCGAGTTGGGCCTCGGCCCCGTAGAACCGCCTGATTGCGAAGGCGACCGGAAAGCCCACCAGCAGGCCGATGACGAACTCCTCGGCGAGGCGCGTCGGCGTCAACTCGACGCCGCGGACGAAGAGCCACAGCACCGAGAGGACGACGCCGAACAGGGGCCAGCGGCGGCTCATTCGACCACCTCCGCGGGGGCGACGGCGTCGACGTAGCCGCCGGTGTCGACGGCGGCGTGGGCGGCCCCTTCGGCCGCCCGATAGAGGGCGTCGAAGCCGACGCCGAAGGCGACGATGGCGACCGCGAAGGCCGCGAGGACGGCGACCATGCCACCGAGCGCGAGCGCCGCTTCGGCCGTCGACTGTCCGCCGTCGGGGACGACCGCTCCGTCGTTCCCGAGGAACTCGCGGACGCGTTCGGACGGCTCACCCCAGAAGGCGGCGTTCCACGCTCGGGTGTAGTAGGCGATGGTGAGGACGGCACCGAACAGGGCGACGGCGAGCGTCGCCGCCGCGCCCGCCGCGTCCGTCGCGAACGACCGCGCGGCCACGTCGAAGACGAGGAGCTTCCCGAAAAAGCCCGAGAGCGGTGGAACGCCGACGAGCGAGAGCGCGCCGACGAAGAAGGTGGCCGCGAGGACGGGCGACCGGCCGGCGACGCCGCCGAGGTCGGCGAAGTCGGTGCTGCCGACCGACTCCTTCAGCGTCCCGGCGACGAGAAAGAGGAGGCCCTTGGCGAGGCCGTGGTTGAACGCGTAGACGAGGCAGGCGGTGACGCCCAGGACCCGGACCTCGGGGACGGTGGCTGCGACGGCCAGCGGCAGGACGATGAAGCCCACCTGACTGATGGAGGAGTACGCGAGGACGGCCTCCAGGTCGTCGCGGCCGACGGCCCCCAGGCCGCCGACGACGACGCTCGCGGCGGCCACGAGGAACAACACCGGCCCGAAGAACGCGAGCGTCGAGTCGCCGGCGAGACCGGGCAGCGAGAGCGACCGGGGGAGCGAGGCGGCCGCGAAGACGGTGAAGTAGAGGCGGACGATGGCGTAGACGCCCACCTTCTTGACGACGCCCGCGAGCATCGCCGTCACGGGCGCGGGGGCGGCGCGGTAGGCCGCCGGCACCCAGAACTGGAACGGGACGAGGCCGGCCTTGAGCGCGAACACCGAGAACAGGACGGCGGCGAGGCCGAGGACGGGCAGGACGTTCACGTCGTAGGCCGCCGGGTCGGCCAGGCGGCGGGCCAGGTCGGCCATGTTGAGCGTGCCCGTCGTCGCGTAGAGGCCGCCGATGGCGACGAGCATGACGGCGCTCCCCAGCAGATTCAACACGACGTAGTTGAGCGCCGCGCGGGTGTGGTCGGCGCCGCCGTAGAAGAGGACGAGGACGTAACTCGACATGAGCATCACCTCGAACCAGACGAAGAGGTTGAAGACGTCGCCGGTGAGAAAGGAGCCCGAGACGCCGACGAGCATGAAGTGATACAGCGGGTGGAAGGAGAGGCGCTGGCCGAAGTCGTCGACGTAGAGGACGGCGAACGCGAGCGCGCCGAGCGAGACGATGGCGGCGAGGCCGAGCATGAACGCCGCGAGGGCGTCGGCGACGAGCGAGATGCCGAAGGGGGCGGGCCAGCCACCGACCTGGTAGACGAGCGTGCCGCCCGCGGCCACGCGGTCGAACAGGGCCGCGACGGCTCCGAGATAGGCGACAGCCCCGAGGAGGCTCACTCCCTGCTGAACGCGGACGCTCGGCCGGGTCAGTAGGGTGAGGATGGCGGTACACAGCGCGACGAGCAGCGGTGCGATGACGGTGGTACTCATTGGTCGCCTCCGAGTTCGTAGACGTCGATGGTCCCGTGTTCCTGGTAGACGCGATACGTGAGCACGAGCGCGAGCGCGCTCGTCCCGAAGCCGATGACGATGGCCGTGAGGACGAGCGCCTGCACAAGCGGGTCGGTGACGGCCGCGTCGCCACCGCCGTGACCGTGGCCGATGGGGGCGAGTCCCTCCAGGCCGCCCATCGTGACGAGGTAGACGTTCGCCGCCTGGCTGATGATGGTGACGCCCCAGACGACCCGGACCACGTCGCGCCGGAGGACGAGGAACGTCCCGAACGCGAACAACAGGCCGAGGACGGCCGCGAGGACGAACTGAGTCATTCGGCACCCACCTCCGCGATGATGGTCAACAGCGCACCGACGACGGTGAAGTACACTCCGAGGTCGAACGCGAACGCGGAGGCGACTTCGAGTTCGCCGTAGAGCGGGAGGTGCTCGACGAACACCACGGCCTGCGTGAGGAAGGGAACGTCGAACAGGACGGGGACGAGGCCGCTCCCCGCCGCCAGCGCCAGGCCGAGCGCGAACAGCCAGCGGTAGACGCCCACCATGCCGTCGTCGGCCTCGTCTCGCCTGTCGAGGATGGTCGTCTGGAGGTAGTCCAGCCCGAAGATGACGTAGACGAGGACGAACGCCGTCGCGGTGAGCACCGCGCCGATGAAGCCGCCACCGGGGAGGTTGTGGCCCTGGAGGAGAAGCGAGATGGCCGTCACGAGGATGATGGGGACGGCGATGCGGACGACGGTGCGAGCGACGATGGTCGTCGACCGGTCGACGCCGCCGGACGCGTGCGACTCGGCGACGGCGGCGTCCTCGTTCGCCGGCGCGGAGGCGTCGTCGCTCATTGCGTCTCCCCCTGCGAGCGCATCCGCACGAGCGTCAGGACGGCGAGTGCGGCCATCGCGACGACCGATATCTCGCCCATGGTGTCGAACCCGCGGAAGTCGACCAGGATGACGTTGACGACGTTGCCGCCGCCGCCGTAGTCGACGATGAGCGGGCCGTGTTCCGCCGGGACGCCCGCGCGTTCGACGAGGAAGTGCGCGAGCGCCTCGTTCGGACTCGACGCCGTGGAGACGAGCACCGTCACGAACACCGTCGCGCCGACGACGAGCGAGAGCGTGGCGTCGCGGACGGCGAGCGACGGTCGCGGCCGCCCGTAGAACGCCGGCAGGCGGTCGAGGACGAGCAGGAAGATGACCAACACGAGCGTCTCGACGACGAGCTGGGTCAGCGCGAGGTCGGGGGCGTCGGCGAGGATGTAGAAGATGGCGACCATGAAGCCGACGATGGAGAGCGTGAGGACGCCCGCGACGTGCGAGGGGGCGATGCCGACGGCGAGCGCCCCGACGACGGCCACCAGCAACACGAGGAGGATGGGCGTCGTCACGGCGAGGCCGGTCAGCGGCGGGAGCGAGACGCCGAGGGCGGCGTAGCCGCCGAGCGCGAGCGAGCAGACGGCCGCGAGGCCCCAGACGGCGTACGTCCGCAGGAGGCCGTTCTGGACGAGCGGCGTGACCCGGCGACTGAGCGCCGTCGCGCCGTCGACGGCGTTGTCGTACCACCAGTTCGCCCGCACCGGCCCGCGGATGAGAGTGCGCAGGCCGTGGTGGATGCGGTCGTAGAAGGGGAAGAGGACGGCTCCGAACGCCATCGTGACGAGGCTCATGACGAAGTACGGCGACAGTTCCGTGGGCAAGTGGACCGAGAAGGAGTGGGCGTCGCCGGTGACGACGCTGCCGTAGACGCCGCCGACGAGTCCCTCGACGAAGGCGTTCGGTCGGGCCGAAATCGCCAGCACGAGGACGCCGAGTATCGCCGGCGGGACGAGCATCGCTGCCGGCGGGCGGTGGACGTGGCCCAGTCCATCGGGTTCGTCGCCGAAGAACAGCGAGGCGAACTTGATGGAGTAGAGGAAGGTGAAGACGCTCCCGAAGACGGCGACGACGGGGAACACCCACCCGACGCCGCCGATTTCTTCGGCGGCGTAGTAGCTCGCCTCGAACAGCAGTTCCTTCGAGTAGAAGCCGTTGAACGGCGGAATCCCGGCCATCGACAGCGAGGCGACGACGGCGACTGCCGCGGTGACGGGCAGGTGGTTTCGCAGCCCCCCGAGTTCGGCGATGTCGCGGGTGCCCGCCTCGTGGGCGACGATGCCGGCGACGAGAAAGAGCGCGGCCTTGAACGAGGCGTGGTTCAGGACGTGGAACGCGCCGGCCTCGGCACCGTAGCTGTTGGCGAAGCCGAACCCGGCGATTATGAGGCCGAGGTGTGAGGCCGTCGAGTAGGCGAGCAGTTCCTTGATGTCCGTCGCGCTCACGGCCAGGACGGCGGCGACGGTCATCGTCAGGAGGCCGAGGACGGCAAAAAGCAGCGTCCACTCGCCGAGGACCGCGGCGTCCTCGGGGAGAAAGAGCGGGCGGAAGCGGCCGACGAGATAGACGCCCGCCTTGACCATCGTCGCGGAGTGGAGGAACGCGGAGACGGGCGTCGGAGCCTCCATCGCGTTCGGGAGCCAGATGTGGAAGGGGACCTGCGCGGACTTCGTGCCCGCGCCGAGGGCGAGGAGGAGGAGGACGGGGACGAGCAGTCCGGCGTCGCCGAGCGCCGTCCGAATCGCGCCGGCGTGTTCGACGAGGACCGGAATCCGGTAGGTGACCTCGGGGAGCGCCTGCCCCGACGCCCAGACGAGGAGCAGGAAGCCGACGAGCATGAACAGGCCGCCGGAGACGGTGACGAGCATCGACTTCCGGGCGGCGTACTGCGACGCCTCCTCGCCGGTGTAGTGGCCGATGAGGAGGAACGACGAGAGACTCGTCAGTTCCCAGAAGACGAACAGGGCGACCAGGTCGGCCGCGAGGGCGACGCCGAGCATCGACCCCATGAACGCCAGCAAGGAGGCGTAGTACTTCGGCTGTCCGGGTTCGCCGTGCATGTACCCGCCGGAGTAGGTGAGGATGAGGACGCCGACGCCGCTCGCCAGAAACGAGACGAGGAGCGCGAGGCCGTCGACGTAGAAGGCGAGCGAGACGCCGAGCGAGGGAATCCACTCGACGGCGACGCTCCCGTGTGCGCCCGCGAGATACAGCTTCGAGACGAGCCCGAAGCAGGCGAGGGCGACGGCCGCCGCGTAGTAGGCGGTCCGCTCGCCGAGGAGTCGGAAGACGAACGGCGTGAACGCGGCGGCGACGAAGGGGAGAAAGACCACGGCGAGTACGACGTCCGTTGTCGGTTGCACGTGCGTGTTTCCGGGAAGATTGGACTTAGGTGTTGCCAAACGCGGCGAATCCCGTCCGCGTCGTGAGCGGCGACGGGTCGTGACGCGCCGTGGCGGCGCGGTGCTGTGGCGGCGCGACGCTATGACGTCACTGCACTGTGGCGACGAGCGCGTCGACGAGGAACCGACGGACGGTCCAGGATACGGGGCGAACGACCCGCCGCGCGAAGCGGTCCCACGGGACGGGGACACCGGGAATCGCCATCTTTTATTCCCGACCACCGTTACGGGCGACATGGACCAGTTGCGGCAGTCACTCCTCGACGCGCCGATAATCGAGAAGGGCGACTACCAGTACTTCGTACATCCCGTCAGCGACGGCGTGCCGATGCTCCGGCCGGAGCTACTGCGCGAAATCGTCATCAAGATCATCCGCAAGGCGGACCTCGAAGACATCGACAAGATCGTCACGCCGGCGGCGATGGGCATCCACATCTCGACGGCCGTCTCGCTGATGACGGACATCCCGCTCGTGGTCATCCGCAAGCGCCAGTACGGCCTCGACGGCGAGGTGTCGCTGGCCCAGCAGACGGGCTACTCCGAGAGCGAGATGTACATCAACGACGTGGAGGCGGGCGACCGCGTCCTCGTCCTCGACGACGTCCTCAGCACCGGCGGGACGATGAAGGCAATCCTCGACGCGCTCTCGCACATCGGCGCGGAGGTCATCGACGTCGTCGCCGTCATCAAGAAGGCGGGGCCGAACGAACTCGACGACGCGGACTACAGCGTCAAGACGCTCATCAACGTCGACGTCGTCGACGGCGAAGTCGTCATCACGGACCCGTACGGTGACGGCTAGGTGGCCACGGTCGGGAGCGAGACGGTCGGTCCCGGGCAGTTGCGCTGACCGATGGGTATTTGTGCGAACCCCCGTTTTGGACGCATATGTGGCTTGCTAGCAACCGTCGACGGGCGTCGAGCGGGGGGACGTCACGCCGGAGGGACCTGCTCAAACTCCTCGGGACGGCGGGAGTTGCGGGCCTCGCCGGCTGTTCCGGCGACGGCGGCGACGGTGGGGGAGAAACGGGGGCGGGCGCGACGACCGGAACGGGGTCCGGGACGTCGTCGGGAGGGAGCGGACGGACGGTTCAGGGGACGTACACGAGCGCTAGCAGCGTCGACGCCCAGTCGCTGAACTGGCTGACGACGGCCGACGCCACCTCCGGGGCGTTCGTGACGGCGACGCTGGACGGCGCGTGGGCCATCAAGCCGAATCAGGAGATATTCCCGCTGTGGGCCGACGTGTCGACGGACGACGGTCGCGTCTACGAGATCGAACTCCGGGACAACCTCCAGTGGGGCGGCGACTACGGCCAACAGACCGCCGAGGACTGGGTGTACATGATCAAGAACGTCTTCCAGGCAAAGCCAAACTGGAGCGGCTACCCCAACGCCGGCGACTGGTTCCGGCAGAACCCCGACTCGGGACGGCTCGAACCCGTTCCCGTCGAGAAGACGGGGACGTACACCTTCGAGATCCAGTTGTTCGACGTCGACCCGTCGTTCCCGTTCAAGCCGGTCATGTGGCGACAGCAGTGCATTCCGCGGGCGCTGCTGGAGCAGTACGTCCCCGAGAAGGACGGCGAGGGACTCCAGCAGGACGAGGAACTCAACACGCTCGCGTACGCGGGGAACCTCGGCCCGTACACCTTCGAGGAGTGGGACCGGACCTCGCAGTACGTCGTCACGCGCAACGACGACTACTACCTCCACGACGCCGACGACGTGCCCGAGCGATTCGCGAACGCGCCGTACTTCGAGGAGCGGGTAATCAAGGTGATCAAAGAGGAGAGCGCCCGCCTCGGCGCGTTACGGGCGGGCGACGTCGACTCGTCGGGCATCCCGCCGGACAAGGCGTCGCAGTTCGAGGACATGGGGTCGGTGAACGTCAACGTCACGCCCCAACCGTACGCCAGGGTTCTCATCTACAACATGCGGGCCAACGGCTGGGAACCGTTCCGGTCGAAGGCCGTTCGACAGGCGCTGGCGTACGCGGTGAACAAGCAGGTCATCGTCGACAACGTCCTCCGTGGCTACGGTGAGGTCGCCCAGACGATGCAGCCGAAGTGGTCGAAGTGGTACGACGATAGCACCGTCGTCGAGTACGGCGTCGGTGACCGGTACGGCCCGGAGAAGACCCGCACCCGTCTCGCCGACGCCCTCTCGGGGACGGAGTACGCCTACGACGGCGACACGCTCGTCGACGGCGACGGCGAGCAGGTGACGCTCACGCTCTACTTCGACCAGGGCCAGCCCACCGAACAGACGATCGGCGAGTTCGCCGCCCAGGAGATCCAGCAGAACGCCGGCATCGCGGTCCAACCGAAGTCGGTCGGGACGTCGACGTTCCAGGACAAGTTCGTGAAGACGTCGCCGCCGGAGGGCGTCGAACCGGAGTGGAGCGCGGGCGTCTTCAACGGCGGGCCGCGCGACGTCGCCACGAGCGCCGAACCGTGGGACATGTCCATCAACCTCCAGTTCAACACCTATCCGTTCACCCCCGCCTCCAGCAAGGGCTTCTTCGAGAAGCGCGGCGGCATCAATTTCTACGGCTACTACCCCGAGGCGAACATCGCCGAACTCTACGAGAAGGCGTCGCAGACGACCGACGAGGCGCGACGCGAGGAACTGTTCGCGCAGGCGTTCGGAGTCATCAGCGAGGAACAGCCCTTCGGCTTTCTCGCCATGCCGTCGTCGATGACGGGCTACGACGAACGGGTCGTCGGCTACGGCGAGGAGTTCAACACCGGGTGGGACTCCCAGACGTGGTACTTCAAGTAACATGAGCATGCGCTGGTACGTCGTCCGGCGGGTCCTCTGGGCCGTCGTGGCGACGTATCTCATCCTGTCGGTGACGTGGGGGCTGCTGGCGCTGACGCCGAATCCGGCGGCCGAGCAGTTGCAGTTCCGCGCGGCCGCCAGCGGCGGGTCGGCGGAGGCGGCGCGCGAGGCGTTCGAGGCACGCCGGGGGCTGAATCGACCGCTGTGGGAGCGCTACAGCGAGTACATGGTCAACATGGTGACGCTGAACTGGGGGTGGTCGGAGAGCCGCTCCCAGCCGGTGATGGAGGCCATCGCGGGCGCGATTCCGTACACCGCCATCTACTCCGTCCCGACGACCATCCTCTCGGTCCTGCTCGGCCTCAGTATCGGCCTCTACTCGGCGACCCACCAGTACACCAAGACCGACTACGCCGCCACCTTCTTCGCCTTCTTCGGCTACGCCATCCCCAACTTCTGGTTCGCCATCATCCTCCTGCTGGTGTTCTCGGTCCAACTGGGGTGGTTCCCGGTGGTGTTCGACCCGAACGTGCCGCTGGTCGGGGTCGCGATGGCGAAACAACTGGTCTTGCCGGTCGTCGTCTTGGTGACTGGGACCATCGCGGGGGTGATGCGGTACTCCCGGGCGGAGGCCCTGGAGTACGTCCAGGCGGAGTTCGTCAAGACGGCGAAGGCAAAGGGAGCCGGCGAGTTCCGCATCCTCACCCGACACATCCTCCGGCCAGCCGCGGTGCCGCTGATGACCATCCTCGTCGGCGACATCCTCGGCATCTTCCTCGCGGCGTCGTATCTCGTCGAGGTGGTGTTCGGCATCCCCGGACTGGGCCAGCTCTCGTACGACGCCATCATGGCCCAGGACACCGCGC
Organism: Haloferacaceae archaeon; assembly: GCA_042216495.1. Classification (GTDB taxonomy): domain Archaea; phylum Halobacteriota; class Halobacteria; order Halobacteriales; family Haloferacaceae; genus Salinirarus. The sequence goes on from JBDGTU010000057.1 coordinate 39,862, forward strand.
TGGTGCTGGGGACGACGCTCATCTTCACGTTCGTCGCCGTCGTCGGCAACCTGATACAGGACGTCGCCTACACGGTACTGGACCCCCGAATCGACTACGGTGACCGGTGATGGCGGCGGACGAACCAGCCGAGACGTTCGAGTCGGTCGACTGGGACGAGATGGAGGGACGGTTCTCGACGCTGTCGCAGCGGGACCGGCGGGCGCTCGCGTCGCTGCTCGCCGTCGCCGCCGCCTTCGTCTACGACTACCACCTGCTGCCCGCGAGCCGCCCGACGGTGACGTGGCCGATTCGCTGGAACGTCACGCAACTCGACTGGCTCTTCGTCGTCACGCTGCTCGCGCTCCTGTTCTACGTCGCCGTCCCGCTGTACGACAATCGCCGCCTGACGGCGCACTACTGGGCCGAGTTCCGGAAGAACCGCCTCGCCGTCGTCAGCCTGGGCTATCTGGCCGCCGTCTTCCTCGTCGGCGTGGTCGGCCCGCTGTTCCTCTCGAAGCCACAGCTCGCCCTGACCCAGAGCCACCAGCCGCCCGTCTACACCGCAGTGGACGCGTCGGTCCCGGTCAGTTGTCTCGGCGACGTGAGCGACGGGATGTGTCACGGCACGTGGGCCCACCCGCTCGGGACGACCAGCGACGGGAAGGACGTGCTCGTCCTCGTCGTCTACGGGATGCAGGTGAGCATGAAGGTCGGTCTCATCTCGACGCTGCTCGTGGTGACCATCGGGACGGCGGTGGGGACGGTGGCGGCCTACGCCGGCGGCCTCGTCGACGAGGTGTTGATGCGCTACGTCGACGTCCAGCTCGTCTTCCCCGCGTTCTTCCTCTATCTCCTCCTCAACTACCTGTTCGGCGGGAGCCTGTTCATGTTCATCGTCATCTTCGGGCTCACGGGGTGGGGGAGCATGGCCCGCCTCGTCCGGTCGGAGGCGCTCCAGCGGAACGAGGAGGCGTACGTCACCGCCGCCGACAGCGCCGGCGCGGGGACGCTCTACATCATCCGCCGCCACCTCGTCCCGAACGTCTCGAACAGCATCATCACCGCGGCGACGCTGCTCATCCCGGGGTTCATCCTCTTCGAGGCGGCGCTCTCCTTCCTCTCGCTCGGCGACCCGACGGTCCCGTCGTGGGGACAGGTCATCGCCGCCGGCCGGAGCGACCTCGACACCGCGTGGTGGGTGTCGACCCTGCCCGGCCTCTTCCTCTTTACGACCATCCTCGCGTTCAACTTCGTGGGCGACGCCCTCCGCGACGCGCTCGACCCGCGACAGGAGAGATAGATGGCAGGCGAACCACTCCTCTCGGTACGGAACCTCGAAACGCAGTTCCACACGGACGAGGGCGTCGTCCGCGCCGTCGACGGCGTGAGCTTCGACGTCCGCCGCGGCGAGACGGTCTGTCTCGTCGGCGAGTCCGGCAGTGGAAAGACCGTCACGGGCGAGTCGCTCACCCGCCTCGTCAGGAGTCCACCGGGCGAGGTGACGGGCGGCGAAATCGACTTCGACGGCCGGAACGTCCTCGACATGAGCGACGCGGAGTTGCGTGACCTCCGCGGCGGGCGCGTCGGTCACATCTTCCAGAACCCGCAGGGGGCGCTCAACCCCGTCTACACCGTCGGCTGGCAGATCGTCGAGGCGATTCGCCTCCACGAGGACGCGTCGAAGTCGGCGGCCCGCGCCCGCGCAATCGACCTGCTCGACCGGGTCGGCATCCCGGAGGCGACCCGGCGGTTCGGCGACTACCCCCACGAGTTCTCCGGCGGGATGAAACAGCGCGTCGCCATCGCGATGGCGCTGGCGACGAATCCGGACCTCCTCGTCGCCGACGAACCGACGACGGCGCTCGACGTGACCATCCAGAACCAGATACTCCGCCTCCTGGGGGAGCTACAGGCGGAGTTCGACATGAGCGTCCTGCTCATCACGCACGACCTGGGCGTCGTCGCGGAAGTCGCCGACCGCGTCGTCGTCGTCTACGCGGGAAAGGTGATGGAACGCGGCGACGTCTTCGACGTGTTCGAGAACCCGTCTCACCCCTACACGCGGGCACTGCTCCGGTGTCTCCCGGGTCGCGGCGGGCGACTGGAAGGCATCGACGGCCGCCTCCCGTCGGCGACCGACCCGCCCGACGGCTGTCGGTTCCACCCGCGCTGCGCCCACGCTGTCGACGCCTGCCGGCGGGGCGAGCAACCGCCGCTGTACGCCCTCGACGGCGACGACCACGCCGTCTCCTGTGTCCACTACGGACCCGACGGCGACCCCGCCGTGGTTCGTGGCGAGGGGACGGCGGCCGTCGATGCCGGAACGGACGGCGGGTACGTCGAGGATCGGGAAAACGCCGGGGACGGCGGACACGTCGAAGACGACGAACACGTCGAGGGCAGAGGACGCGTCGGCGACGACGCTTCCTCCGGAGACGACAGCCGGCACCGGAACCGCGGCGTCGACGGGGGAGACGAACCGTGACTCGGCCGATTCTCGACGTCCACGACCTCCGGAAACATTACCCGATTACCGAGGGCGTCCTCCGAACGGAGGTCGGACGGGTCCGCGCGGTCGACGGCGTCAGTTTCACCGTCGACCGGGGCGAGACGGTCGGTATCGTCGGGGAGTCGGGCTGCGGGAAGTCGACCGCCGCCACCTCGCTGTTGCGCCTCGAAGAGCCGACCGGCGGCCGGGTCGTCTTCGACGGCGAGGACGTGACGGCGTACGGCGACCGGGAACTCAAGCGGTTCCGCCGGCGGGCGCAGATGATATTTCAAGACCCGACGTCGAGTTTCGACCCGCGGATGAGCGTCGGCGAGGCCGTCGCCGAACCCCTGCGCGTCCACGGGATGCGCGACCGGCGACGCCGCCGGAACCTGGTCCGTGACCTCCTCGACCGGGTCGGGCTGGACGCCGCCGACGTCGACCGCTACCCCCACGAGTTCTCGGGGGGGCAGAAACAGCGCATCGCTCTCGCGCGCGCGCTCGTCATCAATCCGAACCTCGTCGTCGCCGACGAACCCGTGAGCGCCCTCGACGTGAGCGTACAGGCGGACATCCTCCGCCTCATCGAGCGCGTCCAGTCGGAGTTCGGCCTCGCCCTCCTCGTCATCAGCCACGACATGGGCGTCGTCCGGGAGATATGCGACCGGGTGGCGGTGATGTATCTCGGCGAAATCGTGGAGACGGGACCGACCGAGGAGCTATTCGAGAACCCGCGCCACCCCTACACGGAGGCGCTCCTCGGGTCGACGCCGGTCGCCGACCCCCGGCGGCGCGGCCAGGGGACGGTACTGACCGGCGACGTGCCGAGTCCGTCCGACCCGCCACCGGGCTGTCGCTTCCACACCCGGTGTCCGGCCGTCATCCCGCCCGGCGACTACGACCTGTCGGCGTCGACGTGGCGGGCAGTGACGGACCTCCGCCTGCGCGTCGAAACCGAAGGCATCGACCTCGACGCCGTCGAAGCGTACGTCACCGAGCGGGGCGAGTCGGGACCGGACGCCGTGGTGGACGCGATCCGCGAGGAGTTCGACGTGCCGCCGGAACTCCCGGACGCGGCGGCCGAACGAGCCCTCTCGGAGGCGCTCGGCGACGTCGTCGCCGGGAACCGCGAGGCGGCCGTCGAGCGACTCGCGGCGGCCTTCCCGACCGTCTGCCGGCAGCGACGCCCCGGCTTCCGCCTCCTGGGCCGCGACCTCGACGCCGACCAGTGGGCGGCGATTCGGTCGCTCCGGACGTGGCTGGCGGCCCAGTGCAACGACGACCCGCAGTCCGTGGACGCGTTGCTCGCCGACCACGGGGTTGACGACGCGGGGCGTTCGAGCGACCGACGGTCAGGAGCGGAGACGCACACGCCGGCCGAACGCCGTCACCGCGTCCGCGCGGCGTTCGGCGTCCCCGACCGCCTGCCCGACGCCGACGCCGAGCGTGCGGTGTCGGCGGCGCTCGATTCGCTCCTGTCGGCGGACTACGAGGCCGCGGCGGCGACGCTCTACGACGCGTTCGACCCGCCGCGGGCGGCCGCGTGCCACCTGGAGACCGACGCGTCGGTCGGCGACGCATCGAACCTCGACTGACGCCCCCGGGGGTCGGCTGGCGGATGGCCGGCGTCGACAGCTATCGACGGGCGGCGACGACGCCGCGGTCGGGCCGGCGTCGCGACTCACTCGATTTTGAACGCGGCCTCTTCGACGCGTTCGCTCTTGCAGTCGGGACAGCGCGACGGGTCGTTGAGAGGGTCGTCGAAGCCGTCGAAGCCACACTCGCGGCAGGCCGGCGGCGCGACGAGGAACTGTTCGTCGGCGTCCGAGAGCGACCGGGCCACGTGCTGGAGGTGGTCGAACACCACGTTCCGTGGGACGCCGACCGTGGACGCGAGGGAACTCGCCGTCGCCGCCTCCGCGCGAAGTTCGTCGGCGAGGCGCTGTCGGGTCGTCGATTCCATGCGTATGCTCGGGGCTACGGGACAATCCGGCTTTCCATCCGATGCAAAAAGAACTTATCGCCGTAGTGGGTCGACTCGGACATGAAGGCCATCGTCCTTGCGGGAGGGTACGCGACCCGTCTCTGGCCGATAACGAAACATCGGCCCAAGATGTTCCTCCCGGTCGGCGAGGAGACCGTCATCGACACCATCTTCGAAGACCTCGAAGCCGACGACCGCATCTCCGAGGTGTTCGTCAGCACGAACGAGCGCTTCGCCGAGGAGTTCGAGGCGTACCTCGCCGACAGCGAGTTCGAGAAACCGACGCTCTCCGTCGAGGACACCACCGCAGAATCCGAGAAGTTCGGGGTCGTCGGCGCGCTCGCCCAACTCATCGACCGCGAAGGCATCTCCGAGGACCTCGTGGTCGTCGCCGGCGACAACCTCATCAGCTTCGACATCTCCGACTTCGTCGACTTCTTCGAGGCGAAGGACTCGCCGACCATCGCCGCCTACGACGTCGGGTCGAAGGACCGCGCCCGGTCGTACGGCCTGGTCCAGCTCGACGACGACCGGGTCGTCGACTTCCAGGAGAAACCCGCGGACCCCCAGAGCACGCTCGTCTCCATCGCCTGCTACGCGTTCACCGCCGAGACGCTCCCGCTGTTCGAGCAGTATCTCGACGCCGGGGAGAACCCGGACGAACCTGGCTGGTTCGTCCAGTGGCTCCAGACGCGCGACGACGTCTACGCGTTCACCTTCGACGGCGCGTGGTTCGACATCGGAACGCCCGAGAGCTACCTCGACGCCGTGGCGTGGTACCTCGACGGCGACGCCCACGTCGCCGAAGACGTCACTTTAGAGAACGCGACGCTCGGCGACAACGTCCACGTGATGTCCGGCGCGGAAGTCGTCGATTCGACGGTCGACCACTCCGTGGTCTTTCCCGACGTGACCATCCGGAACTCGGACATCCGGCGGACCATCGTCGACCAGGAGACCACGCTCGAAAACCTCGACCTGGCGGACGCGCTCATCGGGGCGCACTCGACCGTGACGAACGGCGAGTAGCGTCTCGAACGCGTCCAGTAGCGTCGCTGGCGCGACCGAGAACGAACTCCGTCGGGAGCGTCACGGGGACTCAGCCGAGGCGCGCGTCGGCGACGTCGAGGTAGCCCCGCGTGCCGTCCCAGACCGTCTCGTAGGAGAGTTCGATGGAGCGGGTCATGTGCGGCGCGTCGGTCACGAGGGTCTCGAACTCGCCGCCCTCGCCGAGGAGGTGGACGCCGTACGCCTCGTTGAGCGCTTCGAGGTCCGACAGGGCGTCGGCGTCGAGGGTGCGGCCGAGCCACGACTCGTCCAGCCCCGCCGCCGCCACCTGAACGATGGTGATTTCGAAGCCCGCATCGAGCATCTCGTCGGCGAGGGCCCGCGGGTCGCGTTGCCAGAGCGGCGCGAACAGGTCGACGCCGAGTCGGTCACACATCGCCTCGATGCGTGACGTCTGGTACTCGCTCTCGACGGCCCCGGCGGTGACGCCCGCGAGGGGGAAATCGAGCGCCCGGAGCGCGTCCTCCAGCGGTTCGAGTTCGGCGTCGCCCTGCGCGCCCGAATCCGTCACGGCGTCCGCCTCGAAGTCGTCGGGTACGACTTCGACGAGGTCGATGCCGATGCTCTCGGCCGCGAGGCGTGCGAGACGGGTCGCCGGGACGTGGAACATGTACGAGTCGCCGTCCGGGTGGACCGTCACCAGCCGAGTCACGTTCAGGTCGCGTTCGAGCGCCCGGTAGAGCGCCCACGAGGAGTCCTTGCCGCCGGAGAAGAGGCTCACCCACGCTCGCTCGTCTGTCATCGGGCCAGGTACGCGGCGCGGGGGGTTAGGGGCTACGGTCTGCGGTTCGGAGACGACAACCCTTATGCGATGGCCACGATAGCCACTACCATGGAAGACGTTTTCGTCGCACGACTGATGTCGGCCACGCTCTACACGGTGTCGCCGGACACGCTCGTAGAGGAGGCCGCACAGGAGATGTTGGAGAACGGCGTCGGTTCGGTCGTCGTCGTGAACGAGGCGGGGGACCTCGAAGGAATCCTGACCACGACGGACTTCGTTCGCATCGTCGCCGAGCGCAAGCCCAAGGACCGCACGCCCGTATCGAAGTACATGAGCACCGACGTCGTCACCGTGAGCGCCCAGGACGACGCCCGCGAGGCCGCGGACGTGATGATATCGCACGGCTTCCACCACCTGCCCGTGGTCGACGAGACGGAGGGACTCATCGGGATGGTGACGACGACCGACCTGACGGGCTATCTCTCGGACGTCGAGTCGCCGACGCCCGAGTGACTCATACGAATTGCTCTCAGTCAGTCCCACGTCGACCGCCCGACCGTGGGCAGTCGTCGTGGGAAACAGTGAGAGCAGTCCGTATCACATGTAGCCCAGGTCGCGCAGGCGTTCCATCAGGTCCTCTTTGTCCTGTGCGCGGCCGGCGCGTTCGACGGTGTTGTCGAGGTCCTGAAGCCACGCGGGCACGTCGTCGGACTTCTCGGTGCTGACTTCGCTCCCGAGCGACCGGAACCCGGCGAAGTACTTGGGGCTCACGGGGACGTCGTCCTGCGTGAGGCCGTTCGGCAGGTCGTCGGCCCCCGTCGGTACGTAGCCGTCGTCCGGGAACGCGTCGACGGTGTCCGGGACGACGTAGTTCCAGAAGGCGTCCCAGACGTCGGGTTCGGCGAACTGGAGGATGGGCTGAACGCGGTCGTGGGGCGGGTAGATGTCCGGGTCGTGGCGGGGGCTGAAGAACGTCTCGTCCGCGCGGGCGTCCTGTTCGTCCCAGCGAACGCCGGAGATGACGCCGTCGATGCCGTGGGTTTCGAGGGCGTCGTTGAGCGCGACGGTCTTCAGGAGGTGGTTGCCGACGTAGGTGTCGAGCAGGAACGGGAACGTGTCGTCCTCGTACTCCAGAATCTCGCGGACGTGGTGCTGATTGTGCTCCGAGAGCTCCGCGACGGGAATCTCGTCACCGGGCGTCAGTCCGTGCTCCTCGACGTACGCGCCCACGTCGTCGTTGCGGGCGTAGACCACGTCGAGGCCCCACTCGTCGGCCCAGCGGTCCACGAAGCCGTGGATGGCGTCGAAGTGCTGGAAGTGGTCGATGAAGACGGCTGGCGGGAGTTCGTAGCCGAACTGCTCGGCCACCTCCTTGATGAAGTAGAGCGTGAGCGTCGAGTCCTTGCCGCCGGTCCACATCACGGCCGGATTCCGGTACTGTTCGAGGCCGATGCGCGTCACCTCGACCGCCTTCTCGATTTTGTCTTCGAGCGTCGGATACGTGTCTGGCGTCTCGCCCTCGCCGTCGGTGTAGTCGACGTCGAGGTAGTCTGGGAAGTCCTCGCTCATCGTGTAATTAGATGTAATTAGAGAAGTAAAGCGCTTTTGGAGTTCCGCGGCGGGGAACGAGCGCCGGCGACGGCGGTCGGGCGTTAGCTGATGAACTTGTTGTCGCGCCAGTTGACGCCGTTTCCGCCGTTCCCTTCGTGCTGTGGGTTCTCCACGACCTCGATCGACGCGGGGCGTTCCTCCCCTTCGACGATGCGGCGGGCCTGCAGGTCGCCGTCGTCCTCGACGATGGCGGTCAGCGCACCTTTCTCCGCCAGCAGCGCGATGTCACAGAGGACCTCGAACATCGGGTACTGGAGCGCGGTGTTCTGGAGCACCGTCTCGCGGTCGCCTTTGAAACAGGCGAACTCGACGAGTTCGGAGGGGATTTCCTCCTCCTCCTCTTCGCCCCACGGCCCGCCGGCCCGCGGCGGTTCCTCCTCGTAGACGCGCGTCTCGGAGACGCTCGCTTTCAGTTGGGCGGTCGGCGTGTACTTGCTGAGGTTGCCGTCGGCGGCGACGGCTTTCAGGATGAGGGTGTTGTTCCGTCGTGTGACGTCGACGTCGGCGATCTCGGGGGGGAGCTCCGGGTCGTCGGCGAAGTATGTCTGGACGTCTTCGAGTGGCAATTCCAGCGTCGAATGGAGTCGATATACGCGGCCTGACATAATTACTGGTGAACGTGGCGCGACTGCACCCGTCTGTCCGGGACTACGGGACGTGTACTTATATGACCTACTCTTCGCTCCGTCGACACGACGGTCAGTCGTCCGTGAGCGTCGCTTCGAGTTCGCCGCGCTCGTCGAGTTCGGCGAGGACGTCGCTCCCGCCGACGAACTCGCCGTCGACGTACGTCTGCGGAATCGTCTCCCATCCGCTGTGGGACTCGAGTGCGGCCCGATACTCCGGCAGCGCGGGCAGGACGTCGACGGTTTCGAACTCCGAGACGTACTGGGAAATCAGGTCGAGCGCCTTCTGGGAGTAGCCACACTGGGGCATCAGCCGGTTGCCCTTCATGAACAGTACCACGTCGTTGTCCGCGATGGCGTCGTCGACGCGCTCCTGAACTTCCTCCTGGCCGAGTTCGCTTCCGGGCTGGAACGTCATGGAACTTCGTACGGGGGGCCGACGGATATGGATTGCGACGCATCGTTCGCGGCGACGGAGTGGGGCGGCGACGGGTCGCGGCGCGCGGTCACTCGTCGCCGACGCGGACGACGGTGACGAGCGAGTAGACGGGGACGCCGTCGACGTCGTCCAGCCCCTGTTTGTCCACGAGGACGACGCAGGCGAGCGGGTCGCCGCCCTCGTCGCGGATGGCGTCGACCGTCTCCCGGAGCGTGGTGCCGCTGGTGATGGTGTCGTCGACGACGTAGCAGTCCCGGCCGCGGATGTCGGCGAAGTTCCGCGAGAACCCTCCACCGAGGTCGTCGATGTCGCCCTCCTCCCACTGGTGTTTCGAGGGCGCGTAGGTCCCGAGGTCCGCGTCGAGTTCGCGGGCGACGACGGTCGCGAGGGGAACGCCCGCCTTCTCGACGCCGATAGTGAGGTCGACGTCCTCGCCCGCCTTCGTCAGGAGGTCGGCCATCGCGCGCCCGACGTGCGAGAGGCGGGCGCTGTCGCGGCCGATGGCGTTCCAGTCGACGTGGACGTCGTCCGGACCGCCCGACGACGGCGTCGACCGGGACCGGACGGCGTCGCCGTCGCTCCGCTCGACCAGCCAGCTCGCCGTCTCCCGGGAGACGTTCAACTCGTCGGCTATCTCCCCCTTCGAGAGGCCGCGTGCGGTCAGTTCGCCCGCGCTCTCGACCAGGTCGTCGACGTTCTTCATGGGTTCGAGTTGGGAGGTCGGAAGTATACACTGTCGGTCACAGGTCGTCGACCAGGTCGGCGGCGAGGCCGGTGTAGCCCGCCGGCGTCAGCGCCCGGAGTTCCTCGCGCACCGATTCCTCGACGTCGAGGTCGTCGAAGAGGGCGCGGAAGTCGTCGAGCGTCGTGTGCCGGCCGCGCGTGAGCGCCTTGACGCGTTCGTAGGCCTCGGTGTCGCCCTCGCGGCGGAGGATGGTCTGGACCGCCTCGCCGACGACTTCGGGGGTCGCCTCCAGGTCCTCGCGCATGACCGTCTCGTTCGGCACCACCTTGCCGAGCCCGGCCTCCGTCTTCCGGTAGCCGATGAGGCAGTGCGCGAGCGCGGCCCCGACGTTCCGCTTGACCGTCGAGTCCGAGAGGTCGCGCTGGAGGCGCGAGGTGGTGACGTAGTCGGCGAGGAAGACGAGGTCGGCGTTCGCCTTCGAGAGGTTGCCCTCGCTGTTCTCGAAGTCGATGGGGTTGACCTTGTGGGGCATCGTCGACGACCCCGTCTCGCCCTCGACGGCCTCCTGGCCGAGGTAGCGGTCGGAGACGTAGAGCCACGCGTCGCGGTCCAAATCGAGGAGGACGTTGTTGACGCCGCGGAGGGCGTCGAAGAGCGTGGCCAGGTCGTCACAGGGGTTGACCTGCGTCGTGAGCGCCGTGTGGTCGAGGCCGAGGCCGGTGACGAACTCGCGGGCGAACGCCCGCCAGTCCACGTCGGGGTAGGCGGCGACGTGGGCCGCGTAGGTGCCGCTCGCGCCCGCAAGCTTGCCCGACAGATCGGCGGCGGCGTCGCGGACGCGACCCATCGCCCGGCCGAGGCGGGCGGCGACGACGGCCATCTCCTTGCCGAAGGTCGTCGGCGTCGCGGGTTGTCCGTGCGTGCGCGCGAGCATCGGCGTGTCGCGATACTCGCGGGCGAGGCCGGAGAGTTCGTCGCGAACGTCCGCGAGCGCGGGCAGGAGGACGTCCTCGACCGCCGGTTTGACCAGCAGTCGGTAGGCGAGGTTGTTGACGTCCTCGCTGGTCAGGCCGAAATGAATCCACGGGTGGAGCGACTCGTCACACGCCGTCCGGACAAAGTACTCGACGGCCTTGACGTCGTGGTTGGTCGCCGAGAACCCCTCGGCTCCCTCTGTTTCGAGGCGCTTGATCAGGTCCGCGTCGTCGGCGTCGAAGGTCTCGTAGCGGTCGCGGAGCGCGACGCGGTCGTCGGCGTCGATGTCCAGGGGCGTCGCGTCGAGGTCGGCGAGCGCGAGGAGATACTCGACCTCGACGCGGACGCGAGCGCGCATGAGGGCCGATTCGCTCGCGTAAGAGACGAGCGGGTCGGTGTAGCGCGCGTAGCGGCCGTCGAGCGGCGAGACGGCGTGCAGGGGGCCGCGGTCACGGTCGGTCATGTCTCCGACTGCGGCCACGGCCCCCAAGAGCGTGTCGGTACGAAGCCACGTCCGTGCATATTAGGTGCGCGATTCGCTGATTAGGTGGCCGGATGTAGCCACGACCGTGTATATCGGGGCGACGGCGAACGCAACGCATTTGAGAGTGGCGGACGCCCCATCGACCATGAAGCTAGCCGGCATGGCCTCGAATCGCGGCCGGAACCTGATGCACGTCGCCGACCTGTCGCCCGGCGGCGCCGAGTTCGCCGTCGTCCTCACGAACAGCGCGGACGCGCCCGTCGTCGGGAAGGCCGAGAAGCGCGGCGTTCCGACGGAGACGGTCGTCCGCGAGGACGGCGAGAGCCGACGCGCCCACGAACGACGGGTCGTCGACGCCCTCGACGGCTACGACGTCGACCTGGTCTGTCTCGACGGCTACATGCGCATCCTCTCGGACACCTTCCTCGACGCGATGCCGACGACGCTGAACGTCCACCCCTCCCTGCTCCCCTCGTTCCCGGGGACGGACGCCTGGGGCGACGCCCTCGACGCCGGCGTCTCGGTGGCCGGCTGTACCGTCCACGTCGTCACCGACGCCACCGACGACGAGGGCAACGTCGTCGAGGCGGCCGTCGACGGCGGTCCCGTCGTCACGCAGGAGGCCGTCCCCGTCTACGAGGGCGACTCCCGCGAGGACCTGCAGGACCGCATCCTCTACGAGGGCGAGTTCCGGGCGTACCCGCGGGCGGTCCGCTGGTTCGCCGAGGGAGCGGTCGCGGTCGACGGCGACGACGTCACCGTCGACGGCGACGCCGGCGGCGAGTTCCCCGACCGGCGGACGCTCTCGGACGACAAGGCCGACGAACTCCGGTACGGCGAGAACCCCCACCAGGACGCCGCCGTCTACGCCGACGCCACCTGCGACGAGGCGAGCGTCGTCCACGCCGAGCAGTTGAACGAGGGGGCGAAGTCGCTCTCGTACAACAACTACAACGACGCGGACGGTGCGCTGAACCTCGTCAAGGAGTTCGACGACCCCGCGGCGGCGGTCATCAAACACACCAACCCCGCCGGCTGTGCCACCGCCGACACCCTCGCCGAGGCGTACGACCGGGCGCTCTCGACGGACCCGATGAGCGCCTTCGGCGGCATCGTCGCCCTCAACCGCGAGTGCGACGCCGACACGGCCGAACGCGTCGTCGACTCGTTCAAGGAGGTCGTCGTCGCCCCCGGCTACACCGACGACGCCCTCGACGTCCTGACCGGGAAGGAGAACCTCCGCATCCTCGACGTCGGTGTGCTGGGAGAGCGGACGGAGCGGCTGACCGAGAAGCCCCTCGTCGGCGGCCGCCTCGTCCAGGAGCGTGACCTGTGGGCACCCGACGAGTCGGACCTGGAGGTCGTCACCGAACGCGAACCCACCGACGAGCAACTGGAGACGATGCTGTTCGCCTGGCGCGTGCTCAAACACGTCAAGTCGAACGGCATCCTCTTCGCGGACGGGACGGAGACGGTCGGCATCGGCATGGGACAGGTCAGCCGCGTCGACGCCGTCCGCCTCGCGGCGATGAAAGCCGACGAACACGCCGAGGGGAAGAGCGCCGAAGGCGCGGTCATGGCCTCGGACGCCTTCTTCCCGTTCCCGGACGGCATCGAGGAGGCGGCGGCGGCGGGCATCGAGGCGGTCGTCCAGCCCGGCGGGTCGGTGAACGACGAGGACGTCGTCGAGGCGGCGAACGACCACGGGATGGCGATGGCGTTCACCGGCCGGCGGTGTTTCCGTCACGACTAGGGACCGCGACGCGAAGCGCGGACGTGGCGAGGTTCCGACGCCAGTGTCACCGCCCCGCACGATTCGAGGCCTAGATATTTCATATCAAATAGGTATGGGCGTCGTACTGCCAGCTAACGACCCCGTATTTCGTTCGAAATCGCAGCACTCCGACTCCGTCGAACGAGACGTATCGACGAACGGAGCAATCATGGAGAAGTTGATATAATAGACCGGCGTAGGGGGTAGCGTCATGTCAAACGTACTCCTGTTCCCGGGCATCCCCGGCGGCATCGAACTGATGGTCGTCCTCCTCGTCGTCGTCTTGCTGTTCGGCGCGAACAAGGTCCCCCAGTTGGCCCGGTCGTCCGGGCAGGCGATGGGCGAGTTCAAGCGGGGCCGACGGGACGTCGAGAGAGAACTCCGTGCGGCGGCGCAGTCGGACTCCGTCGCCGCCGAGGCGGCCACGACTGTCGAGACTGACGCCGGGGTGGGCGTCGACGCGGACGCCGCCGAGGCGGTCCGCTGACGGGACGACTGGAACTCCGGACGTCGCAGCGCGGCTAGTTGGTGAATCGGACGTCGCAGCGCGGCTAGCGGTCGAGTATCGAAGTATGAGTGTGGACGACGGGATTGCCCGGCGTTCCGACGCGGGGAGTCCCGGTTGCCTCCTCCACCCCGCGGCCCTTCGAGCGACGCACGTTCGGCGGTCCGCTGCTCGCTTCCGCGCCTGGCGGGGTACCACCGACGAACCGTGGCGGGGCGTCCCTGCGGACGCGTGCCACGAGCCGCTGTCCCCGAAGGACGAGGTTTCGACGTTGGCTTCCGGGGCCCGCGCCGGTCTGACCGGACGCCCCCGGGTTCGGTCCCCGCTAAAGACCATATCGCGGGTGACGAGCAGGGCCTAACTGCCCGACCTAGTCCACTCCGTCCTACTCCGTTGGCTCATAAGGGCCTTTCGACTTTTCCCGAAACCGCACGATGGCGTTTAGACGACGGCACGGGCGTAGGCGGCGGCGGCGACGCTGACGACGGCCGTCGAGGCGACGAGATACCAGCGGTGGTCGGTAATCCACGACCCGGGATAGCCGTAGACGACGTCGAGTGGGACGACGAGCGCCCACGAGACGGCGATGGCGACCATGGTAACGCCGAGGACGAGGGCGATTCCGGCGGCGACGTCGGGGTCAGTTCGTCCTCGAAACGCGGCGAGAAAGACGACGACGCCGAGGAGGGCGAGGAAGACGACGGCCGTCACACCGACGGGACCGGCGGCGTAGTAGCGCCCGAGTTCGGCCCCCCAACCCGACGCGGCCACGTAGGGTGCGACGAACGTAAGCGCCGCCGCGAGACAGCCGAGGATGCCGGCGACCGGTGCAGCGCGTTCGAGTTCCATGGCGGGCAGTGCATCGCCGGCCGGGATAACGGTTGTGACAGGCGTCTGCCCGGCGAGAGGAGGCAGGTGTCATCGTGCCGCAAGGGTAAACGGTAAAGTGGAGGACTACGCGCTTGGCGTATGGAGAACGTAGCGATAATCGGCGCTTCGATGACCCAGTTCGGCCAACGGGACGGCTGGGTCCGCGAGTTGCTCGCGGAGGCGGGGACGGCGTGTCTCGACGACGCGGGCGTCGCCCCCGACGCCATCGAGCACCTGTACGTCTCGAACATGGCCAGCGGGGAGTTCGAGGGACAGACCGGCGTCCCGAACGCCCTCGCTCACGACCTGTCGGCGTTGCCGGCCTACACGGCCCGCATCGACCAGACGAGTTCGAGCGGCGGCGCGGGCATCTACCACGCGTGGCAGTCCGTCGCCAGCGGCGTCAGCGACATGACGCTGCTCGTCGGCGGCGAGAAGATGACCCACTGCTCGACGGCAGAGGCGACGGACGTCATCGCGTCGCTCACCCACCCGGTGGAGTACAAACACGGCGTCACGCTCCCGAGTTTCGCCGGCCTGACCGCGCGCCTCTATCTCGACACGTACGACGCGCCCCGCGAGAGCCTGGGGAAAGTCGCGGTCAAGAACCACCGGAACGGCGTCGACAACCCCAAGGCGCAGTTCCAGAAGGAGGTTGACCTGGAGACGGTACTGGAGTCGCCCGTCGTCGCCGACCCCCTGCGCCTGTACGACTTCTGTCCCATCACGGACGGGAGCGCGGCGCTGATGTTCTGTCCGGAGTCCGTCGCCGAGGAGTACACCGACGACTACGTCCTCGTCTCGGGCGTCGGCGGCGCGACGGACACCCACGTCGTCCACGAGCGTGCCGACCCGACGACGATGCGCGGCGTCGTCGAATCGAGCGACCAGGCCTACGAGATGGCCGGCTACGGTCCCGACGACGTCGACGTCGCCGAACTCCACGACATGTTCACCATCCTCGAATTCCTCCAGAGCGAGGACCTCGGCTTCTTCGAGAAGGGCGAAGGCTGGAAGGCCATCGAGGAGGGAGTCACGGCCCGCGACGGCGAGTTGCCGATCAACACCTCGGGCGGTCTGAAGTCGAAGGGCCACCCGCTCGGTGCCAGCGGGGTCGCACAGGCGGTCGAGATCTACGAACAACTGCAGGGCGAGGCCGGTGCACGGCAGGTCGACGCCGAAGTCGGGTTGACCTGTAACGTGGGCGGCTTCGGGAACTGCGTCATCACTACCCTCATGGAGCAAGCATGATGGAGGCATACCGCTACTCGGACGGGAGCATCACCTACCCCGGCCACGACATCGGGCCGAACGGCAGCGAACCGGTCGACACGGTCGACCTGAGCGAGTACACGGCCGAAGTCGTCACGTGGACGACGAGTACCGCGACGCCGCCCGGCGTGCGCGCGCCGAACACGCTCGCCATCGTCGAGTTCGACGTCGACGGCGAACCGGTCCGTGCCATCGGCCAGGTGACGACCGAGGACGTCGACATCGGAGACGAGGTGCGGCCCGTCCACGTCGAAGAACTCCGGGAACCGGGTGCGGGTATCCGCGAACCCGAGAGTCAGGCGTGGGACGGCTACCGGTTCGAACCGGTCTAGGATTCCGAGTCGTCGACGAGGACGATGGCCTCGCCGTCGATGACGGCGTCACCCGCCTCGTTCTCGACGACGGTCGTGAGTCGGAAGCGGCCGTCGCCCAGGTCCTCGACGACTTCGCAGATGGCGGTGACCGTCTCGCCGACGTCGACGGGCTGGAGAAACTGCAGGTCCTGTGAGAGATACACCGTCATCCCGCCGGGGAGGCGAGCGAGCGCGGCGCTGATGAGTCCCGAGACGAGCGTGCCGTGGACGATCTGCCGACCGAATCGCGACTCCTCGGCGAACTCCGGGTCGAGGTGGAGACGGTTCGTGTCGCCGCTGACGTGGGCGAACTGTGCGACTTCCTCTTCGGTCAGTTGCTTCGAGAATCGGACGGTGTCACCGACGGAAACTTCGCCCGGAACGTCGGTCGTGCGTTCGACGTCCCACTCGGGCGTCGAGTACGCCAGTTCCGGTTCCGTAGCGGGGCGACGCGTTTCGTTCTCGCCGTCGGCGAACGCCGGGAAAAACGGGTTCGCTTCGAGAAATCCCCGGTACAGGTGACCGACGCCGTTCGAGAAGTGTTTGCCCGACTCCATCCACGCCTCGGTGAACTCCTGCATCGAGGCCGTGGTGGTTCTCGATTGCTCGCTCATACTGCGATAATTGTTAGTCATGGTCGTAAAGAGTGTGTCGCTTCGGGGGCAATCCCTATCTACACCACTCAATGTCATTAGATGGTATTCGGTGCCATCAGAAGTAAAGCTTATGCATATGGGGTCCATCCTCCCGAGTAAGGATGACGAACGACGACGAGTCGCCGATGTGGTCTCCGGCTGCGTTCGCAAAGCAGATGCAGGAGACGATGCAGGAGACCAGCGAGGACGCGTTCCAACAGCAGCTCGAACTGTTCGACCAGTTCACGTCGGGCGGCGGTGGCTTCGACGGCTTCTCCCAGCTCGGTGCGATGAGCATGGGAACGGCGATGTTCAAGACCCGCGTCCAGAGCGGGGGCCGCATCAGCATCCCGGATGCCGAGCGCGAGACCCTCGGCATCGAGGAAGGCGACATCGTGCAGACGATCGTCATCCCGGTCAAACGAAACAGCGAGTAACCCATGAGTGCTAACAACCCCCTCACGTCGGCGTTCGAGATGCAGCAAACGATGATAGACCAGAGCCAGCGTGCCGTCGAGACGACCCTGAAGACCCAGCAGGTCGCGACGAGTACGTTCTTCGACAGCTTCGAGGCGAGCAAGTCGCTCCAGAAGAGCGGCCTGACGCTCTCGAAGCGCGCGGTCGAGGCGTACCTCGACGGCCTGGGAACGGTTCTGCCCGAGGAGTCCGTCGAGGAACTGCGCGTCGCCGTCGACGAGCAGTACGAGGCGGTCGACGAACTCCACGAGGACGCCTGGAGCGCGGTGCTCGAGAGCCTCGAAGAGGCCGAAAGCTCCTTCGACGAACTGAGCGAAGCGCAGCTTCGGATGGTCGAGGACGGCTTCGAGGCGATGCTGGAGATGCAGTCCGACGCCGAGCAGACCGCGGAGGAGGCCGTGGAGACTGCCGAGCGACTGACCGAATCCGCCTGAGCGCGGACTTTTTGCCGGACACCCGCTTATTTCAACCATGGCCAACGACGCGAGTACCCCGTTCGACGGACGGATGGAGTCGTTCGTAGAGCGCATGACCGAGACGTACATGAGCGCAATCGACCAGAACCTCGAGGCCCAGTCGGAGCTGATGGAGGCGTGGATGGACGCCACCGAGGAGAACCTCTCCGAGGAGAACGTCCGCGAGAGCTACGAAGGGTCGCTCCAGGCCTACGAGGCGTGGATGAACGCGGCCGAGCGGTCGTTCGACCGCATCGGCGACGCGCTCGAAGGCGAGGACGTCGACGCCACGGAGTTCCGTGACATCTGGCTCGCGTCGGCGAACGAGGCGTTCAAGGAGACGATGGCGACGACCGCGTTCGCCGCCGCGACGGGCCAGTCCGTCGAGGATGCGCTGAACGCCCAGCAGCAAGTCGAGGAGATGACCGAGGAGTCGCTCCACGCCGTCGGCTTCGCGACGGTCGGCGACGTCCGCGAGGTCGGTGAGCGACTGGTCGAACTGGAGCGGCGCACGCACGCCATCGAATCCAAACTCGACCGACTCCTCGAGGAGCAATGAACCCCCTCACGTTCCCGTTCGACGCCCAGCGAGAGATGGTCGAGCAGGCGACGGAGGCCGTCGACCGAGCGACGGTCGCGCCCGACCGCCTCGAAGACATCGCGGAGGTCGGCGTCGGCGAGACGCCGAGCGAAGTCGTCTACGAGGAGAACAAGCTGCGACTGCTCCACTACGAACCGATGACCGACGAGCAGTACGACGTCCCCATGCTCTTCGTCTACGCGCTCATCAACCGGCCGTACATCCTCGACCTCCAGCCCAACCGGAGCGTCGTCCGGCGGATGCTCGAAGCCGGCTTCGACGTCTACCTCATCGACTGGGGCGAGCCCTCCACGCTCGACGCGTCGCTGTCGCTGTACGACTACGTCGAGCGCTACATCGACAACTGCGTCGACGAGGTCCGCGAGCGCTCGGACGTGGACGCCATCAACGTCCTCGGCTACTGCATGGGCGGAACGATGAGCGTCATGCACGCCGCGCTCCACCCGGAGAAGGTGCGGAATCTCGGCCTGATGGCGGCCGGTCTCTGCTTCGAGGGCACCGGCGGCGTCCTCGAACTCTGGGGCGACGAGGAGTATTACAGCCCCGAGACGGTGGCCGAGACGTTCGGGACCGTCCCTTCGGAGTTCCTCGACGTCGGGTTCGCGCTGATGGACCCGGTCCACAACTACGTCACCAAGTACGCCAACCTCTACGACAACCTCGAAGACGAGGCGTTCGTGGAGAACTTCGCCCGGATGGAGCGGTGGCTCAACGACGGCGTCGACCTGGCCGGCGTCGCCTACCGGGAGTTCCTCGAGGACATCTACCAGGAGAACAAACTCTACGAGAACGAGTTCTACGTCGGCGACGAACGCGTCGACCTGGGGAACGTCACCATGCCGGTGTTACAGGTCGTCGGCGAGTACGACCACCTCATCCCGCCGGACGCGAGCAAGCCGTTCAACGAGGTCGTCGGCAGCGACGACACCGAAATCATGGAGTACAGCACGGGCCACATCGGCCTCTCCGTCTCGCGGTCGGCACACGAGAACCTCTGGCCGGACGTCGCCCAGTGGTACGCCGACCGGTCGTCGGTCGAGACGGAACCCGAAGACGTCGAGGCGGAGGCCCTGACTGAAGACGTCGCCGTCGACGCCGACGAGGTCGCCGTCGAGGCCGAGGAAGTCCAGAACCTCGAAGTCGTCCACGGCGTCGGCCCCGCCTACGCCGAGCGCCTCTACGACGCCGGCGTCAGGTCGCTGGCCGACCTCGCGGACGCGGACCCCGCCGACCTCGCGGCCCGAATCGACGTCCCCGAGTCCCGCCTCCGCGAGTGGGTCGACGAAGCGACCGAACTGGCGTCGTAGTCGTCGGGTCGAACCTCTCACCGGATACCCCAGCCGCTACCCGCGAACGTCCGGATTTCGGCCGCGTATCGAACGCCGCCCGTGAAATCTACGGGACCACGTGCGCCCTCTGCCGACTCCGCCGTCGCGGAGCCGGTGAGGTGTGCAGACGGCCGACTCCACCCTTCTACATCATCTACTATCTCCATTGAAATACAATCACAATAATACATATTATCGAATATGTACCATATATGGGCCACGCTTATTACTTGGAACGCAGACATTTCAGATAGCCATGAGCGCGATGGAATCCCCCGAGATGCGGAGTCCGACCCTGCCGGCCGAACTCGTCTCGGCCGAATCGAAATTAGTGTACCTGTTCCTCGAATCGACCGACGGTGCGACCATCGACGACCTCCACGAGTCGCTCGGCATGAAGAAGATAACGATCTACCCCGTCCTCGACAGCCTCCGCGAACACGGCCTCGTCGCCCGCGACGGGCAGTCGTTCCTCCCGACCGCGTCCTGAACGCCGCCCCGCACGGCCCTCACTCCTCGTCGTCGCGGAGTTCGTCCCGTATCGAGTCGAGTTCCGACTCCACGTCGACGTCCGGGGAGTCGTCCGCGTCACCCCCGTCGCGGACGTCGACGCGCTCGTCCCGCGGCGAGTCGCCCGTTCGTGAGTCGTCGAGCCGCGCTTCGACGTCGGCCGCGAGTTCGCGCGCGTCGGCGACGAGGTCGCGGGCGGCCGGGTCGTCGGGGAGGGTGGTCCCGTCGAGCGCCGACCGGAGGTCGGAGAGGGCGCGGCCGACCGTCGCTCTCGTTCCGGGGGGGACGGGGCGTCTCCCGTCTTCCGACGCCGCCGGGTCGACGAGGCGGAGCAGGCCGCCGACGAGTTCGAGCGTCCGAATCGTCGCCTCCAGCGTCGAGACGAGCGTCGGAATGGTGTGTGTCTCCGTGAACCGGAGGAGTTCGAGCGGCGAAGGCGGCCGGGGGCGGCGTCGCCGCCGGTCGTCGCGCCACCGGTCTCCGTCGCCGTCCACCTGCTCCCGAAGCGCCTCCAGCGTCCGTTCGAGTTCGTCCAACTGCGTGCGCAGGTCGTCGTCGTCAGTCATGTGATTGACGTTCGCGCGCGACGCGCATAAGGGATTGCCGTGTCACCGAGTCGCTACGTCGGCCGTGTCACCGAGTCGCTACGTCGCCTCCGCGATGCGTTCTCCGACGTCGTGTCCGTTCCGGAGGGCGGCGTGGAGTCGTCCCTCGCCGGCCACCCAGTCGCCGGCGCAGTACAGCCCCGCCGATTCGACGGCCTCGACCGGGCGACGACGGACGCCGTTTCGGGGGAGCGCGTACCGCCAGCCCTGATGGTCGGACCACCGGGGCGACGTCAACCGATTGTCGCCGACGATGCCGGCCGCGCGGTCCGCGAGTCGGGCGACGTTTCGCGCCGGGTCGTCGTCGAAGTGCGCCACGGACCACTCGTGGTTGGCCTGAACGACGAGGAGCGACTCGCCTTCGGGGACGTGGCCGGGCTTGCACTCCTCGCGCGCGACCCAACCGACGTCGTGGTTCTTGTCGGCGTTCACCAAGGCGTAGTACGGCACGTCGAGGGCGAACGGGTAGTGGAGGACCGCGGTCCAGCACGCCCGATAGTCGACGTCCGCGACGGCCGCGGTCGCCGCGTCGAGGCGAGGCGATTCCCACTCCGCGTCCCGGAGGAGCGTGGCCGTCTGTGGTGCCGGAGGCGTCAGGACGACGGCGTCGAACGGCCCCCACGAACCGCCGTCGGCATCGACGAGCGTCCAGACGTCCCGCTCCCGACGAACGCGGTCGACGCGGGTTCGGCGGTGGACCGACGCGTCCGTTCGGGCGAACAGCCGTTTGGCCATCTGCGTGAGACCGGCGCGGTAGCTCCACTTCGGCCGGTCGGCCGTGCGACCCGGGGACACCGCCCCGGCTTCGTCGAACGTGTAGACGGGAGCAGTCACGTCGGTCAGCCCCTCGTCGTCGAGGGTTTCGGTGAGGAGGCCGACGATTCGCTCGTCGTCGGATTTCACGTAGTTGGCCCCGTAGTCGTAGACGAGGTCGCCGTGGCGACGCGTCGCCGCCCGTCCACAGACGCCGCCCGACTTCTCCAGAACCGTCACGTCGGCGTCGGGACGGTCACGAGCCAGCGCGAACGTCGCCGCCGCCGCCGCGGCCCCTGCACCCACGATACCGATGGACGTCATACCGGACGCTTCGGGACGGGGTCTGGTAAACTGTCGGGGTTACCTCCGACCGCCTCGTAGTGATTACTGTAACTGGTTACCGGTGGTTCGCCAGGACGGTTCAGCGAACCTCCGGTGATGACTTACAGTAATCACTATCAGAGCGACGGGCCGCGGGGGCCGTCACCGATGCCGAGCGATACGCGTTCGTGCTCGGGTTCGGGGTCAACCTCCTCCCCGCGGTCGAACCGGACGAAGTTGAGGTAGAACGGCTCGCCACAGCCGTCGTCGTCGTCGAAGCCCTCGGACGCACCACAGACGAACCGGACGCCGTCGGCATCCTCGAACGCCCCGTCGGGAGACACGTACTCCCAGCCCGTCAGCGGGTACGGTGTGACGGATTTGTCGGCGAGATACGCGTCGCGGTCGAGGGTGACGACCGCCTCACAGCGCGGGCAGTAGTAACTGACCGAGACCATACGCGAAAGAGGGGTTGCGGCCTTATAGTAGCGTCCGTCAGTCGTCGCACTCGACCGACTAAGACGGGAGATTCTCGTCGGTTCCACGACGGCCGCCGGACTGGTGGCGGTCGAATCGAGACCGACCGGGTGCGATCCCACATGCAGTTCCCGAATGTACGACCGCGTGCGAGCCGCCGCCGAACGGTTCCGAACGCGGCCGGAATTCACGCGGCGTGGCCGGGTGACGTGGCGCGGAGCGGCGAGACCGGGGGAGCTTCGGGTTGGACAGAAGGGAAACGC
>JBDGTU010000057.1:62229-66395 GCA_042216495.1 Haloferacaceae archaeon
CGTGGCGCGGAGCGGCGAGACCGGGGGAGCTTCGGGTTGGACAGAAGGGAAACGCTCTTTTGCTCGTCACACGCAGTTTCCGGATATATGACCGACGGGGACGACGAGACGCCCGCCGACGAGGAGTCGGCGGGCGACGAAACCGGAGACGTCACGGCCGAAGACCTCGAAACGCGTCTCGACGAGGCCGAGAACGCCCTCGACGCCGCCGAGACGGAAACCGACCTGGACGACGTCGAGGCGACGCTCGACGCCGTCGACGCCGACCTCGAATCCGCGGACCTCCCCGAACCGGAGGAAGACGACGAGGAAGACCCCCGCGAGGAACTCGAGTCGCGCCTCTCGGACCTCCGCGACGCTCTCGACGACGCGCGCGGTCCGTACGCCGAGGACGTCGTCGACGTCCTCGACGAAGCGACGACGACGCTGACCGATACCGAGTGGACCGAGACCGGCGAGGCCGAAATCGCCGACGCCGTCGAGGCGTTCGCCGACGACGTGCGCGAGACGCTCGACGGGTCGTTCGCGCCCGACGGCCGCGACGTCGACGCACTCGTCGCCGCCGTCGACGCCGTCGCCGACGCCGTGAGCGACGCCGGCCTCGACCCCGACAGGGACGCCGACGACATCGCGACCCTGCTGGAGGCCGCCGAGGGCCTGACCGACGGCCTCGACGCCGCGGAGGAGTGGGACGACCTGGAGACCCACGAACAGCTCCAGGCGCAGGGCTACTACGACGTGCTGGGTCACTACAAGGACTTCCCGCCGGAGTGGGCCGCGCTCAAGGAGTGGGAGCAACGCGGCAACGTCGAGATGGTGTTGCTCGCCCTCGACAGCTTCCAGTCCGACTTCATGGAGAAACACTGTCTCGAAGCGCTGACCCGGATGAACGACGACGCGGCCTTCGAGGCGATGCACCAGCGCGCCGGCAAGCGGGACAAGCCCGGCATCAAGGCCCTGGGCAAGATGGCCGCCGAGGACGCCGTCGACACGCTCGTGGAGTACGTCGACGCCGACTCCGACCCGCAACTCCAGAAAGTGACGTTCAAGGCGCTCGGCGAGATCGGCAGCGAGGAAGCCACGCAGGCGCTGGCGGACAAACTCGCCATGGACAACGACCAGGTCCGTCCCTACGCCGCCCGCGCGCTCGGTCTCATCGGCGACACCCGCGCCGTCGACCCGCTCGCCGACGCCCTCGCCGACGACGAGAGCGACCGGGTCCGCGCCGCCGCGGCGTGGGCGCTCCGGCAAATCGGCACGGCGCGCGCCCTCGAAGCGGCCGCCGAATACACGGACGACGCGTCGTTTCTCGTCCAGAACGAGGCCGAACGGGCCGCCGACGCGTTGGCGGTCGAGCGGGCGGCCTGACCCGTCGGTAGCGGCTTTCTAACAGTCGTCGACGTCGTCGCTCCACCCGACGACGCGTCCGTTCCGTTCGAGGACGCAGACGAATCCGTCGCCGAATCGCCGGCCGGGAACTCACCCGGCGAGTTGGGCGACGAACAGCAGTGAGAACGCCAGCGCGAGACAGAACGCCCCGGCCCTGCCGAACCAGGTGTACTCCTCCGCGTCGTCGAGTTTGATGTCGATGCTGTAGTCCCGGAATTCCTCGTGGAACTGGACGTAGCTCGGCAACTGGAAGAATTCGATGAACACCAGCGCACCACCGAGTGCGCCGAGTGCGTAACCCGCGAGCCTGAGGACGTGAGCCACCGCTACCATGCGCAGTGACGGGAGGGACGACGGCAAAAAGCCACCGGAGAACATTTATCACCGAGGACGGGACCACCCCGCCCCGTGTTCAGACAGGCTCTCGCCGTCTGCGTCGTCGTTCACGCCGTCGCCGTCACCGGCGTCGCGCCCGTGAGCGCCCAGTCGGCCGGCCCCGCCGCGAGCGAGGCCGCCGTCCTCGGCACGTATCCGAACCCCCTGGCCGACGGCGACGCCGGCGAGTTCGTCGTCGTCCGCGTGCCTCCCGAATCGTCGAACTGGACGCTGACCGACGGCGAGACGGTCGTTTCGATACCGAACGACCGCCCGGCGGCGACGTTCGCCGTCGCGGCCGATTCGTCCGCCGTCGGGACGAGCACCGGCGACCTGCCCGTCGTCGACGTCTCCTCGTTCGCCCTCTCGAACGAGGGCGAGCGGCTCACGCTCCGTCGCAACGGCGTCGCCGTCGCGACGCTCTCCTACGAGGACGCACCGGACGGCGAACGCCTCGTCCGGCAGGGCGGCGAGACGCGGTGGCGGCCGGTCGGTCTCGACGTTCGCGACCCCCACGTGTTCGGTGCGGCGAACGCGACGGCGTTCGTCCTGCCCGACTCTCCGGCCGTCCCCGTCGAGACGCTGCGCCGCGCCGACGAACGCATCCTGCTCGCCGGGTACACCTTCGCCTCCGAACGCGTCGCCACGGCGCTCGTCGCGGCGGCCCGCCGAGGTGTTCGCGTCCGCGTCCTCGTCGACGGCGGCCCGGTCGGCGGCATCACCACCCACCAGGCGGCCGTGCTCGACAGACTCGTCGCGGCGGGCGTTCCAGTCGCCGTCGTCGCGGGCGACCACGCCCGCTTTCGATTCCACCACGCCAAGTACGCCGTCGCCGACGACCGGGCGCTGGTGACGACCGAGAACTGGAAGCCCGCGGGCGTCGGCGGGCGAAGCAGTCGTGGCTGGGGTGTCGTCGTCCGGTCGGACGCGGTGGCGACGGACCTCGCGACGCTCTTCCGACACGACGCCGACGGGCGCGACGCCGTCGCGTGGGCGCAGTTTCGCGCCGGGCGGACGTTCGAGGACGTCCCGCCCGCCAACGACTCGTACCCGTCGAACGTGGCACCGAAAGCGGTTCGGGCCGACCGCGTCACCGTCCTCACGGCCCCCGGAAACGCCGAACGCGCCCTGGTCTCGCGCATCGACCGGGCCGAATCCCGAATCGCCGTCGTCCAGCCGACCATCGGGAGTCGCGGGACGCCGCTCCTGCGCGCGACGCTCCGGGCGGCCGGCCGCGGCGTCGAGGTCCGCATCCTGCTCTCGGGCGCGTGGTACGTCGTCGAGGAGAATCGGCGGTTGGTCGAGTGGCTGAACCGCCGCGCCGACCGCCGCAACCTCCCGCTCCGGGCGAAAGTGGCGACTCCGAGCGGTCGCTTCGAGAAGATTCACGCGAAGGGGCTCGTCGTCGACGACGCCGTCGCCGTCGGCAGCCTCAACTGGAATCGGGTGTCGGCGGGGGAAAACAGGGAGGTGGTCGTCGTCCTCGACGGGGCGGGCGTCGCGTCGTACTTCCGGCGCGTCGTCACGGCCGATTGGAAGGGCGGCGGCCCGCGACTCCCGCCGGCGGTGGCCGTCGCGGCCGGCCTCGCGCTCCTCGTGGCGGCGGCCGTCGCCAGCCGTCGACTCCGCTTCGCGCCGGATTAATCGAGCGACGCAGTGCTCGACAGTTCCTCGTCCAGGTCGGCGTCGGCCATCTTGGCGACGAGACTGTCGATGACCTCCTCGCGCATGCCCTTGACGAACTTGATGGACCCGACGACGAGGTGGCCGCCGCCGGAGACGCCGCCGCCGGCGACCTCCTCGTTGAGTTCCGCGACCATCTCGGGGATGTCGAGGCGGACGCCGTCGGACCGCAGGACGGCGAAGTCCGGCCCGTAGCCGATGGTGATGACGGGGTCGCCGGTCTCGGTCACCTTCCGGTCGTGGAGTTGGCCCGTCGTCTTCCCCGGCGCGGGGTAGGTAAAGCGGTGGGCGAAGTTGTCCAGGTCGACCCGGTAGAGGTGGGCCTCGTTGGCGAGGCGTTCGTGTTCGACGTGCGGTTCGAGGGCGGCGAGCTGTCGGTCGACGTCGCGCTCGGCCCGGGCCGCGAGGAACTCGACGAGTTCGCGGTGGCGGCCCTCGTCGTCACAGCCGACGTTCAACACGTCGCTGACGAGCGTCTTGCCGGCGCTGTACTTCAGCCAGTGGGCGGCGTAGTCCAGGGCCTCGCCGATTCGTTCGAGGTCGTCGCGGTCGTAGCCGGCGTCGGCGGCGAGGTCGAGATACGACTCCATCGACTCGGCCTTCGAGCGGTCCGACAGACCGGCCACGGCGGGCACGTGGCGGAGTTCGTCCGTCACGGTCGGGTCGATCATCCGCGCGAGTTCGACGCACATCATCCCCGTCGTGATGCGGTAGTCCTC
>JBDGTU010000022.1:0-65448 GCA_042216495.1 Haloferacaceae archaeon
AAACCAACAGGCCGCTACACTCGGCCTGAAATCCCGTGGTGGGATTCATCCGCGTGAACGCGGAGGAGGAGGTCAATTGCCGTTCACCCCGTCGTGGGACACGGCCCCGACGTACGTCCATCGAATCCGGTGTCGAGCGCGATTCGCGAGCCCCACTGGTGACGCGACCGGGTAGTTCTCTCCCGTCGGAAGCGGAACGGGTCATCCATCGGTCGGTTCGTCACAGTACCCACACGCCTCCGACTCGGCAGCGACCCGACTCCCGCACGACGGACAGTTGGTTCGCCGTCCGGGCGTTCGCCTCCGTACGCGAGTGCAGATTCGAGCCACCGAGCGTCGTCGACCGGACGGCGTCGGGTTCGAATCCCGCACCGAGTGACCGTCCGGGGCGAGGTCGCGACGCCGGTCGAATTAAGGCGACGAGCCCCGAACCGGGTCGCATGAGTCTTCTCGGCGAACGCGCCCCCGAGTTCGAACTGGCGAGTACCGCAGGCGGAACGGTCGAGTTGGCCGACACGCTCGACGGCGGCCCGACCGTCGTCGTCCCGTTCCGGGGGACGTGGTGTTCGTTCTGTGCCGAACAGCTAGAGACGTTCAGCCGGCTTGCCTACGACATGCACCGCCACCAGGGCGTCGACGTCCTCCCGTTCACCAACGTGCCGGCGTCCGAACTGGTCGAGCACCGCGACCGATACGACCTGCGCATCCAGTTGCTCTCGGACCCGGGCTTCGAGGCCACGCGGCGATACAGCGGCGTCGCCGAACACCCCGACCACGGCGAGCACACGCGGGCCGCGACGTACGTCGTCGACGCCGACGGCGTCGTCCGCTACGAACACGTCGCCGACCACTCTGCGGACAGGACGTACGCCAACACCGTCCGGTACCTCCTCAAGAACGACTACGAAGACGTCTACTTCGGGCGACACGACGCGTGACGTCGCTGCCGACGGGAGCAGTTTCGGCGACCTCCGGCGCTACTATTTAGCCCCCGGGCGGTGACCCTCGGGACGGTATGTCGAGCCCAATCGAGAGTTACGACCACTACGTCGGCGGGGAATCGACGGAATCGTCGGGTGACGGCCGCATCGAGGTCGCCTACCCGTACGACGGGAGCGTCTGGGCGTCGGTGCCCGACGGGACGGCCGACGACGTGGACCGCGCAGTCTCGACGGCCCGCGAAGCGTTCGAAGGGTGGCGCGAGACGAGTCCGAGCGAGCGGCGGTCGGTACTGTACTCCATCGCGGACGCCGTCGACGAGCACGCCACGGAACTCGGGCGACTGGAGACCCGACAGAACGGCAAACTCCTCCGCGAGATGGAGGGACAGATGGAGGTGCTGGGGGAGTGGTACCGCTACTACGGGAGCCTCGCCGAGACCGAACGCGGCGACACCGTCCCCGTCGAGAACAAGGACGGCGAGATGCGCAACTACGTCGAACACGAACCGTACGGCGTCGTCGGGGCCATCACGCCCTGGAACTCGCCGCTGTTGCTGACGACGTGGAAACTCGCGCCGGCGCTGGCCGCCGGCAACGCGTTCGTCCACAAGCCGAGCGAACAGACGCCGGTCAGCGCCCTCCGGTTCGCCGAGATTCTGAGCGAGGAGACCGACCTCCCGGACGGCGTCTACAACGTCGTCACGGGCGCGGGCGAGACGGGCGCGGCAGTCACGGAACACGACGGCGTCGACAAACTCGCGTTCACCGGGAGCACGGCGACGGGCCGGAAAGTCGGCGAGGCCGCGGGGCGGAGGCTCATCCCCGTCTCGCTGGAACTCGGCGGCAAGAGTCCGAACGTCGTCTTCCCCAGTGCGGACCTCGACAACGCCATCAACGGCGTCGTCAAGGGCATCTTCGCGGCGACGGGACAGACCTGTCTCGCCGGGTCGCGCGTGCTCGTCCACGAGGACGTCCGCGACGAGTTCGTCGACCGGTTCACCGAGCGGGCGCGCGAGGTCGAACTCGGCGACCCGATGGACCGAAGCACCGAGATGGGGCCGGTCGCCTTCCGCGACCAGTGGGAGAAGGTCAGGAAGTACATCGACGTCGGCACGGAGGAGGGGGCGACGGTCGCCTACGGCGGCGAACGCCCCGCGGACCTGCCCGGCGAGTGTTTCATCCAGCCGACGGTCCTCGTCGACGTCGACAACGAGATGCAGGTGGCGCGGGAGGAGATATTCGGCCCCGTCGCGAGCGTCATCACGGTGAGCGACGAGGCCGATGCCATCGAGACGGCCAACGACACGGAGTACGGCCTCGCCGCCGGCGTCTGGACCGAGGACGCGCGGCAGGCACACCGCGTCGCCGGCGAACTCGATGCGGGGACGGTCTGGATAAACGAGTACCGGACCGTGTCACGCCGGACGCCGTTCGGCGGCTTCAAGGACAGCGGCCTGGGACGCGAGAACGGCGCGGAGGCGCTCGACGAGTACCGGCAGGCCAAGTCCATCTGGATGGACCTCAGCGGCAGCGTCGATGACCCCTTCACGCTCGGCTGAGGGAGACGTTCGACGCGAGGGCGTCATCCGAGCGGGAGCGCCCGTTCCAGGAACCGCTGCCAGGTCTGTACGCTCTCCTCCCACGTCTGCCAGGCGGCACACCAGAGTTCGGGCGGTCGGCCGTCGGTGCCGTCGCCGTCCAGCGACGGCCGCGTCGTGACGACGGACTCACACTCCGGACAGAGATACCGCGTTTCGCGGGCCGATTCGACGAGACGCCAGTCGCCGTCCGGTCGGCTCCGATGGCCACAGCCCGGACAGAAGAGCGTCGACTTCGCCGGCGCGTCGCCCGTCGCCGGAGGGTCCGACTCGCTCATACTGACGGGAAGGGGCGGGAGAGGGAAAACCTCTGCCTATGAGAGGGCCATACACATTAAACACTTAGAGGAGGTCCGTATCCGGCGGATTCGCGCCACGCACGTCACGCTTCGACCGCCGACTTCCAGACGTGGTAGACGTCGCCGTCGTCCCGAACGTACCGGCCGGCGTTCGGCACCGTCGGGAGCGTCTCGACGGTCGACAGGAGCGCGGAGAACGGCTCCGACAGCGGGCGCTTCTCGCGGTAGGCCCCCTCCTCGACGGCCGTCCGGAGCAGGTCGCGCTGGTCGGGCGTCGACGCCAGCGACGCGAGGTCCCGGACGTACGACGAGCGGAGGTGTTCGCGGAACGCCGCGGCGGACGTCGCGACTTCGTCGAGCGAGTAGCGGACGTCAGTCGCCGTCACTTCGTCGGTTCGCTGGAACGCGACGTCGAAGGCGTCGTCGCGGTAGGCGACGGTGACCGCGCCGTCGGCGACGAACCGCGAGTCGTTCGCGGCGCTCCGGTTCTCGAACGCGTAGAAGAACGTCCCCGCGAACGGCGTCCCGCGCTCGCGATACTCCTCGGTGAGGGCCTCGTCGAACACCGACTTGTCGACCGGCGACAGGTCCGCGTACGGTACGGCGTCCGACGGCTGCGTCGAGCGCGTCTCGACGTGGAACCGGTGGACGGTGAGCGACTCCTCCGCCAGTACGTCCTCGCGGACGCGATAGAACGTCCCGTCGATTCGGACGAACGGTTCGCCCGGGAACGGGAAGCGGTCGCTCCGCCTCACGCCGTCGAGCGTGACCGTCCCGTTCGCCCGGAGTCGGTCCAGCGTCGCTCGCTGTCGGTCGGTCAGCGCCGACCGCGTCTCGACGGCCGCGTCGGCGACGTCCGAGAGGGCGACGCGTTCGAGGTGGAGCGAGACGGTCGACGGCTGGTACGTCGGGCGGGGCGTGGTGGGTCCGGGGGAGGGCGGGGCCGTCGCGGTGGGCGTCGCCGGCGGCGTGGGCGTCCCGCGGCCGTCAGAACCGAGACAGCCAGCGAGGCCGAGTGCTGCGAGACTTCCAGCCCGTAACAGCGCTCGTCGCGTCGGCATAGTGACGGTACGTGGACGCGGAGGATTGATTTTGTGGAACAGTCGCGACGAATCGGCGCGGGTCCTACTGCGTCTCGGCCTCGCCGACGCCGTAGTCGCCGCCGTACCTGATGAAGAAGTACGCCAGTGCGAGGACGGCGACGAGGACGCTCGCCGCGGCGACGGCAATCGACTTCGCGGTGTCGGAGACGGCCGGCGCGCCGCCGCCGCCGCCGGACTCCTGTGCGCCCCCCTTCTGGACGGTGACGGTCCCTTTCATGCCGACGGCTTCGTGTGGGATGCAGAAGTACTCGTACGTGCCCGTCGTCTCGAAGGTGTGTTCGTAGCTCTCGCCGCCGGGGATGTTGCCCTTGCTCGGGTAGGCGTTCCGCGCGGCCTGTTCGCTGTCGAAGCCGCCGCTGGCGAAGTAGGCGGCTCCGTCGGGAATCTTGTCCTCGTAGGCGGTGACGCTGTGGCCGACGGTGCCGACGTTCTTCCAGACGATGGTGTCGCCCGGGGCGATGGTGATCTCGGCGGGGACGAACTTGAGCTGGTCGGTCATCTCGACCGTGTGCGTGGTCGCCTCCTGTGCCGTCGCCGTCCCGGCGGCGGTGGTCGCCGCTGCCGTGCCCGCGGCGGCGGTGAGGAACCCTCGTCGGGAGACGGAACGAGTGTCGTCTTCCATAGCGGGGGGTAGCGCACCGACCTACGAAAAGTTGACTATCGACACCGGGCCGGCGTCACTCGTCCCAGACGGCCCATATCGACAGTGAGAGCGACCCTGCGAGCCAGATTCCCAGTCCGACGAGGTTCGCGGCGGGGACGGCCGCGCGGACCGACGGCGACGACACCGCGCCCACGACGGTTTCGAGGACGAGCCCCCGGAACGCGCTGTTGGGACTGAGCGCGAGGACCCACTGGAGCGAGCCCTCGCCGACGACGCCAGCGGCGAGGGCGGCGACGACGCCGACGTCCAGGCCGACGACGAGGACGACCAGGAAGCCGAGGCCGAGGGCGACGGCGGCGCGGACGCTGTCGGCCGTCGCCGAGACGGCGAGCGCGACGCCCAGGCAGACCAACGAGAACAGCGCCGTGAGGACGAGAAATCGGAGATAGAGGAACGCGGAGTCCGCGCCGGCGTGCGTCGCGAGGACGCTCGACTGCGTGCCCCCGACGAGCGGGACGAGTGCGGCCACCAGGAGGAGTGGGACGAGGACCACCGCCAGCAACGCCGTCACGCGTCCGAGGTAGACGCCGAGGACGAACGTCGTCTTCGAGAGGGGGTAGGTCTGCAACACGTCGAGTTCGCCGCGCCGTGCGTCGCCGAGGACGGCGCGGTAGCCGAAGGCGACCGCGAGTGCCGGCACCAGTACCTCCACGTACGTGAGCAGGTCGAGTATCAGCGGCAGGTAGCCGGACGCGCCGCCGGTCACTGCGAGCGCGACGACGAGGGCCGCGTAGCCGACTGCGAGCGCCGCGTACGCCCGCGTCCGGACGACGGTTCGCAGTTCGCGTCCGACGACGGCGAACAACTGGTCCGTGTCGAGGGGGAACTGCCTCGCGAAGGAGTCACGGCCCGCGTCCGCCGTTTCGCCGCCGTCCGGGCACGCATCGGTCACTGGCCCTCACCTCCGGCCGTCCCCGAGCGAACCGTCAGGTCGGTGTCGCCGGAGACGTAGTGCCGGAACGCCTCGGCCAGGGAGTCGGCGTCCGCCTCGGCGACGAACTCGTCGGGCGGGCCGCTGACGACGATGCGCCCCCGGTCGAGCAAGACCACGTCGTCTGCGTTCTCCGCCCCGAGGAGGTTGTGCGTCGCCAGCACGATCGCCATCCCGGACTCGGCGAGGTCGACGAGCACCTCGAAGACGTACTCGGTCATGCGCGGGTCGAGGTCGCCGGTCGGTTCGTCCAGCAGGACGAGCGACGGGTCGCCGAGGGTGGCCTGTGCGATGCCGAGGAGGCGGCGCATCCCGCCCGAGAGGGCGTCGACGTTCCGGTCGCGCGCGCCCGCCAGTCCGACCCGCTCGATGGCGGCGGCCACGTCGACGTCCGTCGGCAGGAGGTCGGCGTAGAACCGGAGCGTCTCCTCGACGGTGAACACCGGCCGAAACGACGGCTGCTGGGGGAGATAGCCGACCGCGCGCCCGGAGCGACTGGTGACCTCGACCGTGCCGTCGGTCGGCGAGAGCAGGCCGGCGACGATGCGAAGCAGCGTCGTCTTGCCGGACCCGTTCGGCCCGACGAGCGTCGTCATCGTCCCCTCGGACACCTCGAACGAGACGTCCCGAAAGACGGTGACGTCGCCGAAGGCGTGTCCGAGGCCGTCGACCGTCGCGACCGTTCGTCCCTGCGCCTGCGTCCGTCGTGATTCCTGTGTCATCGTTGGGTTTCGTTGACCGCGGCCGGTCGCACCGGGCGAGCGAGCGGTCGGTTGTCGACGACGCCCGTCTCCCGGAGGCCGGGGACGACGTCCTGTAAACTCCGGAGTGCGGCGATGGCCGGCGACCGGGCGAGCGTCGGCGCTCCGGTCACCCGGTCGATCCGGCTGTCGACGGGACCGGTGGGCTTGAACGACCGTTCGAGGACGCCGTCGGCGTCGGGGTCGCGGCCGGGTGCGCCCTCCCAGTAGTTGCCGCCTTCCTCGCCGGTCCAGACCCGTAGCGGGCCGATGACCGCGACGACGTAGCGGTCGTTGCCGACGAAGTCGTTGTGGTAGACCCGGTTCGTCGGAATTATCGAGGAGGCGCGCGCGCCGATGTCGTTGCGGGCGAGGACGTTCCGGACGTAGTAGGAACTGCGGGAGACGACGTCCATCCCGTAGCCGTTGTTCACGAGGACGTTGCCGGCGACGTACGAGGCGCTTCCCGCGACGCTGATGCCCGCCTCGCTCCCGTGGACCTCGTTGCCGACGAGGGCGTTGCCCGTCGGTCGCGTCATCACGACGACGCCGATGTTGGTGTCGACGGCGACGTTGTCCGCGACCAGAGCGTTCGAGGTGTACATCTCGTGAGTGCCAAAGCGCATCCCCTCGAAGTAGTTGTCGCGGACGACGAGGCCGTGTGCGAGGTGGGTGTAGACGCCGTCGCGGCCGCCGTAAAACGACGAGTTCTGGACGACGATACGCGACTCCATCACCATCACGCCCATGAAGCCGTCGACCCACTTCTCGCTGCCGTGGACGGTCACGTCGTCGACGACGGCACCCTGCGTCGACCGAACGACGAACCCGTTCGCGGGCGTCGTCACGTCGACGCCGTGGACGTAGGACCCGTTCGCGCCGTCGAGGACGACGCCCGCGTCGCCGTAGCCGTACCCCATCTGGACGCGGTAGTCCCAGTCGTCGGTCCGGTTCCCGGGGAGTTCCGACACCGTCGTCTCGTTGCCGACGCCCGTGATGCGGACGTCGACGACGCCGACGCGGGGCGCGTACGCCTTGACGACGCTCCCCTCGCCGTCGCCGACGAGGTGCGTCTCGTTGCCAGCGCCGCGGATTGTCAGGGGTTTTCGAACCGTCACGTTGACGCCCTCGTACGTCCCCGGCGGGACGCGAACCGTCGTGTTCGGCGGTGCCGCCTCGACTGCCGCCGCGAGCGTCGGAGCGTCCTCGCCGACGACGACGGAGACGGGACGACCGGTCGTCTCGCGGGCCCGGGCGACGCTCTCGTTGGCCCACGCCCGGCGCGTTTCGACGTCGGCGCGCATCCGCGAGAGCGTCCGTTCGCCCGTGCCGAAGGACGTCCGCCGGAGCGTGTCCCAGCGCACGGTTCGCCCGCCGTAGCGGTCGGCGAACTCCGCGGCCGCACCCTCGTTGCCGAACGGGACGACGGCGGGACCGCCGGGCGTCCGTGCACGACTGCCGACGACGAAGACGGCGTCCTCGACGGGTATCCAGTCGCCCCGGCCGATGCTCTCTTCGGTCGTTCGGAGGTAGCCCGCGTCGGTCAACTCCACGCCCTCGCCCGCGAAGTTGGTGACGTAGACGACCAGCGGCATGCCGAACTGGTCTCTGGCCGCCTCGCGCCCGAGTTCGTCCACCATCGAGGAGACGCCGTAGTAACCGACGACGTAGCGGTACTCGGAGTAGAACACCTGCGCTCGCGGAATCTCGACGTGCTCGGCCCGGGCGCTGACCGTCGCGTTCCCGGTCATCCCGATTTTGATGGTGTCGTCGAACGCCACCGGGTCCGGTCGCTGGCTCCCGGAGACGTCGACGGCGAACGAACCGCTCGACAGGAGCAGGAAGGCGAACACGGCGGCCAGTACGGTTCTCGGAGCGAGGTTCATGGATTTCCGTCGCTGACGTGGCGGCGATTGGTCGATGCCCGCCTGTCGTATCTACTTCGACCGTCCAGCGTAGTATACGCTTGTGGTCGACGCGTCGAATCCGCGTGTCGCCTGGTTGGTGACTCGAATCAGCCTAGGTGTATAATTCGTCGGGGCAACCTCGTAGAGACATGGAGTTCGGGCCTCACGACCACGACTGTTCGCACCACATCTCCCGTCGAACCGCCCTCCGCGTCGGCGGTGGCGTCGCCGTCCCCGCCCTCGCGGGCTGTCTCGGCGGCAGCGGTGGCGGCGTCCCCGACCCAGTGGCGCTCACCGGTTCGGTGTCGTGTGACGTCTGTGGGATGGTCATCGCGAAACACCCCGGACCGGACGGACAGATATTCTACCGGAACGAGAGCCCGGAGGGACACGACAATCCCGCGCGATTCGACTCGCTGAAGCAGTGTTTCTTCCCGTACAAACTCGAACACGAACGGCGAGGCTGGGAAATCGCCGCGGCGTACGTGACCGACTACTCGTCGGTCGACTATTCCGTCTCGGGCGACGGCGAGCAGTACATCAGTTCGCACCCGGCGGCGTCGGCGTTCGCCCCGGCCGAGGGACTGTCCTACGTCGTCGGCAGTTCGGTGAAGGGCGCGATGGGTCCGGACTTCGTGCCGTTCTCTGATTCGGCGGACGCGGACTCGTTCGCGAGCGAATACGGCGGCGACGTGATCGCGTACGGCGACATCGACCAGGGACTCATCGGGCGCTAGCGGGGGACGCAATCGACGCGAGCCGAGCGTCACGTCGAGGTTAGCCGAGCGTCACGTCGAGATAGAGCATGACGACGACGCCGACCATCGTGCCGAGCGTCGCGACGCGTTCGTGGCCCCGGGAGTGCGTCTCCGGGACGATCTCGTCGCTGATGACGAACAGCATCCCGCCGGCGGCAAACCCCATCGCGTAGGGGAGTATCGGGCCGGCGACCTGGACCGCGTACGCACCGAAGACGGCCAGCGGAATCTCGACGAGACCCGAGCGGACGCCGGTGAGCGTCGCGTAGAAAGTCCGGTCGAAGCCGGCGTTGATGGCGGCGACGGAGACGGCCAGCCCTTCGGGGACGTTCTGGATGCCGATGGCGAGCATCAGGGCGAGAGCGTTGCCGAGGTCGCCGGAGCCGAACCCGACGCCGACGGCGAGACCCTCGGGCATGTTGTGGAGCGTGATGGCCACGATGAAGAGGACCACCGACGCAGCGCGGGGATGTGGGTCGGGCGAGTCCGGGCGCGTGCGTCCCGTGACGAGGACGTGGACGTGCGGGACCCACACGTCCGCCCGGTCGAGGAGGGCGACGCCGAGCGCGAAGCCGACGAGGACGGGGACGACGCCGCCAGCCTCGATGCCCGGGAGGATGAGACTCGTGAACGAGGCGGCGAGCATGATGCCCGCAGCGAAGCCGAGGGCGACGTCGAGTGCCCGCTCCGTCGGGTCGGACCAGACGAGGACGAGGGCCGCGCCGAAGAGGTTGAACAGCGCGATGACGACGCCGCCGGCGAGCCCCTGCATCACCGGATTCGTGCCCACCAGTCGGACGAACGGGTCCACTAACATCGGCGGCGACTCCCGGGTGGTGTCACTCCGGACCCGGGGGATTCGGCGCGATTCGACGCCCGCGTCACGACCATTGCCGGGGCTACACCGAGGACGGACAAATAGTTGTGCCCGCGTGCCAGTCAGTCGCACTGACGCATCGGGATGGATAGTCGTTTCCGGTTGTGGGAAAACGGCGAAATCACTTTGGGCGGGCGAACGCTATTGCTGCTATGAGCCAGACGACAGTCGTCGTCGGTGGAGACGCGGCGGGCATGAGTGCGGCGAGCAAACTCAAACGTGAGGACCCGGACGCGGAAGTCATCGTCTTCGAGAAGGGCCAGTGGGTGTCCTACGCCGCCTGCGGGACGCCCTACTACGTCAAGGGCGTCATCGACGACGTCGAGGACCTGGTCGCGGTCGAACCCGAGACGTTCGTCGAGGAGCGGGATATCGACCTGCGCCTCGGCCACGAAGTCGTCGCCATCGACACCGAGGCCGAGACGGTAACCGTCGACGGTGCCGGCGAGCGGTTCGAGCAGTCCTACGACGACCTCCTCGTCGCCACCGGTGCACACGCCGTCGAACCGCCGTTCGAGGGCTTCGGCCTCGACGGCGTCTTCACCCTCCACGGCCTCGACGCAGCCGAGCGAATCCGGGCGTTCGTCGAGACGGAATCCGTCGACTCCGTGGGCGTCGTCGGCGGCGGCTACGTCGGCATCGAGATGGTCGAGGCGTTCCACGCCCGCGGATTCGACGTCCACCTGTTCGAGATGCTCCCCCACGTGCTGCCGCCGTTCGGGGAGACGGTGGCCGAGGCCGTCGAGGGGGAACTGGATTCGAAGGGCGTCACCCTCCACCTCGACACGGCCGTCGAGAGATTCGAGGGCGGGGACCGGGTCGAACGCGTCGTCGCCGACGGAGCGTCGGTCTCCGTCGACGCCGTCCTCGTTGGCGTCGGCGTCGCGCCAACCGTCGAACTCGCCGAGGAGGCCGGCATCGAGACGGGTGAGACCGGGGCCATCGCCGTCGACGAGTACGGCCGGACGAACGTCGAGAACGTCTACGCCGCGGGCGACTGCGCGGAAGCGGAGCACGTCGTCACGGGCGAACCGGCACACGTTCCGCTGGCGCTGACGGCGAACCGGTCGGGGCGGGCCATCGGCCAGACGCTAGCCGGGGAGCCGACGCCGGTGAGCAAGACGGCAGGCACTGCCGCGGTGAAAGCGCTCGACCTCGACGCCGCCCGGACGGGTATCCTCGACGAGTCGGAGGCTCGCGAAGCCGGCTTCGACCCCGTGAGCGCCACCATCACGGCACCGACGCGGGCGCACTACTATCCCGGCGGGGAGGAGATTACGATTACGCTCGTCGCCGACCGGACGTCCGAACGGGTACTCGGTGCAGCCATGGTCGGTGGCGAGGGAGTCGCCAAGCGCGTCGACACGGTGGCGACGGCCCTCTCCGGCGGGATGACCGTCGACGAGGTCGAAGAGTTAGACCTCTCGTACGCGCCGCCGTTCAGTCCGACGTGGGACCCCGTACTGACCGCGGCGAAGGTCCTCGCGAGCAAGCTCTGAGACGGATTGCCCTCACTGGTTCCTGCGGCCCCGCCCGACTGCGGGCGGTCGACGAGGGGACTGACTGAGCGCAATCCGTACGGGCCGACACCCCTAGAGTTACGTCACGTCGGGCGGGTAGTGCCGCTATGACGGAGCAGATACTGGTGCCCATAGACGGGTCCGAACCCTCGAAGAAAGCGCTCGACTTCGCGCTCGAACAGTTCCCCGACGCCGACGTCGTCGCGTTGACCGTCGTCGACCCGACGGACGTCGGCTACGCGTCCATCGAAGCGACGCCGAGTACGTTCCAGAAACTCCACGAGGCGGCCCGCGAGGAGGCCGAACGCGTCCTCGACGAGGCGACGGACCGGGCGGCCGAACGCGGCCGAGACGTCCGGACGGAGAGGGTCGTCGGAGCCCCGGCACGAGCCATCGTCGACTACGCCGAAGAGCACGACGTCGACCAGGTCGTCGTCGGCAGTCACGGCCGGACGGGCGTCACGCGGGTCCTCCTCGGGAGCGTCGCCGAGACGGTGGTCCGGCGGTCACCCGTCCCGGTCACCGTCGTCAGGTAGGCCGGTCGTCGGGCGACAGGTCGCGAAACGCCGCCTCGAAGTCGGTCTGGGTGAACTCGGCGACCGTCTCGTCGACCTGACTCCGCAGTTCGGAGACGCGCTCTTCGAGGCGGGCGTACTCGTCGCTCGCCTGGAGTTCCTGTTGTGTCTTCGTGCTCTCGAGTGCCGCCTTCTTCTCGACCAACCGGTAGGTCTCCTGGAGTCCTTCGTCGAACTCGTCGCGGCGGACCATCCGGTCGACGGCGTCTTCCAGGTCGTTGCAAGTGATGGGCTTGACGAGGTAGTCGTCGATGTCCATGTCGACGATGTCGAAGTCGGGGTCGACGGCCGTCACCATCACTACACGGGGGTCGAGTTCGCGGTCCGCGAACCGTTCGAGTACCTCGTCCCCGGAGAGGCCGGGCATCCGGCGGTCCAACAGGACGACGTCGACGTCCTCGTCGACGCGGCCAAGCGCCTCCTCGCCGTCGTAGGCCGTCCGAACAGTGGCCGTCTCCGCGAGCCAGAAGGAGTAGAGGTCCGCTAACGGCTGTTCGTCCTCGACCACGAGCACCGTCGGATTCGATTCGGATTCGGTCATCGTGTGCTCCGTCCCTCGTCGCGTCGGTCACCGACGGGTCCCTCGCCGTCTCTCGGGAAGCCGCCGACCGCGTGGTCCTCACCGGGAGGCGAGCCGCCAGCGTGAGGGATTGTCATGGTGGAAGCCATCCGTTATCGTCGTATCAAAGTTACGGCCACGTCGGCGTTCGCTGACACGAGCGGCGAAGGGGCGCTCGCGCCGTGGCGTCGGGGCGTCACGGAACGTCCGCCGGGCGCACCCAGATGACGAACTCGCCGTCGCGCTTGATGACGCCCTGGACGGCGTCGCTCCCGTCTCCCGGGGCAGGTTCGACGTCGTCCGGCGTGATGGCGACGACCTGGTCGACTTCGTCGACCAGCCACCCCACCGCCTCGCTGTCCTCGGCCTGGTCCGGGTCGAAGACGACGATGCGTTTGCTCTCGCGGTCGTCGCGGATGCCGAACACCGACTTCGGGTCGACGATGGACGTCGTCTTTCCCCGGAGGTCCATCACGCCCTCGACGTGTCTGGGCGAGTTCGGAACCACCGTGAGTTCGTCGACGTCGACGATTTCGGCGACGTGGGCGATGTCGACGCAGTACGTCTCGTCGCCCAGTTCGAACTCCAGGACCTGTTTCTCCCGGACGGTTTCGGTCATCGTCGCGCCTCCGTAAGCCGGTCGAGCGCATCCTTGACGTCGGCGACGTTGTCCCGCTGTTCGACCGTCGCCTCGGCCACCTCGTTCGCTTCGGTGCGCACCCGTTCCGCGTGTTCGACGGTCCGGTCGAGCATGCTCGCGACTTCCTCCGTACTCGCCGCCTGGTCGTCCGTGGCCTCGGCGACTTCGTCGATTCCCTGGGTCGTCTCGCTCACCGCCTCGACGATGTCGGTGAGGTTCTGCATCGCCCGTTCGACCTCCTCGACGCCCTCGTCTAGCTTCTCGGTCGTCGCGTCCAGGCTCTCGACGGTCTCTTCCGTGTCGTGTTGAATCCGGTCGACCATCTCCTCGATCTGTCCGGCCTGTTCCTGTGACTCCTCGGCGAGGCTCTTGACCTCGTCGGCGACGACGGCGAAGCCGTCGCCCGCCTCACCGGCCCGCGCCGCCTCGATGGACGCGTTGAGCGCGAGCAGGTTCGTCTGGTCCGCGATGTCGTTGATGACCTCGACCACGTCGTCGATCTGTTCGACGCGCGACTGCAGTTCCTCGACGTCCGTCGAGACGTCTTCGGCGGCGTCGTCGACGTCCTGCATCACCTCGATGGCCTCGTCGGCCGAGTCGCGCCCCTCGACGGCGAGTTCTTCGGCCGTCTCGCTCGTCGCGCGGACCTGGTCGGCGGTGGCGGCGATTTCCTCGACCGTCGCGCTCATGTCCGACACCTCGTCGGCTACTTCGGTCACGTTCTCGGCCTGCTCGGTGGCGACGTCGCTGATGTGACGGGAACTCTCGGCGACGTCTTCGGCCCGGTCTTCGAGATGGTCTATCCCGGCACTCACGTCGTCGGCCACTTCCTCGCGGCGCTCGATTTCTTCCTCGTACTCCCGAGCGTAGGAGTGGATGTACGTGTCCATGGCCACCTGCTGGTCGAGGGTGACGAGCTTCAGGATCGACATGATTCGGTCGGTCAGGTCGTCGACGACCGCCTCGGCGTCGGCGTCGGCGAGGTCCGCTTTCGCTTCCTCGGCCGCGACGTCGACGAGCCCCTCGTAGTAGATGGAGTAGGCACCGAGGTAGATCTTCGGCCCCAGGTCGAGCATGTCGTGGATCTTCCCGATGCGGGCCCGCCGCTGGAAGTACGCCTCGTCGTACGTGCCGCTCCCCAGGTCGGTGAGGTACTCCCGCTGATTCCGCTTCAGCGCCGATATCGACTTCGAGGAGCGGCCGAGGATGTCCACGGTCTCGTCGTAGGCCTGGAGGTGGTCGTAGTACTCGTCGACGAGGCCATCGGCCACGTCCTCGAACGCGTCCCCCATCTCCGCCAACCGGCGGGCGTCCGACTCGTCGAACCGCGTGAACGACTTTCGCCACTCGATTTCCGCCGCATCGATTCCGAGTTCGCCCGTGAGGAGTTCTCCGTCCACTTGCTTTCGCGTGGCGGCAGTGATGCTCCCCTCTGGAGTCGACATATGCCCGGATTCGCGAACCAGGGGTTAAATGTAGTCCTCCGGTTCTCAACTTTGAGACTATCGTCGGAGTCTTTATTTCGGTCGTTTCGAAACCAGTGTTTGAAGAAATGACCGGAGTTGCCCCCCGGCGTCGGCAAGGGTCGTCCGAGGGCGCGAGAGTCGAGACACCGACGACGGCGGTAGCACAGGGATGACCGGCGCGACGCGTGCAGTCGTCGTCGACGACTCGCACTTCATGCGGACGGTCGTCTCCGACATCCTCGAGGACGGTGGCATCGACGTGGTCGCGACGGCGAGCGACGGCGCGGAGGCCGTCGACGCCGTCGCCGAACACGCCCCCGACGTCGTCACCATGGACGTCGAGATGCCGAACGTGAACGGCATCGAGGCCGTCGAGCGCATCATGGCCGACCGGCCGACGCCGGTCCTCATGCTGAGCGCCCACACCGACGACGGGGCCGACGTCACCTTCGAAGCCCTGGAGAAGGGCGCAGTCGACTTCTTCACCAAACCCGGGGGAGAGGTGTCGACGAAGATGTCGACGATGGAGGACCAGTTGGTCCGGAAGGTGAAGTCGGTGGCCGGTGCGACCGTCTCCGGGACCACCCGGCAACCGTCGACGGAGACGACACGCCGCGACGGCTACGACGAGAACGTCACCGTCGTCGTCGCGTCCTCGACGGGCGGTCCGACCGTCGTCGAAGAGGTCGTCGGGTCGCTCCCTCTCGAAGCGAATCTCCGGGTGTTCGTGGTACAGCACATGCCGAACGGATTCACCGGCCGGTTCGCCGACCGCCTCGACGCGGCCAGCGAGTACGCGGTCCGCGAGGCGAGCGACGGCGACCGCGTCAGCGGCGGGGAGATACTCGTCGCCGCCGGCGGCACCCACCTGTCCATCTCGGGCTACGCCCGGGGACGGGCCCGCGTCAAACTGACGGACGACCCGCCGGTACACGGCGTCCGGCCCGCGGCCGACGTGACGATGCAGTCGGCGGCCGAGCAGATCGACGACCCGCTCGTCGGCGTCGTCCTCACCGGGATGGGTGGAGACGGTGCCGCCGGCGTCGAGGAAATCGGCCGCGCCGGCGGTCACGTCGTCGCACAGGACGAAGACACGTCGGCCGTGTTCGGGATGCCGAAACGGGCCATCGAGACCGGCTACGTCGACGACGTGCGGCCGGTCGGGGAGATTCCCGACGCGATTCTCGACTCCATCGAACGGGAGGCTACCGTATGAACGACGACTACCTACAGGCGTTTATCCGCGAGAGCGAAGAGCAGTTGACCGACCTGAACAACTCGTTGCTCGCCCTCGAATCCGAACCGGACGACAGGGAGGCGATGGGCAACATCTTCCGCACCGCACACACGCTCAAAGGCAACTTCGGTGCGATGGGTTTCGACACCATCAGCGACCTGGCCCACGCCATCGAGGACCTGCTGGACGAGATCCGGTCCGGGAACGTCGAAGTGACGCCCGAGATCATGGACCTCGTGTTCGCCGGCGTCGACCAGATCGAGGTCGCCCTCGACGAAATCGAAGCGGAGGGCGAGGCGAGCGTCGACCCCAGCGACCTCGAAGACGAGATTCGACAGGTCATCGAGGAAGAGGCCGGCGGCGAGACCGCAGACGGCGACGGAGCAGACGGCGACCCCACGAACGGAGCGGCCGACGCCGGCGAGGGCGTCTACCGCGCTCGGGTCGACGTCGGCGACCCCGAGATGAAGGGCGTCGACGGGATGCTCGTCCTCGACGCGGTCCGCGAGGAGTTCGACCTCGTCGACGCCGACCCGAGCGCGGACGCCATCGAGGACGGCGAGTACGAGGCGTCCTTCGACCTCTACGTCAGTGCCGAGAGCGACGAAGCGGTGTCGGCGACGCTGGCGGACGTGACCGCCGTCGAGAGCGCGGCTGTCGCTGTCGCGGACGACGGTGACGCCGCCGCGACCCCCGACGAGAGGGAAGCGTCCCCGGCCGCCGCCGACGAGAGCGAGAGCGCCCGGACCGCTGAGGCTACCGACGACGATTCCACCGACCACTCGACCGACGACCACTCGACCGCCGACGATTCGGCCGACGGGAGCGAGTCGAGTTCGACCACGTCGCCGTCCTCGGCCTCGTCGACCAAGGAGATCAGTTCGGTCCGCGTCGACGTCGACCAACTCGACGACCTGCACGGGCTGGTCGAGCAACTGGTGACGAGTCGCATCAAGCTTCGGCGGGCCGTCGAGGAGGGGGACATCGCGACCGCCACGGACAATCTCAGCGAACTCGACAAGATTACGGCGAACCTCCAGAACACGGTCATGGACGTGCGGCTGATACCGATGAAGAAGGTCATCAGCAAGTTCCCGCGTCTGGTCCGTGACCTGGCCCGCGAACAGGACAAGGAGATCGACTTTTCGATGGAGGGACAGGACATCGAACTCGACCGGACCATCCTGACCGAGATCAGCGACCCGCTGAT
This sequence comes from Haloferacaceae archaeon, assembly GCA_042216495.1. Taxonomy (GTDB): domain Archaea; phylum Halobacteriota; class Halobacteria; order Halobacteriales; family Haloferacaceae; genus Salinirarus. The sequence goes on from JBDGTU010000022.1 coordinate 17,026, forward strand.
GCACATCCTCCGGAACGCCGTCGACCACGGCATCGAACCGCCGGCGGAGCGAGCGGAGTCAGGGAAACCCCGCGAGGGGACGATAGAACTCCGGGCGACTCGCGAACGCGACCACGTCACGGTCGAGGTCGAGGACGACGGCCGCGGCCTCGACGTCGAGCGACTCCGGGAGGAGGCCCTCGAACGGGGCGTCCGCTCGGCGGCCGAGCTGGACGCGATGGAGGATTCGGAGGTGTACGACCTCGTCTTCCACCCGGGGTTCTCCACCGCCGACGAAGTGACCGACGTGAGCGGTCGCGGGGTCGGGATGGACGTCGTTCACAGCACGGTCAAACAGCTCGACGGCTCGGTGAGCGTCGAGAGCGAACTCGGGGAGGGGACGACCGTGAGCCTCCGCCTCCCGGTGACGGTGGCCATCGTGAAGGTCCTGTTCGTCGAAGTCGGCGACGAGGAGTTCGGCGTCCCCATCAAGAACGTCGACGAGGTGAGCCGCGAGGGGCGGTTCGAGACCATCAGCGAACGGGCGGTCATCGAACACGACGACGACATCTACCAGGTCATCGACCTCGCGGAGGTCCTCGACGTGCCCGGCGACACCGAGGAGGACGGCATGCTCCTGCGCATCCGCAAGTCGGAGCGGGCCGTCGCGCTGCGCTGCGACTCGGTGAACAAACAGGAAGAGGTCGTCGTCAAACCCCTGGAAGGCATCCTCAGCGGCATCCCCGGACTCAGCGGGACGGCCGTCCTCGGTGACGGGAACATCGTCCCCATCCTCGACGTGGTGACGCTCTGACCATGACCGAAACGACCGGCTCGGACGGGTTCGACCGACTCCTCGCCCACATCGAGGACAACCTGGCGTTCGAGTCCTCCCACTACAACGACGCCTACCTCGACCGGCGCATCTCGGCACGAATGCGCCGGCGGGGCGCCGACACCTACGGCGAGTATCTCGACCTGTTGCGCGCGGACGACGACGAACCCGAGGCGCTCCTCGACTCGCTCAGTATCAACGTCACGGGCTTTTTCCGCAATCCGGAGGTGTGGACGGAGATACGGGACCTCCTGCGGGAACTCACGGCGTCGGGGCGGACGCGGGTGTGGAGCGCCCCCTGTTCGGACGGGCGGGAGCCCTACTCGCTGGCGATGCTCGCCCTCGACGACGACGAGATTCGGACGCGACGGCTGGAGATCGTCGGCAGCGACATCAACGAGGACGTCCTCGACCGGGCCCGGAACGGCGTCTACCAGACCACCCGAACGACGGACATCGAGGCCGAACTCGAACCGCTGTCGGACGCCTCGGCGTACGTCGACCGCGAGGAGGACAGCTTCGAGGTCGTACAGTCGGTCAAGGACCTCGTCACGTTCCGCCAGCACGACCTCATCCGCGACGACCCGGAGACGGGAATGGACCTCGTGCTCTGTCGCAACCTCCTCATCTACATCAACTCGGCCTCCAAACGCTCCGTCGTCGAGACGGTCGTCTCGTCGCTGGAGGCGGGCGGCTACCTCGTCGTCGGCATGACCGAGACGCTCCCGCGGGAGTGTAAGTCGAGCGTGACGCCGGTGAACAAACGACGCCGCGTCTACCGCAAGGTCGACTGATGTCCCTCTATCAACTCGAGAAGGACGGCGACGCCGAGGCCCTCATCGACTACCTCCTCGGCGGAGAGACGGCCGCAATCCGCAGGCGGGCGGCCGAGGTGCTCGGCGACCTCGAAGCCGACGACCCGCAGGTCGTCGAGAAACTCGTCCGCGCGGCGACCGACGACGACGACGAGGCGGTCCGGGGGGCGGCCATCGACGCGCTCGACCGAATCGGCCAAGACGCCATCGAGCAACTCATCGTCAGCCTCTCGGGACAGGACGTCGAGGCGGGCGCGGACTGGATGCGTGCACGGGCGTTCGTGAAGACGCTCTCGGCCGACCGCCCGGAACTCCGGATGGCGTCGGCCAACGCGCTCGGCCGCCTCGGCGACGAAGACGCCGTCCCGGCCCTCGTCGAGTCACTCACCGACCCGGACCCGCGGGTCCGAGAGCGCGTCGCCCGCGCCTGCGGCAAACTCGGCGACCCGCGGGCCGTCGACGCCCTCCGCGAACGGGTCGACGGCGACGAGCGACGGGTTCGACAGGCCGCGGCGGACGCGCTGGCGGCCATCGGGTCGAAGCGCGCGCTCGCCGCCCTCCTGGACCGGGTCGAGGACGACAGCCCCGAAGTCAGGTACGTCGCGGCGTCGGCGCTGGGCGACTACGGCGGCCCGAAACCCATCGACGCCCTCGTCGAGACGCTCGGCGACGAGAACGACGCTGTCCGGCGGGCCGCGGTCTACTCCATCGTGGAACTCCTGTCGAACGCCCCGGCGGAGCGGAGCCACGAGATACGACAGACGGTGGTCGACAGACTCGGCGAAACCGCCGGCGGGAGCGTCGTCGAATCGCTGGTCGAACTCGTCGAAGAGGGGCGACAGACGGCCCAGCGGCGCAACGCCGCGTGGCTACTCGGCCGCACCGTCGGCGAGACACACCGGAGTCGCGCCGTCGACGCGCTCGTCTCGGCGCTCGGCGACGACGACGAGATGACTGCACAGTTCGCGGCGACGAGCCTCGTCACTATCGGCGACGACGACGTTACCGACGCGTTGCTGGACCTGTTGGAGGACCCCGAATCGGACCAGGCCGCCGCCAAGGCGGTGTTCGTCCTCGGGAAAGTGGGCGACGCTCGCGCCCGGGAGAGACTCGAATCGCTCGTCGAATCGACCGAGGACCCGGAGGTGCGAAAGCAGGCGTTCTCGGCACTCTCGAAACTCGGTGGCAAACGATGACCGACATCCGACGATGAGCGACGGCGAACACAAGATAGCGGACACTCGCGGACGGTTCGTACAGGTCGTTCGAAACGGTCGGAAGCTACAGGACGCGGGCTGGAACAGCGGCCGCATCGTCCTCTCGAACAAGCGGCTCGTCCTCGTCAGTAACGACGGGAAGCGTACCGTCTCCCTCTCGAACGTCGTTCGCCTCGACGGCCGCTACGACGTCAACCAACTCGTCGCGAGCGTCTCGGGCTACGTCAGCCTCTACCTCTCCGACGAGGACGTCCTGCTGGTCGCGCCGGACGACGTCGACACCTTCGAGGCGGCGCTCTATCGCGCGTTGCTCGACCGGGCCGTCGTCCTCGTGCGTCACCCGGCCGTGGAGGGCGGCGTCGTCCAGGACACCGAGTGGGTGAAGTCCCGCGTCAAAATCGAGGAGGATGCCGTCTCGGTGGCGATGTCCGACGGCTCCTTCGTCGAAATATCGCTCGACGACATCGGGTCGCTGGAGCGAAACGAGCGCACCGTCCGGGACGGGAAACGGCCGGTCCTCGAAGCCGAACACACCGAAGACGGGACCAGCGTCCAGACCTACATCTCGGGCGGGAGCCGTCACGTCGCCTTTCTCGAATCGCTCCTGCAGAAAGGCGTCGAGGAGAGCGAGATCGGCGTCGAGCTATCGAGCAAGGAAAACGAGGTGTTGATGGCGCTCTACTCCGGCGTCTCGCCGTTCGAAATCCCCGAGTTCGTCGGGATGGACGTCGACGAAGTCGAGGAGACGTTCGAGCACCTGGTCGAACTCGGCGTCCTCGAAGAGGTGCGCAAGCGCCGCGAGGTGACGCTCAACGCCCGCGGTCGCAACATCGCCAGCACCGCGATGAACGACCAGTAGTCGGCCGGAACGCCCCGTCCAGTTCTCGGTGGGACGTTCGTCGGAGTTCGTCGGTCCGATTGCGCCCGACCGGCGGGTCAGAGTTCGTCGGGTCGGTTTCGCCCGACCGGCGGACCGGACCCGGTCGCGGGCCGCCCGACCGCCGACCGGCTACGGGGACCTCTCGTAGCGAGTACTGTAACTGTTCACCGGTGGTTCGCCAGGACGGTCCAGCGAATCACCGGTACTGGCTCACTGTCAGTTGATGTCTTCGAGGCGGTCGGTGATGACGACGCGTCCTTTCGGCGTCAGCGACGTCTCCTGTTCGCCGTCGACGACCAGGCCCTTCTCCCGCAGCGAGTTCAACACCATCGTCGTCCGACTCGGGTCGGCCGTGACGAGTTCGGTCGGGTCGGCCGCCTCGCCCGCGGAGTAGAGGCCGACGAGCACCTGCAACTCCTCGTCGGTGAGCGAGATGTCCTCGAGTTCCTCCATCAGGTCGCTGTACTCCAGGCGGAGATACCGGCCGAGGAGGTTCATCTTCCGCTGGGTCGGGAGGATGACGTCCGTGACGACCGACGTCGTCGACGGGAGGTGCCGGACTTCGAGCGTCGGCCGGGACTTCCCGCCGAGGGTCCGCGACGTCTTCGAGATTTCGGTGACCGTCCCCAGGTCGATTTCGAACGGCGAGGGGAGTTCGGCGAAGACCATCCGCCCGCGTTTCACGCGGAGTTTGCCGAGTCGCGTCGGCGTGTCGAGGACGCGGCCACCCCGCCGCGCCGGGTGTTTGACCGTCGCCTCGATGCCGTTCAACTGCGCTTTGAAGAGTATCGTCGTGAACTTGTCGACGGTGTCGGACCCCGCTTCGACGACCGCGAACCGTCGCGTGTCGCCCCGTTCGTACGCGATTGTGACGGAGTCGTTGAAGAACTCGCGCATCTCCGGCGGGACGTGACCCACGGCGACGTCGAAGATGGACGACATCGGGATGGTCGTCTTGTCGTCGCTACCGGCGAGGACGAGTCGGCGCGAACTCATGAGGATTCGCCCGCTGGAGGGTTCGGTCGCTCCCGTTCCGGTAACGAAAAACTCCCCCACGAAGTCGACGAGAATCCGCTCTCCGTCCCGGTTAGACATTCAGTAATCCCTCCACCATGACTTGCGTGACGACGCCGATGATACTACCCAGCCACGTCAACGCGACGAAGTGAGACAGGGCGTTCAGCTTGTGTCCGCCGTCGATGGTCCGTATCATCAACGACGACGACAGGGCGTTGAACAGGATGACCGTGACGAGCAGGAACTGGATGAGCGGGAGGTCGTACACCTGCGTGTGGATGAGCCGTCCGGCGTCGAACGTACTCGACGAGCCACCGAGACCGAGCGAGAGGTCGGCGAGAATCTTCACGATGGTGAAGCCGATGAAGAACGCGAACGTCGACGCGGCGGTGATACCGTAGAGCAACCCCACGAGCTGGGTCGTCGCCTGCTTGCGCTGCTGGCGTAACTGATTGACCGTGTTCATGTTCTCGCTGATGAGTTCGCCGAGTTGCTTCGGTTCGCCGCCCATCTGTCGGCCGGTGAGGTACATCTCGCTGAACTTCTGGATGAGGTACGACTGCGTACTCGCGTTGAAATACTCCCAGGCCCGCGCCGGTTCGATGCGCATGTTGAGGCGCTTGAACAGGTCGTCGATCTCCTCGGTGAGCGGACCGAAGTCCTTGTTTCGGAGCGTCCGCAGCACCTCGGTCGTGGTCGTCTGTTTCGCGCTCTCGCTGGCACCGAGCGCGCGGATGAATCCCGGGAAGTCCTCGTCGCAGGCGATGATTTCCTTCTCGCGCCGTCGGAAGACGTAGCCCGGAATCAACAGCGGCGTGAACGGGATGGCGGCGTAGATAGGTTTCGGAACCGGGTCCAACGGAATGACGGCGGCGAGGTCTATCGGGCCGCCGAAGAGGCTACTGGCCACGAGGAGAATCAAGACGAGCGAGAGGACGCCACCGGCGACGACGCTCGCCTGCATTCGTCGCTCGTCCGGCGGGGTGATGTCTTCGGGGAAGTACCAGACGGGGTCGAACGGTGCCATCATCCGGATGACGAGCAGGAAGCCGATCTGAATGAGCACGAACAGGACGATGACGCCGCTGATGGTCATCGTCGGATTCGTCCCCGTCAGGATGGGCAGGACGATGGCGAAGACGAGCGCGAACGTCATCGAGAGAATCATCGACAGGTAGAGGTCCTTCATCACTTCGAGGTTGTCGAGGGCGCTCTCGTAGACGGTGACGTAGTTTTGCAGCATGACCTGCTGTTCGCTCAAGAGGAAGTCGCTCAGTTCCTGCCCGGCACCGAGCGTGTACGCGAGTCGGTCGAAGAAGTCGGCGACGGCGTCGCTCGACACCTGTTTGGCGCGTCGCCGGCAGGCGTCGTCGAGGCTCTGGTTCCACGTGTCGACGAGCTGGACGATGCGGTTCAGCTCCTCCGCCATCGGGCCGTACTCGCGTTCCGTCGCGAGTTCCCGGAACACTTCCATGCGGTCGATGTTCGTCGTCGAGAGCACCGTCATGTGGGTCATCATCAGGTGGTACTGGTTTTCCATCCGAATCCGTTCCTGACTGACGACGAGTTGGGGATAGAAGACGGCCGACCCGACAGCGAGCACGCCGAGCAACGGTATCGGAAGCCGAACGAACACCGGCAAGGGGAGCACCAGCGCGCCCAGAATCGTCAGCGCGAAAAACGCGGCCGCCGGGACGAGGACGAGGAGGACGTACCGCCGAATCGGCATATCGAACTGCTCGTAGGCGCTGAGCAACGAGGTGGCCAGTTCGGACGTGGAGACGTCGACCTCCGCCTTCGAGGTTTGTTCCGAAGGCATGCTATCGGTGCATATCGAACGGCAGCCCCTCGATGCCGTCGCGCTGGAACTCCTCGATGGTCTCGTTGACCTCGTGATAGCCGAGGATGTTCTCCTGTATCATGCGCTCGATGACGTCCGCTCGGAACGCCAGGTCGTCGTAGATTTCGCGGGTGTCGGCGTAGCCCAGCAGCGTCGCGATCTGCTCCTCGAGGACGTAGGAATTGTTCATTCCCTGGAAGTTAATCTGGTCTTCGACCGGGTCCCAGTTGAACACCTGTCGGGTGACGACGCCGTCCATCTCCTTCGAGTAGCCCTCGATCTCCTGAACGCTCGTCACCCGGCGCAGGACGTCGTCGCCCTGTTTGACGCGGTTCTGGAAGAGGGCCACGTCGGCCACGTCCATGAACGTCTCGGGGACGTTGATGGGTTCGCCCGTGAATCGCTGAATCATGGAGACGATGTCGCTGGCGTGGAAGGTGAGCATCACCGGGTGGCCGGTCTGGGCCGCCTGGAACGCCATCCGACCCTCCTCGCCGCGGACCTCGCCCACGACGATGTAGTCGGGGCGCGACCGGAGTGCGGCGGCGACCAGGTCGAACATGTCGACGTCCGCACCCTCCTCGCCCTGCCCCTCGCGAGTGAGCAACTGCTGCCAGGTGTCGTGGGGCGGGAGGACTTCCGCGGTGTCCTCCGCGGTGTAAATCTTCGAGTCCCGCGGGATGAACGACATGATGCAGTTGAGCGTCGTCGTCTTTCCGGACGCCGTCTCGCCGACGACGAAGACGGTCTGTTCGTTCTCCAGACAGAGCCACAGGTACGCGACCAGTTCGGGCGAGAGGGTGCCCCACTTCGTAATCTGCGTGATGGAGAGCGGCGTCTCGTCGCCCTGGCGGATGGTGAGGCTCGGCCCCTTGACGCTCACGTCGTCGGAGTAGATGACGTTCAACCGCGACCCGTCCGGAAGCGTCGAGTCGACGATGGGGTTGGAGTCCGAGAGCGGGTCGCCGATTCGCTCGCCCATGTTTCGGAGCCAGTTGTCGAACGACTCGGGCGTCCCGAAGTCCACCGTCGTCTCGATGAGGCCGTAGACGCTGTGGTCGACGTAACACTCGTGGGGGCCGATGACGTGGATGTCCTCGTTCGCGGGGTCGCGCATCACCGGTTCGAGCGGCCCCAGCCCCACGATGTCGCGGTTGAGCCGATAGCGGATGTTCTCGTACGTCTGGTTGCTGATTCGGTACTTGCCGAGGTTGAACAGCCGCTTGAGCCAGTCGAGCCACCCGCCCGAGTTTTCCTCGATGGTCGTCGTCTCGGACAGGAGTTCCTCGATGCGGTCGTCGTACTCCGCCTCCTCTTCCGGGACGGCCTTGTTGACGCTACGGTCGAGGAGTCGGTCGCGGACTTTCCCGAACACCTCCCGTTCGTCGTCGGCGAGCGTCGGTTCGATGGCGTAGTATTTGACGTCCTGCCCGAGGTCGCCGTAGATGTGACAGTATATCGGGCCGCCGACGGAGTAGAGGACGTTCGGGCGGTGCGTCTCGTACTCGCTGGTCGGTTCGTCGATGAGAATCGGGAACTCGCCCGTTATCTGTTTGAATTTCGTCAGGTGGTCCCGAAGGTGGGGACGACGCGAGGCGAGTTGTTGAAGTTCGTCCGACGGTCGTGCGGTTCCCAGTTCTGTCATGACCAGTTAGGCGACGCTTCTGCTTTCGATGACGATGCCCGTCCCGGAGCGCACCGAGAAGCCGACGGTGTCTCCGACCTGTTCGCCCATGCCCGCAAAGCGCTTGACCGAAATCTGTCGGCGGACGTCGTTCCCGACCTCGATCATCTCGAGTTGGATGTAGACGTCCGCGATAGAGCGGAAGGGACCGATGGCCTCGACGTCCACCGTCGACGGGTCGACGGTCAGGACGATGACCTTCCCCTGCGAGATGACGTCACGGAAAAACGAGATGATTTCGAGGGCGGCCTGCCGCTCCTCGTTCTCCCGGACGAGCGCCTCGAACTTCGGGTCGTTTCGGAGGATGGCGTCGAACGTGTCGATGATGATGGCGTCGGAGTTCCACATCACCTCCGCGTTCATGAGGCGTTTGAGGAGTTCTCGACGGTCGCCCTCCTCCTCGTCCGAGAAGGTACCGCCCGTGTCGAGGTCCGCCTCGAGGAAGAGGACGTTCTCGCCGAGGAGATGGTCGACCACGTCGTAGGACAGCGAGTGCATCTGGTCGATGAAGCCACGGACCGTGAGCTCCGTCGAGAGGCACGTGACCGCGTACCCCTCCTCACAGAATCCGTACGTGAATCGCTGCGAGAGGGCGCTCTTGCCGGCCCCGTAGTCGCCCTCGACGAGGACGATACTCCCGCGGGGAATGCCCCCGCCGAGTTCCTTGTTCAGTCGGTCGTGGTCCTCCAGCCCGAGCGACAGTAGGTCGTTTCGGCTCATGTGCGGAACGTGAACACCTCCTCGTCGCCGTTGACGATGATTTTGACCCGGTGGTCGCCCGAGGGCAGCGACGCCTCGATGTCCAACCGGACGACGTTCGACGAGTCCCAACTGGAGCCGTCGACGACGGTCAGCGAGACTTGCGTCCGGTACTGGCCGTCGAGGATGACGTCCACGGACGTCGGGTCAGCGACTAACTGTGACGTTCCCGTGTTCTTCACATAAAGGGTGACGTTCGTTCCATCGTAGACGGAACTCCCCGAGTCGCTGATGATCTCGATGTCCGTGCGCACCTCCTCGCTCACGTCGAGGCTCTGGTCTTCGATGCCGGCGCTAATACGGGAGACGCTCTGAGTGAACGTCCCGGCGACGCCCGCCGCGATGACGAGGCTGGCGATGAACAACACCAGGTGCGACACCGAGACGCTCGCCACTCAGACCACCTCCGAGACGGCCACGCCCGGCCCGGAGACGACTTTCACCCGCGAGGGGTTCGACACCGACAGTTCGATGTGGAGCGTCTCTCCCGGGAGCCAGAGGTCCGTCGTCGAATCTCCGTCGACTTCCCGGACGGCGAACGACGTCTGATACTCGTTGTCGACGAGGACGTCCGTACCGTTCACGGAGAGCGACGTCGACCCCGTGTTGTCCACCTCTATCGTCAGTATCCCGGAGGTGGAGTTGTACGACGCGGTCGCGAGTGAGATGTTGGTGTTCTGGCGCTCCAGCGCCTCTTCGGCGACGTCGTCTCGGGCGTCGGTGACGCGTTCGAAGCCGTTCGAAGTCGCGGTGTACATCGTGCCGAACGCGATGAACATCCCGACGAAGATGATCGCCGCCGAGCCGCTGACGCTAAAGCCCATCTGACCCCCCCAGACAGCGTTCGAACAGGAGCGCGTCGGAGGTGCCACTCGTGAGGCGGCTGACGTACTGGAGGCTGTTGACGTGGTGGTCGAGCGTCAGTGACGTGGGGCTCGGCCGCACTCCCTCCGGGTCCGCGTCGACGTCGCCGAACCCCTGAAGGAAGTTCCGCAGGCTGTCGGCCACGTCGTCGCTGACCCACTCGATGGTCCGATAGTATTCGATGGCGCGCGCGGCGTCGGTCGGGTCCGACTCCTCGACGAGATACTCGATCCACTCCAGCACGAGGAGGTCGACGACGAACCCGGCGGGCAACGCGTCGAGATACGGTTTGGCCCGCGGGCCAGCCCCCGACATGAGCGTGTTCTCGGCGAACTGGAGGTCGCCCGCCGACTGCGCCGCCGCGGCCGAGCGGTCGGGGGCCGCCCGAGCGGTCGGTTCTGCCGACGGGTCGGCGGTGGCGTCGGCCGCCGACGGGTCGGCGGCGTCCGCTGGCTCCGCCGCTCCCGCATTTGGCTCGGCCGCTTCTCCGTTGGCGATTGGGTCTTCGGTCGTGACGGTCGCCTCCAGGTCGTCGCCGTCGTCGAACTCACCCATCGAATCGCCGAAGTCGTCGCCGGCGTCGCCGAGTCCCTCGTCGCCAGCGTCGAATCCCTCGTCGACGTCGGCAAAGCCCTCGGCGTCGTCCGCGTTCGTTCCCCCGTCGCCGCCCTCGTCGGTCGCCCAGTCGGCGTCGCCGGAATCGTACTCGTTTTTCAGTTCCTCGAAGGACTTGCCGGAGTCGTCGGTGTCGTCAGCCATATCTGAGCCAGTTTCGTCCAGGGAATCGCCCGCTCCATCGATGGAACCGCTCGCGCCGTCGAAGGAATCGTCCGCGCTCTCGAAGGATTCGTCGTCGTCGTCGAGGAAGTCGTCGTCGAAGAAGTCCTCGGCGTCCGCGCCGGCCAGGTCCTCGTCCAGTTCCTCCTCCTCCTCTTCCTCGTCCGTGTCGAACAGGCCGAGCGACCCGCCGTCGTCGAAGTCGCCGCCCGTCTGGACGTCGTCGACGAACGGATTGACGCCCCGCGTCACCATCTCGTAGATGTCGAGCAGCTTCCGGACGTTCTCTTCGATGTCGTCGACGGTGTTCGAAATTTCCTCGTTCTCGCTCTTGACCGTCCCGACGGTGGAGGACAGACTCGACAGTTCGTTCTCGAGTTCGTCGACGCGACTTTCGAGTTCTCGGGTGGAGCCTCCGGCGGCGTCCTCGTCCCCGCCGAAACTGAGGTCGTCGCCGAACTCGTCGTCCCCACCGAGCTCGTCGAAGTCGTCGCCCTCGTCGAACAGGAGTTCGTCGTCGCCGTCGCCGTTACCGGCGTCGCCGCTGTCGTCGTCGGACCCCAAAAACCGGTCCAGAATGCTCATCGACGACCTCCCTGTCGAGTACCCGTCCCAGCCATTCTCGTTCCGAAAATCGGATTCACTGCCTTTAACCGTTCCCCTTTAGTTATCAATTCTGATAGTTAAAGGCGGTCACAGCTGGACGTCGCCGGCCGTCGCGCTCTTGACGACGAGGTCACCGGACGCGCCCGACAACCGAAGGGACCGGCCGTAATCGCCGCCGACGTCCTCCGCGACGAGGGGAACGCCTTCGAGTTCGAGCGTTTCACGGGCGACGGCGACGTTTCGCTCGCCGATGGACCGCGCCTGGGAGTCGAATTCGAACATCCGGCTCCCACCGGCGAGTTTCGCCACGACGTCGTCGAACGACGCACCGGCGGCGACGACTTCCCGGAGAAGCAGTTCGATGCCGCTGTCGGTGAACTTCGCCGGATTCTCCGCGGACGGGTCGGCCTCCGGGAGCATGACGTGGACCAGTCCCGCGACGCCGGCCACGTCGTCGTAGAGCGCGACGCCGAGACAGGAACCCAGGCCGCTCGTCGACAGCGTCGCTCCGGCGTCCGTGACTGCCCAGTCCGCGATGCCGACGTTGATTCGGCCGCCGGACGACGTCGAATCGACCCCGCCGTGGACCTTCATTCCGAGAAGAGCGACTCCGGATCCGGCTCCGTCTGGTCGCGCCGCTCGACCAGGAGGGAGTCGAGCGCCTCCTTCAGTTTCCCCTCGTCCGGGATGGCGTATATCTCACACTGGAAGGCGTCGTCGTCGGTTCTCACCGCCGAGTCCATGAGGAACGCGTACTCCTGGGATTGGCCGAGGCGGCCGGCGATGGGGCTGAGTATCGACGCGCCCAGGTCGTGGACGAGTTCCGGCGGCGTGTGGTCGATGCTCGTCTGCAGGACGTTCGCCCAGCCGTCGATGAAGCCGCTGGTCATGATGTTACCGATCTCCTGAATCGCGCTCTCGCCCATCTCGCCGATACCGTCGCCCTCCGTCTCCATCGGAACGAGCGCGTCCACGACCGTCTGAGCGGACGGTTCGTCGAACAGGATGGCGAGGTAGCCGCCGGGCGTCCCCTTGAACTCCATGACGACGCCCACGTACGACGTGTCGTCGACGGTGTTGGGCACGTCCTCGATCGGCACGAACGTGAGCCGACTGACGTCGACTTCCGTCTCGATTCCCGTCATCGAGGAGATGTTGCCCGCCGCCTGCGACGCGCCCTGCCGCGTCATCTCGTTGAACACGGTCAGTTTCTCCAGGGGCACCGCGTCGTCGGCGTCCTGTGCTTCCAGCATCTCCACGAGGGCGGCGTACTCCGGCAGCATGTAGATGTAGGCGTCGATCTCTTCGTCGACGGCCGTCATCTGACTCTGGATGACGAAGACGTGGTCGGATTCGGCGCGATCGAGCGACCCGTCCGGGAGCACGGAGGTACCGGTGCCTTCGACGTACGCCGGCGGCGTGATGTCTATCTGCGTGTCGAGGTAGTCGGCCCAGCCGTCGACGAAGCCGCCGACCATGATGTTTCCGACTTCCTCGACGCCGCTCCGGGCCATCCCCTCGAACGACTCGCCACTGCTCGCGCCGGGGACGAGCACGTCGACGATAGTGCTGGCGCTCTCGCGGTCGAACGCCAGCGCCGTCTCCCCCGCGAGCCCGCCGTCGAAGCCGATCTGGACGCCGACGAACTCACGGCCGCCGAAGGCGTCGTCGAGGTCCGACGGCGACATGAGCGTGATGTTCGTCACGTCGACGTACGTCTCGATGCCGGTCATCTGCGTGAGCGACGCCGCCGCGTGTTCGGCCCCCTCCTGTGCGAGTCGGTTGAACGTGCCCAACGACTGAATATCGACTTTCATCGTCAGGCCACGACGTCGTTTATGGCTTCGAGGACGCTCGGTTTCTGGAAGGGCTTCGTGATGTAACCGGAGGCACCGGCTTTGACGGCCATCTTCATCTTCTCTTCCTGGCCGACGCTCGTACACATGATGACGTTCGCGTCGGGGTCGTTGTCGGTGATCTCCGTGGTCGCCTCGATGCCGTCCCGGATCGGCATGACGATGTCCATCATCACGAGGTCGGGGTCGTGTTCCTCGTAGAGGTCGACGGCCTCGACGCCGTTCTCCCCCTCCCCGACGATCTCGAAGTCCTCCTCCAGGATTTCACGGAGGAGGTTCCGCATGAAATCCGAATCGTCTACGATGAGTACACGTGTCGCCATTTCTTCGCCCGGTGGTTTCGACAGAATCCAGATAAAGCCTTCCGTAACATTATCACCGTTGATACTACTCCGAGAGGTTGACGCCGCGCTCGTCCGCGACGGCCTCCAGCAGGTCGCCGATAGTGTCCTCGTGACCGAGGTCGTGGGTCTCGAGGAGGCCGACGAGGGTCTGGACGGGGTAGCGAACCGAGACGTTCGACTCGGCGAGGAGGATGCCGAGGACGTCCTCGACCGGGGTGCCGTCCCCGACCTGCTGGGCGTACCAGAGGACCAGCGCCTCGAAGCTCGTGACCACGTCGTTCGAGACGACCTGGTGCTGGTCGGGGCGGTCGCCGAACTTGGCGGTGACGTGGAAGCCGTACTTCGCGTCGGCGTCCTCGAAGTAGTCGACGAGCCAGTCCTCGACGGCGGCCCGGTCGACGGTGGACGTCGATTCCGTCTCGTCCGTCGTCGACGCGTCGGTTCGCGGGTCGGTCCGCGGGTCGGTGGCGTCTATCGTCGACGCCTCCGACGTCGAATCCGCCGGTCCTCGGCTCTCGCTCACGCTCGGCGTCCCGCTGGCCGAGACGACGTATCGTCCCTCGTCGAGCATCTCGACGTTCTCGTCGTCGGTGATGTCGAGTTCGTCCTCCGAGAGGACGCGGCCATCTTCGGGGTCTCCGGGGTCGGGTGGCTCTGACGGCATGGGTGCTTGGACGCTCGACTTGATACATCACGTTCGCAAGAATAAAGGTTCGGGCCGGACCGCCGCCGGAACGGCAAAGCGCCGTACGCGTTACTGTAGCGTGACGGCTTCGCCGCTGGGTGGAATCGGATTCGGTGCGCTCACGGCGATGGTCGTGGTGCCGCCCTGGGCGGTGTTCAGTTTGATGGTGACCTCCTCGCCGGCGCTCAGCACGCCGTAGCCGGATAGCGTCGTCAGATCAATCGTGATCTTCGTGCGCGCGGTGTCGCTACTGAGCAGGTTCGCGCCGTTCGAACCCTTGACCTGTGTAAGGCTGACGCCACCCGCGTTGTTGATTTTGCTCGTGACTTCCCCTTGCTGGCCAGTGATTTGCATCGTCACGTCGTTGAGGTTGATGGTATCGGCTCCGGGAGAGCGGCCGACGACGATGTTGAGCGTCGTGATACTGGAACCGTCCGACGTGCCTGTCACGGAGATGGTGTTCAGCGTCTGGGTGACCTGTTGACTCGACTGCTGGCCGGTGTCCTGTGCGGATTGCTGGAGGAAGCCGGCGGTGTTGATGAGGACGCCGGCGGCGATGGCGGCGACCAGGACCATCGCGATGAACACGATGAGCGTCCCGATCCCCACCTGCCCGCGGTCGTCGTCCGTCGTGAAGAGATTAGCTAGCATGGATTACACCTCCTGGATGTATTCGCCGTTGCTCGCCTGACTCAGTGGCGTCGGGGCGTTGATCTGGACGGTCGTCGTGCCGCCGCTCGGCACCGAAATCGTCAGGGTGACTTGTTCCCCCGCTGCAATCGTCTGCTGTGCCCCGCTACCTATCGAGAACGAGACGAGGATGACCGCTTTGTCTGAAGACTGCTGGAGCGTCTTCGAGGTCGTGCCGAACGAAGGGCCGGAGCCGATCTTCGCGCCTAGTTCGTAGTAGCCAGCGTTAGTGGTGTCGTCGATAGCTGCATTCGTATCAGAGCCATTACCGACGTAACTCAGCACGCCTTCGCCGTTCGGCCCACTCACCGTGATGGTGAGGTCGGCGAGGTTGATCGGGTTCGCCCCCGGCGACCGCGACACGGTGAGCCGGACGGTTTTGAGGTTTCCGGAACCGTCGGCGACGCCGACTTCGTTCACTGCCTGGATGGTGTTACTGACCTGCTCGCTGCTCTGTTGGCCGGTCTCCTGGCTCTGTTGCTGGAGGAAGCCGGCGGTGTTGATGAGGACGCCGGCGGCGATGGCGGCGACCAGGACCATCGCGATGAACACGATGAGCGTCCCGATCCCCACCTGCCCGCGGGTCGTCTGGCGTTCGTCTGGAGTGAGGTATTCTTCGAACATCGTTCTGATTAGACGCGGACCGCCTCGCCGTCGTTCTTGTCCGACAGCGGCGACGGTGCTTCGATCACCACGGTGGTCGTCGCCCCCGAGGCAGTGATAATTTTCAGCTCACCCTCCTTACCGGGGGAAAGCTGCGTGCCCGGATTCTGTGCGAGCGTGATGGTGATGACCGCGCGGTCCTTGGCCACCTGAAGCGTACTGATGCCACCGCCGGACGGGTCGGTGATGGTTATCCCGGTACCCGCACCTTCGACCGCGAAGCGGTTGGTGCCTTGCGTGTACTCGAACGTCGTCTTCGAGAGGTCGATGGGGTCAGCACCCGGACTCTTCTTGACGAGTAGTTTTATCTTGCCGACGGTGTTGTTCCCTCCGTCGACGAGGCCCGTTTCACTGACCACGGTCAGCGAGTTACTGACCTCCTCCGATGCTTGTTGACCAGTCGATTGCGACTGTTGTTGCAGGAAGCCCGCCGTGTTGATCAGGACCCCGGCCGCGATTGCGGCGACCAGGACCATCGCGATGAACACGATGAGGGTCCCGATACCGACCTGCCCCCTGTCTGAATCTTTCTCGAACATAGTTCGGTCGTCAACCCGCGGACACTGTCCTCGGGCTCTACCTGAGACCTGTCACAAGTTACTATTAAAGATATGGACCCGAATATCACTCGTGAAAAAGAGAGATAGAAGCCGTTAACCGGTTATTTAGCGAGTGAGAATCACACTCACTCGTAGATGACGAGGCTGTAGACGACGGCGATGAATCCGAGCGAGGAGAAGCCGCTGTTGACCAGTAGCAGCGACCGGACTTCGCTGAATCCGGTGAGGAACGCACTGAGTACGGTCGCGATCGTCGCGGCGGCGATCAGTGAGAACCCGACGGACACGAATATCATCGACCGACGCTGGGTGCGGACGTACGCCTGTACCGCCATACCGACCATCGTGAGGCCGGAGACGACCAGTATGGCGCTGAAGACCACGTAGAGTGATACGATGACGCTCATCTCGATGTCGGATTGACCTCCGACGAACAGGTCGATAAAGCTACCCCCTCAGCTATCAACCGTGATATTCGCCGTCGCAATCCCCAGTAATCGCCAATACTTTTATCACACCCAAACTATCTTTACTGATAACCGATGGAGGGGGAAGAGTTGCTTCAGGTGCTGGGTAACGAGTACAACGCCGACATCCTCGGGTCGACGCACGAACCGCGGTCCGCACAGGAACTGAGCGACGAACTCGACGTGCCCATCGCGACCTGCTATCGACGAATCGAGGAGTTGACCGACGCGAATCTGCTCCAACACCACGACCGGGTCCTCTCCGACGAACGGCGACGCGTCAACGTCTACCGCCGCGACGTCGACGAGGTTCGAATCGAGTTCGGCGAGGACTCCTACTCGGTCGAAGTGGAAGAACGGACGCGCGTGAAAAACACGCTCGACGAAGCGTGGCGGACGCTCTCGAAGGGATAGTTACGGCAGCGACGACCCCTGGTCCATCATCGAGAAGCCGGCGGCCCGTTCGTGGACGGTGATGCCCCCCTCACTGATCTCCATCGGGAAGATGTCCGTCTCGATGTTCTGCTTTCGCATCTTGGCGACCCAGATGTACCGGTTGACGCCCGATTCGGTCGGCGTCTGAATCAGATAGATGTTCCCGTCTGTGAGGAAGTTCTCCAGGCCGATGTCGGTCTCGGGAAACACTGCCGCCTGTTCGTTGATGAGGAGCGACGTGAGTCCGTTCCCCTTGAGGATGTCGGAGAACTTGAGCAGGTACGTGCGTTTCTCCTTCTCCGTCTCGAAAAACAGCTCGAACATCGTGAGCGAATCCAGAACGAGGCGCTCGTACTCCGTCTCCTCGAACGCCTCCAGCAGTCGGTCGAGCGTCTCGCCGAAGTCGCCGTCGCCGAGCAGTTCGCGCTTGTCGTAGACGAGGATGTCGCCGTCGTCGACGAGCGCCTCCCACTCGTCGAAGCCAATCGATTCGGCTGCCTGTTGGATGTCCGATGCGTTCTCCTCGAACGAGAGGTAGATTCCCTTCTCGTCGAACTCCCGAACGCCGTTGTAGATGAACTGGAGGCCGAGAATGCTCTTTCCGGTTCCGGGGTTCCCGCTGACGAGAACCGTCGCGTCTTCGACGATTCCGCCGTCGAGTATCGAATCGAGACCGTCGATTCCCGTCTTCGTCAGCTCGGTCATGACCTCCCTTTCGCACGGAGCGATTGATATATCTGGCCGTGCCGGCGGTCTGGACGCTCACGCGGACCCTGACTCCTCCGTTCTCAGAGCTGAGAACTCGGTCGAAATGTATTTGCCCCTCCTCGAACCCAGTACGCCAATGAGAGTTTCGACCGGTATCCCCCGCTTCGACTCGCTGGTCGACGGCGGCCTCCTCGAGAACCGGCTGTACGTCCTGAGCGGTCCCCCCGGGAGCGGCAAGACGACGTTCTCCGCGCACTTCGTGACCGAGGGCGCACTGGCGGGCGAGCGGTGTCTCTTCTTGAGCATGCACGAGGCAAAGTCCGAGTTGACACACGACATGAGCGGGTACGAGTTCGGCTTCGACCGGGCCATCGAATCGTCGAATCTCGAGTTCCTGAACGTCTTCGACGCGAACACGAAGCGACTGCTCGGCGGCGGCGACAACGCCGACTTCGCGACCGGGGTCAAGAATATGACCAACCGCCTCGTCTCGTTTATCAACTCACGCGGCATCGACCGCCTCGTCATCGATTCGACGATGATTCTCCAGTACTTCTTCCCGGACAACGACGAGGCGTTCATCCAGTTTCTCACCTCGCTGAAACGCATCGACGCGACGACGCTCCTGATATCGGAGATGACCGACCCGAGTTCCTACGCCGACGAACATTACATCTCACACGGCGTCGTCTTCCTCCACAACTACCTGGAGTCGACGGGGATGACCCGGGGCATACAGATCATCAAGATGCGCGGGACGAACATCGACAGCGACATCCGCGAGGTGGAGTTCACCGACGACGGCCTCCAAGTGTTCCCCGACCGGAAACTGCAGGGTTGAGATGTACGACTCCGAATACGGCACCGACTGGACCGACATCGACCGGGAGTCGATACTCGAACGGGCGTTCGCGCTCGGCGTGGCGAGCGTCATCGACGCGCCGAACGAAACCGAGTATCAGCGACTCCTCGAAGCGGCCGACACGACGTACGAACGGAGCCTCGTCGAACTCGCACACAACGAGGGAAAGCGCAAGGCGCGAAAACAGAAGACGGCCGCCGCCGACCCGACCGAGGTCTGGACGGCGCTCGTGGGCGACGACGCCGAATCGTCCACCGAGAGCACCGACACCGAGGACGAGACGCGGCCACGGGGCCTCCCGCCCGCCCTCGACCGCGTCGCTCACTCGTCGTTGCCGGACGACGGACGTGACAACCTCCGGCTACCGGACTTCTTGCGGCGGAAGTGATTCTCTCGCCCCCGACGTGCCTTTGCCACTGTATTAATGAACGTGGGGGCCCCACACTGGGTGGTAGGGAAGGGCCGTGGTTTCACTGGAGCTACTAGACGACGTCGAGACAGGAACGAATCTGTTGTTCACGGGGCCACCGATGACCGGCAAGTACCAGCTTCTGCTGGAGTTTCTCGGTCGGTCGTCGGACGCCGCCATCGTCGTCACGACGAAAAACGGCGTCGAGACGGTCCGTTCTGACCTCGACGCGATTCGCCACTACGACGACGACCGCGTCGGCGTGGTCGACTGTGTGACCCAACAGCGAGACATCGCTTCCGGCGGGGCCGCGGAGACGGAGACCACGAAGTTCGTCTCCTCTCCGGGGAATCTCACGCGGATCGGCGTCGAGTTCACCGACCTCTTCGAGCGCTTCAACGAGCGCGGACTCCGGACGCGGGTCGGCGTTCACTCCGCGTCCCAACTCGTGATGTACTCGAACCTGAAACAGGTCTATCAGTTCCTCCAGGTGCTGACGGGAAAACTCCAGAGCGCAGGCTGGACCGGCGGCGTGGTCCTCGACTCGACGGCCCACGACGACCAGACCATCTACACGCTACAGGAACTGTTCGACGGCATCGTCGAGACTCGCGAATCGGCGGAGGGACGCCGCGAGATGCGAGTCCGCGGGCTCTCGGCCGAAGCGTCGCCGTGGCAACCGTTCTAGGCCGACTCCTCGCCCTCGGCGTCGTCGAGCGTCGCCGGGAACGCCTTGTCGGCCGGAACGTTCCGGAGACGCTCCGCGAACCGGTCGTGTTCGTCGGCCAGTCGCGACCGTAGCTCCTCGTACTCCGGGTCGGACCGGAGTTCGTCCATCGACCGCCCGGCCCTGAGCTCCGCGAGCCGTTCGGCGACCTCGTAACAGGCACTGGCCCGGTCCCCGAGTTCTGCACACGCCAACACCTCGTCGACGAACGCCCGCAGTTCCGCCGGGGTCGTCGGTCCACAGTGGCAGTCGTCGACGTCGAACGCCGCGTCGTCATCGCAGACGGCGACCACGGGACAGTCGCTCCGCCGCAACTCCCCTTCGAGGACGTCGGACGACTCGGCCGCTGGCGTCAGTACGACGAGCGCTCTCTCGCTCACGTTGCGTGCGTCGTCGGGTGCCGTCGTCCGGACCCGGTAACGGTCGGATAATGCGTCTTCGAGTCGGGCGCTGACGCTCCCCTCCCCGACGACTAAAATCGTCTTCCGTTTCACGTTATCCCACCCGACTCCAGCTACGGAGCGCCGATGCCCGGAATTTCATATTCGTCGTTCCTCCCCTCATATACTCGGTACGACCATTCGTGCGGCTGGAACGTGATAAATCTAGAGATAATTCGAAGAGGCCGTATCGCGTCCGTATATCTCCTCTCGGCCGCGTAAACGCTCTGAATTCGCCCAACAGTGGCGATAGTTGTCACGTATCGAGCAGCGGTCGACGCCGAAGCTACTCCTGCATCACGCGGTCGGGTGCCGTCCAGATGACGAACCCGTCCTCCTCGTCTCGCCTGACGATGCCGTTTATCCACGGCTCCTCGACCGGCGACGGCGTGACGTCGGCCTCGGAAACGTGTGTCACCCGGCGGACGTCGTCGACGGCCCAGCCGACCTCCCAGTCGTCTTCCATACTGTCCGCGTCGAAGACGATTATCAGGTCACCCTCACGGTCGGAGTCGGTGTCGAGGGCGCGTTTCGGGTCGATGACCGTCGTGATGCTCCCGCGGAGGTCGATGACGCCCTCCACCTCGTCGGGGGCGTTGGGGACGCGCGTTATCGACCCGCGCTCGACTATCTGTTCGATGTAGGTGATGTCGAGACAGTACCGCTCGTCGCCGAGGTCGAATTCGAGAACCGCCGTCTCTTCGCCCCGTTCGTCGTCTTTCCCCTCGTCTACCCCGTCGCCGTCGTCGGTCACCGCCTCCTCGACGAACGCGTCGACGACGTCTCCGTCGGCCGCGTCCTCGAACGCGTCCGCGGCGGTGTCGTCGTCGAACACCTCGCGAGCGTCCGAAATCGCGGACGCCGACTCGGCTGCGGCAACTGCCGCCGTCGCGCCGTCGCCGGCGGCGGTGGCAGTGGCTCCACCGTCACCGTCGTCGGCGGATGAGGAGTCGTCGGTCGCGGTGTCGTCGGTCGCGGTGTCGTCGTCGGACGAAGTTTCGACGGCGGACGTCCCGTCGGTGGCGGACATCTCGTCGTCGTCGGTCGGCCCGTCAGTGGCGTCGGTCGACGCGTCGTCTCCCCCGTTGCTCTGTCGCCCCTCGCGCATTCGCTGAATGCGCTCCGTCCGTTCGGTCCGGTCGCGGTCGGACGTCATGCCGTCACCTCCGTCCGACCGAACTGACGGTCGAGTTCGGCTGCGATGTCCGCGAACGGTTCGGTCACGTCGAGAGAATCGTCGTACTCGAAGATGGAGACGCCGGCCGAGAACGCCCGCTGGAGGGCGACGCGCTTTCTGACCTCCCAGACGGGCACGTCGGCGAACACCTCCTCGAACCACGCGAGCATCGACTCGTCCTCGTTGGTCGTCTCGACGCGGTTGGCGACGACGCCCAGGTCGCGGACGGTGATGCCGGTCTCCCGTTCGAGTGCCCCCAACTGGTCGAACAGGAGTTCCATCGCGCGCTCCGACGTCGCCTCGGTCAGTGCGGGGACGAGGATGTTCGCCGCCGCGTAGATGCCCGTGTCGGTGAGTTTTCCGTAGAACGGCGGCGAGTCGATGACGACGTAGTCGTAGGTCGCCTCCAGGGCGCCGAGTGCCAGTTCGAGTCGGTCGGCGGCGTAGTCGCTCTCGGGGTCCGCCGTCGCGTTGATGGCGAGTGGCTCCAGAGTCGACGGGTCACCGTCGACGTCGGGGTTGCGCCGCATCCGCGCCATCAGGTCCGCGACGGTCAGTTCGTGTTCGGCCTGGAGGAGGTCGACGGAACTCGGGACGAGGTCCATCTCGGGGTGGGAGACGACGATGTCGTTTATCGCGTCCCGTCGCCCGGGGTCGGTGACGACGTCGAACAGCGTCGGTGGGTCGCGGTCGTAGGCGTCGAGGTGGCCGAGTCCCTCCGTCGCGTTTCCCTGGGGGTCGAGGTCGACGAACAGGACGTCGTGCCCGCGTCTGTTCAGGGCACCTGCGACGTTTATGGCCACGGTCGTCTTGCCCGTCCCACCTTTCGCGTTAGTCACGCAGATGGTGGCCCGCGTAGCTACGTCGGACGTCATTTGTCGCGGATTCTCCCCACCGGAACATAAAAGCGGGCGTCCAGTTATCAAGACCAATATTTCGAGGCGGGCGGGAGGCCGGCAGCCGGCGGCCGGGCGAAAGGCGAGTTACCCGTCGAAGACGACGACTTCTCCTCGCCCGTCGACGAGGATGCGATAGCCGGCGTAGACGAACTCCATTCGTCGCTGGTCGACGTTCGTCGAGTCGGGGTCGAACAGCCGCCCTAACGCGTCGGGGTCGACGGACTCAGCGAGTGGCGGCAGGTCGACGGGTTCGACGTCTTCGACCGCTGCGACGGCCGTCTGGACCGCCAGACACACCGGTTCGCGGTGCGTCCGCTCGATTCGCTCGCGCCCCCTGACTGTCCCCGTCGACTCGTCGTGGGGGTTCAGTGCCCGACCCCCGCCCTCGAAACTGGACATACTGATAACTGGACGCTCCCTCCCTTAATAGTATGTCAGACGAACCCACGCCCGTCAGTACGACTGGTCGGTGGACGCCGGGCCGCGAAACGTCGAGTAGAGGAAGACGAAGTAGCCGAGCACGAGCGGGATGAGGACGGCAGCGAAGATGGTCGTGAGGTTGAGCGCGAGCGTCGAGACGGCCGCAGCAGACGCCGAGAGGCCGACGGCCGGGTCGATGGCCGGGTAGGCGAGCGTCGCGGCGACGCCGACGAAGGCAAAGACCATCCCCGCGACGGCGGCGAACGCGAGGTGGTAGCGTTCCCGGCGGACGCCGCTCACGGCGACGATGCCGAGACCGGCCGACGCGGCGACGAGGCCGCCGACTGCCGGCGAGAGGGCGACGCCGCGGAGCGTGGGGCGGGTGAGCGCCAGCGTCCCGAGCGCGACGACGACGAGAGCGAGATAGCCGGCGACGGCGGGGGTGGCGTACCACGCCAGTTCGTCCCGCAGGTCGCCGCGCGTCTTGAGGCCGAGGTAGGTCGCCCCGTCGGCGACGGTCAGCGCGACGGTCGCGAGGCCGACGAGGAGGCCGAAGGCGGTGAGCGTCCGCGACGCGCCGGCGACCCAATTGCCGACGAAGACGCCGAGGAAGAAGGGCGCGGCGACGCTCCCGACGACGAAGCCGCGTCCCCAGTACCGTTGCCAGCGTTCGTCGTGGCGCTGCTCGTAGAACTCCGGAGCGAGTCCGCGGAGGACGAGCGCCCCGAGGATGGCGAACATCAGCAGGTAGTGTCGGCTGAAGAGGTTGGCGTACGCGGGCGGGAACGCCGCGAACAGCGCGCCGCCGAAGACGACCAGCCAGACCTCGTTGCCGTCCCAGAACGGGCCGATGGTCGCGAGCAGGAGTTCTTTCTCCGCCGGCGCCTCGCGGGTCGCAAAGAGCGCCCCGACGCCGAAGTCGAAGCCGTCGAGGAAGAGAAACATCGCGAGGACGAAAAACACCAGCGCGAACCAGAGCGTCGGCAGCGGCAGTCCCAGAATCGGGTCGGAGGAAAGCGACGCCGGTGCGGCGAGGAGGTCAGACATCGGGGCCGACCCCCACTTCGTCGGACCCCATCGGCGGCAGGTCGCTGACGTGCGACAGGTCGTCCGGCCCCTGCCGCAGGAGGCGGAAGACGACGTACGCGTACAGCGTGAGAACCGCGGCGTAGACGGCGACGAACCCCGCGAGCGTCAGCGTCGCTTCCATCGGCGTGAGGTCGGACGTCGCCTGCTCGACCCGCATGAGTCCCTGAACGACCCACGGCTGTCTCCCCACCTCCGTAACTATCCAGCCGACTTCGACGGCGAGAATCCCCGTGAGCGAGGAGGCGATCAGCGCCTCGTGCAGGAGGCGGTCCTCGAACAGTTCGCCGGCCCACCACCGGTAGCCGGCCCAGAAGGCGAGCAACACGAACCAGAAGCCGAGCGCGACCATGATGCGGAACGACCAGAAGACGACGGCCACCGGCGGCGACCCCTCGAACTCGTTCAGCCCGCGGATGACGGCGTTCGGATTCCCGCCGCTCGCCAGCCACGACGCCCCGCCCGGGATGCCGATGCCGAATATCTCCTTCGCCCGCGGATTCAGTATCTGGTCGACGCTCGTCGGCACGGCGACGATGTACTCGGGCACGTACGAGTCCGTCTCGTAGACGGCCTCCATCGCGGCGAACTTCTGGGGCTGGGTCTCGTAGACGTGTCGGGCGTAGGCGTCGCCGTGGAGCACCTGTAGCGGAGCGGTCAGTATCAACACGAGGAGGGCGAGCTTCATCGTCCGCCGCCAGAACGCCGAGTCGTCGCCGAACTGGACGTGATAGGCGGCCGCCCCCGCCATGAAGAGCGCGACCGAGACGACCGCGGCGTTCTGCATGTGGACGAACATCCACGGGAATCGGGGGTTCGCGTAGGCGGCGATGGGGTCGACCAGCGTGAACACCGGCTGGCCGCGCTGCATCGCCACCTCGTACCCCCGCGGCGTCTGCATCCACGAGTTGGCGACGAGTATCCAGAGCGCCGACAGCCACGTCCCCAGGGCGACCAGGGTCGCAGAGAGGAAGTACACCCGGTCGGAGACGCGGTCGCGTCCGAAGACGAAGACGCCCAGGAAGGTCGCTTCGAGCATGAACGCCATCATTCCCTCGACGGCGAGTGGGCCGCCGAACAGGTCGCCGGTGGCGGCCGCAAAGCGGGCGAAGTTCGTCCCGAACTCGAATTCGAGGACGAGGCCGGTGACGGTGCCGACGACGAAACTGATGGCGAAGACGGTCGTCCAGAACTCGCGCAACTGCACGTACACCGGGTCGTCGGTCCGTATCTCCTTCCACGTGAAGTAGACGAGGAAGGGCGCGAGTCCCATGCTCATCACCGGGAAGACGATGTGAACGATGGTCGTGAGCGCGAACTGGAGTCGACTGGCGAGCACCGGGTCCATCATGGCTGGAGGCGAGCGGAACGTGCTGTCCGTTCACACATACCACTCGACGCACAATAATGTCACCCTGCCACCTGTACGCAGCACCGGGGAGAGCGGCGAACCCCGACCGTCAGATGTCGCGGCCGCCGTCGACTTCGAGTGCCGTCCCGGTGACCATCGCTGCCTCGTCGCTCGCCAGGAAGACGGCCGCGTTCGCGATGTCCGTCGGTTCGGCGAGGCGGCCGAGGGGAATGGTGTCCAGCATATCGTCGACGCTCAACTCCTCGCCCGAGAACGAGGGGAGCATCTGCGTATCCGTCGCCACCGGACAGATGGCGTTGACGCGGATGTCGTCGCTCGCGAGTTCGTGGGCGAGTTGCTTCGTGAGCGTGATCATTCCACCCTTGGAGGCACAGTAAGCCGACAGCCCGGTCCGCGGGCGGATGCCCGCCGTCGACGCGGTGTTGAGGATGACCCCACTCTCCTGGTCGCGCATGTGCGGGACGGCGTACTTCGCACCGAGGAACGCGCTCTTGAGGTTGACGTCGACGATGCTGTCCCACGTCTCTTCGGTGACGTCCTCGACGGGCGTCGACTGCTGTGGGATACCGGCGTTGTTGTGGAGGACGTCGATGCTGCCGAACTCGTCGACGGTCCGGTCGACGAACGCCGACACGTCGGCGGCGTCGCTCACGTCCGCCGCGTGGGCGACCGCCGCTCCGCCGTCGCGGGCGTCGATGCGGTCGGCCACCGTCGACGCCGCTTCGCTATCGATATCGACGACGACGACGTCCGCCCCGCGTTCGGCGAACCGTTCCGCCGTCGCCTCGCCCATACCCGACCCCGCACCGGTCACCGCTACGGCCGTTCCGTCGAAAGACATGGGAAGAAATTCGACGGTGTGAACCTTGTATCTTGAGTTACGGAGCGACGGCGTCGCCTCAGGCCCCGGGGAGATTACCGCCGTCGTCGCCGATGTCGATGGCGACGTTCTTCGTCCGGAGGTAGGAGTCGAGCGCCTCCAGCCCTTTCTCCCGCCCGACGCCGCTCATCTTGTAGCCGCCGAAGGGCGTCTGGTTGGTGTCGCCGAACCACTGGTTGACGTAGACGTTGCCCGCTTCGAGGTCGCGGGCGAAGCGGTGGGCGCGGGTCACGTCGTTCGTGAAGATGCCCGCGGTGAGACCGTACTCGACGTCGTTGGCGAGTTCGAGGGCCTCGCCCTCCGTCGAGAAGGGAACGACGGCGAGGACGGGGCCGAAGATCTCCTCCTGGGCGATGCGCATGTCGTTCGAGACGTCGGTGAACACGGTCGGTTCGACGAAGTGACCCCCGCGGTTCGGCACGTCGCCACCGGCTGCCAGCGTCGCGCCTTCCTCCTCCCCGAGTTCGACGTAGTTCGTCACCTTCTCGAACTGCTCCTCGGAGACCAGCGGTCCCATGTCGGGGTCTTCGAGGCCCGGACCGAGGGTGTACGACTCCGCGACGTCGACGACGTTCTCGACGAGTTCGTCGTGGACGGACTCGTGGACGAGCAGTCGGTCCGCGGCCGAACAGACCTGGCCGGCGTTGGTGAAGATGGCGGTGGTGACCCAGTCGGCGGCCGAGTCGAGGTCGGCGTCGGGGAAGACGATTGCGGGGTTCTTCCCGCCGAGTTCGAGCGTCACCGGGGTGATGGTGTCCGCGGCCGCGCGCATGATGGCCTGCCCCGTCGGGACGCTCCCGGTGAACGTGATCGTGTCGACGTCGTCGTGCCCGGAGAGGGCCGCCCCCGTCGGGTCGCCGTAGCCGGTGACGACGTTGACGACGCCGTCCGGAAGGCCCGCCTCCGCACAGAGTTCCGCGAGGTGGAGCGCCGAGATGGGCGTCTGTTCGGCGGGCTTGACGACGACGGCGTTGCCGGCGACGAGGGCGGGCGCGACGCCGCGGGCGAAGAGGTTCGCGGGGAAGTTCCACGGCGTAATCTGGGCGCTCACGCCGTAGGGTTCGCGGACGGTGTAGTCGACGCCGTCGTGGCCGACGGGGACGCTCCTGCCTTCGAGTTTGTCCGCCGCGCCGGCGTAGTACTCGAAGTAGCGCGCCGCCCCCTGCAGGTCGCTTCGCGCCTGGGAGATGGGTTTGCCCTGGTCCAGGCTCTCGATTTCGGCCAGTTCGTCCAGACGTTCGCGGATCAACTGGCCGACGGCATGCACCAGTCGCCCGCGTTCGTCGGGGTCGACCGTCCGCCACTCCTCGAACGCACGCCGTGCGGTTTCGACGGCGTGGTCGACGTCCGCGGCCGTCCCGGCGGCCACCGTCGAGAGGAGGCCGCCCGTCGCGGGGTCCGCCGTCGGCAGCGTCGAACCGTCGGAGGCGTCGCGCCACTCGCCGTCGACGTAGAGACCGTACGACTCTCTGATGTGCGGAGACATACCGTATCTCAGCGCCGTCTGCCTGTTAACGCTTGCTATCGGGTCGGCGAGCGCGGCGACGAGCGGGCACGAGAGCCGCTCGGTCGGGGCCACGAGGAACGTCCCCTACGCCGGTTTCAGAAGCCTTTAGCCCCCCGAGTGACTCGCTCTCAGCTATGACAACGCCAACCAGGCGGACGTTCATCGGCGCGACTGGCGCAACTATCCTCACCGGCCTCGCCGGCTGCTCGGGCGGCGGTGGCGGGTCGGGCGGCGGCGGGTCGGGCGGCGACGGCTCCGGTGGGTCCGACGGCACCGCGACGTCGACGAGCACGCCGACCGGGGACGGCGGTTCCGGCGGGTCGAGCAGCGAGGCCGACATCAACATCGGCGTCCTCCTGCCCTTCACCGGCGAGTACGACTGGGTCGGCGCGAACGTCTATCCGGTGACGAAGATGCTCGTCGACGACATCAACGCCAACGGCGGCATCGACGGCCGGACCATCGGCCTCGTCCGCGGCGACACCGAGGCGACGGTCGACGCGAGCGTCTCCGCGGCACAGAAACTCGTCAACGTCGACAAAGTGGACCTCATCGTCGGCCCGACCAGCCTCACGTTCACGGGCGTCAAAGACCTCGTCCAGGAGAACGGAGTCCCGGTCATCACCCCGACGGCGGGGACGACGGCACTCGACTCGGTCGGCGGCGAGTACATCTTCCGGACGGTGCCCAGCGACTCGCTGGGCGGGGCTGCCATCGCGAAGGCCGCACGCAACGAGAAGTACAACGGCGTCGCGGACTACTCGAAGATGGGGCTGATGGTCGGCAACGCACCCGCCCTGCAGTCGTTCAAGGCACCGGTCAAGTCCTCCTTCGAGGAGTTCGGCGGCACGGTGACGAAGACGCTCGACTACGCGACCGGCAAGTCCTCTTACCAGTCGGAAGTGTCGAAGATGCTCCAGTCGAACCCCGAAATCATCTGTCTCGTTGGCACCCCCGAGGACTCCTCGAAAATCATGCGCGCGGCGTTCCAGGCGGGCTACGAGGGCAACTGGTTCGTCACGCAGGACCAGACGAACGCGGACTTCCTCGAACTCGTCGAACCGCAGATCAGCGACGGCATCCTGGGGCTGGTCGAAGCCGACAACCCGGAAGCGGCGGAAGCCGGGCGCATCGAGCAGTTCACGGCCGACGTGAAGGAAGCCACGGGGAGCGAACCGGGCATCTTCGCGAAGAACACCTACGACGCCGTCAACATCGGGACGCTGGCGATGGTTGCCGCCGCACAGGACGGCGACGTCACCCGCGAATCCATCGCCGCGAACGTCCCGACGGTGGCGAAACCCCCCGAACAGGACGTCGCCAACTACTCGGAGGGCGCGTCCGCCATCGCGGAGGGCACGGACGTCAACTACGAGGGGCTGGTCGGTCCGTGTGACTTCGACGAGAACGGCGACATCTCCTCGCCGTTCGCCATCATGCAGGCCGACGGCGCGGAGTGGACGAAGGTCGCCACCCTCCCCGCAAGCGAACTCTGACATGGCCGACCTCGTCGGAGTCGTACAGACGCTCCTGTACGGTCTCATCAACGGGAGCGTCATCGCCGTCGGAGCGGTCGGGCTGACGCTCTCGTACGGCGTCACCCGCTTCATCAACTTCGCCTACGGCGAGTTGCTGACCCTCGGGGCGTACACCGCCTTCCTCCTCGTCGGGGTGGGGCTGGGACTCCCCGTCGCCACGGTCGTCGCCCTCCTCGCGGTGGGCGTCGGTGGCGTCCTCGTCGCGCGGGCGTTCTACGACCCGCTCTCGGACCGCGGACCGCTCCCGCTGCTCATCACGAGCATCGGCGTGGCGTTCATCCTCCGCAACCTCGTCCGCGCGTTCGCGGGCACGGAGGCTCGGCAGCTACCGGTCCCGCTGATGCGCCCGTGGGTCGTCGCCGGCCTGCGGCTCAACCCCGTCGACGCAGGCGTGATGGTCGCCGCCGTCGTCACCATGCTCTCCGTTCACCTCCTGTTGCAACGAACCATGCTCGGCAAGAAGATGCGCGCGACCAGCGGCAACGAACAGCTCGCGCGAGTGGCCGGTATCGACACCGACGCCGTGGTCCGGCGGACGTGGTTCATCTCCTCCGTGGCGGGAGCCGTCGCGGGCGTCCTGCTGGCTATCCAGTTCCCGCCGTTCCGCCCCACCATGGGGTGGGACTTCCTCATCGTCGTCTTCTCGGCGACGCTGCTGGGCGGCATCGGCAAGCCCTACGGCGCGATGGTCGGCTCGCTCGTCGTCGGCGTCGCCATGAGCGTCGGGACGCGCTACGTCGCCACCGAGTACACGATGGCGTACGCATTCGGCATCCTCGTCCTCGTCCTCCTGTTCAAGCCGGAGGGCATCGCCGGGGGTGAAATCTGATGGCGTTCGCGATTCCCGGCATGGCCTCGTTCCTGCTCTCCATCGGAACGCTGGCGCTCATCTACGCGCTGCTGGCGCTCGGTCTGAACGTCCACTACGGCTACACCGGCCTGCTCAACTTCGGCCACGTCGCCTTCTTCGCCGCCGGCGCGTTCACGTCGGCCATCCTGACGATGCCGCCGCCGGGCCCCGAGGCCGAATACGTCCTCGGCCTCGGGTTGCCGATGCCGGCCGCGCTCCCGGTGTCGCTGCTCGCCGCCGCCGTCGTCGGCGGCGTGCTGGCGACGTGCATCGGTCTCACGAGCGTCCGCCTCGGGTCGCACTACCTCGCGGTGGCGACCTTCGCCCTCGCGGGCATCTTCGAGGACGTCCTCGTCAACGAGGAGTGGCTCACGCGCGGGACGTTCGGACTCAACTCGGTGCCGAAAGCCGGCCGCTCGATGCTCGGTGCCGACCTCTGGCAGGTGTCGTACTTCGCGTTCGCACTGCTGTTGACCGGCCTCGTCTACCTCGTCGTCGAGCGACTGATAGACGCGCCCTTCGGCCGATTGCTGAAGGGCATCCGCGAGGAGGAGCAGGCCGCCGGGATGCTCGGCAAGAACACCGACCGGGTGAAGCTGAAGTCTTTCGCCATCGGGGGGATGATCGCCGGCCTCGCCGGCGGCGTCTACGCCCACTACATCGGGAGCGTCGTCGCCGTCACGTTCGTCTCGCTCGTCACGTTCCTCGTGTGGGTTGCGCTGTTGATGGGCGGGGCGGGGTCGAATCGCGGCGCTATCGTCGGCGCGTTCCTCCTCGTCGCCTTCCGCGAGGGGACGCGCCTCAGCGCGGTGAACGACTTCGTCGTCTCCGCCGTCCCGTTCGAGGCGAGCGCGACGCTCGTACCGAGCCTCCGCTTCGTCATCATCGGCCTGTTGCTGGTGCTGGTCGTACGCTACCGGCCGGCCGGCCTGCTCGGCAACCCCGACGAACTCGTCCTCTCGGAAGGGGGTGAACAGTGAGCGACGCCGTCCTCGACGTCGAGGACGTCGTGAAGACGTTCGGGGGCATCGTCGCCGTCGACGACGCCACCTTCGAGGTGCCCGACGGCTCCATCACGGGGCTCATCGGACCCAACGGGGCCGGCAAGTCGACCATGTTCGACCTGATTACGGGCGTGTTGACCCCCGATAGCGGGCGCATCCGCCTGCGGGGGGAGGACGTCGTCGGCGAACCGCCCCACCGGGTCGCCGAGGCGGGCGTCGGCCGGACGTTCCAGACGCCGAAGGTGTTCGCCGGCATGAGCGTCCGCGAGAACCTCGCGTTCGCCGCGACGGACCAGACGGGCGAGTCGGCGCTGGGTTCGCTCTTCCGGCCCGGAACGGTCGCCGCGGAGGAAGCCGAAATCGGCGACCGCGTCCAGGAGACCCTGGAGTTCCTCGACCTCGACCACGTCGCCGACGACTACGCCCGCGGCCTCTCGGGCGGGCAGCGCAAACTGCTCGAACTCGGGCGGGTGTTGATGCTCGACCCGGAACTCGTCATGCTCGACGAACCCGCCGCGGGGGTCAATCCGGCCCTCACCGACCGCCTCCTCGAACGCCTGCACGAACTCAACGACGAGGGACGGACGCTGCTGCTCATCGAACACGACATCGACCTCATCATGAACAACTGCGACCACGTCGTCGTCATGCACAACGGGAGCAAACTCGCCTCGGGGCCGCCGAGTCTCATCCAGGAGGACGAACGCGTCGTCGAGGCCTACCTCGGAGGTGGCGAATGAGCGACATCGAGACGGTCGAGCGCCTCGACGAGTCGGTGCTCTCGGCCCGCGGCGTCGAGACGGGCTACGGCGACCTGCAGGTGCTCTACGGCGTCGACGTCGACGTCCGCGAGGACGAAATCGTGGTCGTCTTCGGCCCGAACGGCGCGGGCAAGTCCACGTTGATGAAGGCCATCTACCGACTGCTCCCCCTCTGGGAAGGGTCGGTGACGGTGACGGGCGACGACGTCTCGGCGGTCGAGACGGACGACCTGGTCGACTACGGCGTCGCCTACGTCCCGCAGACGGACAACGTCTTTCCCAACCTGACCGTCGGCGAGAACCTCGACATCGGCGGGTCCTCGGTGGCGGACAGCGGGGCCCGACGCGAGGAACTGTTCGACCTCTTCCCGCGCCTGGAGGAGCGAGTCGCCCAGCAGGCGGGAACGCTCTCGGGCGGCGAGCGCCAGATGCTGGCGATGGCCCGCGCGCTGATGCCCGACCCGGACGTGTTGCTCATCGACGAGCCGAGCGCGGGGCTCGCCCCCCAGCTCATCGACCGAGCGTTCGACCACGTGAAACGCGTCCGCGACGCCGGCACGGCCGTCCTGATGGTCGAACAGAACGTGACGGCGGCGCTCCGCATCGCCGACCGGGGCTACGTCCTCGACATGGGCGAGAACCGCTTCGAGGGCGACGCCGACGCGATGCTCGACAGCGACAGAGTGCGCGAACTCTACATGGGCAAAGCGTAGTCGCCCGCGTTTCGACTTCCCCGCTCGCCGGACGTGACCCTACGCCTCCGGCCCGAGAATCGCCCGTGCGAGCAACGGCTGCAGGACGCTGACGATGGGTGCCTCGGCGCTGTCGGTCCAGACGGCGCGGTGGCGACGCACGCTCGGAAGCGACGACTCCAGGTCCGAACTGACGAGCAAGGCGTCGCCGTCGACCATGAGAACGGCCGTCATCGCGCCCGGTTCGACGGGGTACTCCTCCCACCAGGTCCACGTCTCGACGACGGTCGCCTCGGAGTCGTCGCCGTTCTCGGGACGGCCGTCGCCGGCATCGAGAAGTGCCGTCCGGAGGCGGTCACGAATCCCGGCCGCGGGCGACCCGGCGGAGACGCGGACGCCGGCGGCGGCCGCGTCCCCGAGCGAGTCCAAGAGGTCGTCCGTCAGGAGGTCCTCGGCGGCGACGGCGAGCAACACCTCCGACGCCGCGTCGGCGACGAGGTGAGCCATCCGCTCGCTCACTTCCTCGCTCCCCTCCATCGTCCACACGTCGCCCGACTCGGCCGCCCGTGCCGGCGCTTCGAGGCGCGGGAGAATCCCGCTTAGCTGGTCGAGGTGACGACGGCAGCGGCGCTCGAGGGCGTCGACGGCCTCCTCGGTGCTGACTGCCCGGAAGCGACGGGGCTTTCCCTCGTGGACGTTCACCAGGCCCCGGTCGTAGAGGTCGTCCATGCAGTCGTAGACGCGCGGGCGTGGGACGTCCGCGACGTCGCTCACCTCCTTGGCGGTCCCTTCGCCGATGCGCGAGACGGCGACGAAGCATTTCGCCTCGTACTCGGTGAGTTCGAACGTCTGCAGGACGTCGATGGCGTCGTCGACGAGTTCGTCGGTCCGGTCCGGTAGGGCGTAGTCGTCCGTCATAGTTCGTCTCCGACTCGGGCCATCCTGGTCGCGCCTTGGGCGAACGTCGCCATAACGGTTCTGATGGGGTCCGTGCCGGCGAATCGAGATTGTATCTACTACAATAAAAACGTTGGAGAAACTATTAAGATACTCCCGATACAAGGTAGAGACGCGACGCGGTCAACCGAAACCATGAGTGAACGAGCGCAGGTCCGACGGGCGACCGGAACCGAGGAGACGACCACCGCGGCGGAGGGGACGTCGTGTCCGGAGTGTGGAGCGACGGTCCGGACCGACGACGAACGTGGCGAGTCGTACTGTACGGCGTGTGGCGTCGTCGTCGCGGCGGACGCCGTCGACAGGGGACCGGAGTGGCGGGCGTTCGACCGGCAGGAGCGGAACCGAAAGAGCCGAGTCGGCGCACCGACGACGAAGATGCTCCACGACGAGGGGCTC
Source organism: Haloferacaceae archaeon (assembly GCA_042216495.1). Taxonomy (GTDB): domain Archaea; phylum Halobacteriota; class Halobacteria; order Halobacteriales; family Haloferacaceae; genus Salinirarus. The sequence continues at coordinate 50,687 of JBDGTU010000022.1, forward strand.
TCGACGGTCATCGACTGGCAGGACCGCGACGCACACGGACGGGCTATCGACGGCAAGAAACGGGCACGACTGCGCCGGATGCGTCGCTGGGACGAACGGTTCCGGTCGACGGACGCACGGGACCGAAACCTGAAGCAGGCGCTCGGAGAGATCGACCGGATGGCCTCGGCGCTGGGCCTCCCCGAGAACGTCCGCGAGACGGCCAGCGTCGTCTACCGCCGGGCTCTCGACGCCGACCTGCTCCCCGGACGTTCCATCGAGGCGATGGCGACGGCGTCGCTCTACGCCGCCGGCCGGCAGGCCGGAATCCCGCGGAGCCTCGACGAGTTCGAACCGGTCAGTCGCGTCGAGCGACGCGAGTTCGCCCGCGCGTACCGATACGTCGCACGCGAACTCGGTCTCACGATTCAGCCGTCTTCTCCACGGGATTACCTCCCCAGGTTCGCGTCGAGTCTCGAACTCTCGGACGAGGCGACGACGCTGGCGCGAGAGCTTCTGGCGGCGGGGAGAGAACGGAGCGTCCACAGCGGGAAAAACCCCGTCGGCCTCGCTGCCGCGGCGCTGTACGCGGGAGCGAAACTCGCGAACGAGGACGTGACCCAGCGTGACGTGGGCGACGTCGCCGACGTCTCGGAGGTCACGATTCGCAATCGGTACCAGGAGCTACTGGAGGCGAAGGAGTCGCTCGACTGACTGGGGCGGCTACTGACGCCGACGGCTACCGTGGGTTCGCCGCCGTCTACAGTTCGATGGCCGTCTCGACGTCGCCCGTCAGGAAGGACCGAAGCCGGTCACACGAGCGGTCGGCCTCGGCGACGTTCTCCATCAACACGGTCTCGCTCGGGAAGAGGTGCTCGCCGAGGACGAGGCCGTGTTCCCGCGCGGTCGACCCGGTCATGGTGAGGTAGACGCCGAGACCCGCGTCCGCGATGGCGGCTTCCTCCTCGGCGCCCTCCGCGGGATAGACGAAGGAGACGTCCTCGATGGCCCGCGTTCCGAGGACGGCTTCGACGAGGCGCTCGTACCGCGGCGAGATACAGAGCGGGCCCTCGTAGTCGGCGACGAACTCACGGTCCAGGTCCGCGCCCGGTGGAAGGACGTCGGGCTTTGCCAGCAGCGTGTGGTAGACGGTGTCGCCGAGCCCCGAGACGACCCGGACGTCGGTGTCGCGGGGGTCGATGCGGGCGTTCACGTCGGCGATGCTGTCGAGGCCGTCCTCGTGGAGCGAGACGACCTCTTCGAGGACGAGGTCGGCGCTGTCGAAGCCGAGGCCGAACTCGTGGGTCCGGAGGGCGCGGAACGGTTCCTCGCGGCCGACGAGTTGGACGTCGAGACCGTCGACGGAGAGGGTGACGCTGTCGAAGACGATGCGGCGGGGCATCCCCGGCCGGTCGTCGCGGAGGAGAGTGTACTCCGGCCCGTCCGGCGCGTCGAGGTCGCTGTACGTAGCGAGACGGTCGTAGACGCCACGCTCCGGTCGCTTCTTCCCCTTCGTGACTGCCTTCTCGTATCGGAGCGTCGAACTGACGTCGTCCGCCAACGCCGCCGCGCCCGCAGCGTCGGCGAACCGTTCCAGGACCGCTTCGAGCGGTCGTCCCTTCCGCGGGACGGCGACTCGTACCGTCTCGGTCATTGTCGAGACGAGGGGGGCCGGCGCTTTACCGGTTGCGCTTTCTCACTCGGGGCCGAACGCGCTGCTCAACCGGTCGCGGAACTCCCGGATTTCGTCGAGTTCCGTCCGAATCTCGTCGAGTTCGCCGCGGACGTCCCCCTCGACGTCGACGAGGCGTTCGTCGAGGTCCGCGACGTCCTCGCGTACCTCGCCCATCTCCTCGTCGAGGGCGACGACCTCCGACTCGACCGACTCGACCGCCTCCCGCACGTCGGCGACGTCGTCGCGGAGTTCGGTCCGCTCGGTCGCCGCCGCCGAGAGCGAGGCGTCGACGTCCGCCAGTCGCGATTCGAGCGAGTCGAGTTCGCCCCGGAACTCGTCGAGCATGTCGTCGGCGGTCCCGTGGTCGTCGAGGAAATCGGCGAGAGCGTCACGGTACGCGAGGAGGTCCTCGACCTGCGACTGGAGGCGGCCGATGCGGACGTCGACGCTCTTTGGCGCGCCGAAGTCGAGTTCCTCGCGGAGGAGTTCGAGGTCCTCGTCGGCGACGTCGCCCGCGCGGATTTCGTCCGCGAGCGCCGCCGCCACGCCGTCGAGGTCGGCCGCACGTTCGGCGACCTCCTCGATGTCGGCGGCCGCCGTCCCGGGAGCGGTCGCGCCGGCGGCAGTCGCCCCCGTCTCCTCGACGGCCTCGACGTCCGTGTCGGGAGCGGTGGATTCGGCCTCGTCCTCGGGTTCGGCGTCGGAAGCGGTCTCGTCCCCGGTCGCGACGTGTTCGGCGTCCGGGGCAGCGGCCTCGTCGGCCTCGTCGGCCGCTTCGACCGCGTCGTCGCCCGCGGGCGCTTCGGCGTCCACCGACCCCGACTCGGCGGCGCGTTCGCGTCGCGTCACGGCGGGGGTCGCCGTCGAATCGACCGGCCGGGGGTCGGGTGCCGCCTCCTCCTCCTCCCCTCCGAGGAGGGGTTGGTCGTCGAGTCCGGGGAGCCCCCGTTCCCCGGCGAGGGCGTCGCGGACGACCTGGGTGGTGTCGCGGCCGAGGACGCCCTCGGCACCGCCGCCGGGACTCGCGCTCTCGTCGAGGAGTTCGACCGTCGGCGTCCGGACGAACTCCTCGACCCGGTCCAGGTCGTCGACGCGAATCCCGTAGACGGTTTCGACTTCCTCCCCCGGGTCGAGCGTGCGGACGTACTCGACTCGGTGGTCGCGATACGCGGTCCAGTTGTCGCTCTCGTAGTCGGGGTGAAAGCCGATGCCCTCCATCGAGAACGAGTCGGGGATGTCGTCGACGAGTCGGAGGTGGACGGGGTCGTCGGCGGCCGACGAGATAGTGAAGGTGATTGCTGGCACCGGGAACCGGTCGGCGGCGAACGACTTCTCCACTTCCAGGTCGCCCTCCCGAACCGTCACCGGCACGTCGAGGTCTGACTCCTTCGCCATGCACGGCACATCCAGCAGTGAACCCATAAAACAACCGGCGACCCCGGGCGCGGGGCTACAGGTCCACCCGGTCGCCGATTTGCGCGAGTTCGAGTCGCTCCGGGTGGTCGAAACTACTGGCGTGGTGGTGAAGCGCCGCCGGGTCGGCGGTGAGGCCTCGCCACATGTCCCAGTGGCTCGGGAGCAGGCGCTCCAGTCGGAGGTCGCGGGCCGCCTCGACGACCTGGTTCTCGTCGCTGTACCACTGCGTGTAGGTCGGTTCGTCCGTCTCCTTGTCGGGCAGCATCCCGGCCGTCCCGAACGCCAGTATCCCGAGGTCGATGTCGAATCGCGCCCCGAGGTCGGCGAACGAGTCGCACGGGCGCGTGTCGCCGCCGTGGAACAGGGTCCCCGCCTCGTGGTCGAAGACGTAGCCGACGGGGTGGTCGGCGTCGGGGTCGTTCGTCTCGACGACGTGGACGGTGAACTCCCCGACGTCGAAGCCGTCGCCCGCGTCGACTTCGACGAACTGGTCCTCGACGACGTCCCACTCGTCGGTCCATCGCTCGCGGCCGACGACGTCGAGACTCGCGGGCGGCGCGTAGTACGTCGCGCCCGTCGATGCGAGAATGGGGGCCTGCGTCGGGCCGTGGACGTGGTCCGAGTGCTCGTGCGTCGCCAGCACCGCGTCCGCCTCCGCGACGTCCGTCGGGTCGAACGGGACGGGAATCATGCGGACGGTCCGCGGCGGGTCGCCCGTCCCGAGATACGGGTCGACGAACACCGTCGTTCCCGCCGTTCCCTTGAGAACGAACCCGTTACAGCCGAGATACCAGACCGCGACGCCGTCGGGGTCGGCGTCCGCGACGGCGCGCGGGAGCCAGTCGCCCCAGTCGCTCTCCCCGAGTTCGTGAGCCATGGACTGGAGTCGGCGCGTCGTCGTTTACGCGTTGTGGTCGGGGACAAAACTGTTGTCGCTCGGGGTGGTGGCCACGACTATGCGCGTCAGCGTCATCGGCGGCGGCACGGTCACGGAGTCGGAAGCCGAGACGGCGACTGCGGTGGGGCGTCTGCTGGCCCAGCGGGGCCACGTCGTCGTCTGTGGCGGCCTCGGGGGCGTCATGGAGGCGGCCTGTCGCGGAGCGAGCGAGGCCGGCGGCGAGACCATCGGCATCCTCCCCGGCGAGGACCGGACGGCCGCGAACGACTACGTCGACGTCGCCGTCGCCACCGGACTCAATCACGCCCGCAACGCGCTGGTGGTCGTGAACGGCGACGCCGTCGTCGCCGTCGACGGCGGGGGCGGGACGCTCTCGGAACTCGGCTTCTCGTTCGTCTACGACCGACCGGCGGTCGGCATCGGCACGCACGACGTCCCGGGCGTCGAGACGGCGGAGACGGCAGAAAAAGCGGTGGAGTTCGTCGAGAAAGCGCAGTGACCCGTCGTCACCACGTTCCGTGGAACGTGTCGAACTCCAGTTCGTCGAGGGATTTGTTGCCGACGGCTATCTCGTACTCGCCCGGCGTGAGCATCGGCTTGTGGAACTGGGGGCCGTCGTCGGTGGTGATGCGCGGACAGCCGGTGTTGACGAACGCGTCGAAGTCGAAGTTGCGCAGGCGGTCCGGCGTCACCTCGTCCATCGTGACGAGGTAGGCGTCGTCGTTCTCCGCCAGAATCTTCTCTGCGTCCTCCCAGCGGCCCTGACCGATCTTGGTACAGAAGATGACGCCCCAGCGCTCGGCGTCCATCGCCTTGTGGACCGCGGCGTAGCGCTGTTTCATGAACTTCTCGGGGTCCGCGACCGTGACGACGTTGTTGACGGGGTCGGCGATGACGACGTGTTTGTCCGGGTGTTCCATCGCGAGGCCGAGCGGGTGGAACTTCCCGCCGCCGACGTAGAGCACCTGGTCGGCGTCGATGTCGGCCGAGGCGTAGTTACAGCCGAGGACCTGTCCCTCGTGAGAGAGGCGTTCGTCGCCGCGGCGGGTGTGGACCGAGAAGCCCCGGGCTTCGAGCCACTCGCGCATCTCCTCGAAGCGGTTCATGTGCTGGGCGGTGGTGACGAGGCCGACGTCGTCGCCGTCGAGTTCGTCGACGGCGTCCTCCATGATGGGGAACGGGTCGACGTTGGAGAACAGCGGCACGTAGATTATTTTGTCCGACTCCTTCATCGCGGAGTGACCGAAGTGGACGAACACGTCGGAGCGCCGCATGAGGAAGGTGTCGAGGTCGCACGCGCCGTAACAGGGCTGGCCGGATATCATGAACGTCACGTCGTCGCCGGCGAGTTCGCGCAGGTCGTCGGCGACGGCGGGCGCGCGGCGCTTCAGCCCCTCGGGGAACTGCAGGCCGACCGTCGAGGCGTCCCGCTCCTCGACGGCCTCGACGATGCGGTCGAGTTCGTAGTCCCACTCGCGGTCGTGTTTGAGTGACATCCCGGTCTTTCGGAGGTCCCCTTCGGAGTACGCGTCCTGGCTCATTGGAGCGTCCTAGCGGCGCGGGCGGTTTAACCTCCGCGCTTCGCGGAACGGGGTCAAAACGGCTAGTCGACGTCGCCCTCGCCGCCCCGGAGCAGGTCGTGGTCCCTCGGGGTACCTCGAAGTTCTCGTCGCCGCTCTGAGTGAGGCCGACGAGCGGGGGTCTCGTGGTAGCGTCGACGAACACGTCTCTCTCGGGGTCACCGGGGAACGAACGCCGTCACGCCGGCGGTTTCGGCGGCCATCCACGCCAGAAAGACGGCGTAGACGCCGAGGAGCAGCCGGGCTTCTCGCGTCGTGAGTTCGAGGTCGGTCCGCATCGCGGTGAAGAGGACGAGCGTCGAGAGCGTCAGAAATCCCATCATCGGGACGGCGGCGGCGTAGTCGACGGTGGCCGACCCGGCGACGAGGACGCCCGCCGGGATGGCGACGAGGAGGTCGAAGACGTTGCTCCCGAGGACGTTCGCGAGGCTGGTGACGGCCTGGTCGTCGCGCGCGGCACGGACGCTCACGAACGCGTCCGGGAGACTGGTCCCCGCCGCGACGACGGTCAATCCCCAGAGGAACGGCGGCGTGCCGAACAGTTCGCCGAAGCCGATGGCCGCCCGCACCAGGAGTTCCACCCCGACGACGACGACGAACAGGCTCGTCCCCAATCGGAGCCACTGGCGACCCGGATCGACGTCGGACGGCGCGTCGCCGGCGTCGTGGTCCGACGTGTCCTGATACTGGATGAACGCGTAGAGACCGTAGAGCAGGACGGGCACGAACGCCAGCGAACGGGGGACGGTCGCGACGAGGCGGCCGTCGGCGGGGAAGTAGATGACGCCGAACGAGAAGGTGAGCAGGAGGACGGCGACCGAGAGCATGTAGAACAGCGCCTCCTTGTAGACCAGGTCGCGATTGGCGGACATCGGTCGGCTCAACAGCGTACTCAGTGCGGGGATGACGAGGACGTTGAAGATGGCGGAGCCGACGATGGTGCCGACGCCGAGGTCGAACTGGCCGTGGACGAGCGTCGACAGGACGGTGCTCGCCAGTTCGGGGAAACTCGACCCGACGGCGACGACCGCAGCTCCGTGGACGACCGCGGGCAGGCCGTAGTGCGCCGAGATGCGTTGGCTCGCCGACTCCAGCAGTTCGCTCCCCCACCAGACCAGCGCCGTCCCGGCGACGGCTCCCGTCGCGAGACCGAGCGGGTTCGCCATACCGTCGCCGTCCGGCGGCCGAGGATTAAATCCCACCGACGGCCAGTCGGCAGGTTGAAGCGGCGGCAGGTCCAAGGCCGGCCCATGAGCATCGAGGCGACACGGCTCGAGGACCTCGGCCGCGAACTCGGCGAGGCCATCGCCGACTGCCCGGAGTACCAGGCGTTCGAGGAAGCCCAGCGTGCCGTCGAAGCGGACGACGAGGCACAGGAGAGAATCTCCGAGTTCGAACAGCTCCGCCAGGAGTTCATGATGGCCCGCCAGACCGGGCAGGCCACGCAGGACGATCTCCAGAAAGTCCAGGAGGCCCAGGAAGAACTCCACGCGCTGCCCGTGATGGACGAGTATCTCGACGCCCAGGAGACCCTCCAGGAGCGCCTCGAAACGATCAACGAGGCGATATCAGAGCCGCTCGCCGTCGACTTCGGCGGCGAGGCCGGCGGCTGCTGTAACGACTGATTCTGCCGGCCGGGTCGGCGAACGTTCATACCGGATGACGTCGCCATCCCGTGGTATGCTCGCGATAGCCGGCGGGAAGGGCGGCAGTGGAAAGACGACGACGACGCTCGGACTGGCGAGAGCGCTCGACGGCCGCGCCGTCGCCGTCGACGCCGACCGGGACATGCCGAATCTCCACTCGCTGGCGGACGTCGACCGGGAACCGACGCTCGCATCGCTGAACGGCGGCGGCGTCGACGCCGTCGCCCAGTCGGTCCGGGGCCGCGACGACGTCGGCATCCTCCCGGCCCCCCGGGCCGGCGAGCGCCGGGACCTCGACGCCCACCTCTCGCGACTCGCCACCGCCGAGACGTCGGCGTCGATACTCGTCGACTGCTCCGCGGGCGCGGGTCCCGACGCCGCCGCCCCGCTTCGCGTCGCCGACGGCGTCGTTCTGGTGTCGTCGCTCTGCGCGCCCGCCCTGCGGGACACGGCGAAGACGGCCGCGATGGCTCGTACCCTCGGGACGACGGTCCACGGCGCGGTGCTGACGCGGTGTCGCGTCGTTCCCGACGCCGTCGAGGAGTTGCTCGACTGTCCCGTCCTCGCGGCGGTGCCGCCCGCCGACCCGCCGGTGTTGTCGTCGGACGGCGTTCGGCGCGCGTACCGGTGCGCGCTCGGCCGGGTCGAATGGTAGTGTTCAGATGAGCCAGGGTGTTCAGATGAGCCAGAAGAACTGAGAACGCCTCGAAAGCCCCGCCTCGCTGGAGTCGGGGGCTCGCCGCGCGCTCCCGTCGGTCGCGTGCTTGCGTCGGCCGGGTACGCCGAGAGGCCGGGGGCTTTCGAGATGCCCGCAACCCAATCGCCCTCATCCGAACAGTGCCGACGAACCGGACACAAGGCAGTTGCTCCTAGCGTGTGATCGACGGGGCGATGCTCGCGTTCGCGTACGTGCTGGGCGTGTTCGGCGCGACGGGCGTGGTACTCTATCTCGCTCGACGACGCCTGCGCGTCGCGCGCGACGAACCGTGGGAGGCCGAGGTGAGGACGCTCGCCGCAGAGGTTCGTACGGTGACGGCAGACGTCGACGACTTCGACACGGCCCGGCGACGGCTCGCTCCCCTCGCCAGTCGCATCGACGGACACGCACGAAGGGCCCCGCCGGACGCCGACGAGAGGCTCCGGCGGAGTGTCCACGAACTCGGAGCCGCGTGCCGGACGTTCGAACTGGAACCCGCCGCTCGACCTCCGGGCGAGACGTCACTCGACGCGAGACTCGATGCCCTCGACGAGGCGGCGAGGGCCGTCGAACGAGCGGTCGCGGACCGAGCGACGAGCGTGAGAGATACGAACAGTTTCGAACGCTAACACGGCGAACGCGTCTCGCCCTCCGACCGCTTCGCGAGCCACGGTGTCGTCGAGCGACGGCGGCGACGTCTCACCGGAACGTCTGCGGTTACCGACCGTGCGCTCTCGGCTCAGGTCACTCGAGGTCGAAGCGGTCGAGCCTCATCACTTTGCTCCACGCATCCACGAAGTCACGCACGAGCTTCTCTTCCCCGTCGTCGCTTCCGTAGACGTCCGAGATGGCCCGGAGTCGGGCGTTCGAACCGAAGACGAGGTCGAAGCGGGTGGCCTCCCACTCGACCTCGCCGGTGTCACGGTCGCGAAGCTCGAAGCGCTCTCCGGCATCCGAGACCGGTTCCCACTCGTAATCCATGTCGAGCAGGGTCACGAAGAAGTCGTTGGTCAGCGTCCCCGGCCGGTCGGTGAAGACGCCGCGGTCGGACCCCCGGTAGGTCGCGCCCAGCGCGCGCATGCCACCGACCAGAACCGTCATCTCGGTCGCCGACAGGTTCAACAGCTCGGCCTTGTCGACCATCCGCTCTTCGGGGGTCTCGTACAGGTCGTCGTACTCGCCACCGAGGTAGTTCCGGAAGCCGTCGGCCTTCGGTTCGAGCGGCTCGAAGGACTCGACGTCGGTCTGCTCCTGCGTCGCGTCGGTGCGGCCGGGCTCGAACGGAACCTCGACGTCGTAGCCGGCGTCTGCCGCCGCCCGCTCGACGGCCGCGTTGCCGCCCAGGACGATGAGGTCGGCGAGCGAGACGCGGACGTCGTCCGAGCGCGAGCCGTTGAACGCCGCCTGGATTCCCTCGTAGGTCTCCAGCACCGTTTCGAGTTCCTCGGGCTCGTTCACTTCCCAGCTCCGCTGGGGTTCGAGGCGGACGCGGGCCCCGTTCGCGCCGCCGCGCTTGTCGCTGTCGCGGTAGGTCGACGCCGACGCCCACGCGGTCCTGACCAGTTGCGGGACGGTCAGGTCCGAGTCGAGGATTTCCGCTTTGAGTTCGGCGGCCTCGGCCTCGCCTATCAGGTCGTAGTCGGCGTCCGGAATCGGGTCCTGCCAGATCATCGTCTCGTCGGGGACTTCCGGCCCGAGGAACCGCTCCGGCGGACCCATGTCGCGGTGGATGAGCTTGTACCACGCCTTCGCGAACGCCTCCTGGAACTCGTCGGGATGCTCCTGGAAGCGCTTCAGAACGTCCCGGTAGTCGGGGTCGTGCTTCAGGGCGACGTCCGTCGTCAGCATCATCGGCGACTCCGTCTCCGACGGGTCCTGTGCACCCGGTGCCGGCTCGACTGCCCCCTCTTCGACCGGCCGCCACTGCCACGCGCCGCCGGGGCCCTTGTGGGGTTCCCACTCGTGATCGAGCAAGTTGTCGACGTAGCCCATGTCCCACTGGGTCGGCGTGTCGTTCCAGGGGCCCTCGATACCGCTGGTGATCATCCCGGCCTTGTCGCCGAAGTCGTGCTTCCAGCCGAGGCCCTGGTCCTCGATGGGTGCGGCCTCGGGTTCGGGGCCGAGATTCTCGTCGGGGTCGTCCGCCCCGTGGACTTTCCCGAAGGTGTGGCCGCCGGCGATGAGCGCGACCGTCTCCTCGTCGTTCATCGCCATGCGTTCGAACTCCTCGCGGATGTTCTTCGCGGAGCCTTCGAGGTCCGGTTCGCCGTACGGCCCCTCGGGATTCACGTAGATGAGCCCCATGACGGTGTTCGCGAGCGGGTCTTTGAGATTGCCTACCTCTCCGTCTTCGAAGCGCTCGGGCGAGGTGGTTTCCCACTCGTCTTCGGGACCCCACTTGACCGCCTCGTTGGACGCGAATTCGTCTTCGCGACCGCCGGCGAAGCCGAACGTCTCGAAGCCCATCGACTCCAGGGCGACGTTCCCGGCGAGAATAATCAGGTCTCCCCACGAGAGCTTGCGGCCGTACTTCTGTTTGACCGGCTGGAGCAGGCGGCGCGCCTTGTCGAGGTTCACGTTGTCCGGCCAGCTACTCTCGGGCGGGAGGCGCTGGAGACCGCCGGACGCGCCGGCACGACCGTCACTGGTGCGGTACGTACCCGCGCTGTGCCACGCCATCCGAATGAACAGCGGCCCGTAGTGACCGTAGTCGGCCGGCCACCAGTCCTGGGACGTCGTCATCACGTCCCTGAGGTCCGCTTTCACCTCCTCGAGGTCGAGTTTCTGGAACTCCTCGGCGTAATCGAAGTCCTCGTCGTACGGTCCGAGGTTACAGGCGTTCCGGTCCAGGATGTCCAGGTCCAGCAGATTCGGCCACCAGTCCTGATTGCGCTTTCGCGTCATCGTGTGGCCTCCGTCGGTTCGCCGTTCGCACTGCCCGCATTCCGGCCCTTCGGGGCGGCAACCCCGGCGTTCGTCGTAAGCGCCTCGTGTTCGGGGTCCCCGCAATCCGCGGTTCCCCTCTCGTGTTGGGAGTCGTCTTCGGACATTACAGACACTCCAGTATCGAGTCGGGCGGTTGATAAACACATCGGATAATTTTCCGATTACCGTCGTTACTTTCGCTATCCTGAAATAGAGAATGCGGTTCGGGAAGTATTGTTTCTATTTTTGAGAAAGCCGACTCCGCCCGACTACACACGTTCCGCACTGCCGCCGATTTAGTATAGCGACATGCAATTTATTAGTTCGTGGTCCGACGGGCTAAATCTATAGGATCTGATATATCTTCCGCTCGTACGTCTCTCGAACCCGGTCTCCCCAGTTGTGCGTGTAGGTGTCGACGATGTCGCCGGCGACGTCGCCACGGAGGTACTTCACGATGCCCCGGTCACCGGTGCGGTCGCGGAGGTGCGTCGTGAAGAAGTGCCGGAAGTAGTGGGGAGTGACGTTCTCCTCGGCGCCGCCGCCCTCGCGATACCAGCCACGACGCGACGCGTACTCCTCGACGGCGTGGTGAACCACGTGTGGCGTCACCCGGCGTCCCCAGTTGTCCCGGGTGCTCACGAAGAGGGGGCGAGCAGGCGAGACCGGGTCGGGCCGAATCGCGAGCCAGCGGGCGAGTTCGGCCCGCAGTTCGTCGTCGATAGGGACGACGGTGGCACGCTCGCGCTTGTTCGACGCCGAGCGACGTTCCCCGTTGACCACCTCGCCGACGCTCGGGTCCGGCGAGACGAACAGAGCCCTCCCACGCCCGTCGAGCTGGGGGCGTTTCGACACGTCCAGTTCCCGAATCTCCGGCGTCGAGACGTCTCGCAGGTCGAGATTGCAGAGTTCCCCGACGCGAACGCCGGTTTTGAGCATCGTCACGAGGAGAGCGCGGTGGAGTGGGTGACCGACGTCGCCGACGAACGCCCGCATCTCCGGGACGCTGATCTCGCGCCGGGTCGGGTCAGTGTTGATCCGCTCGTCCATCTCCTCCATGACGAGCGTCATTGGGTTCGATTCGAACTTCCCGACGCCGGTCATATACGAGTAGAAGCGGTGGAGATAGGACGCGTACGTGGCGACGGTGCTCTCGGCAACGCTGCCCCGGAGGCGGTGGACGTAGGCCATACAATCACGGTGTGACGCGTCCGATGGAACGTCGACGCCGCGCTGAGCGGTCAAAAACTCCTCGAACTCCCGGAGTACGCGCTCGTAGGAGTCACGCGTCCGGTCGGTCTTCCCGTGGTACGTCATGTCCTGCAGGAAGTACCCGATTTCGTCCATCGAGGGCTCACTCATCTGATACCAGGGTGTAGCCGTCGTGGCGGCCGCTGTACTGCACGTCGTTTGCCGCCTGGAGGTCCTGTAACGTCGATTCGAGTCGGTCCTCGATGTTGCCCGTCAGTCGCTCGACGAGTTCGTCCCACGACCGGTGGTCCCCCTCCGAGAGCGCCGCACGGACACGCCGCTCGAAAGCGTCGCCGTCGTCCTCGCTGGACTGGTTCGTCGCCGTTTCGGCCGTCCCCGGGACGTCGAACTTCCGTCGGCCGGCCTGGACCATCGTCCTGACGAACTCGCTTTGGCTCATGTCGAGACGGTCGGCGTGGTCGCGCCACCGGTCTTTCTGGTAGGCCGGTACGTACGTCTTCACCGCCGTCCGTGACGTGTCGACGTCGTCGTCCTCCGTATCCATACGTCGCCATCTCGGGCCGCGGTTATCAAAGTATGCCCTAGTACACAGATATACCGAACGGCGTAGGTGGACGCTTTTTCGGGCCGACGGGAGAAGACGCCCTATGACCGTCGACACCGACGCCGTGGGCGACACGCCGCTGGTGGAACTCGACGTCGAGGTCGTCATGCCCGACGACGCCGGCGTGGGCAAAGTCGACGCGATACGGGCCGCCGGCGGCAGTTACTATCCGAATCAGTACGAGAACCCCGCGAATCCGGGGATTCACGCGGGGACGACCAGCCCGGAAATCTGGCGACAGACGGACGGGAACGTGACGCATTTCGTCGCCGGTGCCTGTCGTCGACGACGAGATTCGGAAAAGCGGGACGATATACCGCGTCACGTCTGGCGACGGTGAGGAAGTCGTCGAGGCGACCATCACCGCGTGACGCTTGGGGAACTGGACGAGAAGACGAACGCCGGGCGCGAGCGGATGGAGGAGCAGGCCGCCGATCTACGCGACATCCGGCCCGCCGCCCGGCCGCGAAACCTCCGCAAAGACCAATCGACGCTCGGGAAGGCCGATTCATGAGCACCACCGACGACCCGCCGGTTGGCTCTGTAAGCACGTCGGAAGGGGCCGCCCGTACCACACGCGACCCGACTGTCCCCACCTTGACGGTGCGGCTACCGCCGAATCCGTCGGTGACGAGACCGTCGAGCGCTACACCCTCCGCGAATGTTCCCGCTGTTCGACGATACGTCTCGACGAAATGTATAGCGAAGTGCAGTTTACGGTAGCCTCCCGACGAATGCCATCGAGACATCTCTCGGCGACTGGAGAGGGTGGCCTGTACGCGCGCAGAGCGAGTTTCTCGCCGCGTCGAGAGCGCGCCGCGAACGTCTACTACGTCCTCGCCGAACTCGTCGACTATCCCGCTCGGGACGTCACCCAGCACGTCACGTTTCAGAAGGTCGAACTGGCGAGCATCACCGCGATGCTCATTCTGAAGTGCGGACACGGCCCCGCCGAAATCTACGGCACCAAACGAGAAAATAAGTGGCCTTATTTCCCGAAATAGGCCCCGTTTCCCGTGGCCAGTGTAGCAATATCTTCTAATCTATGCCTTTCATTCGAACATTTTGGTACTACAGGCACAACTATTAGTGAGAGTTCGGAGAACACTCGTCCCAGTCGCGGCCGGCGTCGGAACGGTAGTGGTTCGCGACACCGATTCGTCGGGTCCGCCCCGCGATTCACGCTCGACCCGTTCCTCGCCCCGTCGACCCTGCGGGTGGAGGCCAGAAGACGGGCTTCCACCGGCTTTCGCCGTAGGCCTCATCGGTCGACCGCTTCGACCAGGTCGGGCGAGTCGTTGTGCGGGTCGTTCACTCGCGTCGACACGGGGTAGGCGTGAAACGCTTCGCTGGGGCGTGGCTCGAGGAGCGACTCGGCGGCATCAGCGCTTCCCGTGAGCCACGTCGCCTCCTCGTCGGGCGGGAGGACGACCGCCATCCGGTGATGAAGCTGCGCGACGACGTCGTTCGGCTCCGTGGTCAGGATTGCAAACCCTTCTCTGGGCTCGCTCGTCGGTGAGCCGTCACCCCCGAACGCGTCGAGTCCGGTCTGGGTCGTCTCGGGCGTCCAGCGCGTCCAGATGCCGGCCATGGCGAACGGCCGGTCGTCTTCGAACGCGACCCGGTACGGACCGTCGTCGGTCCACTCGTAGAACCCGTCTGCGGGGACGAGACACCGCCGCCGTTCGAACGCGTCCGCGAAACTCGGTTTCTCGCGGACCGTCTCCCCGCGTGCGTTGATGATCGCGCTGTCGGCCCACTCGGGAGTGAGCCCCCACCCCATCCGGGCTACGTCACCGCCGTCAGTGAGTACCGGAAGCGACTGCCCCGGCGCGCAGTTGTAGCGCGGTTCGAACTCGTCGGCTGGAACGTCGAACCGTTCGCCGAGTTCGGCCGGTGGAGTGGTCAGCGTGTATCGGCCGCACATACCGCCGGGTTCGACCGCTGCGTGATAAACGCCCGGACTTCCGTTCGGGTGCCGGTTCGATTCCGGATGACTGTCGGTCGGGAGTTCCTCGAAACCCCCAACGCCAGCGAGTGGGGGTCGCCGAGGGGGCCACAGGAAACGCAATACTCTCTCGGTGTATCTAAACACCGTGGTCGTGCGTGCGACGTCGAACGAATAAATCT
>JBDGTU010000011.1:0-62742 GCA_042216495.1 Haloferacaceae archaeon
GAACACGCGAGGCCAGTCGTCCCGACCTCGCCCGCGTTCTTCGCATCCATACCGATGAGTGGGTATTACTTAATAGCACTGATTTCCCCGAGATGTTCAAAAAACGTTGCCATATACGTGGCATCTCGTAACATGGTTCTAATTATCAACCGATTAGATTGACAAGGATGAAATTGACGCTCGTGCGAGTCTATCGGCAGAAGGCAAACACATTCCGTATCGGTTTATAAGATAGGAGGTACGAAACACGAAGGAACGATGAGTGACCCGGCAGATTCGATAGAGATTCAGAACGTGGTGGCATCGACCGGCATCGGACAGGAGCTGGACCTGGAGGCGCTCGCCGAGGACCTCCCGGGGGCGGACTTCAACCCGGACAACTTTCCGGGCCTCGTCTATCGGACACAGGAACCGAAGGCGGCGGCGCTCATCTTCCGTTCGGGGAAGATCGTCTGTACGGGCGCAAAGAGCATCGACGACGTCCACGAGGCCCTCGACATCATCTTCGGAAAGCTCCGCGAACTGAGCATCCCCGTCGAGGAGAGCCCCGAAATCACGGTCCAGAACATCGTCTCCAGCGCCGACCTCGGCCACAACCTCAACCTGAACGCCCTCGCTATCGGCCTCGGTCTCGAAGACGTCGAGTACGAACCAGAGCAGTTCCCGGGGCTCGTCTATCGGATGGACGAACCGAAGGTCGTCATCCTGCTGTTCGGAAGCGGGAAAATCGTCATCACGGGGGGCAAACGCCCCGATGATGCCACCGAAGCGGTCGGCCAAATCGTCGAGCGCATAGACGAACTAGGGCTGTTGGGGTGAGAGACGCGCACGGAACCGTAACGTTCGGATGAACGTCACTCAGAGGGAGAATCAGTGAGGCCCGGGCCGATCCGGTTCGTCGACGTCACTCCCCGATCCCGCCATCCGAATCGAAGCGGTGCTCGTCGCGCCGTGACGAAGCGACTTCCGCGCGCCTCATCAGCGTCCGCTGGACGTTGCGGACCTCGCCGTCGCCCGGCACTCGTTGCTCGTAGCTCCCGTCGCTTCGCATCTCCCAGGACTTCCGGTTGTCGGAGAGATACAGGTCGAGTAGCGAGTCGAGTTTCGCCCGAACGTCGGGGTCTTCGACGGGCGTCACCGCTTCGACGCGTCGGTCGAGGTTCCGCGTCATCCAGTCGGCCGACCCGATGAAGTATTCCGGGTCGCCCCCGTTCTCGAAGTAGTAGATGCGCGAGTGTTCGAGGAATCGGCCGACCACGCTCCGGACGGTCACCGTCTCCGTGACGCCCTCGACGCCCGGACGGAGACGGCAGATGTCACGAACGACCAGGTCGATGTCGACGCCCGCCATCGCCGCCCGGTAGAGTTCCTCGGCGATGCCCGGGTCCTCCAGGGCGTTCATCTTCGCGACGATGCGACCCCCGTCGTCCGTCTCGCGGGCCAGTCGGGCCTCCTCCCGAATCCGTTCGACGAGGCCCCGTCGCAACGTCCCGGGGGCGACGAGGAGTTTCCGGTACTCCTCGTGTCGAGAGTGGCCCGTGAAGAAGTTGAACAGGCGCGCGAGGTCGTGGCCGACGTCGGGGTCCGCCGTCAGCAGTCCGAGGTCGACGTACTCCTTGGCCGTCCCGGCGTGGTAGTTGCCGGTTCCGACGTGGGAGTACAACTGGACGCCGTCGTGCTCCCGTCGAACGACGAGGGCGGTCTTGCTGTGGGTCTTCAGTCCGATCGTCCCGTAGGCGACGTGGATGCCCTCCTCTTCGAGGCGCTTGACCCAGCGGAGGTTGTTCTCCTCGTCGAATCGGGCCTTGAGTTCGACCATGACCGCGACCTGTTTGCCGTTGCGCGCCGCCTCGATGAGGCTCTCGATGACGGCCGAGTCCTTCGAGGTGCGGTAGATGGCCGCCTTTATCGCCAACACGTCGTCGTCACGTGCCGCCGTATCGAGCAGCGTCTGGACCGTTTTCTCGAAGGAGTGGTACGGGTGGTGAACGAGGACGTCGTCCGACCGGATGACGTCGAAGACGTCGCGGTCGGTCGCGTCGTCGCGGACGCCGGCGAACCGCGGGTGGTCCTGTGGCGTCCACTCGGGGAGCGAGAGGTCCGGTCGGTCCAGGTCGGTGAGTCGAAAGAGACCGCGATGGTCGAGTGGCGGCGTTCGCTCGAACACTTCGTCGTCGTCCAGTTCGAGTTGGCTGGTCAGCAGGTCGCGAACGGCGTCCGGCATGTCGGCGGAGATTTCCAGCCGTACGACGGTCGCGAACCTGCGGTCCCGGAGGACGCCTTCGATCATCTCGATGAGGCCCTCGGCGACCTCCTCGTTGCGTCGCACCTCCGCGTTCCTGGTCACTCGGAAGGTCGACCAGCCGAGGACGTCGACGTTCGGAAAGAGGAGGTCGAGGTTGGCGGCGACGACCTCTTCGAGGTAGACGAACCGCCGTCGCTCGTCGTCCGTATCCTCGCCGTCGGTGACGGCGTCGACGCTGAGGAGTCGCGGCTGATTCTCCGGAATCTTCACCCGCGAGAACTTCGGGTCTTCACCGTCACGCTGCGTACGGACGGCGAGCGAGAGCGAGAGGTTCGAGAGAAACGGGAACGGGTGAGCCGGGTCGAACGTCAGCGGGGTCAGCGTGGGGAGAATCTCCGATTCGAAGTGGTCACGAACCGCCGCCTGCTCGTCGGGCGAGAGGTCGTCGTGACGGCGTAGTTCGATGCCGGCGTCGGGGAGCAACTCGCCGACGACGTGTCTGTAACAGGCGTCCTGTCGGTCGAACATGTCCTCGAGCGTCTCCAGGGCGAGGCGCCACTGTTCCTCCGGCGTTCGACCGTCGGCGGTGAGGTCGGACACCTCGCCGGCCATCTGCTGTTTCAGGCCGCCGACGCGCTTCATGCAGAACTCGTCGAGGTTCTTCGTCACCAGGCCGAGAAAGCGGACGCGTTCCAGCGGCGGGTTTCGCTCGTCGAGCGCCTCGTGGAGGACCCGCTTCTGGAAGGTGAGTTCCGAGAGTTCGCGATTGAGATACCAGCCGTGGTCGGAGAGGTCGACGTCGTCGGTGTCGGGAATCGGCGGCGCACCGTCGACGCCGTGGACGACCCGGCCGGGGGATTCCCGCTCCGACGGGGGCGTCGAGTCGACGTTCCCGGTCACGAGTGCAGGTCCGGGAAATCGAGCACTTTTTCTTCGGCCCGGGAGCGATACGTCTCGCGCGCGGGCACGCTCACCAGTTCGTCGGCCCGGTAGTCGTACGCCGTCAACGCGCCGCCGTAGACACACCCCGTATCGAGACCGACAGCCCAGTCCGTGACGACGGCGTCGTCGAGGACCGTGTGACCGAAGAACGCTCGCGGCGGCCCCCGATACGTCTCGAACCAGAACGGTCCGTCGTAACTGTGCCCCGGCGGAATCGACCGACAGGTCAGCAGGTCGTCGGCAGTCTGTTCGCGAAGCGGCCGGCGGGGGTCGATGCCGCCGTGAACCACCAGCACGTCGTCCCAGGATACGACGACCGGGAGCGACTCCAGATAGGCGAGGTCGGCCGCGGAGAGGGAGTCGAGCGTCGCCCGGTCGTCGATGAGTTTGTCCTCGTTGTTGCCCCGAATCGAGAGCACGTTCTCGTGCCGGCGGACGAACTCCACGACGGCCTTGCTGTCGGGGCCCTTCCGAACGAGGTCCCCGACGAACACGAGCAGGTCGTCGACGCCGGGGTCGAGGACGTCGACGAGCGCCCGAAGTTCCCGGTAGCATCCGTGGACGTCGCCGACGACGTAGATGTCGTCCCACGCAGTGGCGTCGATTTCGCGGTGGTGGGGAGCGACGGACTCGTGGAGGTTCGCGTCGTCTACCATCGGTGTCGAGTCGCCCGGCGAGAGCGGTGAATCGCCAGCCGAGTTGGCGGGTCGACGGTACATACGTCATCCATCGCTAAGAGCGCGTAAACGGTTGCTATGAACGCTCGATTGCGGTCGGGTCGGCTATAGAGCGATATGTACCTGCGGAGCAGGGTGGGGTCCCCTAATCGAGCGGGGAGTTCCGGACCGCTCGCCATATCAACCGTCCGATACTTCAATAGAGCCAATTACCTCCAGACCCTACGTGGACGTGATGCGTAAACCTGCGATTGGGCGCGCCCGAAAACTGCTCCGCACCCTCGGTGCGTGGCTCCTCTCCCCGCTCGCCCGTCTCGTCGACGGCATCGCGACCGGTATCGACGCCTCGACGGACGACGAACCCCCGTCGTGGGGGCTCTCGTGGGCCGGGGCCGAGGAGTCGCGCTGGCGGCGCGGCACCGAATTCGTCGACTGTACGGCGTTCGGCGACGGCTACGTGGTGACGACGTCGTTCGACGACCGGGACGCGACGCTGCAGTTGACGCCCGGCCCCGTCCCGCTCGGTAGCGCGCTCGCGACGGTCAGCCTCTTTTGTCAGCACGGCGTCTCCCCCCAGTTCGACAACGCCGGTCGCCCGTTCGTCCCGGTCGACGGCGACGAACCGCGACCGGTGTTCGACGAGGCGGAGGACGACGACGCAGTTCACTACGTCTACCTCGACGGCATCCGGACCCTGGAGGAGTTCCCCGACTTCCTGACGGTTCGCTCGGACGTCAAGCGGGCGTTCCGACGGATGGCCCCGCAGAAGCCCGGTCGACAACGCTGAGGTCGTGCCGCCGAGGTCGCAACGCGTTTCTCGGTCGCGCACGTACGGCGACCGATGACCGACGACGTCACGCTGGATTCGTTCTACGACGCGCTCCAGACGGAGGGTCGCCCCGTCGCCACGGCCCAGCAGATAGCCCGTCGGCTCGGCTGTTCGCAGGCCCGCGCCCGCGACGCCCTCGACGCCCTCGCCGACGCCGGCGGCGTCGAGCGCCTCGACGTCGAAACCGACCCCGTAGTGTGGTATCCGACGGAGTGGGGACGGCTCGCCGACCGGGAACGCGTCGTCGTCTTCCCGGACCGGCGCGAACTCGTCGTCGACCAGCCGACCCAGTACACCCGCGCGCAACTCTCGCAGTTCGCCCACCTCGTCGACACGACGGGTGACGGCGGCTACCTCTACGAGATACGGCAGGAGGACGTCTGGGCCGCTCCCTTCGACGACTTCGAGTCGCTCCTCGCGACGGTCCGGTCGGTCCTGCCGCGACGCTCGTCCCACCTCGAGGAGTGGCTCGAAACCCAGTGGAACCGCGCCCGGCAGTTCACCCTCTACACCCACGAGGACGGCTACACGGTCCTCGAAGCGGCGAGCGAGAGCCTCATGGGCAACGTCGCCCGACAGAAACTCGACGAGGAACAGCTCCACGCCCCGATTTCGGACACCGAGAGCTGGGTCGTCGACGGGTCGGAGGCGGCCATCAAGCGCGTCCTCTACGAGGCGGGCTATCCCGTCGAGGACGACCGCGACCTCGACACGGGCGACCCACTGGACGTCGAACTCCACACCGAACTCCGGGAGTACCAGCGCGACTGGGTCGACCGCTTTCTCGACCAGCGAGCGGGCGTCTTCGTCGGTCCCTCGGGGAGCGGCAAGACCGTCGCCGCCATCGGCGTCCTCGCGGCCGTCGGCGGCGAGACGCTAATTCTCGTCCCGAGTCGCGAACTCGCCGGCCAGTGGCGCGACGAACTCCTCGACCACACCTCGCTCTCGGCCGAGCAGGTCGGGGAGTACCACGGCGGTCGGAAGGAAATCCGCCCGGTCACCGTCGCGACCTACCAGGTCGCAGCCATGGACCGCCACCGCTCGCTGTTCGACTCCCGCGAGTGGGGGCTGGTCGTCTACGACGAGGTCCACCACATTCCGAGCGACGTCTACCGGCGGAGCGCGGACCTCCAGAGCCGACACCGACTCGGCCTGTCGGCGACGCCCGTGCGCGAAGACGACAAGGAGACGGAGATTTTCACGCTGGTCGGCCCGCCCATCGGCACCGACTGGGACGCCCTCTTCGACCACGGCTACGTCCAGGAACCCGAGGTCGAAATCCGCTACGTCCCGTGGAACGACGACGTCGCACAGAACGCGTACGCCAGCGCCGACGGCCGCGAACGGCACAGGCTCGCCGCGACGAATCCGGCGAAGGAGTCCGAAATCCGCCGTCTACTGGCCAAACACCGCGACCAGAAGGCGCTGGTGTTCGTCGACTGGCTGGACCAGGGGCGGGCCGTCGCCGAGGCCCTCGACGTCCCCTTCGTCAGCGGCGAGACGCCACACCACGAGCGCGAGCGCCTGTTCGAGTCGTTCAAGCGGGGCGAGACGCGGACGCTCGTCGTCTCCCGAATCGGCGACGAGGGCATCGACCTGCCGAACGCCGGCCTCGCCGTCGTCGCTTCGGGGCTCGGCGGGTCGCGCCGACAGGGTGCACAGCGCGCCGGGCGGACGATGCGTCCCGCCGGAAGCGCCCGCGTCTACGTCCTCGCCACCCGCGGCACGCGAGAGGAGGACTTCGCCCGACGGCGGATGCGCCACCTCGCGGAGAAGGGGATTCGCGTGCGCGAGGAGAACCCCTCCCGGGAATCGTAGCCGTCGTCTCGTCCTCGGCAGTCGTCCCCGACGCGGGGCCACTGCGACTGTCGCCGCGACTTACTCCCAGAGGCCGTAGACGTCGTCCGAGATAGGGTCGGTGTAGCGCTCGCCGTCGAGCGTCACGCCCGGGTCACCCGCCTCGACGACGCCGACGTCCCACGCCTCGACGCCCTCCGCGTCGAGTTCGGCCAGCGCTTCGGTCGCCGCCGACTCGGGGACCGTCGCCAGCAACGCCCCGGACCCGAGCGTCCGGAGCGGGTCGACGCTCATCGCGTCACAGAGCGCCCGCGTCTCCTCGCGGACGGGGACGTCGTCGACGACGAGCGACACGTCCGACGCGATGGCGAGTTCGATGAGGCCCTCCAGAACGCCGCCCTCCGTGGGGTCGTGCATCGCGGTGGCGACGGGCGCGAGGACGGCCGACTCCACGAGCACGCTCAGATCGTCGAAAAAGCCCGCGGCGCGGTCGAGGACGGAGGAAGGTAGGTCCACGTCGCCACGGAAGTCCGTCGCGAGGACGGCCGTCGCCTCGATGCCCGCACCCTTCGTGAGAAACACTCGGTCGCCGGGATTCGCTCCCGACGTCGGGACGTAGCGCTCGGCGACGCCCATGCAGGTGAGCGAGAGGAGCGGGCGGTCGAGGCCGGCGACGGTTTCGCTGTGGCCGCCGACGATGCTCATGCCGAGACGGGTCGCCTCCGCGTCCAGTTGGGCCGTGATGGCGTCGACGAGGTCGTACTCCTCGCGGGGGAGCAGCACCGTCGGGAGGAGGAACTCGGGGACGCCCCCGCAGACGGCGACGTCGTTCGAAGCGATGGCGACGCCGAGCGTCCCGATGCGTTCGGCCGCCAGCGAGATGGGGTCGCTGCTCACGACCAGCGTCTCGCCGCCGATGCGGAGGGCGGCAGCGTCCTCGCCGAACGCCGGGCCGGCGAGGACGTCCTCGTTCGGCGCGCCCGTCCGCGAGAGGACGAGTTCCGAAAGCATCGTCGGCGTGAGCTTTCCGGTCATGGACCGTTCTTCCGAGCGGAGCGTCTTGGTTCCTTCTCGTCGCGGCGACGGCGGACGATATATGCCGGGGGCGAGCGAACCCGGAGGTATGCTGATGACCCCCGGGCCGACGGCGCTCCCCCCGTCGGTCAGAGAGTCGATGAGCCGCGACCTCGTCAACCCCGACGTCGACCCCGAGTTCCGGGAGGTCTACGACGACCTGACCGAGAAACTCGCCCGCGTCTACGACACCGACGACGACGTCGTCGTCCTCGGCGGCGAGGGAATCCTGGGGCTGGAAGCCGCCGTCGCCTCCACCGTCGAATCCGGCGACGACGTGCTCTGTCTCTCGAACGGCCCCTACGGCGACGGCTTCGCGGACTTCGTGGAGAGTTACGGCGGGGACCCGACCCTCGTCGGGAGCGACTACGACGACACCCTGGACCTCGACGCACTCGACGCGGCCCTCGCCGAGGGCGACTTCGAAGTGGCGACGATGGTCCACTGCGAGACGCCGACCGGGACGCTCAACGACGTCGAACCCGCGCTGAAACGCCTCCAGGACCACGGCGCGCTGACCGTCGTCGACGCCGTCTCGTCGCTCGGCGGCGTCCCGGTGCCGACGGAGCACGTCGACGTCGGCATCGGCGGGTCCCAGAAGTGCTTCAGCGCTCCGCCCGGCCTGGCGACCGTCTCCGTCAGCGACGCGGCGTGGGAGCGCATCGAGGCCGTCGACCCCGACTCGCTCTACACGAACCTCCTCCCGTGGCACGAAATCGATGACCTGTTCCCCTACACCCACCTGACGACGCTGGTGGTCGCCCTCGACGAGGCGCTCTCGCTGGTCGTCGAGGAAGGCGTCGAGTCGGTGTACGCCCGACACCTCGAAGCCGCCTCGCGCTGCCGGGAGCGCGGGCGCGAACTCGGCCTCGACGTCTATCCCGACGTCGAGCGGAGTTCGCCGACGGTCACCGCCTTCCACGTCCCGGGACGCGCCGAGGAACTCCAGGCCCGCCTCGACGCCGAACAGGACGTGACGCTCGCGACCGGCCTCGGCGACCTGTCGAACGACGTCCTCCGCGTCGGGCACATGGGCTACAACGCCGACCTGACGCGCGTCGAGGAGGCGATGGACGCCCTCGAAGCCGTCCTCGACGACGCGGAGTGAGTCGCCGGCAGCGTGGAGGGAGCCTCCGACGACGCGGAGTGGGGCCCGCGCCCGTCCGGCGTCCGTTCGGGCGTCGGTCGTCCGCCCGGCGTCCGTTCAGAGGTCCGGTTCGTCCCACGGGTCGTCGCCGTCGACGGGCGACAGCGCGTGGGCGAGTTGCTCGTCGGTGTAGTCGTTGTCGTCGAGTTCCATCCGCAGTCGCTTCCAGCGCGCGCTCGTCTCGGGTTCGGGGTCCGGACCGACCCGCCCGCCGTGGACGCGGAAGAACTCCGACCCCCGTCCGGCGCGACTCCCCGCTCCCGTGTGACCGTCGAGGGCGACGTCGTATTTGCCACCGACGTCCATCTCCTCGACGGGAAAGTCGTGTTCGGGGTCCTCGCCGCGGTCGGCCGCTTCGGCGCGAAGTTCGGCGATTCTGTCGAAGTAGTTGTTCGCGTGCGTGGCCTCGCGCGTGGACGTCGCCCGCGCCGCCGTGAGGGCGGCCTGTATCGCACAGCGTCGCCCCTCGCTGGACTCGGGCGACCACCGCTCGGTCGCCAGTTCCTCGTACCGGGCGACGAGGAGCGCCGTCCGTTCGTCCGCCCGCAGGTCCTCGACGACGAACATGTTGAGCCGGTCCCAGAGGTTCCAGCCGAACCCCGAGCGAGCGAGTTCCCACGCCGCCCACGCCGCGACGTCCTCGTCGGACCGGCGGACCGCCTTCTGGAGGAGGCTCGCCACCGCGTAGCGGTTGTAGCCGCCGTCCGTCTCGTTCGGGCCTTTCTCCTCGCCGGCGTCGGTTTCGCCTCTCGCCTCCGGCGGGGTGTCGGTTTCGAGGTCCCCGTCGGGACCGAACGTGGCCTGTCGCTCTCCGTCCATGGGGAGTCGGTGTCGCCGCGACCCAAAAGTCCCGTCGGTCGCCTCGCAGTCGTCCAGTTCCGCGGACAATGAGAATTCTTAAGTCCGGTCGAGCGCCTGGATACAGGTAGACCGCTCTTAGCTCAGCCTGGTAGAGCAGCCGACTGTAGATCGGCTTGTCCCCCGTTCAATTCGGGGAGAGCGGATTCGTTTTGCGAATCCGACCGAGTCGATTCGAGCACGTCAGTCGCAGCGCGCGAACGTAGTGAGCGCGTCGTCTGACGGCGTTCAATTCGGGGAGAGCGGATTTTCTCGCCGAGCCGACTCCCGAGAGAGCGGCCTTTCGAAGAAAGCCCGGGTCGACGCTACTCCCACTCGAATCGGACGTATTCGTACTCGACGTCGTGGCCTCGGCCGTTGCCGATGAGCAGGAAAAAGGCATCGCCGACGCTTCTGAGGTCGAGCGAAACGTCGTACTGGCGGCCACCGCGCGAGACACCGACGACCGCTCCGGCTTCGAAGTCGAGCGTCATCGAGTAGTCGACGGACTCGGTTCGCGACGTCGCCGGCGCGAGTTTGGCGAAGTGCCGCTGCTCGCCGTACGCGTGGTAGTCGCTCGCGTACTCGTCGGGCCGATTGGCGACTCCCGTCGGCCCGAACCGGTCGTAGGATTCCCACTTCTGTTCCCGTATCGATACGCCGTGGTCGCTGGAGCCGATGCCGAACCCGAACTCCCAGTAGTCGGAGGTCCGCGACCGGATGCGGGCTTCGAGCCGTATCGTCCCCTCGGCGGGGAACGTCTGCCGCGAGCGAAGCGTCGCGCCGTTCGTGTACGACTGCGGGACGACGTGTTCGAGGGCCCCGTCCGCCTCCGAAACCGAGTCGTCGTCCGGTTCGTTCCCCTCGATGAACCGCCAGGTGTCCGCGTAGTCTCCATCCGAGAAGGAGTCTACGAAACTGGACGGAGCGGGCGTCCGCGTCGGTGTTCCCGGTTCCGTCGCCGTCGTCTCCGGTCCGTTCGTGACCGTCGAGTCGGCTTCCTCGACCTGCTCTGCGCGCTGAACGGAGGCGTCCCGCGGTGCGTAATCCTCGCTGTCGATTACGCCGTCGCCGTCCGTATCCTCGATGTCGCGGTTCGTACCAGGAATCTGAGAACAGCCAGCCAGCCCGGTCAGTCCTGCGGCGGCGGCCATCTCGAGGAACGACCGCCGTGTCGACGTCTCACGGCTCATAGGGGTTCACCTCTATTCCGAGAACATAAATTCACGTGACTGGACCGAATCGCAGGGATGCTCGGAAGTGGTGGGCCGAGGCCGCCAGGGGCCGGACCGTGAGCCAGCACGAAGGGCCTCCCCTCGACGAGGCGGCCGACGAAGTCGTTCGAGCGGTCCAAAGCGTTCCGCGTGACGACGAGACGCGTGTGTGGGCTGAAGCCAGTGTGAGCTATCAGGTCGGGGTAGTGTACGTAGGACCGTCGCTTTTCTTCACGAAGTGCGAACGACGGAGCAGTGCCATCCGACAGGTCACGCGGCGTGAGTCCCGTCGTCGCGACGATTCTGCTCGTCGCGCTGGTCATCCTCCTCGCGTCGATACTCACGGCCGGACTGACGTTCGTGGACGCCGGCTTCCGGATGCCGTCGTTCGCCTCGGACGGCGAATCGGACGCCGGCGGGAGCCTCATCTACGCACTCGACGACGACCCCGAGAAGTCGTCGGTCCGCCACCGGGCCGAGTTCCCGATTCCGGCCGGGTCGAGTCTCGACGGCGACTCGCTCAACAGCGTCGAAATCGAGTAGCTCGACGGCAGCGTGACGCTCGCCCAGGACGAGCGCTCGGACGTCGTGGCCTCGGCATCGACGAGGACGGCGACGGCGAAATCGACACGAACGTCTACGGCGACGTCGAGGCACCGAGCAACGGCGGCGTCGACGTCCGCGAGGGTGGTGACCTCCTCCGCATCGACCTCGGCGGCAACTACAATCTCGACGGCGGAGACCGGATAATCGTCGTCTTCGACGCCGTGACGAATCCCGACCGTGGGGCGTCTCCGGCGGCGATGCGCGTCAACGGCTACCACGACCTGACGGGACTGGGGACGAGACGTATCGAGGCCTGACGGGGACGCGGACGCATCGAGACCCGACGCGGCCGGGGACGAAACGGGTAACTCGTGTCGGCCCGACGTCGGCACGATGGCCGACATCGACGCCCGCGTCCCGCCGCGGGCCGCGCTCGTCGTGGCCGTCGTCGCCGTCAGCACGAGCGCCGTGCTGGTCCGGTGGAGCGACGCCCCCAGCCTCGTGAAAGCGCTCTACCGCGTCGTCTTCACCGCGGCGTTGCTCGCACCCGTCGCGGTCACTCGTCACCGGCGGGCGTTCGCGGGGCTTCGACGGCGGGACGTCGGCTTCGCCGGCGTCTCGGGGGTGGCACTCGCCGTCCACTTCGGCGCGTGGTTCGAGAGCCTGAACCACACCACCGTCGCGGCGAGCGTCACGCTGGTCCAGGCTCAGCCCGCCTTCGTCGCCGTCGGCGCGTGGGCGGTGCTCGACGAACGCGTCACGCCCCGAACCGTCGGGGGCATCGCCCTCGCCCTCGCGGGCGCGGCGACGATGTCGCTCGGCGACCTGCTCGTCGCCGGCATCGGACGCGCCTACGGCAACGCGCTGGCACTCGTCGGCGCGGCGGCGGCCGGGGGCTACGTGCTCGCCGGCCGGTCGCTCCGGCAGCGACTCCCCCTCCTGCCGTACGTCCTCGTCGTCTACGTCGTCTGCGCGGCGGGGTTGCTCGCGGCGGTCCTCCAGCAGGGGTATCCGCTGGTCGACTACCCGCCGCGCGAGTGGGCGCTCTTCCTCGCGATGGCCGTCGGCCCGGGGCTGTTCGGTCACACCGTCGTCAACTGGGCGCTCGCGCACCTCGAATCGAGCGTGGTCAGCGTCTCACTGCTCGGCGAACCCGTCGGGAGCACGCTCCTCGCGCTCGCCCTCCTCGGCGAGGTACCGGCGGTCTGGACGCTGGTCGGGGGCGTCGTCGTCCTCGTCGGTATCGTCGTGACCGCTACGCCCCGGTAGTCGACTGGCTGCATCCCGGTTTTCAGTGAAGCTTGAGCTCGACTCGCCGGCCGTCCGGGTCGCGGACGTACGCCGCCCAGTCGCGCCCGTAGGCCCCGTATCGCCTCCGCGGTTCCCCCGCCTCGACCGTGACGCCCGCCTCGCGCAACTCGTCGAGGAGGCGGTCCAGTTCCTCGCGAGTCTCCATCTCGGCCGAGCGCACGAGCAGACAGACGTGCTCGCCGTCGACGTCGACGGGGTCGTCCGTCGGAACGAGGTGGAGGTGCCGGCCGCCGGCAGCGACGGCGACGTACGGTACCTCGCCGTTCTCGAATCGTTCCCGGTCCCGTACCGGCAGGCCGAGCAGGTCGTGATAGAACGTCAGCGCCCGGTCCACGTCACTGACGCGCAGCGCCACGTGGTCCACGTCGACGACGTCGATGTCCATACCGCCGCCTCGGTCCGGACCGGCAAAAGGCTCACTCCAACAGTTCGCGGGTCTGCCGGTGCCGGTGCCGGAACATGGGTTCGAAGCCGACGCGGGCCAGCGGGGAGAGCGCTCGACCGAATCGGCCGCCCGGTAGCCGGTATTCGACGCGGTCCGACACCACCGTCTCGTCGCCGTCGGCGAAGAACCGGTGCGTGTGTATCCAGCGCGCGAACGGCCCCTCGGCCATCTCGTCGCGGAAGTACGCGGTTCCGTCGGCCCGCTCCCGGTCGGTGATGACCGACGTCCAGTGCTGGCGCGGACCGACGCCGAAGGGCTGGACAGAGAGGCAAATCCGCGACCCTGCTTCCAGTACCGGTGGGCCGGGGTCACCGTCGGGGCCGTGAACGCTCTCTACGCGCATGTGCATCCAGTCGGGCGTCAGCGCTTCGAGCCCGCTCGCCCGGGAGTGGAAGTCCCAGACGTCGTCGAGCGGAGCGGACACGCGAGTTCGGCGCTCGTAGACGGCCATATACGTTCCAGCGGCCGAGCGGGGATATACTGTCGGGGTCGCCGTCGTCGCCCTCCGGGATGACTTCCTTCGTATGCGAAGGATGAAATTAAATCTGAGAGACAGGTTACAGCCTATGATGTCTTCGGGAGAACTCACCGACGACGACCGCGAGCGAATCCGCAACTATCTCGACAAACCTGCGTATGCCCGACGGCCCGACGACCTCCGTCCCGACGAGAGCGACTCCGACGAGAGCGGCTCCGACGACTGAGACGGCGGAAGGTCGGATTTTTCATCGGACGTGCTCACCAGCTCAGGAACGACCCGTTCACGAGCGTTTCGCGCTGTCGACGGACGTACGTCCGCTGCATCGTCTCTATCGCCTCGGCGAGCGTGGCTCCGTCGTCGACGGCGCGGCGAACCCGTTCGCGCTTCCACGAGGCGGGGGTTCGCCCCCGCGAGAGACGCCGTCGAAGGACGTCGAGATGGCGCGACGATTCGCCGCGCGAGAGGCCGCGTATCGCGAGGCCGTCGCGGGCGTGTTCGAGCAGTTCGTCGATAATCGCCTCCGTCTCCGTCGTCTCCTCGCCGTTGGCGGTAATCCAGCGGAGGTCGGCGTCCAGCCCGTCGCGCATCGCGGCGTAGAAGTTCTCGCGAGCCACCTCCCAATCGAGGGTGGAGACGGGGTGTTTCCGGCGCGGGAGGCTCTCCATCAGGCCGGCGAAGGCGGCGACGAAAGCGACGTTGTCCCGGACCGTCGGCTGGGCGGGGAGCGCGCGGAACTCGATGCGTGCGTTCGCTCCCGACCGGGTCGCGCCGTCGAACACCGGCCGTACCCACCGCCAGAACGTCCCGTGTTTGTGTCGCAGGTGCCGGTACCGGTCGTCGAACCGACCGTCGGCGTCCACCGTCGCCGGGACGACCGGTCGGTCGGCGGCGATTCGGTCTATCGCCTCCTCGACCGTCGCGAAATCACGCGGGAACCGTACCTTCCGCTCGCCCTCGGCGGCGTTCATGACGCCCTCGAAGACCGGAACGCGGTTCTCGGCCCACCCCTCCGCGAGGACGCGTTCGGGGTCCGAATCGTCGTACAGTTCGGGCGGGAAGAACGGGGAATTGACGCCGAGTGCGAGCAACGGGCCGGCGACGCGGACGGCGTACGCGAACGTCTCGGAGAGGTCCGGGGCGTGTGCCACCTGATAGTGGGGCTGGATAGACGTCGCGAGGCTCTCGGGCGTGACGACGTCCGTCGACAGCGTCGCGGTCGGCGTCTCGACGGACGCCTGCGGCGTGTACTCGCCGTTCACCATCGCCTGGTACCTGACGTCGTCGCTCACGTTCGGCATCAGGCGGACGCCCTCGGTTTCGACGCTGCTCGTGAGATACGTCGTCGCCGACTCGCCGCGCGGTGAGAGGGTCCACAACCCGTCGCTGACGAGTCGGATGTCCTCGGCGGCCGTCTTCGTCAGGGCCGCGTCCAGTCGGGCCTGGACCTCGGCCAGCTGCGCCGCGAGTCCGTAGGCGTTCAACGGCTGGGGGCTCGTGTGCATCTCGGCGTTGTGCAGCCCCAGTTCCTTCTCGAAGCCGATGAGTTCGAGCAACTGCCGCGGGATGCGCCGCAGCGTCGCGTCGTCGCGGGCGACCGCGTACAGCTCGTATTCGAGCCCGACGATGGCCTGCGGATTGTCGAAGACGCCGTCCCGCACGTCGGCTTTCAGCCGACTCGCCTCCGCCTCGACCTGCGCGTCGAACTCGTCGCGGTCGACGGTGCGAACCCGTTCGATGCCGGAGATGAGTTCGTCGGCCACCATGGCCAACGTGAACGTACGCGTCGCGTCCCCCGTGAATCTGGGGGACTGCAAAGAACTAAGCGCGGTGGGCGATGACGTCCCTCACATGACGGACCCAGTCATCGTCACCGTCGGGTCGTCGTCCGTGAGCCGGTCGGACCTGACCGGACGCGACCTGTTCTCGGTCGCGCTCGCGGAGGCGTTCGACGGCCTCCCCGCACCCGCGGAAGTCGTCGACGCGCTCTACGTCGGCAACCAGTCCGAGACGTACGAACACCAGATCATGCAGGGGACGCTGCTGGCGGAGTGGGCCGGCCTGCGGAACGTCCCCGCCGAACGCGTCGAGGGGTGTGCGGCCGCCGGTGCGCTCGCCCTGAAACACGCCGTCGAGGACGTCCGCCGGGGGACCCACGACGCCGTCCTCGCCTGCGGCGTCGAGAAGATGACCGCCGGCGGCACCGGCGGCGCGACGGACGCCCTCTCGGCGGCGTTCGACCGCGCCCTCGAACAGCGGTCGGGCGTCACCGCCCCGAGTCAGTACGCCCTCCTCGCCCAGCGCTACCTCCACGAGTACGACGCGACCGAGGAGGACCTGGCCCGCATCGCTGTCAAGAACCACGCCAACGCGGCGTCGAATCCGCGCGCGCAGTTCCAGTCGGCCGTGGACGTCGACACCGTCCTCGACTCGGACTACGTCGCGCCGCCGCTGAAACTGTTCGACTGTGCGCCCGTCGGCGACGCCGCGGCGGCGGTCCTCGTCGCGACGCCGGCCGTGGCCGACGACCTGCTCTCGTCGGACGAGAGGGTACGCGTGACGGGCGCGGGGTCGGCGGCGAACAACCTCTCCGTCGCGGAGCGAGACATGACGTTCCCCGAGGGGGCGAACGTCGCCGCCGGGCGCGCCTACGACCAGGCGGGCATCGACCCGGGCGACGTCGACATCGCGGAGGTCCACGACGCCTTCACCGTCTGCGAGGCGTTGCTCGCGGAGGCGGCCGGATTCGCCCCGCGCGGCCGCGGCGTCGAATCTGCGCTCCCGCCCGCCGAACGCTCCGAGGGGTGGACCGACGTGCGAATGAGCACCAGCGGCGGCCTCAAGGCGCGCGGCCACCCCATCGGCGCGACGGGCATCCTCCAGGCCATCGAAGCCTACGAACAGTTGACCGGTCGGGCCGGCGACCGACAGGTCGAGGGGGCCGACACCGCACTGCTGATGAACGAGGGCGGCGTCGCCGACGCCGTGACCGTCTCGCACGTGGTGGAAGCATGACGCCGGAAGACCTCACCGCCGACAGCCCGTTCACGCTCCCGGGCTTCTTCGACGCCCTCGCGGACGGCCGCCTCGTCGCTGCCGAGTGTGCCTGTGGCGAAATACTCGTCCCGCCGCGGACGGCCTGCTACGCCTGCGGGGGCCGCGACCTCGAACTCGCGGAACAGCCCCGAACGGGCGAGGTCTACTCCTACACCGAAGTCCGGACGGCCCCGCCGGCCTTCGAGGACGACGCGCCCTACACCGTGGCGGTGGTCGAACTCGACTCCGGCGCGCGGTTGCTCGGCCGCGTCGACGCCGACTACGACGCCGTCGCCATCGGCGACGCCGTCGAACTCCGGGTGCGCGACCCGACCGAGGCCGAGCGGGAGATGGCGCTCGCACACGAGCGGGACTGGCCGATTCACGTCTTCGAGACGGTCTGAGCGAGGGGCGCTGACGAAGGTCAGTCGTCGTCCGCGGCGTCTTCGGGGCGCTGTTCCACCGGGAACCACGCGAGTTCGTGGTCCGCCGAGAGTTCGATGCGGACGGGTTCGTCGAGCGCGATGGTCTCGTCGTGGTTGTGCATGCACTGGACGGTGGTGTCGTCGTCGAGTCTGACCTCGTAGAGGATGGTCGGGCCGAGGTAGCGACGGGCGACGACGCGGCCGTCGACGCCGCCGTTCGTCGGGACGGCCGTCAGGTCGTCCGGGCGCACGAGGACGTCGATACGAGTGCGGTCGTACGACCCCGCGAGGCCGTGAATCTGGTCGCGGGGGACGGGCCCGAGTCCGGTCGACACCTCGTCGCCGTGGACGTACCCGGGGAGGAAACTCGCGTGGCCGAGGAAGCCGGCGACGAAGCGGGACTTGGGTTGCTGGAACACCCGTTCGGGGTTCCCCACCTGTTCGATATGGCCGTCGTTCATCACGGCCACCCGGTCGCTGATGGACATCGCCTCCTCCTGGTCGTGCGTGACGGAGACGGCGGTGACGCCCGTCTCCTTGAGGATGCGCCGGACCTCCTCGCGCATCTGCACTCGCAGGTCGACGTCGAGGTTGGAGAACGGTTCGTCGAGCAACAGCACCTCGGGTTCGGGCGCGAGCGACCGGGCGAGGGCGACGCGCTGTTGCTGGCCGCCGGAGAGTTCGTCGGGGTAGGAGTCGCCCTGGGCCTCCAGGCCGACGAGCGAGAGCAGTTCGTCGACGCGCGCCTCGCGCTCGGACGCCGGCCACTCGTCGAGGCCGAAGGCGACGTTCTCGGCGGCGGTCAGGTGCGGGAAGAGCGCGAACTCCTGGAAGACGACGCCGATGCCGCGGCGCTCTGGCGAGACGAACGTCCCCGGCCCGGCGACGGCGACTTCGTTGAGACGGACCTCGCCGCCGTCGGGGCGTTCGAGCCCGGAGATGAGCCGGAGCGTCGTCGTCTTGCCACATCCCGAGGGGCCGAGCAGCGTGAGAATCTCGCCGTCGCGAACGGTCAGTTCGAGGTCGGAGATGACCCGCTCCGACCCGTACCGTTTGCTGACGCCGTCGAGTTCGAGAACCGGGTCGGCGTCGGCGTTGGCGTCGACCGACGTCGCGTCGGTGGTGTGCGTCGTGCTATTAGACATCGTCTTGTGAGCAGCAGGGGAACGTCGGCGGCACGGAGACGACGTCGTCGGCGCCGGGAGCGTCGCCTCTTTTCATACGTATATTTAGGTTAGCCTAAATGATATATACCTGTCGGTTCGAGGAAGCCGGGAGCGGGTCGGTGCGGCTCCGACGGCGTGGTCAGACGACGCCCGCGAGCGACTCCAGCAGGTGGACGGCCGGCGCTTTCGCCAGCGGTTCGTTCGCGTTCCCGCAGTGGGGCGACTGCACGCAGGCGGGACAGCCGTCGGCACACGAGCAATCGTCGACGAGACGGGCCGTCCGCGCCAGCAGCGACTCGACGTCGTCGTAACCGCCGCGGGCGAGGCCGACGCCGCCGGGGTAGCCGTCGTAGACGAAGACGGTGCTCGCGCCGGTGTGCGGATGCATCGGCGTCGAGAGGCCGCCGACGTCCCCGCGGTCACAGAGGAGCGCCAGGGGAAAGAGCGATATCACGCCGTGTTCGGCGGCGTGGATGCCGCCGTCGAAGTCGCCGATGGCTCGCATCTCTTCCTCGATGTCCGGGGGGACGGTGAAATAGAGCGCCTTCGTTTGCAGCGAGGTCTCGGGCAGCGACAGCGACTCCCGACCGAGCGTCTCGCCCCGCGACGCGTCGCGGCGTTCGAAGCCCGTGATCTGCTCGCGGACGGTCACGTCGGCGAAGTGGACTGCGGTGTCGGGACGAGCGGACAGCGGCGTCGAATCGAGGTCCGCGTTCACCGTCACGTCCTTGTCGGTGAGGACGCGCGTGTAGTAGTCCGCCCACGTCGGCTGGAGTTCGGCGACGTCGCGGTCCAGGTCGAGGGCCGCCACCTCGTAGGACTGGCCCTGGTGGTGGTAGACGGCTCCGGGATGGGCGTCGCGGAGGCCGTCCGCGAACGAGAGCGAGGCCAGCACTTCGTCGTCGCGGCGGTCGAGCAGGTCGATGTCGCGGTCGTCGATGGTGCGGAGGCTCATCTCGTGTTGGGGGCTGCCGCCGCCGGCGTACGTCCAGCGGACGCCCCGGTCCGTGTCGCGGCGTTCGAGACGCCCCGCGGTTTCGAGGTCGGACACCACGTCCGGAAACCCGGGACCGAAATGTCGCGCGTCGTCGGGCGAGAGCCAGTTCTCGGCGGCCGCACAGGCGACGTGTGCGGGGCGGAGGTGGTCGTTCTCGGGGTCCGTCGCCGCGCGCTCGGGGGCGGCGTCGAACAGGTCGTCGGGGTTCGAGAGGAGGTACTGGTCGAGTTGGTCCTCGCCGCCGACGAGGACGACCAGCGCGGGGTCGTCGCCGCGGCCCGCCCGCCCCGCGCGCTGGAACGTCGACATCCGCGTGCCGGGGTACCCGTCGAGGAGGACGGCGTCGAGGCCGCCGACGTCGACGCCGAGTTCGAGCGCGTTCGTGCTCCAGACGCCGCGGACGTCGCCCGCGTGGAGTGCCGCCTCGATTTCCCGACGCCGGTCGTGGGTCAGCGACCCCTGGTACGCCTCGATGGACGCCGCCAGGTCGCGTTCCCCGCGGTCCCGCAGGTCGGACGCGCTCTCGGTTGCGTAGCGCTCGGCGGTCTGTCGCGCGCGGGTGAACGCGAGCGTCTGGAACCCACGGGCCACCAGGTCGACGAACAGGCGCTCGGTCTCGACGTGGCTCGACTTCCGGCGGCTGGTGTGTCGCTTCCCGTCCGCGTACTCGGGCGGATTCCACAGCAGCCAGTGGCGCGGGCCGCGACCGCTCGCGTCCTCGTCGACCAGTGCGAACGAGGCGGCTGGCTGTCCCGTCACGCGGGCGGCGTGTTCGACGGGGTTCCCGATGGTGGCCGAACAGCAGACGAACTGTGGGTCGCTCCCGAATCGCTCACAGACGCGCCGGAGGCGGCGGAGCGCGAGGGCGACGTGGCTCCCGAAGACGCCGCGGTAGTCGTGGACCTCGTCGACGACGACCGTCTCCAGCGAGGCGAAAAACCACTCCCACAGGCGGCGGGCGTGGGGCAGCAACGCGTAGTGGAGCATGTCCGGGTTCGAGAGCAGGACGGTCGGCCGCCGGTCGCGCACCTCGCGTTTCTCCGACTTCGAGAGCCGGCCCGTGTACTGCGCGACGGAGACGCGACTGCCGAAGCCGAGGCCGCGGGCGAGGTCCGAGAGCGTCTCCGCCTGGTCGGCGACGAGGGCGTTCTGCGGACCGAGATAGAGCGTCCGCCCCCCGTGGTCCATCGCTCGTTCGAACGCGGGGACGGTGTACGCGAGGCTCTTGCCGCTGGCCGTCGGCGTCGCCAGCACGACGTTCCGTCCCTCTCGAATCGCCTCGACTGCGGCCGCCTGGTGGCGGTAGAGGCGCTCGACGCCACGGTCCGCCAGCGCAGCGTCGAGGCGGGATTCGAGGTCCACGTCGGCGTAGTCCGGGTCACGTCCGGGGAGCCGTCGGCGGTCGACGACCTGTCCCTCGTAGTACGGTCGACTCCGGAGCCACTCGATGACGTCGTCCACGTCCGACGGTAGACGGGACGCAGCCTAACCGTTGTGGTCCGGTCGCCACGGTTTTGTCGCGTGACTCCGGAGGCGTCCCCATGGGAGACGACGGCGGGACATACACGCTGGTCGTCGAGCTACCGCGACCGACGACCGTCGAAGTCGGGGCGCTCGGGACGTTCGACGTCCCCGCCGGCGCGTACGCCTACGTCGGGAGCGCGCTGGGAACGGGAGGGTTCGCCCGCGTCGACCGGCACCGGCGCGTCGCCGCGGGAACCCACGACGTGCGCCACTGGCACGTGGACTACCTGACCGGCCACCCCGAGACGACGCTCGTCGCGGCGGTCACGACCGCGGGCGTCGACGCCGAGTGCGCCGTCGCCGACGCGCTTCCGCAGGGACCGATTCCGGGCTTCGGCGCGTCCGACTGCACCTGTCGCTCACATCTTGGCTACGCCGA
Organism: Haloferacaceae archaeon; assembly: GCA_042216495.1. Classification (GTDB taxonomy): domain Archaea; phylum Halobacteriota; class Halobacteria; order Halobacteriales; family Haloferacaceae; genus Salinirarus. Next base: position 21,070 of record JBDGTU010000011.1, read on the forward strand.
ATCGACGACGGACCTACGCGCGACGGTCGAAGCCGTCCACGACCGAATCGAGGCGGAACGTCGGTCGGTCGGTTGACACGGGTGTACGCGAAGAGAACACGCTGGGAGAGATGTACCGAAATCGGCCGGCCCGGGCAAAGCCGGCCGAATGAGACACGCCGACCCGGGCAAAGTCAGCGCGCCAGTGCCGGATGTCAGAGGCACCCCGGCGACTACACGAACGCCGGCCAGTATCTTTAAGCTATGTTCTGCAATACCTGCCGGCTCGTGAACTATCATATATAAAATTGTCGCCTATTTATATACAATTCGTCCCCCCTAACGATTATGCGTCTAGCCTCGGTTTACCAGTTCGATGTCCGAGGTGGATTCGGCGGACGTCATCGAGGTAGTGAGACGACGGAGCGACGTCCTCGGTGCACTGGTGGCCAACGAGGCGGAGGCGGGCGATCTCGTCGACCGCCTCGACGTATCACAGTCGACCATCGACCGAGGGGTACGGGACCTCAGCCGGTACGGACTCGTCGAGCGCGGGGAGGGCGGCTATCGACTGACGCTCGCCGGTCGCCTCGTCTTCGAGGAGTATCGTCGGTTCCGACGCCGACTGGACGACGTCGTCGGTAACGCCGGCGTCCTCTCGTCGCTCTCCCGGGACGCCCCCTTTCAGGCGGCCGTTCTCGACGACGCCACCGTCGCCACGGCCGACAAACACGCACCGTATCGTCCCGCCGCACAGGTCGCTGACATCGTCGACCGGGCGACACACGTACGTGCGTTCACTCCGGCGCTCGTCCCCAGGCAGGTCGAGACGTACCGGCAGCGAATCGTCGAAGACGGACTGTCCGCCGAGTTCGTCCTCACGAACGAAGTCGTCGAGTTGCTGGTCACCTCACACGGCGACGCCCTCCACGAGGCGCTCGCGACCGGTTCCGTCAAGTTGCGGCGGGTCGACGACGGCCTCCCGTTCGGTCTCGTCGTCGCCGAGACGCCCGACGGTCCGGAGATGGGGATGGTGCTGTACGCGGACAGTACCGCCCGGGCGTTCGTCGGCAACGACGGCACCGACGCCGTCGCGTGGGCGAGAGAGACGCTGGGCGACGTCTGGGAACGGGGCGTCCCGATTTCGTTCGACATCGACTGACAGTCAGTCGAGGGCGTCGGCGAGTTTGCGGACGGGGTGGGGGGGTTTGCGGTCGTAGTGGTCGCCGAGTTGGGTGCGACAGGACGCGCCGGGGGCGACGACTTCCTCGCCGGGGCTGTCGTCGACCTGGTCGAACAGGATGCGACCGACGGCCTTGCTCATCGAGAAGTGCTCGGCCTCGTAGCCGAAGGAGCCGGCCATGCCACAACACCCCGAGTCGAGCGGGTCCACCTCGTAGCCCGCGCGTCTGAGGACGCCCACCGCGTGGTGGTCTTTCTTCGTCGCCTTCTGGTGGCAGTGGCCGTGGTACGTGAGCGACCCCGACCCGGCCGCGTCGAACGTCTCGTCGAGGCGGAAGGCGTCGACGTATTCGAGCGCGCCGTAGGTGTTCGCCGCCAGCGCTTCGGCGTCGTCGCCCGAGAGCAGGTCCAGATAGTCCGACTGGAACATCACCGCGTCGGAGGGTTCGACCACTACCACGTCCCAGCCGTTGCGGACTTTCGGTGCCAGCGCGTCGACGTTGGTCCGGGCCTGTCGTCGGGCTTTGTCGAGGAAGCCCTTCGAGAACGGTGGCCGACCGCTCCCCGCGACGTCGCGGGGGATTCGGACGTGGACGTTCGCCGCTTCCAGCACTTCGACGGCCGCCTTCCCCGCGTCGGGCGCGTTGTACGTCGTGTACGTGTCCGGAAAGAGCAGGACGCGTCGGTCAGCCTCGCTCTCTGTCACCTGCGGGCCGCCGCGGGCGTCGAACCAGTCGACCAGGGACTCCCGTTTGAACTCGGGGAGCGAGCGGTCCCGGGCGATGCCCAGAGTCTTCTCCATCACGGCGCGGGCGCCGGGCACCTTCGCCGCCCAGTTCGAGACGGGCGCGAGCGCCGACCCCAGCGCGTTCAACCGGTCGATGTTGGCGAACACCTTGTCCCGGAGCGAAGAGCCGTGGCGCTCGTGGTACTCGTTTGCCACCTCGACTTTCATCTTCGCGAGGTCGACCTCGCTGGGGCAGTCCTTCGAACAGCCCTTACAGCCGATACAGAGGTCCAGCACCTCGTGCATGAACTCCACGTCGAACTGTTCTTCGTCGGAGAGGTCGCCGCTCATGGCCTGCCGGAGCATGTTCGCCCGGCCGCGCGTCGCCTGAATCTCCTCGTCGGCGGCGCGGTACGTCGGACACATCACGCCGCCGGTGGTCTCCTGTGGCCCGCGACAGCCGCCACAGCCGTGACAGAGTTCGACCATTCCCTGGAAGCCGTTCTCGTTCTCCCAGTCCAGAGCGGGGTCGAACCCCGCGTCGAACTCGTAGTCGGCGCCGAACCGGAGGTTCTCGGTCATGTCGACGTCGCCACAGACCTGTCCGGGGTTGAGAATCCAGTCCGGGTCGACGGCGGTCTTCAGGTCCCGGAACACGCCCCAGAGGTGGTCGCCGTACAGTTTTTTGTTCCATTGCGTACGCGCGCGACCGTCGCCGTGTTCGCCCGAGACGGACCCGCCGTACTTGACGACGAGGTCCGTCGCCGCGTCGGCGATGGCCTCCATCTGTTCGATTCCGTCGACCGTCTTGGTGTTGACGAGCGGGCGGATGTGGAGGACGCCCGGCCCGGCGTGGGCGTAGTAGGAGGCGAACGTGTCCTGTTCGTCGAGGATGTCCTGGAAGTCGGCGACGTACTCGGGGAGGTTCTCGGCCGGAACGGCCGTGTCCTCGATGTACGCGATGTGTTTCTCGTCGGTCGTCCGCCCGAGGAGAATCGGCAGTCCCGACTTTCGCATCTTCCAGAACTTCGCCCGCGTCTCGGCGTCGTGGGCCTCCATCGCCGTGGCGGCGTAGCGTGCCTCGTCAGTCACCGACGCCGCGCCGTCGCTGGGGGTCGCCTCGGTGTCGACGCCGGGCACCCGGTCGGCCACGAGGTCGGCCACCTTCCGTCGGCCGTCGTCGTCGCTGTCGGCGTAGAACTCGACGAGGAGGACGGAGTCGGTCCCCTCGGGGAGGAGGCCGACGACGTCCTCGAACTCCGCCGTCTCGCGGGCCAGGTCGAGGAGGACGTCGTCCATCACCTCCACGGCCGCGGGGTCGTGTTCGAGGATGGGCGCGACGTCCTCCATGGCGTCCAGCAGCGAATCGTAGGTCAGGAGGGCGACGGCTTTCGTCTCCGGGATGGGTTCGAGCGACACCGTCGCCTCGGTGACGACGGCCAGGGTCCCCTCGCTCCCCGCGAGCAGTTTCGCGAGGTTGACCGAGCCGTCTTCGGCCTCGTCGACGAGGACGTCGAGGTTGTACCCCGAGACGTTCCGCGTCAGGTCGGGGTAGCGCTCCTCGACTTCCTCGCGTTCCTCGTCGACGATGCGGGCGACTTCGGCGTAGATGCGCTCCTCGACGTCGCCGTCGGCGTCAGCGCCGTCGCGGAGTTCGTCCAGGCTCACTTCACCGAACGTCGTCACCGTCCCGTCGGCGAGGACGGCCTCCACTTCCTCGACGTAGTAGTCGGTCTTGCCGTAGACGAGCGAGTGTGCGCCGGTGGAGTTGTTGCCGATAGCGCCGCCGAGGACGCTCTTGTCGCCCCACGCGGGGTCGGGCGCGAACTTCAGTCCGTGCGGTTCGAGTTCGCGGTTGAGGTCGCCCAGGCGAACGCCGGGTTCGGCGCGGGCGGTGGCCGCGTCGGGGTCGACGTCGAGGAGCGCGTCCATCTCCTGCTGGAAGTCGAGGACGACGGCCTCGTTGACGGTCTGGCCGGCGAGGCTGGTGCCGCCGCCGCGGGGCAGGACCGGAATCTCACGCTCCGCGCAGTAGTCGACGACGGCGGCGACGTCCTCCGTCGACGTGGGGAAGACGACGCCGACGGGCGTCACTTCGTAGGCACTCGCGTCCGTCGCGTACAACTGTCGCGTGTAACTGTCGAAGCGGACGTCGCCGTCGACGAGCGATTCGAGGTCCGAGACCAGGCCCGGCCGGTCGACGTCGTCGCTCTGGTAGTCGTAGTCGCCGTCGAGCGACGGGTCCGACGGGGACGAACCAGTGGATGCCATTGTCCGGGGGTTGGTGTACGGCGGCATAAAACAGGGCACTTCGCTTCGACCGGAGTACCCGGCGAGCGGCCGACGGGCGCGCGGTCAGAAGACGTTCGGGAACAGCACGTAGCTGAACAGGAGCGCCAGGACGCCCGTCACCGTCGCGTAGTACGCGAGGGGGATGAGTTCGTAGCGGATGACGCGCCCCTCCTCGCCGACGAGGCCGACGACGGCCAGCGCCGCGACGACGTTGTGGACGGCGATGAGGTTTCCGATGGCCCCACCGACCGCCTGCGCGCCGAGGATGATGGTCCGCGGCGCGCCGATCTGCTCGGCGACGCCGTACTGGAACGTCCCGAACAGGATGTCGGAGACGGTGTTCGACCCGGCGAGGAACGCGCCGAAGGCACCGACCAGCGCCGCGAAGAACGGGTAGGCCTGGCCGGCGACGCCGGCCATCGTGTTCGACAGGACGATGAGCATGCTGTCGGTGTTGGCGGCCTCGCCCGACTGGAGCATTATCTGGACGGTAGCGACGGCAAACAGGAGGGCGACGACGGCGGGCGTCACTTTCTCTATCGTCTCGGACCACGCGTCCTTGATTTCCCGCCCGCTCATCCCGTGGATGGGGATGGTGAGGAGGTGGACCGCGACGAAGACGGCCCCGGGCAGGTACAGCAGTGCGAAGTCGGAACTCAACCCCGTGCCGAGGATGTTCGACCACTCGAAGACGAACAGCGGCGACTTGAGGAACGCCGTCACGGGGCCGACGACGCGAGTGACGACCAGCAGGACGGCGACGAGGGCGTACGGCGTCCACGCCTTCCAGAGCGGCATCCGGTGAGTGAGGCCGCCGTCCGCGGCGACGGTACCGCGCTGCTCGCTGGATTCCCCGGGTTCGATCTCACCGACCCAGTGGTCGGGCCACGCGGACTGCGGAGCGAAGTCCCACTCCTCGTCGGGGTGGAAGAAGCCGGCCTTGAGGGCGCTGACGGTGACGAACAGGCCGACCATCGCGCCGACGAGTCCCGGGAACTCCGGCCCGAGGAAGTAGGCGGTCGCCCAGTAGGGCACCGCGAACGACGCCCACGCGAACAGCGTGAGCGGCAGGACTTCGAGGGCGGGTTTGACCGACCGCTCCTCGCCGAAAAAGCGCGTCATCATCGCGACGCCGACGAACGGGAGCAACATCCCGGTGACGACGTGGAAGGTGGCCGCCCAGACGGCGATTTGACCGACCCACTCGGCGATGGTCATTCCCTGGGCGGTCACGGCGGAGTTGATGACTTCGACGTCGGCGAAGATGTCCATCATCCCGATGATGAGCGGCGTCCCGACGGCACCGAACGTGATGGCCATCAGGTTCCCCGTCAGCGCGACGACGACGGCCGCGAGCGGCGGGAAACCGAGGCCGACCAGGAGCGGGCCGACGATTGCGGCGGGCGTCCCGAAGCCGGCCGCGCCTTCGATGAACGACCCCATCAGGAAGACGAGCAACACCACCTGGACGCGTCGGTCCTCGCTGATGGAGGCGAAGCCGTGGTTGATGGCGTCGAACGCGCCGGTGCGCTTGAGCGTGTAGAGCAACAGGATGGCTCCGAAGACGATCCAGAGGATGTTCGCGGCGGTGACGAAGCCGTTGATGGTCGCGGCGGCGATCCACCGCGGCGTCATCCCCCAGCCGACGACGCCGGTACCGATGGCGACGACCCACGCGACGGGCATCGCCTTCGTCGCGGGCCAGTACCGCCCGACCATCAGGTACGCGATGGTCAGAAGCGGCAGTAGTGCGACGACCGTGTCGACCGCGCTAGGCATACCGGCCCTCCGTGAGTTCCGGGCCGGACGGTCCGTCACGTCTCGTTCCAGATTCGTTCTTTATCGTTTGTGGCATGGGTTGACGTCGGTTACGCCGACGATAAATATCCATCGTTAGTCGCTTTTCGTGATGGTTCTAGCCTCCCTCGCCACCAGAGATGCGGCGACTATTCATTCGTGTGTATATGTAGAAAACACGGTTCGAGCCAGCTATACAGGATTCCTCTGAATTCAGTCCGCCGATTCCTTCGTCGGCACGACCCCACTGCACACGAATGAAGAACGGAATTCACACGTGTTGACTGGAGATTCATACGAATGCAAAGGAGATCGCACACGTGTACAAAGGCTTATTTCGGTGCGTAGTGAGGCGATACCATGGGTCACTCGGGAAGCGAACGCGAGCGAAACGAGAGCGGCCAGTACGCCGACCGAATCCCGCCGGAGGCCGTGCTTTCCGCCTTCGAGGACCGGGACGACCGGGCGCGTCCGCTGACCGCGAGCGACGTGATGGAGGCGCTCGACTGCTCGCGCCGGACGGCACACAACAAGCTCGGCGAACTCGTCGACCGGGGGACGCTGGAGACGCGCAAGGTCGGTGCGCGCAGTCGAGTCTGGTGGATTCCGATACCCCGGTCCCCCGACGGGGGCGCGAGCGACGAGCGACCGCTCGCCGTGTCGAACGCCATCGACGACGCCAGCCTCCCCGGAACGGGGCCGACGCTCGAAGCCCGCCGCGAGGCCCTCTCGGCCGCGTACGACTACCTCACCGAACGTCCCGAAGCGAAGAAGGCGGACTTCCTCCGCGACGTCTACCACGACCACCCGGCGGGCTTCGAATCCGCCGAGGGGTGGTGGAACGCGATCCAGCCCGCACTGAAGGAACTGCCCGGCGTCGACCCGCCCGAGGAGCGGGGCCACATCTGGCACTTCCTCGGCGGCGACTGACGCCGGAGTAGGTGGCTTTTTGCTCCGGGCGCAGGGAGATGGGCCAACCCGATGACTGGAGAGTCGACCACGGACGGTCCAGCGTCTCCCGCTTTCGCGACGCGAGGCGATGGCGTCGCGTAGCCCGGACGGGGCGGACGAAGACGACGCGTCCGTCGACGCAGCCGCCGCCGACGAGATGGCCGACGACGTGTACGCCTCGGAGGCCGAGGGTCGCCAGTACCGACGGACGTGGTTCTGTCCGCTCCCGTACGAGGACCTGGACGAAGCCCCGGAGTCGCCGTCGTACCCCGACCGGGGGACCGGCGGCGCGTTCCGACTGGCGAGCCTTCCACGCGTCCCGCGCGTGAAACACGTCGTCGGGCCGAGTGCCATCATGCTCGGTGCCTCGCTGGGCAGCGGTGAGACGCTGTTCTGGCCGGGGCTTGTCGCCCGACACGGGTGGGGGCTCTACTGGGCCTTCTGGGTCGGCGTTCTGACGCAGTTCGTCATCAACACGGAGCTCCAGCGCTGGACGCTGGCGACGGGCGAGAGCATCTTCCGGGCGTTTCTCAGGGTGCGGCGGTTCTGGCCGTGGGTCTTTCTCGTCGGCGGCCTGGCGAGTCTCGGCTGGCCGGGATGGGCGGCGGGCGCGGCGCAAGTCGCCACGACGGCCTTCGGCCTCGACGGCACCGTCGTCCGGTTCGCCGGCGTCGGCCTCGCGTCGTGGAAACTGCTGGCCGTCGCGTTGATGGTGCTCGTCTGGGCGTCGTACCACCTTTCGTCGGTCATGTACAACGCCGTCGAGGCGTTCCAGGTCGGCCTGCTGTTCGTCGCCATCGCCGGGGCTCTCACGCTGGCGCTCGTCAGCGGGTCGCTCTCCGAACTCGGCGGGCTTCCGGCGGGTGCGCTGAACGTGGGGGCGCTCCCGCCGGGGATGGACGTCGCCGTCTTTCTCGGCGGCCTCGCCTTCGCCGGAGCGGGGGGATATCTCAACCTCTCACAGAGCCTCTGGGCGCGGGAGAAGGGGTACGGGATGGGAAATTACCAGGGACGCGTTCGCAACCCCCTCGTCGGCGACGAACCCGAACCGGTCCGGCGGGAGGGCTTTACCTTCCCGCCGACCCGACGCAACGTCCGTCGCTGGCGTGGGTGGTGGCGCGTCATCCAGATCGAACACTTCCTGACGTTCGTCCTCGGCCTCCTGTTCGTGGCGACCGTCATGATGAGCGTCGCCGTCAAGTACGCCTCGGACCCGTCCGCGGACGCGCTCGTCATGTGGCTCACGGACGTCGCCCCCGCGCTCGGCGGCGTGGGCGCGCTCCTCGTCTTCGTCGTCCTGTTCGTCGCTCTCTTCACCACCGAGTACGCCATCGTCGAGTCGTTCGTCCGCAACAGCGCCGACGCGGTGTACGAAGCCTACGGGCGCGACGCCGGCTGGGACCTCTCACAGCTCTTCTGGCGGTTGCTCACGGCGTTCACGGCGTGGGGCGTCCTCGTCATCCTCCTCTTTACCGCGCCGTTCGAGAACCGCGACCCCTTCTTCTTCCTCGTCGTCGGGGCGGCGCTCTCGGGGGCCATCATGTGGCCCTATACGGTCCTGACGCTGGTGATGAACACCACGCGCCTGCCCGAACACCTCCAGCCCGGGTGGCCGCGAACCGTCGCGATGTGGTGGGCGTCGGGGTTCTACGGCTTCTTCAGCGTGTTGCTCCTCGGGGACACGCTCGTTGCGGCAGGCTTCGGGACCTTCCAGACGGCCGTCGGCGTCGTCGGGAGCGGCGCGGGCGGCTACGTCCTCTGGGCCGCGTTCGTCGCCGTCGAACTGTACGCCATCGCGACGTCGACGCTCGGGAAACGTCGCGCCGACGGGACGGTCCCGGAGGCGGACGAAGCGCGCCAGCCGTTCGGGTGAGAAGCCAAAGAGCCATACCGGGCGTGGCGCAACGTCTCCCCATGGTCACCGACACGGTTTCGACGTTCGAAGACTCCCTCGGACGGCTGGACGTCGGGTGGACCCACACCTCGCCCGACGGGTTCGAATCGACCGTCGCGTCGCTGGTCGAAGCCCCCGCCGTCGGCGTCTCCCTCCCGTTCGACGGCGCGTCGCTCCCCGACGACGTGACAGTGGACCCGCCGGCGTCGGCGCTCGAATCCGCACGGACCGGCGTGACGCCCGCCTCGTTCGGCGTCGCGGCGTACGGGAGCGTCGTGTTGCCGTCGACGCCGGACGGCGCGGAACCGGTGAGCCTCTACCCCGAACTGCACGTCCCCGTCGTCCGTGCCGCCGACGTCGTCCCCGGGATGCCGGAGGCGTTCGAACGCTTCGGGACGGAGATTCGCGCCGAGCGACGTAGCGCAATCGTCGCGACGGGACCGAGCGCGACGGCCGACATGGGCGAACTGGTCCGGGGCGCACACGGTCCCAAGGAGGTACACGTGGTGATTCTCGATGAGTAAGAGCGACAAGGCGGCCGAAATCAGACGGCTGATGCTCTCGGAGGGCGACGCCGTCGAGGAGAACACCAAGGGGTTCAACGCCGGACGGTACGACTCCGTCGCGGACCTCGAAAACTACGAGGAGTTGAAAGACCGGGCGCGCGAAATCAAGGAGGACGCCATCGCTCGCCTCCCCGAGCTAATCGAGGAGTTGCGCGACGCGGTCGAGGAGAACGGCGGTACCGTCTACGTCGCCGACGACGCCGCCGACGCCAACCGCTACGTCCGGGACGTCGTCGCCGACAACGACGGCGAGCGCGTCGTCAAGAGCAAGTCGATGACCACCGAGGAACTGGAGGTCAACGACGCTCTGGAAGAAGACGGCGTCGACGTCGTCGAGACGGACCTCGGCGAGTGGGTCATCCAGTTGGCCGACGAAGCGCCCTCCCACCTCATCGCGCCGGCCATCCACCGCTCGCGCGAGAGCATCGCGGAACTGTTCAACGAGACGTTCGACCCGGACGAGCCGCTGGAGACGGCCGAGGAACTCACGCAGTTCGCGCGCGAGCGACTCGGCGAACACATCCGCGACGCCGACGTCGGGATGACCGGCGCGAACTTCATTACGGCCGACACCGGGACGATGGCGCTGGTCACCAGCGAAGGCAACGCCCGGAAGTCGGCCGTCGTCCCCGACACGCACGTCGCCGTCGCCGGCGTCGAGAAAGTGATTCCGTCCGTCGAGGACCTCCAGCCGTTCGTCGAACTCATCGCGCGGTCGGGGACCGGCCAGGACATCACGTCCTACGTCTCGCTGTTGACGCCGCCCGTCGAGACGCCGACGGTCGACTTCGACGACGAGACGCCGCTCTCGGAGCGCGACGCCGACCGCGAGTTCCACCTCGTCCTCGTCGACAACGGCCGGATGGCCATGCGCGAGGACGACCAGTTGCGCGAGACGCTCTACTGCATCCGGTGTTCGGCGTGTTCGAACTCCTGTGCCAACTTCCAGCAGGTGGGCGGCCACGCCTTCGGCGGCGAGACGTACTCCGGCGGCATCGGCACGGGCTGGGAAGCCGGCATCGAGGGCCTCGACGTCGCCGGCGAGTTCAACGACCTCTGTACCGGCTGTTCGCGGTGTGTCAACGCCTGTCCGGTGAAAATAGACATCCCGTGGGTCAACACGGTCGTCCGCGACCGGGTGAACCGCGGCACCGACGAGGAGTTCGACTGGCTGGTCGAGGGACTGACGCCTGACGCCGAACCCGGCGGCGTCCCTCTCCAGAAGCGCTTTTTCGGCAACTTCTCAACGCTCGCCAAGGTCGGGAGCGCGACGGCACCGGTGTCGAACTGGCTGGCCGACGCCGCCCCGTCGCGGTGGGCGATGGACCGCGTTCTGGGCGTCGACAAGCGCCGCGAACTTCCCCGCTTCCAGCGCGAGACGCTCCGCACGTGGTTCGAGCGCCGGGAGACGGCCATCGACGACCCCGCCCGCGAGGTGGTGCTCTACCCCGACGTCTACACCAATCACGTCCAGGTCGAACGCGGGAAGGCGGCCGTCCGCACGCTGGAAGCGCTCGGCGTCCGCGTCCGCGTTCCCGAGGTGGCGAGCAGCGGCCGCGCGCCGCTCTCACAGGGGATGATTGCGACGGCCGAGTCCCACGCCCACGACGTCTACGGCGCGCTGGCGGAACACGTCGACGCCGGTCGGGACGTCGTGGTAATCGAGCCGAGCGACCTCGCCATGTTCGAACGCGAGTACGAGAAGTTCCTCCCCGAGCGGTCGTTCGAACGCCTCCGCGACAACAGCTACGAGGTCATGGAGTACGTCTACGGCCTCCTGAAGAACGGGGGCGACGGCGAGCGACTGCGCCGTGCCCCGGCCGACGACTCCGGCGTCGCCTACCACAGCCACTGCCAGCAACGGACGCTCGGCCTGGAAGGCCACACCGTCGCCGTCCTGGAGGACCTCGGCTACGACGTCGTCACCTCCGACGTGGAGTGTTGCGGGATGGCCGGGTCGTTCGGCTACAAGTCCGACTACTACGAACTGAGCGTGGAGGTGGGCGAGGACCTGGCCGGACAGTTCACGGCCGACGAGACGCGCGACCGGACCGTCGTCGCCAGCGGCACCTCATGTCTGGAGCAACTCGACTCGCTGCTCTCGCGGCCGACGAAACACCCCGTCGAACTCGTCGCTCCCTGACGCCGGCAGGCGAACGCTTTTGTCGCTCGGCGTTTCGCTACCTAACACCTGCGCATGGCAGACCTCTCGACGCCCGAGGATTTCGACGACATCGACGACCAGCTCCTCGACATCCTCGCGGACGATCCGCGGATGCCGTACTCCGACATCGCGCGCGAACTCGCCGACGCCGGCTACGACATGAGCACCGAGGGCGTCAGGTACCGCGTCTCGAAGATACTCGACGCGACGACGGTGTTCTTCCTGCTGAATCCCGAGGAGTACCCCTGGGAAATCTTCCGCATCGCCGTCTCGGCGACGGACGACCCGGACGCGAAACGTGAGGCGTACGACCTCCTCACGGACCTGCCGTTCTGGAACGTCGCGCGGGGACTCGGCTCGTACGACATCTACGCCGTCGGGAGCGCTCGGTCGCTCGCTGACGTGGACCGCATCCTCACCTATCTGCGGGAGCGGTCCCCTATCGACTCGGTCGAGTACATCGTCGTCACGGAGCGAAACCGAGACATGAGCCGCTACGTCTCGTGGGAACGCGTCGACTTCGACGGTGCCAGAGCCTCTGCCGGAGACGTCGACGGGAACGACTAGACCAGCCCCGAGAGCGTCGACGCGAGTTCCGAGAGCGCCGTCAGCCGGGGCGACGCCGCGCCCGATTCCCCGTATCCGCTCCCCGTCGCGACGACGGCGACGTCTTCCCCTCGCGCTATTTCGCCGCGGTCCGCCAACCGCCTCGTCGCCGCGAGACTCGTCGCCGACGCCGCCTCGACGCGGAGTCCGGCGTCCCGCGCGAGGCGCGCCCGGGCCGTCCGTATCTCGTCGTCGGTGACCGAACAGACGCCGCCGCCCGTCTCCCGCGCCGCGGTGAGCGCTCGCGTCCCGCTCGGCGGGTCGGCGTTCGCGATGGAGTAGGCGATGGTCTCGCCGCCCGTGACCGCCGAGACGGCATCGTCACCGGCGCGGAACGCGGCCGCAATCGGGTCACAGGCGGCCGACTGGACGAGATAGAGGCGCGGCGGGGCGTCGAGACGTCCGGCGGCGGCGAGTTCGCGGAACGCCTTCCAGACGCCGCTGGCGTGGCCGCCGCTGCTCACCGGCATCACGACGGCGTCCGGCGCGTCGGGCGCGAACGCCTCGCAGAGTTCGTAGGCGGTCGTCTTCTGACCCGCCACGCGGAGCGGCGTGTCGGAGTTGACGAATCGGATGCCGAGGTCGCGCCCCACGTCCAGCGACTCGTAGTACAGGTCGCCGTACGGTCCCTCGACCCGCACGAGCGCCGGGTCGAACGCGGCGATGGCGTCGAGGCGTTCCGGTGGGATGTCCGCCGGCACGAGGACCACGCAGGGAACGTCGAAACTTGCCGCCGCCGCCGCGACGCTCACGGCCATGTTGCCGTGCGAGACGGTCCCGACTGCGGCCGCTTCCGCGTCGACGGCCCCGGCGACGCCGACGGCGCTCCCCCGGTCTTTGAAACTCCCCGTCGGATTCGCGCCCTCGTATTTGACGTGGACGCGCGCGCCGGCGAAGTCGTCGAGCGACGCCGTCCGAACGAGCGGCGTGCCGCCGGCGGCACTGCCCATCCCGGCCGGCGGGTCGACCGGGAGCACCTCGCGGTAGCGCCACATCGAGTCCGGGCCGTCGTCGGGCCAGTCGAACCCGGTCGCGTCGGTGTCGACCCACAGCGGTTCGCCACAGGAACACCGCGCTGCCGGCGGCGGTGCCGTCCGTCCACAGGCGTAACAGGCGTGTTCGAGCGTCACGTCCCCGACCGACGACGGGCGGGAGGTAAAATCCACCCGTCACGGAACGCTCGCCGTTACGGAGACGCGTCGTCGAGAGGCCCGGTGAGCGTCGATTTGTAGCCCAGCAGCGTCGAGTGACCGTCGTCGGACATCAACACGGGCCAGAACTCGCGGTCGGCGCGCAACTCTCGGTCGCCCGACTCGGCGAACACGTCGCCCTCGGGGACGCGTTCGAAGTTCTCGCCGTGGAAGCGGTACGGTCGGCCGCGTTCCTTCTCGACGGTCTCGAACACCTCGTACTGCGTCGCGCCGGTCGCGGGGGCCGCCCCCGGAAGGACGTCCAGCGCACGGAGGAAGTGGACGATGCAGTCGTAGGCGTTCTCGGCGGCCTGTTCGGTGCGCTGGAGGCCGGCCTCGACGTCGACGAAGCCCGGGAGTTCGACGCACCGGCCGTCGGCGACGGTAGAGAAGTCGGCGACCTTCGAGACGGGCAACCGCGAGACGACGTCGTGGTCGGCCGACGTCGCGTTCGCGACGCTGGCGAACGCCTCGGGATACGACACGGTCGAGTGGATGCCCAGGGCGGTACACCCCGCTATTTCCTGCATGAGTTCGTGGGCGAGGCGTTCCTCGTAAAGCGTGCTCTCGGGGTCGCCCGGAATCGCCCGGTTGAGGTCCGTCTCGACGTAGCGGACGTCCTCGCGGAGCGCGCGTTCGTTCGCGATAATCAGCTTCGCCGGGCGACGGACGTCGTGGTCTTCGGCGAGAAAGCGCTTGATGGCGCGTGCGCCACACGGTTCGTCGCCGTGGAGCGCCCCCACGACCGCGACGTCCGGCGTTCCCGAGCCGACCGTTTCGACCTGCATGGCCGACCCTCGGGGTGGGAGGCCCGAAAACCTGTCGCGATGGCCCCACGTCGGTTCGCCGTGGACGGTCAGCCGGATTGCCCGCAGTCGGTCCGCCATCGACCGCACACGGTCGGGGAGTCGTCGCGGGAGACAGTGGTGGAAATCCGTCTCAGTCGCCGGAATCGCGCCCCTCGTCCGTGCGCTCGGGGTACCGTTCGGCCATCACCTCGTCGAAGGACTGCACCTGCTCGACGGGGTGGTGGCCGTCCGGCGGCGCGCCGACGGCGACGAGTTTGCAGGGGGCGTCGTACGGATTGTACAGCATGTGCGGGACGCCCGCCTCGAAGAGCAGGACGTCGTCCGTCGCCACGTCGAACGACCCGTCGGGCGCTTCCACCCGACATCGCCCGTCGACGACGTGGAAGAACTCCCGCTGGTTCGGGTGGGCGTGGTAGGCGGTTCGGGAGAGTCGTTCCCCGGGGTCGACGACGGCGACGTTGTAGTTGTAGGCCGTCGTCCCGAGGGCCTTCGATATCTCCCAGCGGTCGCTCGGCTTCTCCGGATTGGGCGCTACGTCGTCGAGGCTCGCGCGTTCGTACCCGTCGGCCATACGCCGAGGTCGGAACCACCGACCGTGAACGTTCCGGGGCGGCGTCTCGCAGTACTCACTTTCGCGCCTCGACCGGGGGGTGACGCGTCAGCGACAGCGTCTCGGGGTCAAGCGTGTAGTGCGCCTCCCAGACGGGAGCCAGACAGACGACGCGGGTGTCGCCGAACGTGCTCTCGGCGTGTTCGTGGTGGTGGCCGACGAGACAGAGGTCCGGCGAGAGCGTCTCGAGGATGCGGTCGACGTGCTTGCAGCCGACGTCGTAGTCCTCGTTCACGAGGAGGCCGTGTGGCGCTTCGTGGGTGAGGAAGACGTCGACGTCGGTGAGTTCGAGGGCTCGCTCGACGTCCTCGTGAGTGAAGTGACGGCGACGGCCGCCCGAGAGGTCCGCCCGGTCGCGGTCGTACCGCGTCGGCGAGTAGTTCCCCGAGAGACCGGCGACCCGGAGGCCGGCGACGTCGACGGCGTCGGAGGCGAGGAGGTGCGCGTTCGTCGTTCCCGGCGGCGACTCGCCCCGCCGCAGTGCCCCGACGACGGCCTGGTCCTCGTTGTTGCCGGCGACGAACCACGTCGGCGTCGGCAGGTCGTACCACTCCAGGTCACCCACCTGGAGAGCGACGTCGGCGTCGGTCTCGCGGTAGGTGGCGAGCAACGCCCGGCGGTGAGTCGGGTCCGACCCGTGGACGTCGCCGAGGACCAGCACCATACCCCGATTGCGGCGCGACGACGGAAAAAGCTAGCAGCCATCGAGGCCGGCGTCGCTTACTGGTACATGCTCGGCGACGGCGGCTGCTGGCCCCCCGTCTGTTGTTGCTGTTTGAGTTGCTGGGCGATCTGCTGTTTCTGCTGTCGGATTCGGTCGGCCTGTTCGACCAGCTCGCTCGTGTCGACGTCGAAGTGGACCAGCGGTTCCAGCGCCTCCTCGATGAGCGTCCGGGCCGCACCCGGGTCCGGGAGATACGGCGTCGCCCTGACGACGAGCACCGCGGCGGGAACGTCGGCGTGGTAACACTCGGAGACCAGCGCGCCGGTGACGCCGCCGAGCAGGCCGGGGCCGTCGGCGAGTTCGATGCCGGCGTCCTGAAGCTCTGATTCGACCGATTCGGTCGTCGCGACGCCGAAGATGTCGCCACGCTGGTCCTCGTTCTCGGCGGGGACGCCGGCGAGGAAGACGGCCCGGTCGAACACGTCGGTCAGGTCGTCGAGGATACACTGTGCGAGCGAATCGAACGCGGTCGGCGGAATCGGTAGGTCGCTCTGGAGCGTCATGACCGACGGTTCGGCCCCCGCGTTCACGCGGACCAGGTCGTGGACGCGGCCGTTCTCGAACGTCGTCACCGGCGGCAGGTCGTCGGAGCGAATCACGCCGTAGCCGTCGAGTCCCAGCTGCTCGGTTATCCGGTCGGTAGCGATGGACGCGACCATCCCCAACCCCGGAAAGCCCTCGACGAGGGTGGGCGACTCCAGTGCGAGTTCGTTTCGTCCTTCGAACCAGGTGTCGTTTTTCGCCATGGTCTGGGCGGACGTACGCCCGGGGGCGTTAAGGAATCCCTGCCTTCCCGGCGAGTGGCAATCGGGCGACGACTATTTGCGTTCGGTCGCCCGACCGTCGATGGGGAGGAGTGCAGGCGTCAGCGACGTGGAGGGCGTCGTCGACATTGGGGGACACCGTCGGCGTGGCGGAGCGTCGCCGGCCGACGCCGTCGCGAGCGCGCGTCCCTGCCGATTTTTCACGGTTCGGCACCCACGCTCAGATGTGCCGCCGGTATCGACGTCTCGACGGAAGCGTCCGCGGCTGCACCCAGCGCGGCCGCAGTGAGCGCCGACGCGAACGCGTCGGCGGCGTCGCCGAGGACCGGTCTCACTGCCGTCGCAACCGGGCAGTCTTCCGCCGCGTCGACGACGCGGCGCACGGCCGCGGCGTCGGCGTCGGCCGGGAGCGACTCGCGCAGGCGAGTCACCCGGAGCCAGGTCGCCACCGTCGCGACGAGCGTTTCGCGTGCGAGTGCGGACGGGTCGGTCACGGTCGGTACCGTCGAGAGGTAGCGCGCGGCCGCCGTCGCCGAGAGGTCGCGCTCGGCCGTGAGCCAGCGACGAATCCGGTCTCGCGAGGCGTCGGCCGGGAGGGCGTCGGCGGCGCGACGGCAGAGCGTCCGTTCCTCGGCGGCGACTGCGTGGAAGGCGTTGCCGACCACGACGGCGTCCGCGCCCGCGTCGAGGACGGCGTCGGCGTCCGCCGCCGAGTCGAGGCCGCCCCCGTACCAGACGCGCGTCCACGAGACGGCGTCGCTCACGGCGTCGAGGATGGCCGTCGCCTCGTCGCCGCCGAACGTACCCGAGTATTCGAGGTAGAGTATCTCGCTTCCCAGGCGGTGCTCGGCGGCCATGGCGCGCCGTTTCGCTTCGGTCGGGTCGAGGCGGTCCGCCGCAGTGACCCCCGCCTCGCGCGCGGCCGCGCTCTCGTCGTTCTGGATGACGTAGGCCTCGAAGACGGCGTCGCGGAGGAACCACGCGGTAGCGAATTCGGCCAGTCGCTCGCGGACGATTGCGGGCATCCACCACGGGAGTTTCCGGTCCAACAGGTCCGGAACGAGTTCCTCGCGGATGCGTTCGATGCCGTGGCCGAGCGTGCCGACGAGCGACTCGACCGTGCCGTTCAGGACCTCGGGGATGGCGATGAACGCGGCCCGGTCCCGGGTCGTCTCGGTGACGTGGGCGGGGGCACTCGGTTCGTGAACGGCCGGGACGGGAACCCAGTCGAGTGCGTCGAACGTGGCCTCGGTATTCGCCGCCGTGACGTCGCTCGACCCGCCGACCGACACGGCGTCCGTGTGGCGGAGGTAGCGCGGGTAGAGCAGGGGCAAGCGCCTGTCGCGTTCCGGGTCGACTTTGGTGACGTGTCGCCACCGCGGTACCTGGTTCGTATCGGCCCGGAGCAGCGTTCGCACGGCGGTCTCGACCGCCGCGACGGCGCGGCCGAGCGTTCGCGGCATCGTCCCCGACATGGGTGTAGCCTCCCGCCCGGCGGTCTTAACCCCCGCGGATGGAGGGCGAGTATGGCAAATTTGAAGCCCGTCGGTCGGACAACGGGAGGTAGATGACGACACCGAGCGATACGTGGGCGGTCCCGACGACCCGCTCCGTGGACGGGGGACGATGAGCGACGTCGCTCCGGAGCGGAGCGCCCCCGTGCGACGACTCGCCGAGTGGGGCGCGCGGCGGGACGCCTTCCCGACGTCGCTGCGGGCGGTCCTCGGTTACTACGCCGCGACCGGCGAGTTCGACTCCCAGGCCGTCCTGCTCAAGCGCCGGGTCGACGAGACCATGGACCGCCTCCTCGCGGACCTCTACGAAACCGTCGAGACGGCCCTCGAAGCCGAGTTCGGCGTCGCGGAGGCCACGTTTCGCTACGAGACGAAACTGACGCTCCCGGCGGAGTTGACGCTCGGCTACCTCTACCGGCAGGCGACGGCGCGGGCGGGGGGGAACTTCGACCCGGTGACGGGGACGCGGAGCCGGTTGCTCGGCCTCGGTGGGGACACGGCCGACCGGACGCCGCCGCCGAACCTCTCGGCGACGAACCGGGAGGCCGTCGAGTACGTGGACCGCGCCGAGGACGTGACGGACCTCATCGTGAAGGCGCTCCTCGACGGCGACATGCGCGACGCCATCAACGACGCCGAGTACGAGGATTTCGAGGTGAACGCGGAACTGGAGCGGGCGGCGTCCATCCGGCGCGTCGCCGAGGTGGCCCAGGAGACACTCCGGGCGGAGACCGAGCGCCTGTTCGACCGTTACCCCGACGAGGTACGGGCGGCGTACGACCGGGCGGTCGACGTCTCGGAAGCCCACCAGGACGAGGACGACGCGTTCCGTGCCATGCTTCGGGACGCCCGCGCGGACGAGGTAGGGGCTCGCGAAGCTATCGAATCGGCGTACAAGTACGCCCCGTTCCCCGACGACGACCACCCATTCACCGAGGCCGAACGCGACGTCCCCTATCTCAAAACCCAGTACGACCGAGTGGGCGTCATCTACGACGGCATGATAGACATGTACCGCGGTGCGGGATTCGACGTCCCGGCGGCGTTCGAGAAGTCCATCGTGTTGGCCATCGTCGGCGCGCAAATCTGGCTCGACGACGTCGACGACTTCCGCGACGACTACGAGGAGGGTCAGTTGACGCCCGTCACCGCCGAATACGTCCTCTCGTCGGACGAGCGGAGGGCCTACGAGAACGTCGTCGACGTCTCGGAGACGTACTTCGAACTGGCGATGGCACACGCTACCGAGGCCGGGTCACCGCTCAACGGCATCGCCATCGAGTACATCGTCCGCTCCGGCGACCCGACGGTGCTCCCCGGCAGCGACGGGTGACTACCCCGCGCCGCCGGCACCAGCGCCGCCGGCGTACATCCGCCCGACCTCTTCGACCGCGTCCGCGCCGCAACTCTCACAGACCACGTCGGATGGCTCGTCGCTCGTCGTGAACGTCGCCTCGCACTCCGTACACCGGTAGTCGTACAGCACTGTCTCTTCCGTGTCCGGCGCGAGCATGTCCTTGACCTTGTCTAACACGCCCATGGCGTTCCCCTCCACGCTCCCGTACGGGACGTTCACTGTTAATCGTTATCATGGCCCTGACGGCGGCGCGACCTGTCGGGCCCCGTAACTTTTGGCGCTGCCTGTCCAAACGAACGTCGGCGCGACCACGCCGACTCCCATGCCCGAGATAGAACTCAGCGAAGAACTCCTGCGTCGACTCGACAGCCACCGGGAAGCGGACGAAACCTACGAGGACCTCATCGCCGACCTCGTCTCGATGTACGAGAGCGAGGGCCGCTTCCTGCGGGAAGGCTACTCCGAGGACTGACGGGACGAGCGCGGGCGGACGCGCGGCCGTCAGGCGTTAGTCCGCCATCTCACCGTGACGTCGCCCTGTGCGTAGCTCTGAGTCCACTCGACGGCGACCTCCGCGGCGGTCGTCCCCTCGGGGACGGCGAACACCAGCGGTTGCTGGTAGATGGTTCGACCGCCGAGGGAGACGCTGTGATACCTGCTCGTCGCGGACTCCACGGACTGTGGGGCGTACGTCTCGTCGTCGACGTGGAGGCTGAAGGTGTCGGCTGCTGGTATCTGCTGGGCGGACCGCCGGTAGTTCCGTACGCGAACGGGAACGACGAGCCACGTCTCGCCGTCGGGGGCTGCGACTGGTGTCGGCGTCGGCGTCGACGTTGCGGTCCCCGTCGCCGTGCTCTCGCTCGAATCCGCGTCCGTCGGCGGGAACTGGGACTCGAACTTGCCGCCGAGGGCGTTCACGCTGAGGTTCGTCGGCGTCCGGTGACGAGCCCCGAACGCGAGGGTCCGGGGCACGGCCTCCAGCGTCCACCGCGCGCCGAGCGCGTCGAGACGGAACTCGTAGGTGCCGAGAAAGAGCTGTTTCGCTCGCGGGCTGTCCCACGTGGCCGTCTCGCCGGGCGGAACCTCGACTTCGAGCGGCTGACTGATAGGTTGCCACTGGCCGTCGCCCGAGCGGACGCTGATAGGCGAGGTGAACGTCAGCCGGCGGTCGCCCGTGTTTCGAACCGTCACGTGAAACCGGTACGTCGCGTTGAGTTGAACGCGTTCGGGCGCGTCGACGCCGACGAACTCGAACGAGTCGGCACTCCCGCGGGGAGCGGTGCCCGTCGCCGTCGGTCCGTCGTCGGGAGTCGCCGTCGACCCGTCGGAGGGCGTGTTCGAACAGCCGGCGACGGACGCGAGTCCGACACCGAGCGTCGCGAGGAGTGAGCGGCGGCGCATACCGGTGGTAGGTAAGCGAACCCTGGTAAAGCTGATGAGTTACGACTCCGGCGTCGCGGCCCGAGCGGGAACGCCGCCGAGTCGGGGAGGACGAGGCCGCCGTCGTTCGCGTTCGACGTCGTTCGCGTTCCACGCCGTTCGCATTGCACGCCCCTCGCTGGCTGTTGCTAACGATGTCTGCGGCCAGGGCCCACATATATCCAAAAGTATTTTGTATTAGTGGATACTCTGTGGCGATGTGCCTCGAAAAAGCAGAGATTCGTCGATTGTACCGCATACGGAGTACGCACACAGTCGATTCCAGTGCCGTCGATGCGGCGCGTCCGTGCCGAAAGAGGGCACCGAGGGTCGGCTCTGCGTCCGCTGCCGCCAGTCGAAGGTATGAGTTCGAGGGAAACGAGCGGACGTCGGCCGCCGGGAGCGGAACTCGAGGAGACGCCGGAGTTCGACCTCGAGTGTATTTACGACGACCCGGAGAATCCGGCCGAACTCACGATATTCTCCCCCGAGAGCGAGGACCTGACGACCGAGTGGATAACGACCGACCGTTCGACCGCCGTCCCGCTCGAAAAGGTCGTGTAGCGGAGCGTCGTCCTCGGCCCGTCCCCGCGGTGCCCCGGCGAACGATTCTTTGCACTGCCGGGCGATTGGTGGACGATGCGAGACGCTATCGGTCCCCACGGAGCATTGCCAGCAGACCCGTCCCGGCGACGCCAGCGGCGGTGCGCCCGATGAGTTACGACCGCTCCGTCTCCGCGCCGACGCACGAACTCGGTCCGGAGACGGTCTGGAGCATCGAGATGCCGGCGATTCGGTTCGGGCGGAACGCGGTCGACGAACTCGGCTACCAGCTTCGCGACCTCGGCGTCGACGGCGACGCGCGGACCCTCGTCGTCACGGACGCGAATCTCGTCCGACTGGGCCACGCCGGGCGTGCCGTCGACACCCTCGAAGACGCCGGTCTCACCGTCGACGTGTACGACGACGCCGAGCGCGAACCGTCGGTCGCGGCCGTCGAGGACTGCGTCGAATTCGTCCGCGACGCCGTCGGCGACGGCGGTTACGACTGCTACGTCGGCCTCGGCGGCGGAAGCTGTATGGACGTCGCGAAAGCGACGCGCGCCGTCGTCGCGAGCGGCGGGAGTCCCCTCGACTACGTCGCCGAACCGACCGGCGAGGGCGAACCGCTCGACGAATCCGGTCCGCCGCTCGTGTTGCTGCCGACGACGGCGGGCACGGGCGCGGAGATCTCCCCCGTCGCCATCCTCTCGGTGCCCGAGGAGGAGACCAAAGAGGGGATGTCGAGCAGCGACCTCCGCGCGGACGCGGCCGTCCTCGACCCGACGCTCACCACGACGCTCCCGCCGGACCTCACCGCCAAGACGGCGATGGACGCCCTCGGTCACGCCATCGAGGGGTACACCACCCACGAGTACGACTCGCTGTTGCGGGCGGCAGACCCGGGCGAGCGTCCCGTCTACGCCGGGCGGACGCCGCTGACGGAGATGTTCTCCGAGAAGGCCATCGACCTGCTCTCCTCGAACGTCCGCCGGGCCGTCCACAACGGCGACGACCTCGACGCCCGCGAGAACATGCTCCAGGGCGCGCTGTTCGGGGCCATCGCTGGACTCACTGCCGGCGCGAGCCTCTGTCACGCGATGGCCTACCCGGTCGGTAACCGCTACCACACCAGGCACGGAGAGACCATCGCGGCGCTGACGCCGGCGAGTACCATCGGCTACAACGCGGCGAGCGACCCGCCGCGGTTCGCCAGGCTCGCCGAACTGTTCGGCGTCGACACGGCGGGGCTGACCGACCGCGAGGCGGCCGACGCGCTCGAAGCCCAGTACGTCCAGCTCCAGCGCGACCTGGGCGTCCTGCCGAGCGGCCTGCACGAACTCGCCGGCGTCACCGAAGACGACGTCGACTGGCTCGCCCGACAGACGGTCGACACGCAGGCGCGACTGCTGCGGTGTAACCCCCGGCCGGTGACGGTCGACGACGTGCGCGGCGTCTTCCTCGACGCGCTCCACAACTGGGAGTAGCCCGCCGTCAGCCGCCGGGATAGTACCGGAGGAACCACGCGAAGGCGAACAGCGCGGCCAGCGCGAACGACCAGACGACGTACCAGACGGCGGTGACACCGAGGACGGCACGGCCGTCGACTCCCGAGGTAGTGGGGTCCCAGACGCCGCGCTTCGGGGCGCGGACGCTGGCGGCCCACCAGCCGGCGGCGGCGACGAACAGCGTGACGCCGACGAACCACCACCCGATGGTGACGCGGACCACCTGATTCACGAGCGCCCCCGCGAACACGAGGAGGACGTGAACGAAGGTGAACCCGCCGACGCCCGCGGCGTAGTTCACGAGGAGATACTCCGACGGCCCGGCGGCGAACAGGCGACGACAGGCCGAACTCGCGAGCGTCGGCGCACACAGGACGAGCATACTGGCCCACAGGCCGACGAAACTGACGGCCGCGACGACAGGTGCGGAGGGCATCCGGCAGTCAGGCGACGGGCGTCCGGTCCCCGCCGACGTTCTCCGAGAGCCAGTTGCCGGCCGTGGCACCGACCACCCCGAGCAGCGCAGACAGGCCGAACGCGACGACGCCGGCGGTCACTGCCGCGCCGACGCCGAGGCCGACGGCAGCCACCCGGAACCAGGCCGGGCCGGTCGCAGCGGTCGTCGCCGCGAGCAGGTCGACCAGCAGCCAGAGCGTCGGCAGTGCGCCGACGACGCCGGCGCGGACGCCGACCCGTCGGTGATTCGACTCGCAGAGGTAGCCGGCGACGACGCCGCCGAACAGGACGGGGGCGAGCGAGAGCCGGTCCGCCGACTGCCAGTAGAGCAGCGTCGTCCAGGGCAGCGACGCCAGGCCGCCGGCGAGTGCGTACTTCCACGTGTCGGTTACGGGGAGGGGACCAATTCGGGTCACGACCGATTCGTATCGGCTCGAACGAATAAATCTGTTGAGGTTCGTCGCCGACCGGGACCAAGCATTTCCCGACCGGGCGTGGATGGCGACGTATGGTCCCCACGAGACGGGCGTACCTCGCGAGTGTCGGGGCGATGCTCGCGGCGGGTCCCGGCTGTCTCGGCGGCGACGGCGCGACGCTGGTCGTCGTCAACGCATACGACGGGCCGGTGACCGTCGAGGTTGACGTGGTCCGGCTGTCGAACCGACGGGTCGTCGTCCAGCAGCGACGCACGATTCCGGACGGCGACACGGCGACGGTGCCGGTGCCCGTTCGAGGTTCCGGTCGGTATCGAGTCCAGATTCGTACCGACGACGGGGACGCCGGCGGCGAGCGCACGTGGCACGTCCCGGCGGACGAATCCGTCACGCTCCGGGCGACAGTCGCGCCCGCAGAGGTCACGTTCACCGCGTCGTGAGACCCGTCCTCCGCGTCGTTCGCTCGCCGTCGCGTCCGAGGACCGCCCGAACGTCCGTCGTTCCCGGACGCTGCAATCCCCTTCAACCTTTATGTATGAGCCCCGCGCCAGTCCATGTGGGAAAACACACATGACGTCGAGCATACAGACGGAGTTACTCGGGCGGAACGTCTCGTTCAGCGTATCGGAGGTGTGGCTGGCGTACTGGCTGCTGTTCATGCGGCTGGTCGTCGGCTGGTGGCTGTTACACGCCGGAATCGACAAGTTCCTCGCCTGGCCGTTCGACGCGAGTTGGTTCGTCGGCAACGCCGCCCAGGGAACGAGTCTCGGGCCGTTCGTGACGCTGTTCAGCGACGGCATACTGCTCACGTTCACGAACTACGCCGTCCCCGTCGGGCAGGTGCTCATCGGCCTCGGGCTCGTTCTCGGCGCACTGACCAGGCTCGCGGCCTTCTTCGGCGGCTTCATGATGGTGTTCTTCTACTTCATCAACGGCGAAACCGGTGCCTGGTCCCACGGCGTGGTCACCGGGGAACTGCTCGGCATCGTCATCTTCGCCGCCATCGCGACGCTCGGTGCGGGGCGCGTCCTGGGCATCGACTCGATACTGGTCGACACGCCGTTCGTCGAACAGCACCCGAAACTGCGGTACTTCATCGGCTAACGGAGGAACTCATGAGTCAACTCACCATCGCGGACGAAATCGCACTGTACCTCGGCGGCGGCCTCGTCCTCCTCGGGACGGTCGGCGTCGGCCTCCTCGAAATAATTGCCGGCAGCCCCCACCCCGTCACGGGCGAGGGACAGGTCGTCCACGAGGCGCTGGTCCCCCTCCACGTCCGGTCGTACATCATCCTGCTCGGACTGGTCATCTGGGGCGCGTACGCCGTGTTCAAGGTACTCGCCACGACGCCCGAAACCGGCGGGACGCGACGCACGCTCTGACTTCAATCCGGCGTCACGACGGCGGCACACCCGGGACGCCCGGCGTAGACGAGTCCGAAGTCCCCACGCCGTTCGCCTTGAGCAGCGCTTCGACCGAAGCGTGCGTCGTCGCCCGCGACGGCTCGGACCCGCCGCACTACTCGTCCCGAGCGTAGCCCGATTCCCGGGGTCCGGGGCCTGGTGTCAGGTATTTTAATCCGGCCGGACGAACTGCACGTATGGCCGACTATCCGCTAAAACAGCGCTTCGTCCTCGACACCTCGGCGTTTCTCACCGAGGAGATACGCCGCGAGGACGAGGACCTCGAAGCGGCACTCGTCCGGTTGCTCGACACCGTCGCCGAGGCGCGCCTCCGACTCAACATCTCCTGTTACATGCCGCCGTCCATCCACGACGAACTGACGACGATGCTCCGGGCCCGGGACGTCTCCGAGGAGGTGTACTCGAAGCTGAACACGTGGGTCATCAAGAAGAGCCCGGCCCACTTCGAGGTCATGATTCCCGCCGAAATCGTCTACGGCTTCATCGACGAGATGAGCGACCGGGTCGACCAGGGCCTGCGCGTCGCCGAGAAGGCGGTGCGACGCGCCGAGGAGTCCTCCGAACAGCCGGTCGACGAACACGAGTACATGACGCAGGTCGACCAGGTCGTCTCCGACCTGCGCGACGAGTACCGGCGCAAACTCAGGCAGGGCGTCCTCGACTCCCACGAGGACTTCGACCTCCTCGTCCTCGCGCGCGAACTCGAAGCCGGCGTCGTCACCGAGGACCGCGGCATCATCGGATGGGCCGACGAGTTCGGCCTGCGCTATCTCAAGGGTCGGGACTTCCCCGTGTTGCTAGACGAGTACCTCCGCGCCGTCGGGACGGAAGAGTGAATTCGACGGACCGGGCGACGGGAACGTGACGGGGCGACGGAGGCGGCGCGTGCCGAGCGGGGACGCGCGACGTCCGGATACCGGTCCGTCCCGCGGAAACACGGAGATTTTTGTCCACGTGGTCGAATTTTCCGACCGTCATGGCACGCAAGACGGTTTCCTACGAAGACCACCACATCTACGAGTTCGCGCCGGACCTCGACCCCGCCTACACGGCCGAGGACGGGGAGTCCCTCACGTTCGAGACGGTCGACAGTCTGGAGAAGGAAGTCCAGACCGAAGACGAGGTACTGGATTCGGTCCCCGACGAGGTGAACGCCGCGTCCGGTCCGGTCGCCGTCGAGGGCGCGACGCCCGGCGACGTCCTGAAGGTCGAAATCGAAGACGTCCGCGTCAACGAGGACCGCGGCCGCGTCGTCACGCTCCCGGGGTTCGGCCTCCTGAAAGACCACGACGACATCAAACACCCCCACACGCGAATCACGCCGGTCGACGGTGACTCCATCGCGTTCGGTGACCTCGACGTCGACGTCCAGCCGGTCATCGGCACCATCGGCGTCGCACCGGCGGAGGACGCGTACGCGACGCTCGTCCCCCACGACCACGGCGGCAACCTCGACACGACCGACATGACCACCGGAACGACGGCCTACTTCCCCGTCTTCCAGGAGGGGGCCATGCTGGCGATGGGCGACTCGAAGGCCGCGATGGCGGACGGCGAGATGTGCGGGACCGGTGCCGAAATCGGGACGGACATCGACGTGACCGTCGAAGTCGTCGAGGACCCCGACGTCTCCCTGGAACGGCCCCTCGTCGAGACGGCCGACAGTTGGAAGACCATCGCGAGCGCCGAGACGATGGAGGACGCCGTGGAACTCGCCAACCGCGACCTGATTCGCCTGCTCGAACGCGAACACGGCCTCGACACCACCGACGCCTACATGTTCTCGAGTCTCGTCGGCGGCCTCGAAATCAGTCAGGTCGTCGACCCGCTCGTCACGGTTCGGAACGCGGTCCCCAAGGAGTACCTCGACAGTCCGTTCTGACCGAGCGACGGCCGGACCTTCGCGGTTCCCTCTCGACGTGTTTTGTTAATATTTCCCACAGTTCCACGGTTGGTCGCCGACGCCGCTATCGGTTAGCCAAATATATAAGATACGGCCTTCGTGGTAGGGTTGTATGAAGCTCGTATCGGAGTTAACTGCATCGAGACCCGAGTTCTCGGCGCGTCTACGTTCGCTGTTCTTCCTCGGTATCGCGGCCGTCATGCTCGTGGATCTGGGACGGCAGTTGGCCGCGGGACAACTGACGTACGCGCGGCTTGTCGGCTACATCTGGAACGGCCTCGTGTTCGGCCTCGTGGTCGGCCTCGGCGGCGTCGGGCTCTCGCTGACGTACGACCTCCTCGAGTTCGCGAACTTCGCCCACGGCGACTACATCACGCTGAGCGCCTTCGTCGGGTGGGGGACGACGTATCTCGTCGCCGGGTTCGGGGAGTTCTCCCCCGGGTCCCTGTTCTTCCTCGGCGTCGGCGGGACCGTCTACCCCGGCGACCTGGGCGTGAGCGTCGCCGGGACGCCGCTCGCGTTGGTCGTCGGCCTCGTCGTCGCCGCGCTCGCGGGGGCCGTCCTGGCCGTCGTCCTCGACCGCCTCGTCTATCGGTCGATGCGCAAGACGAAAGCCATCACGCTCCTCATCGCGAGCGTGGGCGTCGCGTTCACGCTCCGATATCTCGTCGTCTACGTCTTCAGTCAGCAGGCGTTCGGCCTGACGGTGAGTGCGTGGACCTACAACGTCGACTTCCCGTCGGGGACGCTCAACGTCAGCGCCCCGTCGCTGTTGCTCGTCGCCGTCACCGTCGTGACGATGCTCGCCGTCCACCTGCTGTTGACGCGGACGAAACTCGGGAAGGCGATGCGCGCGATGGCCGACAACCGTGACCTCGCGCGTATCACCGGCATCCCCTCCGAACGCATCATCACGTTCACGTGGCTCATCGGCGGTGCGCTGGCGGGCATCGCCGGCTTCATGGCCGTTCTCCTCCAGGGGACGATTACCTACCAGGTCGGGTGGACGCTCCTCCTCCTGATTTTCGCCGCGGTCATCATGGGCGGCATCGGGTCCGTCTACGGTGCCGTCGTCGGCGGCGTCCTCATCGGCCTCATCACCCGCGTCTCGCTCGTGTGGATTCCACCGAGTTTCACCGAAGCGATGGCGTTCGTCGCGATGATCGCGATTCTGTTGACGCGCCCACAGGGCATCTTCGGGGGTGGGACGGCATGAGCGTCGAATCCGGCCGCGTCGAGTCGCTGCTCCCCGAGCCCCTGGCGTCCTACTGGGAGAACGACGCCGTCAAGATTTTCGCGACGCTCGGGGCCGTCTACCTCGCCTACCTCCTCATCGGGGTCATGCTCGGATACGACCTCTCGGGGCAGCTCAACTCCCTGCGTCGGCTGACGTTCCTCATCGTCGTCTACGGCATCGCCGCACTCGTCGTCAACCTCCACTGGGGGTACAGCGGCCTGTTCAACATCGGCGTGGCGGGGTTCATGGCCGTCGGCGTCTACACGGCGACGATGCTCTCGCGACCCGTCGCGGGACAGAATCCGACCGGGACGCTCCCGGGGCTCGGCCTCCCGCTTCCCGCCGCAATCGTCGGCGGCGTCCTCGCCGCGGCGCTCGTCGGCTACGTCGCCGCCCTCCCGTCGCTCCGACTCCGCGACGACTACTTCGCAATCGTCACGCTCGCGTTCGCAGAGATAATCCGCATCACGTTCAAATCCTCGGAGCTGATGGAGTTCACCGTCTTCGGCACGACGCTCGGTACCGGTGGCGGCCGCGGCATCCGGACCTATCCGAACCCCATCGACCAGTTCTTCGCCGGTCCCGGTGCGCCCGTCGTGAACGCCGTCTCGGCGCTCGGCATCGACGGCTCCCTCGTGAGCGGGTGGGCGTTCGTGCTCGTTCTCGTCGCGATGCTCGTCGGGGTCTACCTGCTCATCGTCCGCCTCGGGGAGTCCCCGTTCGGCCGGGTGCTCAAGGGCATCCGCGACGACGAGGAGGCGACGGCCTCGCTCGCGAAGAACACCGCCTCGTTCAAGATACGCGCGTTCATCGTCGGCTGTGCCGTCCTCGGACTCCTCGGCATCGTCTGGCAGGGGAGCCAGGGCTACGTCGCACCCGGCCTGTTCGTCCCGCAGTTGACCTTCTTCGTCTGGATTACCGTCATCCTCGGCGGCACCGGGTCGAACACCGGGTCCATCATCGGGACGATTCTGTTCGTCGGCGTCATCTACCAGGGTCCCGACTACCTCCGCCGCATCGTCACGAACTTCATCGAACTCGAGGGGACCGCCGGGACGTTCCCCAGCACGATACACGCGCTCGTCGGCGGCAACGTCGACCCGTTCCTGCTCTACACGCTGGAACAGACGACAGCGCTCCGCGTCGTCCTGACCGGCCTCTTCCTCGTCTGGTTGTTGAAGACGCGGCCGGCCGGATTGTTCGGCGACCGGCGCGAAGTCGCGTCGTCCATCGACCTGGAATCGAAAGTCCGCGACCGTCGCGGCGAACAGTCGGAGGAGTAATCGATGCCAGCACACACCACCGAAGATACGGAGGTCGCCCTCTCGGTACAGAATCTCAGAAAGTCCTTCGGCGGGATTACCGCCGTCGACGGTGCCACGTTCGACGTCGAACACGGCACGCTCACGGGGCTCATCGGCCCCAACGGAGCCGGCAAATCCACGACGTTCCACCTCATCACGGGCGTCCACACCCCCGACGAGGGGTCGGTCACGTTCTACGGCGAGGACATCACCGGCCTCCGCCCGTACCAGACGTCCGACCGTGGCCTCGTCCGCACGTTCCAGATTGCGCGCGAGTTCGCCAACATGACGGTCCTCGAGAACCTGATGCTCGCCCCCCGCGACCAGCGGGGCGAATCCGCGTGGCGGTCCGTCTTCCCGCACACGCGCGGCCAGGTTCGGGCCGACGAGGACGAACTGTTCGACCGGGCGTGGGAGATGCTCGAGTTCTTCGAAATCGACCACCTCGCCCTGGAGAACGCGGGGAACCTCTCGGGCGGCCAGCGCAAGCTCCTCGAGCTCGCGCGGGCGTTGATGCTCGACCCGCAGATGCTCCTGCTGGACGAACCGTTCGCGGGCGTCAACCCATCGCTCGAACAGCAACTCCTCGACCACGTCCACGAACTCCGCGAACAGGGCTACACGTTCCTGCTGGTCGAACACGACATGGACCTCATCATGGAGAACTGCGAGCGCGTCGTCGTCCTCCACCAGGGCCGGGTCCTCACCGAGGGGTCGCCCGCGGAGGTCCGCGACGACGAGGAAGTCATCGAGGCATACCTCGGGGGGACCGTCGCATGAGCGACGACGACGCCGGCGCGGGGACGGAGACGACCCTCGGCCGGGACGAGGAGGCACTGCTGGAAGTGCGCGGTCTCGACGCGGGCTACGGCGACTTACAGATACTGACCGACGTCGACATGGACGTCTACGACGGCGAGTACGTCACCATCGTCGGGCCGAACGGCGCGGGGAAGTCGACGGTGATGAAGTCGGTGTTCGGACTCACGACGCACATGGGCGGAACGGTCACGTTCGCCGGCGACGACGTGACCGGGCTCAAGCCCGAGGAGATAATCCACGAGGGCATCGGCTACGTCCCCCAGAACGACAACGTGTTCGACACGCTCACCGTCCAGGAGAACCTGGAGATGGGCGCGTACATCCTCGATTCGGTTCCGGCGGACGCCCTCGCCGAGGTGTTCGAGCGCTTCCCCATCCTCGAAGAACGCAAGGACCAGAAGGCCGGGACGATGTCGGGGGGACAACAGCAGATGCTCGCGATGGGGCGGGCGCTGATGCTCGACCCCGACCTCCTCCTGCTGGACGAACCGTCGGCCGGCCTCGCGCCCGACCTGGTCGCGGAGATGTTCGACAAGATCGACGAGATAAACGACACCGGGACGGCCGTCCTGATGGTCGAACAGAACGCCAAGGAGGCGCTCCGGCGCTGCGACCGCGGCTACGTCCTCGCGAACGGACGGAACCGCTACATGGACCGCGGGCGCGTGCTCCTCGAAGACGAACAGGTCCGTCAGGACTTCCTCGGCGGCTAACGCCCCGCCGGCGGCCGCACTTTTCGCCGCCAGCCCCCACTTTTCGCTGGCGGCCGCACTTTTCGCTGACATCGCGGTACCGCCCGTTCGGTGTAGCGACCGCTCGCCGACTGGCACGCGAAAAAAGACGAACCGTGGTCGGCCTCAGTTACCGGGGTTGAGCGCCTGCTCTTTCGTCACGTCGACGACGTCGAGGCGTTCGACGCCGGTCTGGGAGTCGGGCGTGAACTGCCAGAGTTCGTAGCTGCCGGACTTCAGGTCGCCGTGTTCGTCGAAGTCGACGGCGCTCGCGGCACCGAGATACTGGATTTCTTCGCCGTTGGCGGCCATCTCGACCCCTTCCGCGAGGTTGTCGATGGTGATTTCCGTGCCGCCGGGATTCGCAACTTCGGCCATCTTCTTCGAGACGGCCGCGCCGTCGTTCTCGCCCGCGGCGGCGTTCGCGAGGATGGTAATCGCGGACGCGTCGTAGGTCTGGGCGGTGAACGCGACGGCGGGGTTGCCGTACTCCTCTTTGAACATCGACGTGAACGCGTCGTAGGACGGCCCGGAGGCGGCGGGCATCGTCCCGATGGCCTCCGTCATGTCGTTGCCGACCTTCTTGGGGAGGGTCGGGTCCTTCGCGCCGTCCGTGAGCATGATGGGGCGGCCGGTGTCGAAGTCGGCGTAGTAGTCACGGAAGAGCTGGACCCCGCTCTGGGGGTACGTGATGACGACGAAGAGGTCCGGGTCGCCTTTCAGCGCCGTCTGGAGCTTGGAGGTGTACGACGACTTCACCGGGTCGTGGACGACCTGGTTCTGGACCGTGCCGCCGAACGTCTGCTCGAAGTGGTCGGTGAACCACTGCGAGAGGAGCTGACCGTAGTCGTCGTTGATGTACGTCGTGGCGACCGTCTCGACGTCCTCCAGACGTTCGCTCGCGGCCTGGGCCATCGCGAAGCCCTGGTACTGGTCGCCCGGCGTCGTCCGGAAGAACAGGCCCTTGTCCTTGAAGTTCGTGAGCGTCGGGAGCGTGTTCGACGGGGAGCACGCGAGCATCCCCTTCGGGACGAACACGCGGTTGCCGATTTCGATGTTGGAGGTGGCGGAGCCGACCATCATCGGGTAGCCGGCGTTGACGAGGGCGTTCGCGCCGTCGATGGCCGTCGGCACTTTCGTCTTCGTGTCTTCGATCTGTTCGTCGACCTCGAAGGGAACGTCCGCGTCGTTGACCTGCTTGGTCGCGAGCATCCCGCCGTTTTTCATCGGCGTCCCGATGGAACCCAGGTCGCCCGTCAGCGGGAGCAGATAGCCCTGCTTGATGGTGCGGACGTCGCCGGAGCCACCGCTGCCGCCGGAGGAACCGGTACTCGTGCCGGTCGAGCCGCCGGAGCCGCCACTGCTCCCGCCGGAGCCACCGCCGGAGCCACCGCCGGAGCCACCGCCGGAACATCCGGCGAGCGCGGTGACGCCCGCGACACCCGAGGCCTTGAGGACCGTTCGTCGACTGAGATCGTCTGGTATGTCAGCCATAGTCGTGTTCCGGTTTCTCGGAATCCCCGATTAATCTTCTGATTCCACTGTGAGTCGCCAGAACAATACAATCCTCCAAAATTCGTCACGTAACATCGTGACAAACGTTCACTAATATCTCGTTCGGGCGTTCGCTGACGGTTCGTCCGACGGTCGACGCTCACGTCCGGGCACGGGCGTACTTCGTCCCGCCCCAGGCCAGGACGACGATGCCGACGACGAACGCGCCGAGGGCCGTCAACAGCGAAAGCGGGGCGAGCATCGGCCCGTCGAGGAACGGCCCGCGGACGACGAGATAGCCGGACGTGGCGGTGACGGCCAGACCGACGAGGGTGACGAACGCCAGAACCCGCTCCGCGAGCGTCGCCATCAGCGTGCCTCGTCCGGCCACGGCGTTGCCGTCATCGGCGAATCCGGAAGCCGCTCTCGCCCGCCGGCTCCTCGTAGTCGACGGTCACGTCCTCGACGCGAGCGGCCGGACTCCCGTCGTGACACCACTCGACCATCCCCTCGACGGCGTCCGCGTCACCCTCGAAGACGGCTTCGACCCGGCCGTCGTCGAGGTTCCTCACCCACCCGTCGACGCCGCGTTCGCGGGCCGCGTCCCGTGTGTTCGCGCGGTAGTAGACGCCCTGTACCCGCCCCGAGACGAAGACGTGTGCGCGGGTTCGGTCCGGCATGGACGGTCGTTGGGCGGGACGCGCCAAAAATCCGCCTCCCGCCTCCGAGACGACGGCGGTTATATGTCCTCGACACGGACGCAGTGACATGGAACTGTTCGGGACGGCAGGCATCCGCGGCGACGTCGAGCGCGAGGTGACGCCCGAGCTCGCGCTGTCGGTCGGGCGGGCGGTCGGACGGTACGCACGCGAGAGAGGGGAGACGGAGTTCGTCGTCGGCCGCGACGGCCGGACGACGGGGACGGCGCTCTCGACTGCCCTGGAGGCCGGCCTGGAGGCGGTCGGCCTCGACGTGGCACGCGCGGGCGTGGCACCGACGCCGGCGCTCGCGTTCGCGTCGCAGGGCCGGCACGGCGTCGTCCTCACCGCCTCGCACAACCCGCCCGGCGACAACGGCATCAAACTCTTCACCGACGGCGTGGAGTTCGACCGGGCCGCCGAACGCGCCGTCGAGGAACGCGTCGCTGCCGATACCGAGCCGATGCCGTGGGACGCGTGGGGCGACGCCCGCGACGAGGAGATACTGGGCCGCTACCGCGACGCAGTCGTCGACTACGCCCGGAATTTCGGCGCGCCACTGTCGGGGCTCCCCGTCGCCGTCGATTGCGGCAACGGCGTCTCGGCGCTGGGGACGCCACAGGTCCTGCGCGCACTCGGCGCGCGCGTGGTGGCGCTCAACGCCAACGTCGACGGCCACTTCCCCGGTCGCGCGAGCAAGCCGACGCCCGAGTCGCTGGCGGACCTCCGGGCGTTCGTCGCCGACGGCGAGTTCGCGTTCGGCGTCGGCCACGACGGCGACGCCGACCGCATCGTCGTCGTCGACGCCGCGAGCGACGTCGTCCACGAGGACACCGTGTTGGCCATCCTCGCCGAACGCTACGTCCGCGAGAGCGACGCCGCGGACCCGGTCGTGGTGACGACGCCCAACGCCTCGGCGCGCGTCGACGAACGCGTCCGCGAGGCCGGCGGACGCGTCGAACGGGTGCGACTGGGCGCGCTCCACGAAGGCGTCGCGGCGGCGCGTTCGGCGGGCGGCGACGTCGTCTTCGCGGCCGAACCGTGGAAACACCTCCACCCCGCGTTCGGCGGGTGGATCGACGGCGTCGTCAGCGCCGCCGTCCTCGCGCGCCTCGTCGCCGCCGACGGCCTCGACGCGTTGCGCGCGCCGGTGACCGAACGCCCCTACCGGAAGGTGAGCGTCCCCTGTCCGGACGACCTGAAGGCGACGGCCATGGACCGCCTGGAGACGGCGCTCCCCGAAGCGTTCCCCGACGCGAGCGTGGACACCGAGTACGGCGTCCGCCTCGAACGGCCCGACGGGTCGTGGGTGCTGGTTCGCCCGAGCGGCACCGAACCGTACGTCCGCATCTACGCCGAGGCGGACGACGTGGACGGACTGGTCGCGACCGCCCGGGACGCGGTCGAAGCGGCCGTCGACGCGGCGTCGGCCTGACCCGGCTCGGGCGTATCCGTCGTTCGCGGGCCGACGGAACGGGGATAAAGAGTTTTCCCGTCGGCCCCGACACACCAACCAATGACCTCCCACGAGTGCGACGTCGTCGTCGTCGGTGCGGGGACCGCCGGGTGTTACGCCGCGGCCACCGCCGCACGCGAGGGCCTCGACGTCGCCGTCGTCGAGCGGAAGTCGGAACAGGAGGCCGGCCACATCGCCTGCGGCGACGCCCTGAAGGGCGCGGACGCCTTCCCCGACGCCATCCCGAAGTCGCAAATCGAGCCCTCCTTTACGAACACGGACGTCGACCACGGCCGCTTCGAGATCCCCCAGCACGACACGGTGCTCGAAATCCCGATTCCGGGCGAACTCGCGGTCATCGACCGCCTCGACTACGGCAAGCGCATCATCGAAGGGGCCGACCAGGCGGGCGCGGCGTTCCACTACGACACCGTCGTTCAGGACGTACTCCAGGACGACGACGGGCGCGTCCGCGGGGTCCGCGCGCGCCGGAAGGGCGACCCGGTCGACTACCGTGCCGCCGTCACAATCGACGCCGCGGGGTCGCTCTCGCTGCTGCAGGACAAGGCCGACCTCTCGGACGCGACGTTCGACACGAACGTCTCCTACTCGCAGTTCTGTTCGGCCTACCGCGAAATCGTCGAGGTGCCCGAGGAGGTGGAGTGGAAGGACGCCCTCGTCTTCAAGCCGACCAAACGCGCCGCGGGCTACCTCTGGTACTTCCCGCGGACGGGCACCGAAATCAACGCGGGCCTCGGCTTCCAGATGAACGAACAGCCGATGAAACTCGTCGAGGACCTGAAGGCCGACCTGCGCACGCGCGAGGAGTTCGCGGGCGCGGAGGTGACCGACAAACTCGGCGCGGCCCTACCGACGCGTCGGCCCTACGACTCGGCCGTCGCGCCGGGGTTCGTCGCCGCCGGCGACGCCGCGGGTCACGTCAACCCCACGACGGGCGGCGGAATCGCGGGCGCGGCCTACGCCGGCCAGTACGCCGCCGAACGCGCCGTCCGCGCCGTCGAGACGGGCGACCCGAGCGAGGAAACGCTCTGGAACTACAACGAGCGCGTCATGGACCACTTCGGAACGCGCTACGCCGGGCTCGACGTCTACAACATCCTCTCGACGGCCATCGACGTCGACGACCTGATGGGCCTGCTGGCGTCGCTCCCGGGCGAGAAACTCGCCGAAGCGCTCTACTCCGGGTCGACCCAGATGAGCCTGTGGCTCAAGCTCCAGAGCGCCGTCAAGAGCTTCGGCTACTGGCGCACCATCTGGACGTTCTACGAGACGAAACAGCTCGCCGAGGATCTGATGGACCACTACGGCAACTACCCGGACTCGCCGTCGGCTCTGTCGGGATGGCGGGCCGAACGCGACGACCTGATGGACCGCATCTACGAGACGACGGGCGCTGACCCCAAGTACTAGCCTCCGCGCTCCGGTCGCCGCCGCCCGAGTTCTTCGATTGCCTTCGCGAGCACGTCGACGCCGACCGGGAGCGACGCCTCGTCGACGTCGAACGTCGGGGTGTGGTGTCCGCCGGGGTGGTCGGTGCCGATGCAGACGTACGCCGCGAGGCCGCCCCGTTCCTGTACCCGGTTCATGAGATACGTCGCGTCCTCGCTGCCGCCGAGTTCGTCGCGGCGGACGAGAGAGTCGACGCCGGCAACGCCGCCGGAGTCAGTGGATTCGACGCCGGTCGTGCCGCCGGAGTCGGTCGCGCCGAGCGCCGTCGCCACGTCGGCGACGACGTCGACGAGCGACTCGTCGCTCTCGCCGCTCGGGGCCCGTCCCACCTGAGTTACGTCGACGTCGCAGCCGTGCATCGCCGCGGCGTGGTCGACGACGCGGCGCGCGCGGTCGTCGACGTACTCCATCAGGGCGGTCGTCTCGCCGCGCACCTCGGCGTCGACGAAGGCTTCCTCGGGGATGACGTTGCTCGCCGTGCCGCCGCCGACGCGGCCGGCGTTGACGCGGGTCGCTCCGTCGCCGTGGCGCGGTATCGCGTAGAGGTTCTGGACGGCGGTCGCCATCGCCTGGACGGCGTTGCGCCCGCGTTCGGGGTGGCCGCCGGCGTGGGCCGCCTCGCCGGTGAAGTCGGCTCGGAACTGACTCACCGCGAGGAAGCCGTCGACGCCGGCGACCACCTCGCCGGTGGGGTGGTCGAGGCCGACGTGGACGGCAAGCAGGTAGTCCACGTCGTCGAGGTGTCCCCCCTCGGCCATCGGTTTCCCGCCGGCGACCATCTCCTCGCCGGGCTGGAAGAACACCTTCAGCGTTCCCTCGAAGTCGCTTTCCGCGACGGCATCGAGAACGCCGACGCCGATGGCGGCGTGGGCATCGTGCCCGCAAGCGTGCATGTAGCCCTCGTTCGCCGAGCGAAAGCCCTCGGCTGCGGGTCGGTGGTCGTCCGCGTCGGACTCCGTAATCGGCAGGCCGTCGATGTCGACCCGGAGGCCGACGGTCGGTCCCTCGCCGCGCCGGAGCGTCGCGACGGCACCGGTGTAGCCGCCGCGGAGGCGTTCGAGGAGGTCCTCGCGGGCCCCCGCCTCCAGCGCCCGACCGTACCACTCGTCGAGTTCGGCGTCGTCGGGGACGGCCAGTCGGTCGTCGCTCAGGACTTCCGGCCCGACGTGGAGTCCGTCCACCGCGCGCGTCTCCAGTTCGTCGACGATGCGGGCGGTGGTGTAGAACTCGCGCCACGCGGGTTCCGGATGCCGGTGCAGGTCGCGGCGCAGTTCGACCAGTTCGTCGTGCATACCGTCGCCGACGCCGCCCACCGCAATAATGGTGGGCGACGTCGACGTCTGCCGGCCCAAGCGACGCCGGAACGCGGCTATTGTCGAATGTTGTCACGTGGCTTGTTTTCGCAGGAGAACTCGCACAATTTAAATGGAATCCCCGAGAAGTACCGCGGCGATGAGCGACGCCGAATTTGGAGACGACACGCCGGACAGCACCCGGATAACGTTCTACGGCGGTCGGGCGACCAGCGCCCTGCCCATCGCCTTCTTCATCGGCTGGGCCATCGTCCAGAGCGGACTGCTCGGCATCGGCGACACGTCGGGACTCGTCGCCGGCATGCTCGTCGGACTCATCGTCGGGATGTTGTTCGTGAAGGGTAGCTGGAAGGGGTACGCCGACACCATCTTCGAGGGGATGACCCAGCGCGTCGCGGCGACGGCCATCGTCGCGTGGCTCTGGGCCGGCATGTTCGCCGACACGATTCAGGCCGGCGGCTTCGTCGACGGCCTCGTGTGGGCGGCGAGCGCGGCGGACGTCGGCGCGGCCCTCTTTCCCGCGCTCACGTTCCTCTTCGCCGCGCTGCTGGCGACGGGCATCGGGACGGGCTACGGCACCGCCGTCGCCTTCACCAGCCTGGTCTTCCCCGCCGGCATCCTCCTCGGTGCGGACCCCGTCCTGCTGTTCGGGGCCATCCTCTCGGGCGCGGTGTTCGGCGACAACCTCGCACCCGTCTCCGACACCACCATCGTCAGCGCCGTCACGCAGGACGCCGACATCGGCGGCGTCGTCGCCTCGCGGTTCAAGTACGCCATCGTCGCCGCGGTGCTGGCGTTCGTCGGCTACCTCGCGGCCGGGAGCGCGATGGCGGGCGACCCCCTCTCAGTCGCGCGCGACGCAGGCGCGTCCGTCGGCCCGCTGGGACTCGTCCACCTGCTCCCCATCGCCATCGTCATCGCGACGGCGGTGCAGGGCCGTCACATCATCGAGGCCATCTCGTGGGGACTGATGACCTCCGTCGCGCTGAACCTCCTGCTCGGCCTCGCGCCCGCGACGGCGATGCTCGTCTTCCGCGCGCCCCGCGAGACGGCCATCGCACGGGCGCTCGACACCGCGCCGGTCCTCGGAGCCGTCGTCGAGATCGCGCCCGACGCCGCCGACCCCGTCGGCGGGAGCATCTACACGGGGGCGCTCGGCTTCTTCCCGCTCATCGTCCTCGTGTTGCTCATCGTCGCCGCGGCGCAGGTGATGCGCGCCGGTGGCGGCTTCGACCTCATCGAGGAGTGGCTGCTGGAGAACGTCGCGACGACGGTCCGCCGCGCGGAGACGACGATGGTGCTCGGCACCGCAATCGTCAACGCCACCATCACCATCAACACGGCCGCCGAAATCGCCATCGCGCCGTTCATCCGGACGCTGGGCCAGCGGTTCAACATCAACGGCTACCGTCGGGCCAACATCCTCGACGCCAACACCGCGGCGCTGGGCTACATCTTCCCGTGGGGCGGCGGCGTCCTCGCCGGCTACAGCGCCATGGTCCAACTGCCCGAGCAGTTCTCGTGGTTCACCGAGTCGATGCTGGCGAACCCCGCCGCCGTCTGGCCGTACGTCTTCCACGGCTGGTTCCTCGTGGCGGTGTTCCTCGTCGCCGCGTGGACCGGCTACGGCCTCGAATACGTGCCCGACCGCCGGAGCGAGGAGGTGTCCCGGGTATGAACGTCGGCAAGTTCTTCGCCGGGTTGACGTTCCGGACCAACACCCCCGACTACGCCGCCGGCGACGAACTCGTCGCGTTCGTCACCGGCTACGACGACGAGGGGGCAGTCGTCCGCATCGGCGACACCGAACTCCACCTGCCCGACGCCGAGGACGGCCTGGTCGACGCGGAGGTGCTGCTGCGCGTCACGGAGTTCGACGCCGACGCTCACGAGGGCTACGGCACGATGCTCGACGTCCGGAAGCGACCGTGAGCGAGGGACGTCGAGAGAAACGGGCAGCGACCGCCGGCTAGTTCTGTCGGTGGCCGAGCGGTTTCTTCTGGTCGACTTCGATCTCGACGTGGACGCTCTCGGGGAACTCACCCTGGACGACGTGCCGTGCGACCTTCTCGTTGCCGTGGATTTCGAGACGCCGCGAGTAGACGGTGTACGTCCACGAGGCGTACTCGTCGCCGGGAGAGAGCGTTCGATACTGGGGGGCGCGAACGTGTTTCGGAGAGTCGGAGTGTGGGCCGGTACACTCCGCGCCCTTCCGTTCGACCGCCCGTTTCAGGTCCGATACCAGGTCGTCGAGGACCGCTCGGTCCCCGCTCTGGAAGCTGAGTTTCGTGACGAATGTCATGGCTGGGGCTTGCAGAGAGGTGCGCGCCGCAGGCAGAAAAACGCATCTACCGAGCGGAGCCGCTCCCTCCGATATTCTCTTTACCCGTGACCGATTAGAACGGCCAATGACGGTGCAAGCGACCAGTGCTGGAGCCATCCTCTTCCGCGACACCCGCGGCCACCGGGAGTACTTGCTCCTGAAGAGCCGACCGGGGGACTGGGAGTTCCCCAAAGGCGGGGTCGAAGGCGACGAGGAACTCCAGCAGACGGCGATTCGAGAAGTGACCGAAGAGGCCGGTATCGAGGACTTCAGACTCATCGACGGCTTCCGAGAGGAGTACGACTACGTCTTCGAGGCGGGCGGCAAGACCATCCACAAGACGGTCCATCTGTTCATCGCCCGGTCGTTCGAGGCGAGCGCCGAACTGTCGAAGGAGCACCGCGACCTGCAGTGGCGCGACTACGAACAGGCCATCAACACCATCACGCAGGACGGTCCGCGGGACATCCTCCGGCAGGCCCACGACTACCTCGACGACCTGGTCGACGGCGAAGAGCAGAGCCGGTCGTACCTCGCGTAGCGCCCCCGGCGCGGCGTCGCCCGCGGCATCGATACGATTTAGCGACCCGCCCGCCGACGTGGGACCGTGAGCGACCGCGCTCCCTACCCCGGCGGGACCGAGTTCGGCTTCGAACTGCTGACCTGCCGGTGGGCCGAACGCGCGTGGCCCCCCACCGACGAGGGGCGCGGCGTCCCCGTTGTCGCCCGTCAACTCGGCACGAAGCGGCGGCGCTGGGACACCGTCGTCGTCGAAGCCGACCCCGCGGGGCTGGCCGCCCGCCGTGAGTTCGGCCCCCGCACGCTCGATTCCGACCTCCTGCACGTCGTCCGCAACGCGCCCGCCGAATGGGCGTGGTACCGCGACGCGCTCCCGGACCCGGGCTATCCCTGGCGGTACGTCCGCGCGGCCGTCCACCGCGCCGCCGACCGGGGCGTCGTCGAGAAACGCCGCGACGGCAACCGCGTCCAGATTCGACGAATCGCGCCGTATCCCGACTGGGTGAACCGCCTCGTCGCCGTCGAGAACAAGCCGGACCTCGACGCGTCGGCGGCGCGCGCCCTCGGCGACCAGTTGCGCCACGACGTCGAGGCGGCCCTGGCCGACGAAGTGTGGGTGGCGACGGCGGCGACGGGCGACACCGTCGAACCCGCGTTGCTGGAGGACGTCCCCGTCGAGGTGGGCGTGCTGACGCTCGCCTTCGGCGACCGGACGACGGCCGAGGTGGCCTGGTATCCGGGCCGTCTCGCCCCGTCGGGCGAGGGCGACGCCGCCGACCGCGCGACCACGCGCCTCGAAATCGCCGAACGGGCCTACGGCTCCGGGTGGCGGTCCTACGTCGAGACGATGCGCCCCGACTGCCGGCACTTCGAACTCGAACGCGCGGGGGCGGCGATGGTGCCGTGGTGTGCGTCGAAGGCGTGTCACCAGACCCGGGGCGAGTGTTCCGGGTCGTGCCCGGCGTTCGAACCCGAACCGCCGGCGTGGCGGATGCGCGGCTGGCCCATCGAGGGCGGCCCCGGAAAGAGTATCGAGCGACTGCTTTCGCGACGGCGCGAACGGGCGCGGGAGCGGTAGCTTCATAGTGATTACTGTAACTGGGGAAGTTGAGACTACAGGGGGTTTACCAGGGCTGTGATGCGTGAATTTGACCGATTCGGTCAGCGGAAACTGCCCCAGATGGCTCTCCAAGCGGCTATTCTTGTCATACTCCCAATCGTATGGGCGAATTTTCGAGACTTCCAATAGTGTAGCCACTCAGACGGCACGCTAACCCGAATAGAGTTCCTCACTACCCGATTCCAGTCTCCTTCTTCAGCAGCGTCAGCGTGTTGTCCGCTGTAATCACCGGTGAGTGCTCGTACTCCCCAGTCAATTCGACCTGTACGAGCAGATCGACAGCCCGCCAGATTGAGTACAACAGGCAGGCGAATGCGAATTGACATCCTCCTCCGCGTGAACGCGGAGGAATCCCGAGCGTGGGGATATTAAG
>JBDGTU010000050.1:0-11501 GCA_042216495.1 Haloferacaceae archaeon
CCCTCAAGGAGCGAACCGCGTCAGCGGTGAGCGAGTAGGGTGGGGAGGAAGTCACCGCCAGGAGGACGTCACCCTTGATAGGCGGCGTAGCTCACGCAGTAGCCCTCGGGTTTGATCTTCCCCTCGACGATTGCACACGCACCGAGGCCGTCACCGTTCTTGTCGGGGATGTAGTACCGACATCCCGAACACTGCTGGCCGTTTTTCGGCGACGACTGGTACTGGACGCCGGACTTCTGGGCGAGTGCGTCGGGGTTCCGCTCCGTTCCGTCGAGCGACGTCGCCGTCTCGTACTGCGAAGGGACCGGGCCGAGATTCGACCCGCCACCGCCACCGCCACCGCTACCGCCATCGCCGCCGCCACCGCTACCGCCATCGCCGCCGCCACCGCTACCGCCGCCGCTACCGCCACCGCCACCGCTACCGCCATCGCCGCCGCCACCGCCACCGCTACCGCCGCCGCCACAACCGGCCAATCCGACGATGGCGGACGCACCGGTCAACTGGAGGAATCGGCGCCGCGAGTTCGGCTTGTGTTCCGACATACGCTCTAACTCGGGTCCGGACACACAAATACGCCCGGGCCGTTCCCGGTCGGAGAGAATCGTTCGAGAATTGTACCATACTCACCGTTCTTCTGCTTCGAGTTCCCGAAGCCTCGCGAAGAGCGGCGAGTCGGTAGTTGCAACAATCGTCCGCCCGTTCCCCGTCGCGACGGCGTCCAGCAACCACCGGACTATCCGGTCGGCAATCGACGTCCGGAGGTCGGTGAGGGCGACTGCGCCGTGCCACGCGAACTCCCGGCCCTCTTCGAGGGACAGCGAGGCGAGCGCTTCGTCGATTCGACCGGCGGCGGCGTCGAGTTCGGCCAGCCCGGGTGCGTAGTGGTCGGCGAGCAGTCGCTGTTCGACGTCGACCAGTTCGCGGAGGACGTCGTTGACGGCGACGTGGTCGGCGTGTTTGCCCGCGCGATTCGGGTCGATGCCGACGTCGTGGACGGCGAGCGCGAGGTCGTGGACGACGTGGGCGTTGATTCCGAGGAGGGCGTCCTGGACCACGAGCGCCCGGCCCTCCAGTGCGGTGTCGAACGCCAGCAGCCACGGCTTCGGAACGGCGTCGAAGTTCTCCCGTTCGTACGCGAGGAGTGCGCGGCGGTAGTAGTCCGCGAACGTGACGAGATAGTCGGCGACCCACTCGGGATTCCGGAACTCGTCCGCCCGGATGCGGTCCTGGACGCGTTCCGTGACGGCGACGTACACCGTCAGGAAGACGGCCCGGCGGTCGTCGTGTTCGCGAAAGCGCGTTTCGAGCGCGTCGAGGCGGTCGCGAACGTCGGCGACGGAGGTGTACGGGTCGGTAATCAGGTCGGCGACGTCGACGCCGGAGTCACGGGAGACGGTCGCCTCCCTCGGGTCGAAGCCGACGGCGTTCGCGGCCGTCCGCAGGGTTCGGGGACGGGCCAGTTCGGCCCACGCTCTGAGCGACATCGGCGGGACGACGGCCCGCGAGGGGAAATAGCTCCGGCCGTCGGACGACCGTACACGGACGGTCGCTTCCGTCCCTCACCGGCCGACAGCCCCGGTCAGGCGTCGGCCGGCGGGAGGCCGTTCTCGTCGACGACGTCGCCGTCCTCGTCGACGGTGACGATGCCGCGGTTGTTGACCGCGTAGGGGTCCAGGCCGACCTCTTCGAGGAACTGCTTGTAGAGGCGCTCGGCCGTCTCGCCGTCCTTCTGGCGGTCGGAAGCGCGGTCACAGAGCTGGACGAGGTCCTCGGGCACGTCGTTCTCGTGGACGATCCAGTGGTTGATGAGGTCCGAGAGGCGACGGATGGGCGAGGTGAAGTGACCGTAGATGTCGAAGTTGAGGGCGTGGTGGCCCCCGAAGGGGTCGTTCATGTACTTCGCGCGGGGCATCACCTTCAGGACCGCCCGCTGAATCTTGTTGAGCATCCGGTCGGGCGATTCCTCGAGGGCCCCGTTGACGGCCTTCCGGGGGTCGTCCCACTTGTCCGAAGGAATGGAGACGCCGTCGAGTTCCTGAATCTCGCGGAGGGCGTCGTTCCACTGGTCCGGCGTGGGCTGGGGGTGGACGCGGTACATCGCCTCAACCCCACGATTCCACATGAGTTCGTGTGTGACGGCCTTGTTCGCCTTCAGCATGCACTCTTCGATGATGGTGTGGGCGCGGTCACGCCGCGGATTGAGGACGAGCGAGCCGTCCTCCTTGCGCTGTTCGTGCATCCGGTCGGCGAGTTCGAACGCCAGCGCGTTCTCCTCGTGGAGGGGAGCGTCGGGGTCGTCCAGGCGCTTCTCGCAGTCGCTGTAGGTGAGGCGTTCGTCGCTCCGGATGACCGACTTGTAGATGTCGATGGTCTCGAAGGAGAGCGTCTCCTTGTCGAGTTCCATCTCGACGGTGTGGGCGAGGCGGTCCTCGTCGGGGACGAGCGAACAGACCGTCTCGGCGAGGCTCGGTGGGAGCATGTGAACGGTGTAGGCGGGGAGATAGACCGTGTTGCCGCGCTTGACCGCCTCCTCCCACATCGCCGAATCGGGATGGACGTAGTGAGACACGTCGGCGATGTGGACCCAGAGCGTGTACGTCTCGTCGTTCTCTTCGACGCTGATGGCGTCGTCGAAGTCCTGGGCGTCGACGGGGTCGGTGGTCCAGGCCGTCATGTCCCGCAGGTCGCGTCGGTCCTCGACCTCCCGTTCGATTTCGTTCTGGACGTCTTCGATGCGGCGCTCGGCCTCGCGTACGACTTCGCGGGGGAACTCGTCGCGGATGTCGAATTCCTCGAATAGCTCCTCGCGCTTGTTCTGGAGGTGCCGGGCCAGTTCGGCGTCGATTTCGACGGGGCCCTGCCCCTCGGCCGTCCCGGCCTGCGCCTGCGCGTCGTTCGACATAGCCTCACCTAGCGGGGAGAGGTAGTTAGGCGTGTCGGGGTCGAGCGCGCCGCCCCGACGGTCTCAGGATTCGGGCTCCTCGGGCGACCCGTAGCGCTCCTCGACGGCACCGAAGTAGCGCTGGAGGAAGACGTCGCGGTCGGGGTCGTCGCCCTC
This sequence comes from Haloferacaceae archaeon, assembly GCA_042216495.1. GTDB lineage: Archaea > Halobacteriota > Halobacteria > Halobacteriales > Haloferacaceae > Salinirarus. The sequence goes on from JBDGTU010000050.1 coordinate 3,062, forward strand.
GATGTCGACGAGGAGGGCTTCGAGTTCGTCGCGGGGCTGGTGACAGAGACTCCGATAACACTCCTTACAGAGGAACTCGAAGTCCTTGCCGTGTCGGTCCCAGCGATTACCCTCCTTGTCGTATTCGCGGGCTTCGGACCGGAGCAGGGACGTCCCGCACGCGATACAGACGACCGTTTTCCGGTCCCGGTTCGACCGGGAACTCCACATACTGGCCACCACGAACCCGGGTCACTTAGCGTTTGTTGCGTCGTCGGACGCCCGTGTGACGATTTTCGGCTCCCACCGCCGCGTGGTCGAACGGTCGATTTATCCCCGGGGCACGAGTGACTCCGGTATGGAGGTCAAGTCCCGCCACCACCTTCGAAGCGACGAGATACGCGACCTCGAATCGACGCTCGCGGCGCAGCTCGGGGTCGACCTCGACGGCGACGCCTACGAGTTCGTCGAACTCGAGGGGACGAAGTTCGACCTCGTTCTCGTCGACGACGACCCGGACGTGCTCTATCTCGGCGACGAGCCCTTCCTGACCGTTCGCGGTGCGAACGCCCATCCGCCGGAGCGCCACGTCGTCACCGTCGACGCCGGAGCCGTCAGCTTCGTCAGCGACGGCGCTGACGTGATGCGCCCCGGCATCGTCGAGGCCGACGACGACATCGAGGCGGGCGACCTCGTCGTCGTCGTCGAGGAGACCCACGAGAAGGCCCTGGCGGTCGGTCGCGCCCTCGAAGACGGGGAGAACCTCACGGGCGAGTCCGGGAAAGTCGTCGAATCCGTCCACTACGTCGGGGACGACCTCTTCGAGTTCTCGGTCTAGGCGTACTTTTCCAACGCCGCGTCGTAGCCGCGCTTCGCCAGTTCGTAGGTCTCCCGCAGGTCCGAAACGGGCGACTCGGCGGCGTCGACCCGCAGGTCGTCGTAGGGGCGCGACCGAGCCCCCGTTGCCGTCACCCGTACCGCTGCGCTTCCGACGGGGAGGTCCGTGCGGCGGTCGCCGCCCGCCGCTGCCCCCGCGCCGAGTGCGTTCACCAGCCGCTTCGACAGCGGGTCGTCCCAGTCGCTCCCCTCGTAGGCGGCGACCACGGCCGCCAGCACGTCGGCGTCGGTGAGCGAGTTGCCGGCGACGGTGTACCGGGCGTCCCGCGAGGGGTGCGTGCCGCGTTCGTGGCCGCTCCAGTCTGGACACTCCGCCCCGGTGAAGGCGAAATCGCCGTCCCGGTCGACGCCGTGGACCTGCCGGAGTTCCGCCTCGTCGTCCGCGTTGAGGAGCGCCTCCAGCGCGTCGTCGACGGCGAGGCCGTCGGCCACGTAGTCGACGCCACGGCGACCGAGGGACGCGTCGGTGACGCTCTGGGTCGCGACCGCGGCGCTCTCGCCCACGTGCGGACAGAGGCTTCCGACGGAGGGGTAGCGCGTCGTCACGGCGACGCCGAACCGGTGACGGACGTCCGTTCCCTCGCCCCGGTCGGCCTCGTGGACGCAGATGCTGTAGGTCATAGACGAGGGGACGACGCCCCGATTGAAAGGCCCTTCGCGGCGAGCCGTCTGACGTAAGAACTAATGACACCGTGGTTCGTGTACTGTGCATGGGCATCATGAGCAAGATCCTCGGCAGCGGGGGTTCGCGGAGCACCGAGGACTACGTCGAACTGAGCCTCGACGACGTCGACACCGCACGCGGCGAAGCGGGGATGACCGTTCACATCGCCGAAATCAAACAGAAACGGGACGCGATGCCGATCAAGGACGCCGTCTACGACGGCGACTTCGTCGTCGCGGACATCACTCGGCTGAGTCCGAGCGACAGCACCGTCGAACACATCATCGAGGACCTGCGCCGCGTCGCGCGCGAGGTCGACGGCGACATCGTCGTCAAGGGCGACGACCAGATCATCATCACGCCCACGGGCGTCAACATCAGCCGCGAGAAGCTGAGCTAGTCGGTCCGGTCGCGGGGTGGTCCGTCGCCAGCAGGAGTCTCTGCTAGACCGGCCTTCGCATTTCTGGACGTCCGGTGTTCGACTGACAGTGGCCTCGAAGCCGTGGTGTTCGGTATCTCGGAACGCCTCAGAACTCCTCGTTCGACCTGGCGGGCGCTCACGGGGACGCCGTGGAGCGACCCTCCACGAGCCCCCCGCTCGCGGACTCACGGGGACGCCGTGGAGACGGCGATCCGCGCCGCCCGGTTCCTCCGGCCGAACGGCGCGCGCTGTCGCGGCCTCCGTGCCGCGACAGGAACGTGCGAGGGACCCGTGCTCGCCTCCGGGCGAGCACCCCTGGCTGGGGAGGGCGAGGCCTGTGGGCGGGACTGAAAGGGGGCGACCGCTCGGCCCGTCCCGGACGACGCAAGGACCGCAGGGAGCACGCAGTGCGACCGAGGACCGCAGCGAGGCCCGGACGGTCGAGCGGTCGCGGGCTTTCGAGGAGTCGGCCGTCGATGCACCGAACCCGAGGCGGGTTTCGAGGAGTCGGCCGTCGATGCATCGAAAATGAAGTGGACTTTCGGGGATTTGACCGTCGATACACCGAACACGAGGCGGGCTTTCGGGGAATCAACGGACGATGCGTCGAATCGGAATATCGTCCGCAACCGACGGGTACACATACGCCCGAGCCGTACCCGGAACCCAGATGAGCAAGGACTACATCGAGGTTCGCGGGGCCGAGGAACACAACCTCAAGGACCTCGACGTCCGCATCCCCCGCGAGCAGTTCAACGTCGTCACGGGGCTCTCCGGGTCGGGCAAGTCGTCGCTCGCGTTCGAGACGGTGTACGCCGAGGGCCAGCGCCGCTACATCGAGTCGCTGTCGGCCTACGCGCGGAACTTCCTGGGACAGATGGACAAGCCGCAGGTGGAGTCCGTCGAGGGGCTCTCGCCCGCCATCTCCATCGACCAGAAGAACGCCGCCAACAACCCCCGGTCGACGGTGGGGACGGTGACGGAACTCCACGACTACCTCCGACTCCTCTACGCCCGCGTGGGCACGCCGCACTGTCCCGACTGCGGGCGCGAGGTCGGCGAGCAGAGCGCCCAGCAGATGGTCCGGCGCATCCTCGAACTCCCCGAGGGGACGCGCCTCAAACTCGCAGCCCCCGTCGTCCGCGACCAGAAGGGGGCCTTCGAGGACCGCTTCGACGAACTCGTGAGTGATGGGTACAGCCGGGTCGAGGTCGACGGCGACACCTACGACCTGACGGTCGAGCGGCCGGACCTGGACGAGAACTACGACCACACGGTCGACGTCGTCGTCGACCGGGTGACGGCGAGCGAGGACGCCCGCTCGCGCATCACGGACTCGGTGGAGACGGCACTGAAGGAAGCCGACGGCGTCCTGAAAGTCGTCGTCCCCGACCCGCCCGAGGGAATCGACCTGGGGACCGAAGCGCGCTCGACGGGCGACCTCGCCGGCGACGACGACGGGCGGCTCGTCGTCGAATTCTCGGAAGCGCTGGCCTGCACGCACTGTGGCATCGACTTCTCGGAAATCGAGACGCGGTCGTTCTCGTTCAACAGCCCCCACGGGGCCTGTCCGGAGTGTGAGGGCATCGGCAACACCAAGGAGGTCGACGAGGACCTGGTCGTTCAGGACCCCTCCAAGCCGCTGAAGGACGTCTTCGAGGCGTGGAGCTACAGCCGGTCGTACTACCGGACGCGCATCGACTCTGTGGCGGAGCACTTCGGCGTGAGCGTCGAGACGCCGTTCGAGGAACTCGACGACGACGTCAGGCGGCAGTTCCTCTACGGCACCGACCGACAGGTGGTATTCGAGCGAACGACGAAAAACGGCACCCGGCGCAAGGAGAAGCGCTTCGAGGGCGTCGTGCCGAACCTCGAACGCCGCCACGTCGAGACGGATTCGGACTCGACGCGGGACCACATCGAGGAGTACATGGCCGTGACGACGTGTCCGGCGTGTGACGGCACGCGCCTCAAGCCCCAGTCCCGGTCGGTGCTGGTCGCCGGCACCGCCATCACGGAGGTGAACCGGATGAGCATCGCCGACGCTCTCGACCACTTCGAGGGGCTAGAGCAGGAACTCACCGACCGCGAGCGGACCATCGCCGAGGAGATTCTCAAGGAAATCCGCGCCCGACTCGGCTTCATGCAGGAGGTCGGACTGGAGTACCTGACGCTCGACCGCGAGGCGGCGACCCTCTCGGGCGGCGAGTCCCAGCGCATCCGCCTCGCGACGCAGGTGGGCTCCGGCCTCGTGGGCGTCCTCTACGTCCTCGACGAGCCCTCCATCGGCCTGCACCAGCGGGACAACGACCGCCTGCTGGACACGCTCGAAGGCCTGCGAGACCTGGGCAACACCCTCGTCGTCGTCGAACACGACGAGGAGACGATGCGCCGCGCGGACAACATCATCGACATGGGTCCCGGCCCCGGCAAGCGCGGCGGCGAGGTGGTCGTTCAGGGCGACTTCGAGGACGTGACCGCCGCCGAGGAGTCGCTGACGGGCGACTACCTCGCGGGGCGCAAGCGTATCCCGGTCCCCGAGGAACGCAGGGAGTGGGCGGAGACGCTCACCGTCCGCGGCGCGCGCCAGCACAACCTCGCCGACGTGGACGTGGACCTGCCGATGGAGGCGTTCACGGCCATCACGGGCGTGTCGGGCTCCGGGAAGTCGACGCTGATGCACGACGTCCTCTACAAGGGCCTCGCCCGCGAGATGAACGACAACACCAGCGTCGACCCCGGCGACCACGACGCCATCGAGGGCATCGAGCACGTCGAGACGGTCCGCCTCATCGACCAGTCGCCCATCGGGCGCACGCCGCGGTCGAACCCCGCCACTTACACCGGCGTCTTCGACTACGTCCGCGAACTGTTCGCCGAGACCAAACTCTCGAAACAGCGCGGCTACGAGAAGGGTCGCTTCTCGTTCAACGTCAAGGGCGGTCGGTGCGAGGAGTGTGGCGGCCAGGGGACGGTCAAAATCGAGATGAACTTCCTCTCGGACGTCTACGTCCCCTGCGAGGAGTGCGACGGCGCGCGCTACAACGACGAGACGCTGGACGTCACCTACAAGGGCAAGACCATCGCGGACGTCCTCCAGATGGAAGTCGACGAAGCCTACGACTTCTTCGAAGCCAACTCGCAGATTCGCCGCCGACTCGGCCTCCTCCGGGACGTCGGTCTGGGCTACATGCGTCTCGGCCAGCCCTCGACGACGCTCTCGGGCGGCGAGGCCCAGCGCGTCAAGCTTGCGGAGGAACTGGGGAAGAAAGACACCGGCAACACGCTCTACCTGCTGGACGAACCGACGACGGGGCTCCACAGCGCGGACGAACGCAAACTCGTCGAGGTGCTCCACCGCCTCACCGACGCCGGCAACACCGTCGTCGTCATCGAACACGAACTCGACCTGGTGAAGAACGCGGACCACGTCGTCGACCTCGGCCCCGAGGGCGGCGAGGCCGGCGGCCAGGTCGTCGCCACGGGCACGCCGGAAGCCGTCGCCCGCGAGGGCGACTCCCACACCGGGCGCTATCTCCGCGACCTCCTGCCGAAGATCGACATCGAGGGCCCGCGCGCCGACCGGACGCCGTCGCCGCGGGCCGCGGGCGACGACTGAAGCGGGTTGCGAGGGAACACTGCCACCTCCCTCGCTGGGACGTACGTGTGGCCGGGTGGCTGTCGCCCCGCCATCGCCGGCCTCACCCGAACGCCGTCCGCACGGCGTCGGCCATCGCGTTCGCGCGCTGGGCGTGTTCGAACTCGTCGCGGATGCCGTTGGTGACGTAGGCCATCGCGAGCCCCGAGTCGGCGTCGCCCCACCCGACGACGCTCCCGAGGCCGCCGTGACCGAACGTCGTCCGCGGCGCGAGGGTGCCGTACTTGTCCCACGCCGTGCCCGCGCGCTCGAAGCCGAGGGCGTACCGGCGCGGCACGCCGAGGGTGGCGTCGCGTTCCACCTCGACCTGCACGCTCGTCGCGTCCGCGACGGTCCCGGCGTCGAGCAGGCGCGTCCCGTCGAGCTCGCCGCCGGCGGCGAGGCAGGCGTAGAAGCGAGCCATGTCGCGGGCGGTGCCGACGCCGGTGGCCGCCGGCACCACCGCGCGGTGCATCCACTCCTGGTTGAACAGCGCCGCGGCGTCGGCCGTCGAGCCGTCGAGTCCCGCGCCCGGGCGGCGACAGCGGTCGAACGCCTCGAACCCCACGAGCGTCGCCACGTCGTCCGGGTCGTCGTCGGCCAGACCGATGCTCGTCGCGTCCATGCCCAGCGGGCCGAAGACGCGTTCGCGGGCGTAGGCGTCGACGGGCGTCCCGCTCACCCGGCGGACGAGTTCGCCGACCAGGAAGCCGTAGTTCAGGGCGTGATACGCCGCCGTCTCGCCCGGCGTGAACGACGTGTCGAGCGCCTCCATCGCCGCGACGGCCGCCCCCCAGTCGGGCCACCGGTCCGGTCGCTCGTCGAAGGGGCCCGCCGGCAGGCCCGCCTGGTGGCTCAACACGTGCCGGACCGTAATCTCGCCTTTCTCCGTCCCGGCGGCGGCGAACGCCGGCCAGTGGTCACGCACCGGGTCGTCGTAGGCGAGTTCGCCGCGTTCGGCCAACTGGTGGAGACAGACCCCCGCGTAGGGTTTCGTACACGAGAAGAGGAGGTGCCGCCGGTCGGGCGTCGTCGGGTCGCCCTCGGGGCCGGTGACGCCGCCCGCGAGGTCGACGACCAGGTCGGCCCCGTCGTAGACGGCGAGTTGCGCGCCGTGGTGTAACCCCGCGTCCAGCTGCGACTCGAACACCTGCCGAACGCGTTCCGGGCCGTCGGCGTCGAACGGTGACATGACGAGGCGGTTCGTCGCGTAGAGTGAAGTGTGTTACCTATCCGCACTGAGCGCACCGCTTATGTGAATCCACGGCGACGAACGTTCCTGATGACACGGATACTCAAGACGTCCGGCTTCCTGGGACTGGCAGTGATGATGAGCGTCGGCCTCCACCAGGTGGCCCTGCTGGCGGGCGGTGGCGGTCCGCCGGGGTGGATGGTCGGCGCGCACGCCCACCTCGGGGTGCTCTCCATCATCGGCATCGTCACTGGTTTCGCCGTCGAGGCGCTGGACGTGACGGGTACCGTTCGCACCGCGGTCACCGGGCTCTTTCTCGTCGGCCAGTGGTTCCTGCCGGCGACCATCTGGCTCGGCGAGGGCGCGGGGATGCTGCTGTTGATGCCGACGATGTTCGTCTGGGGCGGCGCGCTCCTCGTCGCCATGCTCCTCATGGCGTGGCAGGCGGCGACGGGCGACGCCGGAACGCGAGGGCGGAGCGACCCCGTCACCGCCGACGACTGACGACCACGAAACGAAAGTATTTGCCCGTCGGGGCACGGAGAAACGCGCATGTACGACTTCGTCGTGGTCGGCGTCGGTCCGGCCGGCGCACGGTTCGCCCGGCGGGCCGCCGAGGCCGGATACGACGTCCTCGCCCTGGAGAAAGGCGAGGTGGGGACGCCGCTGGCCTGTTCCGGCCACGTCAGCACCGACGTCTGGTCGTTCGTCCCCGAGAGCGCGAAGGACCGCCTCCTCCAGAACCGGGTGTACGGCGCGAACTTCCACGTCGGCGGCCCGGAGTCGCGGGCCTACCCCTTCTACAAGACCGAGGCGGTGTCGAACGTCGTCGACCGGGTCGAACTCGACCGGACGCTCGCCGCCGCCGCGCGCGACGCCGGGGCCGACGTGCGTGAGGGTCACACCGTCACCGCCGTCGACGAGGGGGAGGCGTCGGTCACCGTGACGGCCAGCGTCGGCGGCGACGAGCGGACGTTCGGGGCGCGGATGGTCGCTGGCTGCGACGGCCCCGTCTCGCGGGTGCGCCGCGAGGTGGGCCTGCCCGGCCCCGACGAGACGCTCCACGGCGTCCTCGCGTTCGACGAGTCGCCCGACGACGGTGACTTCGTCGACGTCCACCTCACCGTCCCGCGCTTTTTCGCGTGGCGCATCCCCCGCGGCGACGCGGGCGTCGAGTACGGCCTCGCCGCCCCGCCGGGAGCCGAGGTGAACGAGATGTTCGACCGCCTCACCGGCGTCTACGACGTCGAGACGACCCGCTTCTGCTCGGGGGCCATCCCCATCGGCCCGCCGGCGGCGGTGACGACGGACCGTTCGTTCCTCGTCGGCGACGCCGCCGGCCAGACAAAACCCTTCACCGGCGGCGGCATCCTCTACGGCATGACCGCCGCCGACCACGCCGCCCGCGTAATCGACCCGCGGCGGCCGGCGACGCTCGGCGACTACGAACGCGCGTGGCGCGATGACCTGGCGCGCGAGATTCGACTCGGGCGGTGGGTGCGCCGCGCCTACTCGCTCCCCGAGCCGATACAGAAACTGGGCCTGCGCGCCCTCTCCGGCGAAATCGGCGTCCACATGGACCGACCGTCGTCGCTGTTCTCGGCCGACCAGGTGCGGGCGTTGCTCTCGCGGCGCTAGTCGTCCCCGTCG
>JBDGTU010000050.1:11601-61215 GCA_042216495.1 Haloferacaceae archaeon
GTTCTCGGCCGACCAGGTGCGGGCGTTGCTCTCGCGGCGCTAGTCGTCCCCGTCGTACGTCGGCAGGCGCGCCGACCGGTCGCTCCCCTCGACGAACGGGAGGGACGTCACCGGCGCGGGCACGTCCTCGCCGTCGACGCGGACCGCGAGGTCGGCGGGCGCGTCGAAGTCGACGAGGGCGAGCGCGATGGGCACGTCGAGCGACGGGCTGTCGACGGCGCGGGTGACGTCGCCGACGCTTCCGTCGCCGTCGAAGACGGCCGCGCCCGCCTCGGGGAGCCGTTCGGGCCGCAGGCCGACGAGACGCCGGCTCGGCCGGCCGCGGTTCTCCACCCGCGAGACGACTTCCTGGCCGACGAAACAGCCCTTCTCGAAGTCGACGGCGTTGCGAATCCCGAGGACGTTCGGGATGCGACCCGCGAGTTCCGTCTCGAACAGCGGGGTGCCCGCCTCCGCGGTCAGCGTCTCCCACGTCCGCTGGCCGAACGGGACGGAGGGGTTGCCGTAGAAGAGCAACGCGTCGAAGACGTCGCGGGCGTCGCCGGCGGCACAGACGATTTCGTACCCCTCCTCGCCGGTCGGCGCGTCGGACGCGATGGCCGTGACGCCGACGTCGCCGATGGACCCGCGGACGAACGAGAGGGGAGGTTCGGGCGCACCAGCGCCGGTGAGGACGCTCGCCACCTTCTCCGTCGACTGGGGGCCGTGGACGCCGAAGACGGCGAACTCGTCCGTGGCGTCACGAATCTCGACGTCCTGGATGAACACCTTCTCGCGCCACTCCTCGGCGAGCGACGCGGCCTGCGACGGCGGGACGAACAGCAGGAGGCGTTCCCCGGCGTCGTAGACGTACATGTCGGTGCGGACCTTCCCCTGCGGGTCCAGCAGGAGCGCGTACCGCCCCTCGCCGTCGGCGGTGGGCACGGCGTTCGAGACGACGTTGTCGACGTAGTCGTAGCGGTCGTCGCCCCCGACGACGACCACCCCGTAGTGCATCTCGACGACGCCGACGCCGTTGCGGACGGCCTCGTGAGTTCGGGCGGGACGGCCGTAGTGGGCGACCAGTTCGCGCCCGCCCCGGGTCTCGAACTCGGCACCGTGGTCGGCGTGGAACTCGCGCAGCGCTGTCATCGGGTGGCATAGACGCGGCGGAGGTAAAAGGGCATCAGAAGCCGAGGCGGTCACGCACCTCGTCGAGGAAGCCCCGGTCGTCCTCGGGGGCCTCCTCCGGGTCGGGGACGACCCGGTCGGCGGCGTAGAGAGTGACCTCGCCACCCTCGGATTCGACGCGAATGAGCGAGTCCGACTTCAGTTCCGCGAGGGCGTCTTCGAGGGCGTCGATGTCGACGTCGACGGCGGCACGCACCTCGAAGACGGTCATCCCTTCCTCACCGCGGTCGACGAGGGCGTCGAGGACCGCCACTTCGACGTCCCGTCGGTCACGGAACTCCCGCTTGGCTCTCATACCCGGGGTATCGTTCGCATCCCGTTTATACTGTCGGGCGAGCGTGCCCGTCCCGTCGCCCGGGTATCCGGACGGTGTCCGTCGGACGGCGATGCATGCGTCGACGGAGCAGCGAGGTGCGCGTCCGCCCAGGCACGGGCGTCTGCCGGGCGTCTGACGGACGCTTTTAATCCTGTAGTCCGCAACGAACGGTAATGGGACTCAGGTGCCTGCTCGGACACGATTTCGGCAACCGGGAGGTGGAGCGTGAGCGGCAGGAAGACGGCAACGAAGTCGTCGTCACGTACCGAACGGTCGAGACGTGCCAGCGGTGTGGCGACCGACGCGTCGTCAGCGAGAACAAGGAAGTCCGGCCCATCCGGGGCGGCGAGGAGATGCAGACCGGACTCGGTGGCGGCGTCGACGTCACGGCCGGTGCGGACGGCGACGCGTCGGCCGACGAATCGGCGACGGCAGACGAGCCGACGGCCGACGGAGCGACCGACGCGGACGGGGCGACGGCAGCGGACGCGACGGCCGAGACGGCCGACCCCGCCGACGCCATCGAGGCCGCGGAAGCGGACGCCGACGACGGACCGTCCGCCGCCGAGGACGACGGCATCATCCTCACCGACGACGGCGACGATGGCGACGACACCGGCCGCCGGCGCGGCCAGTGGCCCGACGCGGACGTGAACGACCGGTCGACCGTCGAGGCCGGGGCGGCAACGACCGAGTCGGCTCCGTCGACGGACGACGCCGTCGCCGAGCAGCGGTCCGCGAACGAGTCGACGGCGACCGACGACGGCGTGGAACGGGCCGCCGGCGAGGCTGTCGACGCCGCCGCCGACGACGCCGTACTGCTCGGCAGCGACGACCGCTGGCCCGACCACGAGGGCGACGACGAGGGCTTCGACGCCGAACCCGGCGGAAGCGGCGGCACCGACGTCTCCTTCGGCGGCGGCCTCACGCCGGAGGCGTCGGAGGCGACCAACGGTGCGGCGGCGTACGTCGATGGCGACGACGGGCGCGACGCGTCCGCGACCGACAAGGAGTTCGTCCGCGCCGACGACGCCGACGTCGACATCGACCGGAGCGAACCCGGCACGCGGTCCGAATTCTACTGTCCGAACTGCGGCCTCTCGCGTCTCGCCGGCGAGTCCTCGATGCGCGCCGGCGACATCTGTCCCGACTGCCGGAAGGGGTACATCGCCGAACGCGACGCCTGAGACGCGCCGCCGCGTCGCACACCGGGGCTGATGACGAAACTGGTAAACCGTCGGTACGCGAAGCGGACGCCATGAAGGAGTACAAGATGCGTCGCGGGGAAACACTGGACGAGAACGCACCAGACCTGAAAGCGACCATCGAATCGTACTTCGGCACCGTGACCGGCACCGAAGAGCGGAACGGACACGAACTGTACGTCGTCGGCGACCCCGACAATCCCGTCTTCGAGCGCATTCTGGCCGGCGCGGCCGAATACAGCGGCAAGAAGGACAGGCTCGCCGTTCACTTCGAGGAGAAGGAGGCCGAACAGGTCATCGCCGAGGGCCACGCCGACGCGGCACAGGACGCCGTCAACGCGAAAAACGACTTCCTGCTGGAAGTGACGGGCCGGGACGCGAAGTCGCGCCGCGACTCGATGAAACGCCAGGTCGAGGACGAGGCCGACGACCTGCCGAACTAGAGCGCTTCGGGTATCCAGCCGCCGTCGATTTCGACGTTCTCACCGCTCACGTAGTCGCTTCCCTCGTCGAGGAAGAACAGGACCGCCTGCCGGACGTCCTCGGAGGTCGCCCACCGGCCGCGCGGCGCGTCGTCGGGGAATTCGTCCGACGTCTCGACGACGTACGGCGAGACGCAGTTGACGGTGATGCCGTCGTCTTGGGTGTCGTTGGCGAGCATCCGCGTGAACATCACGACGCCCGTCTTGGCGACGAAGTAGGGGAAGTTCTTGGGGTAGACCAGCGCCTTCTCCGTCCCCGCGTAGCCGACGTTGACGATGCGCCCCCACGCCGACTCGCGCATCCCGGGGAGCGCGCGCTTCGAGCAGAGATACGTCGCCGTGAAGTTGGTGTCGATGACCCGGTTCCACGTCTCGAAGTCGATGTCCGCCCAGTGTTCCGGGGCGAAGTCGCCGACGTTGTTGACGAGGACGTCCACCGACCCGAGTTCGGCCTCGACGGCAGCGAAGAGGGCGTCCACCCCGTCGGGGTCGGTCACGTCCGCACTCACCGCCGTCGACGCCGCTCCGAGTTCGCGGGCGACGTCGGCCGTCTCCTCGGCCGCCGCCTCGCTGGTGTTGTAGTGGACGGCCACGTCAGCGCCCGCGTCCGCCGCCGCCAGCGCGAGGTCACGACCGATGCCGCGAGCGCTCCCGGTGACGAGCGCGACCCGGTTCGAGAGGTCGGGAGAGAGCATACCGACCGGACGCCCCCGACACAGTAGATACTGGCGGTCCGGGGCCCGACGGCAGCGACCCGCCGTGTCGACAGTGAATCCACCCGACAGGAAGCCGATTCACGGCACGAGAACCACGGCATGATTTTTAACCCATCGCGCAGAGAAATCGGTATGGCCATCGAAACCGTACTCGTCGCCATCGGACCGGGAGACATCGACCGCGCACCGCGCCTGGCCGCGGAAGCGAAAGACGTCGCGGGGCCGTCGGGCGCGACGGTCGTCCTCGCTCACGCGTTCACCGACAAGGAGTACCACGACACGCTGGACAAACTCGACATCCAGCTCGACCGCGAGGACACCACACCCGACGACGTCGCGCGCCACAACGCGACGATTCGCGACATCGCCGACGACCTCGCCGGGGACGACATCGACTACGAGATTCGCGGCACCGTCGGCAACCCCGGCGAGGCCATCGTCGAACTCGCCAAGCGGACGAAGGCCGACCAGGTCATCGTCGGCGGGCGCAAACGCTCGCCGACCGGGAAGGCCGTCTTCGGCAGCGTCTCGCAGGAAGTCATGCTCAACGCTCCCTGTCCCGTCCTCTACGTCCGGCAGGGTCTGGAGTGACGAACGGAGGCGGGTGAGAAAGCGCCTCCATTAAGTGTCGCGCGCGTCCCTCTCCGACGATGGCGTACTACGTGGGCGTGGACCTCGGTGCGACCAACGTCCGGGCCGTCGTCGGCGACGACGACGGGACGGTCCTCGGGCGCGGCCGCGACGCGACGCCGCAGGGCCCGACCGGCATCGCCGTCACCGAGGCCGTCCTGGGCGTCGTCCGCGAGGCCTGTGCCGACGCCGACGTCGACCCACGGGCCGTCGCCGCGGCCGGCATCGGCTCCATCGGCCCGCTCGACCTCGCGGAAGGGGCGGTCGAACACCCCGCGAACCTCCCCGACACCGTCGACCGCGTGCCGCTGACCGGCCCGCTCTCGAAGCTTCTGGGGACCGACCGCGTCACCCTCCACAACGACACCGCCGCGGGCGTCGTCGGCGAGCGCTTCTTCGCGGAGCGGACCCCCGACGACATGGTCTACCTGACCATCTCCTCGGGCATCGGTGCCGGCGTCGCCGTCGACGGGCACGTCCTCTCGGGGTGGGACGGGAACGCCGGCGAGGTCGGTCACATGGTCGTCGACCCCGAGGGACGACTCACCTGTGGCTGCGGTCGCGAGGGACACTGGGAGGGGTACTGTTCGGGCACCAACGTCCCGCGCTACGCCCGCTACCTCTACGACGACGCCGAGTGGGAGACGGCGCTCCCGATTTCCGACCCGTCCCTCGCCGCGGTCGACGTGTTCGAGGCGGCCGGCGACGACGCCTTCGCCGACCACGTCGTCGACCGACTCGGCCACTGGAACGCCGTCGGCGTCACCAACGTCGTCCACGCCTACGCGCCGCTGGTCGTCTACGTCGGCGGTGCGGTCGCGCTCAACAACCCCGGCCTCGTCCTCGACCCCATCCGGGAGCGACTCCCGGACCTCGTCATCACGAACGTCCCCGAGGTGGAGTTGACGACGCTCGGCGACGACGCGGTGGTGAAAGGCGCACTGGCGAGCGCGGTGACCGGCGGCACCGGCGACCGGAACCGTCGTGGTCGTTCCTGACACAGATTATCTCACACGAACGAGCGGGGGAGACAACCGCAAGCTACCCGTGTCTCCGGGCACAAGCGGTACCGATGACCGACGAGAGCCTCGAAGAACGGGTCGACACGTGGCTGGTCAAGCAGATGCCCATCATCCAGATGCACGGCGGGACGGGCGCGGTCCGCGAGTGCGACCCGGAGACGGGGACGGTGGTCGTCGAACTCGGGGGCGCGTGTTCGGGATGCGGCGTCAGCAACGTCACCGCGAACAACATCGAAGCCGGCCTCATCAAGGCGTTTCCCGAGGTCGAGGACGTGACCGTCCGCGTGCCGAGCACCGGCGACGTGGGGAGCGACACCGTCGAGGGAGGCCGCGGCGGCGACCTGCAGTACGCGACGGATTCGGCGAATCACTTCTGAAGCCGTGGGGCGCGTCGCCGTCGGCGGCGAGCGTCGTCGGTCAGGGCGCTCGCCGTCTCGAACGCCTCACCTAGAGCGCCCGTTCGATGCTGCCGGCGACGTTCCGCGCCCGTTCGGCGAGCGCTTCGGGGACGTGGCCGGCGTCGACGGCGGCGTCGAGTTCGTCGTCGTCCACGCGTTCGACGGCACCGTCGGAATATTTCACCACGTCGACGTGTAGGTCGACGTACCGGACCGTCTCGGGATAACACTCGACCGGCGTACAGACGTTGACGTAGGTGCCCTTTCGAGCCCCCTCGTCGTCGCGATAGACCGTCGGGTACCACCACCGACCCTCCTTGAATCGGGTGACCGCGACGTCGCCGGCTTCCCGAGGCACGTCGAGGGCGTCGTAGGTGCCGCCGGGCGTCATCTCGCGGCGGACGGTGATGGTGCCGTCGGCGTCGTAGTCGACGACGTCGCCGCTTCCGAGGACGATGAGGTTGCCCTCGGGCTTGCCGTGACCGATGCTGACGGCGTCGCCCTCGACGGGGCCGAACGTCCCCGTCACCACGTCGAACGGGAAGCCGTCGGTCGCGACACCCAGTCCCTCGGCGAAGTCGACGGCCGTACTCGCGGCGGGCGTCGCGGCCTTGATGCGGTGGTGGCCCGGCATCGTCGCCGTCACCTCGCGCCGCCGGCCGTCGAGGGCGAACCGCGACTCGCGGCCGAACCAGACCCACGTCGTCGCCGTCGGCGCGACGCGACGCCGGGGGGCGTCGACGGGGTCGGACAGCGCGTCCTCCAGGTCGGCGGCGCGGGCCGTCGCCCGGTCGAGTGCCGCCGAGAGTGCGTCGAGTCCGGCCGCCGTTGCGGCGTGGTCCCACACGAGGCCCCAGTTCTCGGGCAGGTCGACGTCGAGGAGGTCGGTCATGCCCGCGAGTTCGCGGCCCGCCGCGTCGTCGTGAGTGTCGACGCTGACGCCGCCTTTCCCGCGGACGAGCGTCGCGAGGCCGCCACGGGCGCGAATCGTCGCGTCGAGGACGGGGAGCGAGTCCACCCACGGCGCAGTGGTGTCACGGACCTGGACGCGGAGCGCGTCGCCGGTGCTGACGTGGGCGTCGACGTTGCCGTACGGGAGAAAGCCCTCGCCGTCGTCGAGGGCGACGACCGCGCCGTTCGAGAGCGTCTCGGTCACGCGGCCGTCGAAGACGGCGTCCCGGGGGGCGTCGGCGTCCCACGCGAGCGTGTCGATGCCGGTCTCGCGGAGGAGCGACCGGGCCGTCTCCACCTCGCGAGGCGCTCCCTCGACGCCGACGCCCTGCCGGTCGTCGGTCGTCGCGACGGTGACGTCGTGGTCCGCGACCGCGAAGTCGGCGTCGAACCGCTCGCGAATCGGCTCCGACGCCTGTACCACCTCGTGACCGGCGTCGAGGAACGCCCGGGTGAGCGCCGTCGCGTAGATGCCACGAATCCGTGCTCTCATGCTCTCTGCTCCGATTTCATGCTCTCTGCTCCGCCGTCGTTCGGTCGATGCGGGGCACACGCGCAGGGACCGCCGGCGGGAGGCGACGAGCGCCCGAACGCGAGTCGCTGTCCATACGTCGCCTTCGGCCGGAGGGGTTTTCAGCCTACCTCGTCGAGTCGACCGGCGATTCCGCTCGGGCCAAGAGATTAGGTGCTGGCCCGACACCGACAGGTATGGCAAAGCGACGGGACCCCGTCGAGACGGCGGCGGACGAGTCGATGGACCTCTACGACGTGGCGACCTGGGAGAAACGCACGTCCCTGGACCGACTCGCGTCCGCCATCTACCGGACGCTGGTGGCGCTCACCCGGACGGCAATCGTACTGACCGCGCTGCTCATCCTCGTCGGCATCGGCGGGCTGAGTGCGATCACCGACCCGCAAATCGGCGCGCTGACGCTCCTCTCGGCGATTCCCGCGCTCGGACTCGCGGCGTACGTCTGGTACAGCGACGTGACGACGAGCGAACCGCTGTCGCTGCTGGTGGCGACCTTTCTCCTCGGCGTGTTGACGGCCAACTTCGCCGCCGTCGTCAACTCGCTGTTGCAACCGTGGTTCCAGACGCTCGCCCTCGTCGGCAACGTCCTCTTTTTCTACGTCGTCGTCGGACCGATAGAGGAGACGGTCAAACTGCTCGCGGTGCGGCTCTACGCGTTCGGCCACGACAGCTTCGACGCCGTCGTCGACGGGGCCGTCTACGGTGCGATGGCTGGCCTCGGCTTCGCGACCATCGAGAACGCCCTCTACATCACGCGGAGCCTCGACCTCGCGACGTCGACCGTCGGCCTGGGACTCATCGGCGCGGGCGGCGGCATCACTGCCGTCCGTGCCCTCGCCGGTCCGGGGCACGTCATCTACTCGGCGTTCGCCGGCTACTATCTCGGGCTGGCAAAGTTCAACCCGCGGAACCGCGGCCCCGTCGTCGTCAAGGGCCTGCTGATTGCGACGTTCATCCACGCGACGTACAACGCCACCGTCGGCGTCGGGTCGGCGTTCATCAGCATCAGCACCGGCCTCCCGAGCCTCCCCTCCTATCTGATTTACGTCCTCGCGTACGACGGCCTCTTCGGCCTCATTCTCCTGCGGAAGATTCGTCGCTACAGCGAGGCCCACCGGAAGGTCCACGACGACGAGGAAGCCAAGGAGTCGGCGCTCACCTCCGAAATGACCGAGTTCGAGTCCTAGTACGCGTCCAACCGCTCGACGTACTTCGCCACCACGTCGACCTCGACGTGGACGGGGTCGCCCGCCGCCTTCGCCGAGAGCGTCGTCAGGTCGTACGTCGTCGGGACGACGGCGACCGCGAACGTCCCGGCGGCGTCGTCGAGGTCGGCCACGGTGAGGCTGATGCCGTCGAGCGCAATCGAACCCTTGTCCACGACGTACCGCTCGTAACCGTCGGGGAGTGCGAACGTGAAGCGCCAGTCCTCGCCGACGCGGTCGACGGCCTCGACGGCCGTCGTCGTGTCGACGTGGCCCTGGACGATGTGGCCGTCGAGACGGCCGTCCGCGGGCAGGGCGCGTTCGAGATTGACCCGGTCGCCCGCCGTCACGCTCCCGAGGTAGGTCTTCTCGACGGTTTCGGCCGCGAGAAACACCTCGAACCAGTCGTCCGCGAAGGCCTCGACGGTGAGACAGACGCCGCTGACGCTGATGGACTGGCCGTGGGTCAGGGATTCGAAGTCGTGGTCGATGCGGAGGCGGCGACCGTCGTCGGTCGTGGTCGCCTCGACGACGGTGCCGGTCCCTTCGACGATGCCCGTGAACATGGCCAAGCGTGGGTCGCCGCGACAAAAAGGGGTTCCGTCCTGGCGGCGCTCAGGGCGGCACGTCGAACGCCTCCGGCGTCCATCGGAGCTCGCCACGGACGGTCGCCCAGCGGTCGCGCTCGCACAGGACGTACCGCGCCAGCGGCGGGTTTCGAACCAGTTCGAGTTCCGTGACGAACTGTTGCATCGGCGTGACGACCTCGTCCCAGGGCAGGTCTTCGGTCTCCTCCTCGACGCCGTCCTCCGCGGGTTCGAAGTCGATACCGCCGTCGTCGTCCTGGCGGACGGTTCCCTCGCAGTAGCGCGACCAGACCAGGTACTCGTCGAACGGCACCGTCTCCGTCGGCACCGCCTCGCGGCGAAACTGGGCGCGAAAGCGGAGGTGGCGCTCGTCTGCGCCCCAGAGGTGGCCCTTCACGAGGAGTTTCAGTCGGTGATTGGATTCGACGCCCCCGTGGACGTACACCCGGGCGTGCCGGTAGTCCCGTTCGTCGAACTCCTCGGTGACGACGTCGGGGCCGTACGTCCGGTCGCGTTCGAACTCGTAGGGGAGCGCCGTCCGATGGGCCCGTTCGAGGACTCCCCGTACGTCGTCCCCTCGGCGGTCCGGCGGGTCCGCTCCCCCCCACGCCTCCGCTCGCTGGTCCCGGGCGTCGAACCAAATCGACATACGCCTTCGTCGTTCCCGGACCACCATAACAGTGTTTGCCGTTACCAGTGTCCACGCACCGTACGCTTTTGCCGCGGCCGCTCCCACGACCCGTATGGGACTCAGGGCGCGCGTTCGAACGAGTTTCGTCACCGGACTGCTGCTCGTTACGCCGCTCGCGGTGACGGCGTTCGTTCTCCAGTTCGTCTTCACCCGCGTGACGGGCGTGTTGAACCCCGTGGTACGGGCCGCGGGGTTGCGGGCGTACACCGCGAACATCGAAATCGTCGCGCAGTTGCTCGCCGCCGTCGTCGTCGCCGCCGGCATCGTCTGCCTGGGCTACCTCGCCTCGCGGAGCGTCGGCCAGCGGCTGTTCGGCGGGTTCGAACGCGCCGTGCGCCTCGTGCCCTTCGTCCGCACCGTCTACTTCGGCGTCCGGCAGGTGAGCGAGTCGCTGGTCGAACGCACCGCGGGCTACGAGAGCGTCGTCCTCGTCGAGTATCCACGTGACGGCCTCTACTCGCTGGCGTTCGTGACGAACCGGAGTCCGCGGGCGGCCCGCGACGCGACGGACGAAGCGCTGTACAACGTCTTCGTCCCCCACAGCCCGAATCCGACGGCGGGGTCGCTCGTCCTCGTGCCCGAGTCGGACGTCTACGAGATCGAGATGCCGGTTCGCGAGGGCCTCCGACTGCTCGTCACGACGGGGTTGAGTACCGACGACGTCGAGGAACTGCCGCAGGGCGTCGTCGACTAGACGGGGCGGTGGCGAGACGCTCGTCACCGGCGGCGTGGCGGGCGTCGTTTTAATACGGACGCTGCACGGCGTCGACACATGCGATCCCCCTCCGGGCGGTGTGGGTTCACCTACGCGGGAGCGCGGGGAACCGAGCACTGCTGTTATCGAGAGACCTGGCGGGAGACGGGCCGGTGCGTCTGGCACGCGGATACCGGGGACGACGAAGGTAAGCCGAACGAGGCACTGATCGCGGTTCGGGAAGACACGGCCGCACGCCGGCAAACCGGGGACCACGGACCGACGGAGTTACTCGACGGCGCGGAGCTGACCGGGGAGACGCTCCCCGAGGGGATCGACCTGACCGGCGTCAGCCTGCGCGACGCCGACCTCTCTGACGCCGATCTCTACGGAGCCACGCTCCGGGGGGCCGATCTCCGCGACGCCGACCTGGCCGACGCCGACCTCGAACGGGGCGACCTGACCCGGGCGAACTGCCGGGACGCCAACCTCCACGAGGCCGATTTACTCGACGCGACCCTCCGGGAAGCGACTCTCCGAGCGACCGACCTCACCGACGCCGTCCTGCGCGGGGCGACGCTCGCCGACGCCGACCTCGAGGGCGCGTTCTTGAACCGCGCGGACCTCTTCGACGCCGACCTCGCCGACACTCGGCTGTATGGAGCCTTCTTGGCCACGGCACGGATCAACGACGGGACGACCCTCGACGAGCGCTGCGTCTACGACCCCGCACGGACGGAGACCGAACCCGAACCGGGCGGCGAGGGGCCGGATCTGCACACGAAGGCGACCAGTACTTACCAGGAACTGGAGAAGCTCTGTGCGGAGAACGCGCTGTTGAGCGCCCAGAGCCGGTACTTCGTGCGCCGTCAGGACATCCACACGGCCGCACACCGCGAGGAGGGGCGGTGGGGACGGTGGCTGCGCGCACGCGTCTCCCGAGCGGTCCTCCTCTACGGAGAGAGCCCGTTTCGGGTCCTCGGAACGGCGGCCGGGATTATCCTCTTGTCGACAGTTCTCTACCCGCTGGGCTACCTCCGGAACAGCGCGACCGGCGAGTTGCTGACTTACTCCACACCCGCCCGACCGGTCGCGCTCGCACACACCCTGCTGGACAGTCTCTACTTCAGCACCCTCTCGTTCACGACGATGACGTACGGTCACTTCGTCCCCGTCGGCGGGGGGAAATTCCTGACGATGATCGAAACCGGCTCCGGCGTCGTGCTCATCGCGCTCCTGGTGTTCGTCTTCGGCCGCCGGGCGACGCGGTGACCGGCCGAACCACCACCACGTCTACGACGCTCGAAGGCGAACCGCTTTCGTCCACGTCCCGGTGTCACGTCGCGAGCGGCGACGCGCCTGAACGCGCTCCACGAACGATTCCGGCGACGGCGAGACGCTTTTCACCCGTGGCCGGCTATGGACGGCCAATGCGACTCGGCATCCTCGAGACCATCGGGCTCGCGACGACGCTGGTGTTCGCCATACCGGTCGGCGTCTTCGCCGTCGAGACGCTCCTCGCCGGGGACCGGTTCCTCGGCGGCCTCCTCCTCCTCGTCGCGGTGTTGATGGTCGTCCTCCCCCGGCGACTCACGACGCCCGAGGACGTCCCGGCGGCAGTCGCCGAGAAGACCATCGGCACGGCGGTCGAACCCCCGGACGAGGAGGACTAGGGCGAGAGCGAGGTGGGGAACGACCCCACCAGTTCGGCCCCGTCGTCGCCGACGACGGCGAGGTCCGCGGTGCCGACGACGCCCCGTTCGCCGCTGACTGCCGGCGCGAGGGCGAAGACGTTGCCCGGGTCGAGCGGCGCTTCCGAGTCGAAATCGGGAGATTCGTCCAGCGAGAGGCCGACGCCGCGGGCGACGACGGGGAGTTCGGGGACGGCGGCGACGGGCGAGAGGCCGAACGACCCGAGTTCGGCGGTGGCCTCCTCGCGGACGAATCGGGCGTCGGTCCCGGGGTCGGCGGTGTCGACGCCGACGCGACGCGAGGCGTCGACGGCGACGGCCGCCCGTCGCTCCCATCCGCCGTCGCTCTCGGCGACGAACGTCCGGGCGAGTACGCCGTGGTAGCCGGCGGGGTCACGCGGCGCGACGGCGACGGTGAGAAGTTCGGTCGGGCGAATCGGCGCGGACGCCGCGCCCGCTCGCCGCCGAATCACGGTGTTTCCGTCGTCGGCGAGGCCCGCCTCCGCGATGGCGACGTTCGCGACGCGCCGGAGGCGCTCGGGCGTGAGCGGGTCGCCGTCGGCGTGGAGTTCGTCGGCGGCGCGGTCCGCCGTCGAGAGCGCCTCGGCGACGGCGGCCATCGCGCGCTCGGCACCCGACTGGGCGGCCCGGTGGCGGGCGAGTTCGGCCTCCGATTTGACCGCGCGGGCGTCGCCGACGGCGGTGGTCGACGCGAGGTCGTACCCGCCCGATTCGAGGTAGACGGCGGCGTCGTGGGGGAGGTGGCGCGGGGTCAGGACCGCACAGGGCGGGTCGAGGGCGTCGTCGAGAACGGTCCGCGCCGCGAGGCCGGCCGGGCCGTCGAGCGCTCGGACGTCGACGCCGTCCAGCGACTGCCGGGCGCGGCCCTCGTAGGCCGGCGGGACGCAGACTACGGGGTGGTCGACGTGCACGTAGGCGAACTCGCTGGCGGGGCCGTCGAAGCCGACGAGATAGCGCAGAGTGGGGTCGGACCGGTCGCCGACGTGGACGAACGCCCGGGCGTCGGCGTCGGCCAGGGCCGACGCGACGACGGTCGGCCGACCGCTCACGCTTCGGGGACGGGGGCGCTCGTCGCCTCCTCCAGCAACTCCTCGATGGACTCCTCGCGCGGTTCGTTACAGAGGAGGACGTCGAGCGGGAGCGTCGGGGCGCCGCCGATGAGGTTCTCGAGGAGGACGAGACGCTCGCGGGCGCGGCTCATCCCGACGTAGAAGACGCGGCGTTCGTTGTCGGTGAGGACGGGCACGGGGTCGGTTCGCGAGGTGAACTCCCCGTCGAGGCCGGGCACGTCCGTCGGGTCGGGGACGCTCGCGGCCATCTGCTCGACCACCTTCTCGGTGAGGTCGGTGGCGACGAAGACGTGGTCGGCCTCGCGGCCCTTGGCGCTGTGGATGGTGCCGACGCGGACCCGACTGGGGTCCATCCCCGCGTAGTCGCCCGCGAAGTAGGCGTCGACGGCCTTGCGCTGGAAGCTCGTCACCTTGCGGACCATGTCGGAGGCGGCGCTCGGGTTCGGCATGAACGGCGCGAACTCCTTGACGTCGCTCACGGGGAGTTCGAGCTGCGTGATGTCGTCGGCGTCCGCTTCCTCCTCCAGGTCGTCGAGGTAGTCGTAGAAGTCGTCGCGCTCGTTCGTCCCGAACGCCGACTCCTGGAGCATGTCGGCGAGGCGACGGGCCTCCAGCCCGTCTATCGGGTCGCCGGCCTCGATCTTCTCGACGGCGCGGACGTACTGGGTCAGCCGGTCGGTCCACATCCGCTGGTCGGTCAGGATGGAGAAAGGGATGCCCTTCGGGAGGAACTCGTCGATGAACTGGAACATCTGGTAGCGGGCCCGGAACAGAATCATGAGACTCCCGTCGCCGGCGTCGACCGTGTGCTGGACGTTGCGAACGACGTCGAACATCGACGGGCTCCGGACCGCCTCCACCTCGCCGCCCTCCTTGCGGGGGTTGAGGTCCTTCTCCTGTCGCTTGTCGAGGTGACGGATTTCCCGATTGACGACGTGGAGGATGCGCGACGGCAACCGATAGGAGTTGGGCAGGACGACGTCCTCGTCGACGTCGGCGTCCAGCAGGAGGTTCGGGTCCGCGCCCTGCCAGGCGTAGACCACCTGGTCGTCGTCGCCGGCGATGATGACGCCGTCCATGTGGGGTTTCCACTCCTCGTAGACGTCGTACTGGAGGGTAGTGATGTCCTGGAACTCGTCGATGACGAGGTAGTCGACGTTCGGCAGCAACGAGCGCTGTTTGACGCGTTCGAGCATGTCGGCGAAGCCGACGACTCCTTCCTCTCCCTTGTAGGTGCGCCACGCCCGGATGACCTGCGGGACGTCGACCCGGTCGTCGTCCGACGGCCACGTCGGCGTGTACTTGTTGCCTTCCTGTGCGTTGGGGTCGACGTCCGGCGGGAGGCGGACCGTCTCGACGTCCCACTGGAAAGGGACGTCGTACCAGTCGGCCACGTCGCGGCGGGTCCGCTGGAGCCACTGACTGGTGGCGATGATCTTGTTGCCGAGGGTCGTCGACCGGGCGGTCCGCCGCCCGGCACCGCCGTACTCGTCCTCGAACTCGACGCCGTAGTCGTCGCAGAACTCCTCTTTGTGGTCCTCGCCGACCACGTCGCCCCGCGAGAGGTCGAGCAGTTCGTACGCCTTCGCGTGCATCGTACAGACGCTCCCCTGCAGCGACCGGGGCGAGATGTCGAGGCGTTCGGCCAGTCGCTCGCGGACCTCGGCGGCGGCGGCGCGGGTGTAGGACACGACCAGCACGTCGCGGATGCTCACGTCGTCGCGTTCGAGGAGTTCCTCGACGCGGTCGAGGAGGGCGGTGGTCTTCCCGCTCCCCGGTCCCCCGAACAGCCGGGTCACCGTTACGTCGTCGCTCATTGGTTCACTTACTGGGCCCAGGGGATGATAAACGGCGTGGCTCGTCCGAACGTGCGGGAATCGGAGGCGGGCGGTCGGGCCGGGGAGCGGGCAGCGGGCTCAGGCGTCCGGCGTCCACCCGCAGACCGAGCAGTCGGACGCGGCCGTGTCGTGCAGCGCCCCACAGTCCGGGCACTGGAGCTTGTTATAGGAGCGGTCCCAGCGTGTCGGTGCCGGCTCGTGACCGCGGTCAGTGAGGAACTGATCGAACAGGTCGTCGTCGCTGGGTGCTGACGCCATACGTGATATGGTACTGCATACCACTATTTAGAAGTAGCGATTCGACAGCCATCTTGGTTGACATACTCGCCGAGACGGCTCGGGGAAGTGGACGGTTCGGGAGCGCTGTCGGTGATCGGACCGCCGCGCTCGGCCCGTTACACGTCGAGTTCGTAGAGGTCGCCGTACTTCTCGGTCGCGTAGTCGACGAAGTAGTCGGCGGTGAGCGCCTCGCCGGTCGCCTGTCGAACGAGTTCGTTCGTCTCGTAGCGCTTGCCGTGGCGGTGGACGTTCTCGGTCAGCCAGTCGTGGAGCGGGTCGAACTCGCCGTCGCGAATCCGAGCGCCGAGTTCGTCGATTTCGCTCTCGGCCGCGGCGTACAGCTGGGCGGCCATCGCGCTCCCGAGCGAGTACGTCGGGAAGTAGCCGAAGTTGCCGTGCGACCAGTGGATGTCCTGCAGACAGCCCTCCGAATCCGTCTCGGGACGGATGCCGAGGTACTCCTCCATCTTGTCGTTCCAGACGGCCGGCACCTCCGCGACGTCCAGGTCGCCACGCACCAGGTCCCGTTCGATTTCGAATCGGAGGACGATGTGGAGGTGGTAAGTGAGTTCGTCCGCCTCGACGCGGACGAGGTTGTCCTCGTACACCTGGTTCACCGTCTCGTAGGCGTCGCGGACGCTCACGCCCTCGGCCTGCGGGAAGTGGTCGACGAACGTCGGCAGGAACTGCTCCCAGAAGGCCGCCGACCGCCCGACGTGGTTCTCCCAGAGGCGGGACTGGGACTCGTGGACCGAGAGGTCGCGCGCCTCGCCGAGCGGCGTGCCGTAGGCGTCCTCCGGGAGGCCGAGCGTGTACGTCGCGTGGCCGAACTCGTGGACGGTCGAGAGGAGGGCGTCGACGGGGTTCGCCTCGTCGAAGCGGGTGGTCACCCGGGCGTCGAAGGTCGTCCCCATCGAGAAGGGGTGGTCCGAGACGTCGAGACGGCCGTGTTCCCAGGGGTAGCCCAGCGACGTGAGCGCCTCGCGGACGAGGTCCTCCTGCCGGTCGACGTCGTAGGTGCCGGCGAAGGCGTCGGTCGTCAGGTCGGCGTCCGACGCGCGAATCTCGTCGACCATCGGCGAGATGGTCTCTTTCAGTTGCGTGAGAATCTCCTCCGCGTGGTGGAGGGGGAGGCAGGGCTCGTACTCCTCGAACAGCACCTCGTAGGGGTCGCGGCTCGGGTCGACGTACTCGGCGTACTCGCGTTTCAGTTCGACCAGCGTCTCCAGTCGCGGCGCGAAGGCGTCGAAGTCGTCGTCCCGTCGGGCCTCGCGCCAGACGGGGAGCGTCTCGGAGGCGGCCGACGAGATGCGCTCGACGAGGTCCGTCGGCACCCGCACGGCCCGTTCGTGTTCGCGACGGACCTCCCGAACCGCGGCAGCCCGTTCGGGCGTGAGGTCGGCCCCCTCCAGGTCAGCGAGCAACTCGCCGAGCGCGTCGTCGGTCAACAGGTCGTGTTCGACCGCCGAGAGCGCCGATAGCTGTCGGGACCGGGCGGGCGTCCCGCCTTCCGGCA
This sequence comes from Haloferacaceae archaeon, assembly GCA_042216495.1. Classification (GTDB taxonomy): domain Archaea; phylum Halobacteriota; class Halobacteria; order Halobacteriales; family Haloferacaceae; genus Salinirarus. The sequence goes on from JBDGTU010000050.1 coordinate 28,616, forward strand.
TCATCACCTGCTGGTCCCACGAGAGCAGTCCGGCGGCGTTGCCGACGTTGGCGATGCGCTCGACGCGGTCGAGCAGGTCGGCGTACGCCTCGGGTACGTCGTCGGAGTCGGACGTCATGGACGAACCGAGGAGTGCCGGCGTAATCAACGCGGCGAGAGGCGGCCGGCGTACGCAACGCGGCGGGCGTCTACTCGCCCGTCACCCTCGTCCCGCCGCGAACCGTTCCGCCGCGTCCCGGTAGAGGCGGTAACACCGCGCCAGCACGTCGAGGCTCACGCTCTCCGTGTCGGTGTGGGCTTCGCCGGGTTCCGCCGCGCCGCAGACCACACAGGTGGTGCCGGCCGCCGAGAGCCACCCGGCGTCCGTCGCGTGCGGTTTCGTCACGAGGGCAGGGTCGCCCGACTGGGCCTCGCGGGCGGCCGCGAGCACCGTCTCGGCGAAGCCGTCGTCGTCGCAGGCCATCGGCGGCAGGTCCTGGTCGACGGACCACTCGACGCCCGGCACGTCCGTGGCGCGTTCGAGGGGGGCGCGCTCGCCCGGCACCGTCCGCTCGTCGACGGTCACCTCGCAGCGCTCGGGGACGACGTTCCACGCGCTCCCGCCGTCGATTTCGGTGACGGCGACGCTCCCCCGCATCGCGTGGCCCAGCACCGTCGTCTCGGGGAAGTCGAGGGCGCGAATCGCGTCGACGGCGTCGCTGGCGCGGTAGATGGCGTTCTCGCCCGCCTCGGGTTCGCTCGCGTGGGCGGCCGTCCCGCGGGCGACGACGGTGCTCCCGCGCCGGCCCTTGTGGGCGACGGCGACGTCGGTGACGCCCGGCGCGGAGTAGCCCGTCGAGCCTTCGCCGACGACGGCGTAGTCGGGTGCGAATCCCTCGTCGATGGCCGCCTGTGCGCCGATGCCTCCCTGTTCCTCGCCGGCGAAGCTAGCGAGGACGAGTTCGACGCCCGACGCGTCAGCGTCGCGGAAGGCGAGCATCGCCGCCGCGAGACTCCCCTTCATGTCGGCCGTCCCGCGCCCGTGGAGGCGGCCGTCGTCGACTTCGACGACGTACTCGCTTCCTTCCTCGTCGCCCTCGCTTCCTTCCTCGTCGCCCTCGACCTGTGCGTCCGCCGGCGGCACCACGTCGTGGTGACCGACCAGCGCCAGCGACGGACCGCTGCCGCGCCGGGCGACGACGTTGCCGGCGTCGTCGCGGGTGACCGCGGCGTCGGTATGTTCGCGGAGCCACGACTCGATGGCGTCGCCGGCGGCCGTCTCGTCCTCGTGGCTCGGAATCGAGACGAGTTCCCGCGTCAGGGACGTGACCTCGTGCATACGTCGTCCCCGGCCGGAAGCGCCAAAGGCCTGCCGACGCCGTTCCGGCCACGAATCGCCGCACCGAACGGCCGTGTTGAACACCCTTATCCGTCCTCCCCACGGAGTACGGATATGAACGTAGTACCGGACACGAGCGCGGTCATCGACGGCCGCGTGTCCGAACGCGTCGAGTCCGGCGCGTACGAGGGCGCGACGATTGCCGTTCCGGAGGCCGTCGTCGGCGAACTCGAATCGCAAGCCAACGCCGGACACGACACCGGCTGGGAGGGACTGGAGGAGCTCCAGCGCCTCGCCACCTTCGCGGACGAGGACGCCATCGTCCTCGAATACGTCGGCCGTCGGCCGAGCGGGGGCGAGAAAGGCGGTGCCGGCGAGGGCGACATCGACGCTCTCATCCGCGACGTCGCCGACTCGCGCGACGCGACGCTGCTGACCAGCGACGTCGTGCAAGCCGAGGTGGCTCGCGCGAAGGGCCTCGACGTGGAGTACGTCGAACCCCGGGGGCGCGACACCGACCGCCTCCTCGTCGAGGATTTCTTCGACGAGGAGACGATGAGCGTCCACCTCCGGAGCGGGTCGAAGCCGAAGGCGAAACGGGGAGCCATCGGCGACATGCACTACGAGGTCATCGGCGACGAACCCACCACCGAGGAGGAGATCCGGGAACTCGCCCACGACGTCGAGGAGAGCGCCCGCGCCAGTCCCGACGGCTTCGTCGAACTCGAAGAGCCGGGGATGGTCATCGTCCAGTTCCGCGAGTACCGCATCGCCATCGCGCGCCCGCCGTTCTCGGACGGATTCGAAATCACGGCCGTCCGCCCCATCGTCAAGACGGAACTCGAAGAGTACGAGTTCGCCGACGACCTGAAGTCCCGCCTGCTGGAGCGCCAGCGCGGCGTCCTCATCTCGGGTGCACCCGGGGCCGGGAAGTCGACGTTCGCCCAGGCCGTCGCGGAGTTCCTCTCGGCGAGCGACTACGCCGTCAAGACGATGGAGAAACCGCGCGACCTGCAGGTCGGCCCCGACATCACCCAGTACACCGCCCTCGGCGGCGACATGGCGAAGACGGCCGACTCGCTCCTCCTCGTCCGCCCCGACTACACCATCTACGACGAGGTGCGAAAGACCGACGACTTCGAGGTGTTCGCCGACATGCGCCTCGCCGGCGTCGGGATGGTCGGCGTCGTCCACGCCACGCGCGCCATCGACGCCCTCCAGCGACTGGTCGGCCGGGTCGAACTCGGCATGATTCCGCAGGTGGTCGACACCGTCGTCTTCATCGAGGCGGGCGAGGTCGACACCGTCTACGACGTGACGACGGAGGTGAAGGTCCCCGCCGGCATGACCGCCGAGGACCTCTCGCGCCCCGTCATCCAGGTGCGGAACTTCGAGACCGGCGAACCCGAGTACGAGATCTACACCTTCAACCGGCAGGTCGTCACCGTGCCGCTGACCGACGGCGAGGAAGCCGAGACGGGCGTCGGCCGCATCGCCAAACAGGAGATCGAGCGCGAGATTCGCTCGATTGCCCGCGGCCACGTCGACGTCGAACTGAAGGGCGGGGACGAGGCCGTCGTCTACGTCGAGGAAGACGACATCTCCTACGTCATCGGCAAGGGCGGCGGCCGCATCCAGGACGTCGAGGACCGCCTGGGCATCGACATCGACGTCCGCACCCACGACGAGAAGCCCTCAAGCGGGCGGAGCGGCGGCGGGAGCGACGGGCCGAGCGCCGTCGACGAGGGGACCGTCGTCCAGCCGGAAGTCACCTCGCGACACGTCGTCATCCGGATGGACGGCCACGTCGGCGAGACGGTCGAGGTCCGGGCCGACGGCGAGTATCTCTTCACCGCCACCGTCGGCCGCGGCGGCGACATCCAGGTCTCGCGGGGGAGCGCCATCGCCGACGAACTCGAACAGGCTATCGACCGAAAACAGCGGATAACGGTCGTTCCGGCCTAGTCGCACTCGGCGCAGACCGCCTCGTCGTGGTCGGGGTCGCGCACCTTCTCGGCCTTCTCGGTCAGTTGATAGAGGTTCTGCCGTGCGTCCGCGAAGTAGACGTCCTCGTCGACCACGCCGATGTCCTCCAGTCGTTCGAGGGCGTAGCGGACCGTGCGTGCGGAGAGCATCGACTCCTCGACGATTCCCTTCTGGGTGAGCGACCCGTTGTACTCGAGCACTTTGAAGACCAGTTTCGCGCTCGGCGGGAGGTCGTCGAGACGCTCGGTCTGTTGTCCAGCCATTACCAGTTTCGAGCGTGCCCACCAGCATAAAGCTTGATGCACGGGGAGCCGAGCGCTCGATGCGCAGCGAGGGCCGCCGTCGCCGTTCGCGACGGCGACGTCGTGAGCGCGGTCCCGTAAGCGAACGCCTTTTGCCACCGGCTACCGGAGTGTGGCGTATGGCTACGGAAACGCAGACCGGTCTCACCGGCCACGTCCGCGGCGTGACGGTCACGACGCTCGCCTGCCTGGGCGGCGTCGCGGCCGCCGTCGCGTCGAGTCTGGTGGTCGGGACTGACGTCGCCGCCGCCACCGACGTCCGGTCGGTGTTCGTCCTCGCGGCGTTCGTCGTCGTCCAGTTCCCGCTGTTGCGCCTCGTCGGCGTCGACGTGGGCGACTTCGGCGTGAAGGACTACCTCTACGTCGCGTTCATGACCTTCGCGCTCTGGTTCGTCACGTTCACCATCCTGCTGACCTCCGGCGCGAGCCTGTAACGATGGCCGAAGACAGCATCGCCGTCGTCGACCTGGACCGCTGTCAGCCGGACCGGTGTAACTACGAGTGTGCGAACTTCTGTCCGCCCAACCGGACGGGGAAAGACTGCATCGTCACCCGCGGCGAGTTCTACGAGGAGGACGAACCGTACGACGGCGGCCCGGACCAGATTCGCATCAGCGAGGAGATCTGCCTCGGCGAGAGCTGTGGCATCTGCGTCGAGAAGTGTCCCTTCGACGCCATCGAGATCATCAACCTCCCCTCGGAACTCGAGGACGACCCGGTCCACCGCTACGGCGAGAACGCCTTCGCCCTCTACGGCCTCCCCGTCCCCGAACGCGGCACGGTGACGGGCATCCTCGGGCCGAACGGCATCGGGAAGACGACGGCCGTCCACGCCCTCGCGGGCGAGATGGTCCCCAACCTCGGGCGCTACGACGACGAGACGGCGTGGGCCGACGTCCTCGACCGCTACCGCGGGACGGGGCTCCAGACCTACCTCGAACGCCTCGTCGACGACGAGGTGACCGTGGCACGCAAACCCCAGTACGTCGACGAGATACCGGCGCAGTTCGACGGGCAGACGCGCGAACTGCTGGCCCACACCGACGAGCGGGGCGTCCTCGACGAACTCGTCGAGCGCCTCTCCATCGCCCCCGTGGTCGACCAGCCGATCGACACGCTCTCTGGCGGCGAACTCCAGCGCGTCGCCCTCGCGGCGACGCTCGCCCGCGACGCCGACTTCTACTTCCTCGACGAGATAACGCCCTACCTCGACATCGGCCAGCGCGTCACGGCCGCGCGCCTCATTCGCGACCTCGCCGAGGAGGGCGACCGGTCGATGCTGGTGGTCGAACACGACCTTGCCATCCTCGATTTGCTGGCCGATTCGCTCCACGTCGCCTACGGCGAACCCGGGGCGTACGGCGTCATCACCGACCCCAAGTCCGTCCGCAACGGCATCAACGAGTACCTGAAGGGGTATCTCGAGAACGAGAACATGCGCATCCGGCCGGAGGCCATCACCTTCGAGCAACACGCGCCCCGCGAGTCCACGAAGGGCAAGGCGCTCGTCGACTACCCCGACCTGCACAAGTCCTACGGCGAGGGCGAGTTCTCGCTCGACGTGGAGGGCGGTACCATCTACCGGAGCGAGGTCCTGGGCGTGGTCGGGCCCAACGGCATCGGGAAGTCCACGCTCGCGAAGATGTTCGCCGGACAGCTCGACCCCGACGAGGGCGACCTGGAGTTCCGCCTCGACATCGCCTACAAGCCCCAGTACGTCCAGATCGACCAGCCGATGCGCGTCGACGCGTTCCTCTCCTCTATCACCGACGACTTCGGCACCTCCTTCTGGAACACGGAAATCGCCAAACCGCTCCAGCTAGAGCGCATCATGGAGCAGAACCTCACCGACCTCTCGGGCGGGGAGCGCCAGCGCGTCGCCATCGCCGCGACGCTCTCGGAGGCGGCCGACCTCTACGTGCTCGACGAACCCTCGGCCCACCTCGACGTCGAACAGCGGGTGCAGGCGACGACCGCCATCCGGCGCTACGCCGAGAACCACGACGCCACCGTCCTCGTCATCGACCACGACATCTACATGGTCGACCTGCTGGCCGACCGGCTGATGGTGTTCGACGGCGAACCGGCCGACCACGGCCACGCCTCGACGCCCCAGGAGATGCGCGCCGGCATGAACGACTTCCTCTCGGACCTCGACATCACGTTCCGCCGCGACGAGCGCACGGGCCGACCGCGCATCAACAAACCGGACAGCCAGCTCGACCGCCAGCAGAAACGCGAAGGCGAGTACTACTACGCGCCCTGAGGCGGCAACAACCCATCGGCGTCGACGCCCACGCGTCGCGAGGCGAGAATCGCCGGTAGGTTCAGAGAAGTCAGTTCTCCTGGCTCATCTGAACACTACCGTCGGCAGGAACCGGACAATACTTAGTCTCGGTGGCTACATTGACACCTGAATGGACGACCCGGTTCTGCTGACGGGCGCGGGCGGGCGCGTCGGACAGGCCATCATCTCGGGGCTCGCGACGGACCACGACTGGCGGCTCCTCGACCGGGAGCCACTGCCCGCAGAGCGGGTCCCCGAGGGTGTCGACCGCGACGACGTGTACGTCGCCGACGTGACCGACGAATCGGCGGTGCGGGAGGCGACGTCGGGCGTCGGTGCGGTCGTCCACCTCGCCGGCGACCCCCGTCCGGAAGCCCCCTGGGACTCCGTGCTCCGGAACAACATCGACGGCACGCAGGTCGTGCTGGAGGCGGCCGTCGAAGCGGGCGTCGAGACGTTCGTCTTCGCCTCCTCGAACCACGCCGTCGGGGCCTACGAGACGGACGACCGGACGCCCGAGATGTACCGGGCGGACGACGACTATCGCCTCGACGGGACGGAACTGCCGCGGCCGAGCAACCTCTACGGCGTGAGCAAGGCCTCCGGCGAGGTGCTGGGGCGGTACTACCACGACGAACACGGCCTGAGCGTCGCCTGCGTCCGCATCGGCAACCTCACGAAGGACCATCCGCCCCGGAACTACGAACGCGGCCAGGCGATGTGGCTCTCGTGGCGCGACTGCGCACACCTGTTCGACTGCTGTCTGCGCGCCGACTACGGCTACGAGATCGTCTACGGCATCTCCGACAACGAACGGAAGTACTACTCCATCGACCGCGCACGCGAGGTGCTCGGCTACGACCCGCAGGACGATTCCGCGGAGTACCGCTTCGACGGGACGCCCAGAGACGAGTGAGGCGTCGTCGGGGGGTGGTCAGGCCCACACGGAGCGTCGCGGACGTCACACCGCCGGCACTTCGACGGTGACGACGTTGCCGCCTTCGCACCGCTCGACCGACACCGTCCCCCGCGAGTGCGTCACGGACCAGTAGACCAGCCACAGGCCGAGTCCGCTGCCGTGATACAGGGGGTCGACGGGGCCTAGCCCGGTCAGTACGTCGACCTCCGCGTCCGGGATGGGTGGCCCCTCGTCGGCGACCCGGACGGCGACGGTGTCGTCACGGCGAGCGAGACTGATATCGACGGTCGGTGACTCGTGGTCGCTGTGGACGATGGCGTTCTCGACGAGTTCCGAGAGCGCCCGCCAGAAGTGTTTGCCGACGGCCGCGCGAGCGCGGTCGGGGACGTCCAGCCGAATCGTCGCCTCGGGGTGCTCCTTTCGGGCGTCGGTGGCGACGTCGAGCACCGTGTCCACGAGGTCCTGCGTCCGGAGCGGGGACGATTCGAGGATGACGTCGACGATTTCGCGTTCCTTGTCGACCGTCCCGAGCAGTCGCCGGCACTTGTCGACGATAGCGTCGGCGTCTTCGGCGAGCGCACCCGACGCGTGGTCGCGTATCAACTCGGCCCGACCGAGTATCACCGTCATGTCGTTGTGTAGATTGTGGCGGAGGACTCTATCGAGGACCTGCAGTTGTTGTTCGCGCGCTCGCCGATTCGAGATGTCCCGTCCGACGACCGCGACGACGGTCTCTCCGTCCCGGTCTTCGAGGCCGTCGAGGAGAAACTCGTAGGGAATGTCGGCTCCGCTCCGGGTCCGGAGCGCGAGTTCGCGCTTCGCGCTCCCCGTATCGAGCGCGTCCCGAAGCGTCTCGCGGACGGCGGTCCGAGCGTCCGGGGGGAAGAAATCCTCGACCGTCATCGAGTCGAGTTCCTCGGCCTCGTAGCCCGTGATTTCGACGAGGCTCCGGTTCCAGCGCTTGAGCGTGCCGTCCCGCGAGAGCACGAAGATGCAGTCGTCGATGGCGTCCAGCAGGTCGGTGGTGAAGTCCCGATAGCGTTCGAGTTCCGCCTCGTGGGACTTGCGCTCGCTGATGTCGCGGACGCTCGCCAGCACGCGTCTGTCGCCGTCGACGTCGATGACAGTGAGGTGGACCTCCACGGGGACGTCGTCGCCCGCGCTGGTCCGATTTCTCCACTCGAACAGCTGCGGGCCCTCCTCGCGGGCCTTCCGGATGCGGTCGAGCGCTCGCTCGTGGTCGTACGGTCCCTCGTCGGGACTGACGAAGTCGACCGTCCGCCCGAGAAGTTCCTCGCGGGAGTAGCCGGTGATGGCCTCGTATCTGCTGTTGACGTCGAGAATTTCGCCCGTATCGGGGTCGTGGACCACCAGCCCGTCGGCCACGTTCTCGAAAATCTCCCGATAGTCGGCCGACTCCATACGGGTGCTCCACGAACTCGAACGCCTTATGTTCGCTGGGTCGGGCGGTCAGTCGAACAGTCCGCCCACGTCGTCCGCCCGTCGACCGCGACGCTCGACGTGGGCGCGCAGGCGGCGGTAGACGAGTCCCCGCCGGTCGGCGTCCGCGACGAAGTCCATCACCGCGGCGACGAACTGGGTCCCCGTCCCGGCGAGTTCCTCGCGGGCGTAGTCGACGGCGCGGTCGAGGACGGCCGCGTCGTAGCCGTCGGTCTCTTCGGCGAGGACGACGGCCGCGACGGCTGCCGCCTCGAAGTCGAGGCCGCCGAGCGTGACGACGCGGCCGTCGACGGCGAGGGCCGGCGGCGGTCCTCGCTCGGCGAGTTCGGGGTCCGCCCCGAGCGTCCGGAGGTACGACCGAACCGTCGCGACGTCGACGCCGCGGTACGTCGCCGGGAGTTCGACGAGGTACTCCCGCGCGCTCGCCGCGAGGCCGGTCGCCCCGCTCCAGTTCAGATTGCGGGCGTGGTGGACTGCCGCCGTGAACTGAATGAGGCCGTGGAGTAGCCGCTCGTCGGCGCTCCCGGCGTCGAGGTCCAGCCACACGTCCTCCCAGGCGTCGTGGGCGGCGTGGTACCGGCCGGCGTTGTAGATGGCGACGCCGGCGCGGAGCGAGTCGTCCATGGGAACCGAAGGTTGGGCTGGGACGTACAAAACGGTTCGTGACCGCCGCGGCGACGACGCCGTCTAGCGGGTCGTTACCGGCGTCCGCGGAACGGGTAGTGACCGCATACTCAGTATCCTCGCTCCCCTCCCGCTCACCGACCATGTACACGTGTACCAACTGCGGCGGCGTCGTGAGCAACGATTTCGTGCGCGTCTTCGGCCGCCCGGGCAGGCGCATCGACGCCTGCCACGCCTGCGGCCCCCGAACCGACGTCGTGAGCGACCGGGTCGTCTTCGGACCGACGGGGTGAGCGGCGGTCGGGGACGCTCCGCTCGGCCGCCGCGTCTCGGCTGCTCGAATCTCCGGAGAGTCAGCACACTCGACAGAGGCGAGCGACACAGCGGTCGCTCGCCGTCTGGTCTCGTGAGAATGACGTCCTGACGGAGGTCACGCGAGCACGGCGAGCGTGACCACGTCAGGGCGCGAACGAAGTGAACGTCCTGACGGAGATTTGAACTCCGGTCCCTGGCTCCGCAAGCCAAGAGGATAGTCCACTACCCTATCAGGACTCATCTACCCATACCCCGGAGTGGCATAAGACGGTTACGGTCCGCGGCCGGGGTGACACGGCGGGACGTGGCAGGGACGACGACTGTCAAACGACCGTTTGACCGTACGATAGGGGTATCTTTCCGGCGGCCCACGGACGTCTATGGAACGTCGACGCGTCCTCGCACTGGTCGTGGCGACGTCGCTCGCCGGGTGTTCGAGCGTCGGGCCGCCGAGCGACGACAGTGGCGGCGACGGACCGACCGTCACCGGCCGTCGCCTCACCGACACCGGCGAGTGTTCGAATCCCGAGACGGCGTCAGTGGCGTTCGCCGAGTCGGCGGTCGAACTCACCGGCTGTATCACTGGACCGAACGGCTGTTCGACGGCGGTGCTCGGGTCGGCGACGATGGCGGGCGACGAACTCACCGTCGTCGTCGCCACCGACGACGCTCCGCCGCCGGGCGGTGGCTGTACCCAGGCCCTGGTCCAGCGCGGGTACGACGCCCGTATCACCTTCGACGGCGGCCTGCCGGCGACGGTCGGCATCGTCCACGCGAGCGCCCGCGGCCGCGAAGTGGTCGCGCGGGCCGACCGGCCCTAGGTTCATCCCCGAGAGCGCGCCCAGTGGCCGTATGGACCGGCGACGAGAGCGGACGAAATCGAGGGACCGAGCGGCTGTACCCCGCCAAGGACAACGCTTAACCACGACCTTCGCATGGTGAAGTACACGATGGGCGTCATAGAGGACGTATACGAGGACCTCGACACCGAGGTCGACTTCGAGGAGTTCGAAGCGGCCGTCGCCGACAAGGTCGAGCAGATGGGAGGCCTCGCCGACGAGGAGACGGCGGCGATGCTCGTCGCCCACGAACTCGAAGACGAGGAGGTGAGCGGTATCGCCGACGTCGAACCCGGGATGGACGAGGTGAAGTTCCTCGCGAAGGTGGTGAACGTCGGCGAACTGCGAACGTTCGAACGCGACGACGACGGTGAGGGGCGCGTCGTCAACGTCGAGGTGGCTGACGAGACGGGGCGGATTCGCGTCTCCTTCTGGGACGACGTGGCCCAGTCGGTGGCCGACGGCGAACTCGACGTGGGGCAGGTGCTGCGCATCAAGGGCCGGCCGCAAGACGGCTTCAACGGCGTCGAAGTCAGCGTCGACCGGGTCGAACCCGACCCGGACGCCGAGGTGGACGTCCAGGTGCTCGACACCTACCGCGTCGAGGACCTGTCGCTCGGCCTCTCTGACGTGAACCTCAAGGGACGGGTCCTCGACGCCGACGACGGCGTCCGGACGTTCGACCGGGACGACGGTACCGAGGGCAAAGTCGCGAACGCCACCCTCGGCGACGAGACGGGGCGCGTCAGGGTGACCCTCTGGGACGACATGGCCGAGACGGTGACGGACCTCGACCCCGGGACGTCCGTCGAAGTCGTCGACGGCTACGTGCGCGAACGCGACGGCGACCTGGAACTCCACGTCGGGTCGCGCGGAGCCATCGAGGAACTCGACGAGTCGGTGGAGTTCGTCCCCGAGACGGCCGACATCGGCTCGCTCGAAATCGGCCAGACCGTCGACATCGCCGGCGGCGTCATCGAGACGGACCCGAAACGCACCTTCGACCGGGACGACGGCTCCGAGGGGCAGGTCAGGAACGTGCGCGTGCGCGACGAGACGGGCGACATCCGGGTCGCGCTCTGGGGCGAGAAGGCCGACGCCGACGTCGACCTGGCGGACCGGGTGGTCCTGACCGACGTCGAAATCCAGGACGGCTGGCAGGACGAACTCGAAGCCTCCGCCGGGTGGCAGTCGACGGTGAGCGTCCTCGACGAGGGCGGTGCCGAGACGGAGGCGGAGACGGAACCCGAATCCGACCCGAAGGCCGACGAAGGCGGACTGGCGGCGTTCGCCGGGGGCGACGGCGGACCCGTCGCCGACGGCGCGGCCGCCGAAGCGGCGGTCGACGACGCCGACGAATCCACTGCCGCGGGCGACGTCACGGAGTTCACCGGCACCGTCGTCCAGGCCGGTTCCCCCGTCGTCCTCGACGACGGCACCGAGACGCGGAGCGTCGAGACGGACGCGAACCTCCGTCTCGGCGAGGAGGTCACCGTTCGCGGGCCGACGCGGGACGGCCGCATCGACGCGGACGAAGTGTACTGAGCGTCCGGCGGAGCGACGGAAAGGATTATACGCCGGACGTACCCGATAGACGGTATGAGCGTTGAGCTACCGTTTGCCCCGGTAGATACCATCATCCGGCGGAACGCGGGGAACCTCCGGGTGAGTGCCGGTGCAGCGGAGGAACTCGCGCGCCGGATCGAGAACCACGGCGCGGGGCTGGCAGTCGACGCCGCACAGCGGGCGACGGCCGAGGGGCGAAAGACGCTGATGGCCGCCGACTTCGGCGTCGAGCAGGTGGTCGACCGCTCGACGCTCGAACTCCCCGTCGCACCGGTCGACCGCATCGCCCGCCTGAACATCGACGACCGGTATCGCGTCTCGATGGACGCGCGCATCGCGCTGGCCGACATCCTCGAGGACTACGCCGACAACGTGGCCTCGGCGGCGGCGAAGCTGGCGCGTCACGCCGACCGACGGACGATTCAGGCCGAGGACATCGAGACCTACTTCGCACTCTTCGAATAGATGAAATTCGGCTACAGCGAAACCTGTCTGGAACACGATACGGGCGACCGGCATCCGGAGACCGCGGACCGCCTCCGGGCGATTCGCCGGCAACTCACTCGCCGTCACGGCGTCGAATACGTCGAATCCGACCCCGCGACGGAGGACGCTGTAGCCGCCGTCCACGACCCGGCGTACGTCGAGGAGATTCGCGAGTTCTGTGACCGCGGTGGCGGCAACTGGGACCCCGACACCGTCGCCAGCGAGGGGACGTGGGACGCGGCGCGGATGGCCGCCGGCCTCGCCCAGTGGGCAGTCGATCGAGCGCTGGCGGGCGACGACGGCCGGGAGACGCCCTTCGCCATCGGTCGCCCGCCGGGCCACCACGCCGTCGAGGACAACGCCATGGGCTTTTGCTTCGTCAACAACGCCGCCGTCGCGGCCCAGCACGCCATCGACCACCACGACGTCGACCGGGCGGTCATCTTCGACTGGGACGTCCACCACGGGAACGGCACGCAGGACATCTTCGAGGACCGCGAGGACGTCTTCTACGTCTCTATCCACGAGGACGGTCTCTACCCCGGGACCGGTGACGTGGAGGAACGCGGCTCCGGTGCGGGCGAGGGGACGACGATGAACGTGCCCCTGACCGCGGGGGCCGGCGACGCGGACTACCTCCTCACCTTCGACGACGCCATCGCGCCGGCCGTCGAGCGGTTCGACCCCGACCTGTTCGTCGTGAGCGCCGGCTTCGACGCCCACCGCCACGACCCCATCTCACGGATGCGCGTCTCGACGGAGGGGTACGCCCTGCTGACCGACCGCGTGCGGACGATTTGCGACGAGACGGACGCCGCCCTCGCGTTCGTCCTCGAAGGAGGGTACGGCCTCGATACGCTCTCCGAGGGCGTGGCGATGGTTCACGAGACGTTCGACGGCCGCGCCCCCGTCGAGGACGACGAGGAGCCCAACGAGACGACGGAGAGCCTGGTCCACAAGGTCCGCACGCTTCACGGCCTCGGGTCGAAGTAACGCCCGAGTTCGCGGCCGAACTCCTCGGCCAGCGCCGCCACCGATTCGCCGACGAGCACGTCGTACGCCTCCTCCAGTGCCGACTCGACGTGTGCACCGAGGGCGACGTCGAAGATGGCGTCGCTCTCCAGCAACGCCCGGGGCGTCGTGAACTCGCGGTCGCGTTCGACCACGTACCGGTCGCCGTCGAGGAAGGGTCCGTAGACGTCGGCGTCGGCGTAGGTGTCGTAGAACCCCGCCGCGTGTCGTCGGACGTTCACGGGCGGCCCCTCGTGTCGCCGTATCGCCGGCAGGTCGTCGACGGCCAACTCGACGAGCAACACGGCCCGAGAGTCGGCGAACGTCGCCGTTCGAACCGGCTCGAATCCGCGGCGGTCGAGTTCGTCCGCGACGCCGTTCAGTGAGCGTCGGAGCTGCGGGTAGAGCTGGTCGTCGACGAGGTCCGGCGTCTCGAAGACGACGGCGACGGGGGTGGTGCCGCGCCGGTCGAGGTGGTCGCGGACGCCCGCGGGCGAGAGCGAAGCGGGGTCGTCGGGCGCGAACAGCGACTCCCGGGGGTCGGCGAGGAGTTCGCGGGCGTAGTGCTGGAGGCGGGCGACGTTCTCCGCCGAGCAGACGGCGGCGACGTTTCGCGTGGGGTCCGTCGGGTCGACGACGACCAGCGGGTCGTCGAACGACTTCGTTCCGTGCCCTTCGGGATCGAAGCTGACGGGGGGCTGCCAGTCGGCCGCCGCCTCCAGCAGCGGGACGAAGCCGCCGTATTCGAGGACGAGCAGTTCGGTGAGATAGCCGGAGAAGCCGCGGGTCCGCAGGTCGCTCCCGTAGGCCCCGACGCCGGTGAGGAACTGCTTGAACAGGCGCACGTCGGCCGCGAGGTCGTCGTCGAGCCGGTCGCGGAGATACGCGTTGTGGAACGGCGTTCGGTCGACTGCCGACTGGATGTCCGTCGCCGACCCGACGTCGTAGCAGGGCACGATGTCGACGTCGTAGCCCTCGTAGGTCCCGGTCACGTAGGGGTGCTCGGCGAACTCCTCGCGGGGGTCCGGGAGGGCGGCACGCCCGACCTGCAGCCCGTAGGCTTCCAGCGTCTCGCGGTCGGTGTCGGCAGGGAAACGCACGAACACGTCGATGTCGCGGTCCTCGGGGAGCCAGGTCCCGCGGGCGGTGCTCCCGACCTGGAGGACGTCCGCGTCGACCGGCAGGTCGGCGACGGCGTCGCTGACGCGCGAGACGACGTCGGCGGCGGCGGCGTTCAGTCGTTCGCGCTCGTCCGCGTCCGGCGTCACCCGTTCGCGGACCGCCGCCACGACGCTGTCGAGGTCGCTCATGGTCGCAACTGGGGACGACGCGGCGAAAGAATGTCGGTGTCAGCGTCCCGTCGGCGGAAAAACGAAAGCCCTATCAAATAACTCCCTCTACGAACGGATGCGAACGACGGGCCGTCGTAGCTCAGCTGGTAGAGCGCCTCGCTGTTAACGAGGTGGTCCCAGGTTCGAGTCCTGGCGACGGCGTCCAATTGCTGCTGGCGACTCACAGAACTCGGTTCTGCGATGGCGTTTCTCCGCGACGACTCCTCGCCAACTCCCTGCAGTCGGGGGAGTCAGTTCGGAGCCTCCGACCGAAAGGAGCAATGCTAAAGGGCGCGCCCGCGGTAGGGGACGTCGAGGGCCCTTAGCTCAGTCTGGTTAGAGCGCTCGGCTCATAACCGAGTGGTCGTTGGTTCAAATCCGGCAGGGCCCATGGTTTTCGCGAGGGACGGACGTGACGAGCCAGACCCGGGACTGAGGATTTGAATCAGGGGACGGGAGGTAAACGAGCGGAGCCAACGAGTGAGCGCAGAATTCGGCACCCCGTGAGCGCCATCGCTCTCCCTCGTCGGCGTCGACGGTATCGCGAACACGGTAGCGAGGCGAACGCCCACGTTCACGTCCACCGGAACAGTCGCTTCAGGCGCGAGGTAATCCCGAGGTGGCGTTTCGTCATGATGACGGTCTTCGTCGCCCGCCGAGCGACTTTCTCGGGGATAGCACCGAACACGAGTTGCTGAAGCAGGCCCTCTCGCGTCGCACCGATAATCACCAGTCCGTGGTCCTCACTCCGGTCGAGAATCGTCTCGACGACGCTTCGTCCTTCGAGCAACGCTGTCGTGACGCTCACCCCGTCCTGTACAGTCTCGGCAGTGCGCTCGATTTTCTCGCTGGCTTCCTCGCGTTCGCTCTCGCTCGCTCCGGGGTCGATGACGTGGACCACTTCGACGTCCGCTCCGGTCGTCCGAGCAATCGCTCGACTCACCTCGGCGGCGAGTTCCGCGTGTGGCCCACCCGCGGTCGGGAGCAGAATGGATTCGACGCTCTCGGTCGGACCGATTCGCTCGACGAGGACGTCACACTGGGCGTTCGTGACTACCTCGTCGACGTTGCTCCCGAGGACGAAGTCCGTCCGACGGCCCTGTCCACGCCACCCCATGAGAACGAGGTCGGCCTCGTCCTGTTCGACCGTGTTCAGAATGGCTTTCGCCACGTCGTGGCCGATACGAATCTTCCCGCTGACGGGGACCGCAGAGCCCGCTGCGAATTCGACCGCTTCGTCGATTATCGCTCGCTCGTGCTCGATGAACTGCCGGCCCTCGGATAGCGGGGTCTGCTGGGGCACCGTGACGACGCTCACGACTTCGATTTCCGCGTTACGGTCCTGGGCGATGTCGAGGGCCGTCCGCATCAACTGTTCCACGCTATCGGGGTTCGCAATCGGGACGAGGAGCCTCGATTCGCGACGGTCGGCGGGGGCCTCGTGGACCAGCGTCGGGGCTTCCTCCTCGAGTTTCTCGGCTTCTTTTTTCTCGGAGTACCCGTAGTAGACGACGAGACCGAGTGCCATCCAGACGGCGGTGGTGACCAGCGCAACGAAGCCCTCCGACCCGGGGCCGACGCCGGGCTGGAGGCCGAGCTCCAGGAGCAGGAACGGGGTCAGTAAAAACTGGAGAACGATGCCGATAATCGGCGGCCACGGCATGAACGGGACCTCGTAGGTCCGCGGGAGGTCCGGGTGGGTCTTTCGCATCTTGATGACCGTCCAGTTCACCTGAATGAACAGCAGGATGAACATGATGTCCGCCGAGGCGGCGACGCTCTCGATGGGCAACAGGAGCGCCATCAACACGATGAGCACGGCCGAGACGAAGATGGCCCAGTGTGGCGTCCGCTTGTCGGGATGGACGTCGCTGAACGCCTCGGGGAGAACGCGGTCACGCCCCATCGCGAACGAGACGCGGGACGACGAGTAGACCGTCGCGTTGAGCGCACTCATCGTCGCCGTCAACCCGGCGACGAGGAGGAGAGGAGCCCCGTACGGAACGAACTGCCCGGCGGCCTCGATGATGCCGAGTTCACCGAGTCCACCCAACAGCTCCCACGTCGGCACCGTCGCTGGCGTCCCACTGACCCCCGTCGCCCGCGCGATGAGTTCGGGCGTCGGCACGATGCCGCCGAGTGCCGCAAAGGACACGAGGACGTAGATGGGGACGACGATGGCCAGCGAGTAGAAGACGGCCTTCGGGACGTTCGTTCCCGGGTCCACGACCTCTTCCCCGCTCTGAACGATGATTTCGTAGCCCTCGAAGGCGATGTAGGTGAAGCCCATCGCACCGACGATGCCGAAAATCCCGTTCGGGGCGAAGCCGGGACTCGCGAAGAATTTCGCCGTCCAGTTGGGCGTCCGGAGCGTCGCGAGCACGCCGAAGGCGACGAAGACACCGAGAATGACGACCTTGATACCGGTGACGACGACGCCCGCTTTCCCCGTTTCTTCGGCCCCGCGGTAGTTGATGTAGGCGAACGCGAGAACCATCAGCGTCGCCAGTCCCTTCTCGGCCAGCAACGGCGTCACGAAGCCGGCCAGTTCGAATCCGTGCTGGAGCCCCGTGCCGAAGATGACCAGTTCGACGAGGAACACACCGAACGTGACGGCGTAGAGCGAACAGGCGACTGCGTGGGCGAACCAGCTCATCCACCCGGCGTAGAAGCCGTTCGGGTCGACGAGCGCTTCTTTCACCCAGAGGTAGCCACCGCCTGCTTCGGGGAACGCGGCACCGAGTTCGGCGTAGGAGACGGCGGTGAACAGCGCGACGAAGCCGTTCAAAATGAACGCGACGGTGAGTGAAGGCCCCGCGATGCCCGCCGCGAAGCCGGTGAGCGCGAAGACGCCCGCGCCGATCATCGCCCCGACGCCGATGAACGTGATGTCGAACAGCGACATGTCTCGGGAGAGTTCGGTCTCGACCTGTTCCGAGTCGCCCGTGGATTCGGCGGCCCGTTGGTCCGTCATCGTCCGTCACTCTCCCTCGCTCGCGGCTTTCTCGTCCACCTGTCCGAGGAGGACCCACCGCAGCCTCTCGGACCCGTCCGGGTGCGATTCCGCATACACGTGATACAGGTACGGCCCGTGTGGACAGTCGGGACATCCCTCCCCACAGGGTTCCCGCTTCACGACTTCGACGTAGCCTTCGCGCTCCGTGACGCGGACGAGCTCTTCGCCCGGTCCGGCGGCGATCTCGTCGGCGAGAGCGTGTCCGTCGCGTTCGACGAGAAGGTGGTGCGTGTAGGCCATCACCGACCGGAGTTGGTCGTCGTCGAGGTCGTGCAACGTCTCTACGAGGCCGTCGGGAAGTTCGGTGATGGGTTCCGTCGTCTCGTCGGTCATGCTCGTCCCTCCTGTGGCGCGAACTGTCGGATGACGTCCGGTGCGAAACCACGCTTCGAGAACACGGTGACGAGGTCACCGGACCGAATCGTGGTGTCGCCTTTCGGGGTGATGACGGTCTCGCCGCGTTCGACGGCGACGACCAGTACGTCGTCGTCGCCGAGCAAGCCCTTCCGGTCGGCTTCCTGAAGCGTCGTTCCAGC
Organism: Haloferacaceae archaeon; assembly: GCA_042216495.1. Classification (GTDB taxonomy): domain Archaea; phylum Halobacteriota; class Halobacteria; order Halobacteriales; family Haloferacaceae; genus Salinirarus. Next base: position 46,613 of record JBDGTU010000050.1, read on the forward strand.
GGTCGGTGCCCCCTCGGTGACGGTGATTTCGAAGATTTCGGCGTTTCCTGCCAGGTGAAGGACGTCCTTGATGGACGGGCGCTGAACCGCCCGATAGAGGTAGTCGGCGATGAGTTGCTGGGGGTTCTCGATGACGTTCACGCCCGCGCGACGGAACAACGGTTTGTGTTCGCTGTTGTGCACGACCGATACCCGCGAGGGAATACCGATGTCGTCGGCCAACAGCATCGTCATGATGTTGGTGGCGTCCGACTCCGTCGTACTGATGATGGCGTCAGCGCGCTGAGCCCCGGCTTCGTCTAACGTCTCGGCGGACGTGGCATCCGCGTTGATAGCCAGGCAATCGAACTGCTGGGCGACCCGTTCGGCGGCCGTTTCGTTCCGCTCGACGACGACGACCTCGTTGCGGTCCGCTGTCGCCTGCGCGATGAGGGGCGTACCGATATCTCCGGCACCGACGATGATGACGTACATAGGTGATAGAGCTAGCGTTTTCAGAACGAGTGCGTTCGACTCGCCACGTGCGTCGGTCTAAGCGGCAACTTCGAAAGACGGTGTATGGGGTCGACTTCGCGATTCATGTTTCGAGGTAGTGTGGAACGCATATAAATATACCTCTGATTCTACCGATTAAGCAATTTCACGCGTGTGATTCTACTCTAACCCCAATTCATCCTTGATAGTTGTCAATGAGCGGACTCAGAGGGAGTTCTTTTGTCGGTCCCGTCGCGAGTAGGGGCATGGAGTATCGACTCGACGAGATCGACCGTCGGATTCTCTACCATCTCGTCGCCGACGCGCGCGACACGTCCGCGCCGGAGATCGCCGACGAGGTGGACGTTTCGCCCGGAACCATCCGCAACCGAATCCGCCAGCTGGAGAACTACGGCATCATCACGGGATACCACGCACACGTCGACTACGAACGCGTCGACGACCGGATTACGGACCTGTTCAAGTGTACCGTCCCGGTCACGGAACGCGAACGCGTGGCGAAGCAAGCGCTCGAAATACCGGGCGTCGTCAACGTCCGCGAGCTGCTGTCCGGGACGCGGAATCTGCACGTGATGGCGATTGGCGACAACACCGACGACCTCACTCGCATCGGGAAGGCCCTCACGGAACTCGGGGCCGACATCGACGAGGAAGACCTGATTCGCCGCGAGTACACCCATCCGTATCACCCGTTCGGCCCCGAGGGCGAACGCGACCGACCGACGCTCGCCGACTTCGTTAGCCTCTCCGGCGGGGCCGAAGTCGTCGAATTCACCGTCACCGAAGAGTCGCGAATCGCCGAGTTGACCCTCGCCGAGGCCGACGAGGAGGGCATCCTCGGCGACGACGTACTGGTCGTCGGCATCGAGCGCGGTGACACGATACTCACACCGAAAGGGAAGACGGTGGTCGAACCCGGTGACGTCATTACCATCTTTTCGCGAGGGAGTCTTCCCCCGGAGACGGTCGACGCGTTCGATGGAGCGTGACCGGGAATCGAGGCTGAGTACGGTCGTCGAAGTCACGGTAGAGAGCGTGGCGACGGTCCACCGTACTCCGAACCGAAGCGCGCGCAACGCGGTTTCGCGGGTGTGGCGGACGATTGCTCCGCTACATCCGGGGCCGACTCCGACTATGGTCGCGTCTATAGTGCGGTCGCCAGCCGATTTCTAGTCCCGCACACGTCGCTCATCAGTCGCGACACGGGCCACCCGACGCTGGGATGATTGCCACGCCTCTCACGAACAGGAGCGTGACGACGGGTCCGTTACTGGCTCCTCGAAGTTAGCCCGGCGACGCGGCGGGCTACGGTCCCACCAGCGAGTCGGCGACCATCGACACCGCCATGGCGACGACGACCGCTCCGGCGAGTACCTGCGCACCGCCGTAGACCCGGACGTTGGTCTCGCTCACCTTCCCGAAGAGTGCGCCCACGCCCGCACCCAGCACGCTCATCGTCGCGGTGATGGCGACGGCGTAGGCGACGACCGCGAGGACGACCACGCTCGGGCCGGCCGTCGGAAACAGCGTCGCCGCGAACGTAATCATCGATATCGGCGGCGAGAGCGTAAAGAGCGCGCCGACGACGCCCGTCTTCAGGTAGGCACGGAGCGTGTGGTCGTGGCTGTGTTCGGGGCGGGCGACGCCGTCGGCGTGGGCGCCACCGTCGTCGCTTCCGAACCACGGCAGGTGCGCGTGGGCGTGGCTGTGGCGCGTCCCGTCGTGGGTGTGTTCGTGGCTGTGCGCGTAGCGGAGTCGACGGAGGCCGCCGAACGCGAGCACCGTCCCGAGAACGCCCAGCGAGACGGCGACGCCGACTCGGCCGACCGTCTCGAAGATGGCCGGGTAGTCGGTCCGGTGGAGGAGGAGATAGCCGACGCCGAGCCACCCGACGACGAGGGCGACGTGGCCGAGGCTGAAACACGCGCCGACCAGCGCCGAGAGCCGGGAGTCCTCGTACCGCCCCGTCAACGACGCGATGCCGGCGACGTGGTCCGGTTCGACGGCGTGCGTCACGCCGAGGACTCCCGCGGTCACCAGCGCGGCGACGAGCGCCGGGGTCATCGCTCCCTCCACAGTCGGTTCGCTGGTCGATTCGCCACGCCCGTCTCCACCGTCGTCGACGTCGAGTACGCTGTTGTCATCGGTTTACGTCCTGGGGGTTAATCCGTTCGTCGGCGGGCAAGTATTGTCCGCGTACCATATATTTACCCCATCTGCTTCGATAGTGGTCGATATAATGTACGATAGTACAATCGCGCTCGACGACGGGCGTGATTCGTCCGCGACGGAGGTTGAGACGTGAGCGAAGATCTCGTTCCCGGCGAAGTCAGGCCGGCCGACGGTACGGTGACGATAAACGAGGGGCGCGAGACGACCGAGGTCCGCGTCGGCAACGCCGGCGACCGGCCCGTCCAGGTCGGGTCGCACTTTCACTTCTTCGAGGCCAACGCCGCCCTCTCGTTCGACCGCGAGGCGGCGTTCGGGATGCGCCTGAACGTCCCCGCAGGCACCGCGGTCAGGTTCGAACCGGGCGACGAGAAGACCATCGAACTGGTGGCCCTGGGCGGCAAGCGCGTCGCCCACGGGATGAACGGCCTCGTGAACGGGAGCGTCGACGAGCGCACGGCCTGCCTGGTGGCCTGCCAGGAGTTCGTCACGAACCTCGTCGGTGCCGCCCAGCGACTGGCCTCGCTCGGCCACACCGACGCCCAGCGGGTCGTCGTCGACTGCCAGCCCGCGATGGTCGACGCCGTCGACGCCAGCGCCGACCGCTCGCTCGACGAGATGACGCCGTTCGCGCCGCTGATAGACGTCCGCGCCGCCGAACACGAGCGCGCCGACCGGCGACTGTTCCTGAGCTGACGGTCACCGGCCGGCGTCCCGGGCCAGCCAGACGCCCATCGCGAGGCCGAACACCGTCAGCCCGTATCCGAGGACGGCGGTGAAGTGGCCGACTCACCGCCGTCGCCACGAGAGCGCCGCGAGGCCTCCGACGTCGACGACGAGGAACGCGGCGACGCTCGCGTACAACGGCGAGAGCGACGCGAGTCGTCGTCCCGCGAGGAAGACGGCGACGAATCCCGCTGTCGCCACCGCACAGGCGACGACGACCCACGCGGCGGCCCGCCACGCGCTCTCGTCGACGGGCCAGTACTCGACGTACGCCTGCGGGACGCCGACGGCGAGGGTCAACAGGAGGAGGAAGTCGCCGCCGCCACCGACCGTCGACGCGAAGGCGTACGACGTCGGGACGGCGACGAGAATGGCGGTGAAGACGGCGACGTTTCGCGGTGCGGTGAGCCAGTCACTCAGTCGGGCGGCGCGCGTGGAGGGCATACGCGGTCCGTTCGCCGCCGGCTACTAAATTCACGGGGTTCGACGGTCTGGTCCGACCGCTCCCCGCTCGTCGCGTCACTCGGTCGATTCGGTCGTTCGCTCGCGGTCACGAACGTCGGGCAGGTTCGGGTCCCGGTACGGGTTCCGGCCGAGGGCGGCTTCCCCGACGCCCCGCGATTCGACCTCGTCGCGGAGCGTCCGACCGAGGCGGTTCAGGCTCGTCTTGTCGAGGTCGTGGGCGTCCAGGAGTTCCTCGAAGGCGGGCTCGTCCTTGATGGAGTCGAAGCGGTCGTACAGCGACTGCAACTCCTCGGGCGAGCGGTCGCTCACCCACTCGGTGTCGTGCAGACCGAGCCGTCGCTTCCGGTCGCCGTCGACGACGTAGCGGATGGCGACCAGCGCCACCTTCTCGATGGCGCGCTGGCTGCCGAACGCCGAGAGGTTCAGGTCGCGGACGACGCCGAGCGCGCGGTCCCGTTGCCACGGCGTCAGCGACAGGCGACTGCACAGCGCGTGGGTGATGCGGAGCTTGTCGAGGCGGTGCATCCGCTCGCCGTGGCCCGCCATCGCGGCGTGGCGTTCGTCGTGTAACTGACGCACCGTCTCGGAGACGTCCGCGGACGGCGACTCGGCGCGGCCGATGAGCGTCGCCGCGGGCGAGACGACCCCCCAGCGACGCGTGTGGACGTCGCGATTGGCCGCGGACCGCGCGAGCGCGCCCGAACCGGGGCGGAAGTCGAGGCGAGCGCCCCGCTCCGCCGAATCCGTCGACGAGGGCGGTCGCGAGTGAGACGTGGTTCCGCGGTCGGTCATTCGCTACGGACTCGTCGCTCGCCGTAGTTCAACCTTCGGCTCCCGGATGGGACCTCCGCCCCGACGACGTGAGCGCTCGAAGCGAACTGGTGCCGCGAGAAACTCCCTCTATCTCTCCCCGTTGTGACGAGAATGACTTAAACGAACGCGGGACGGGGTACTCGACCCCGGGTCGGCTCCGCTCACTCGACTTTCGTCACGGTGTAGTGCGTGCCGACGTCGTGCGTGTTCCGGTCGGCGGCGACCCGTTTGGCCTCGGCGTGCGTCTCGAACGGCCCTTCGACCCGTCGTCCGTCGTTCGTGACGTAGTATTCGGCCATACGTCGGTACTGTCGCCTGGCGTACTTGACTGTAGCGACCGACGACGTCGAAGAAAACCGCCCACGAACTCCCTCTATATCTTTCCGTTGTGACGAGAGATACTTAAAGAACCTCGCCCGGCGACGTAGTCGACGGTGAGAAAGCGCCGGCCGAGCGCCCACATCGCGTGGCGGGCGAGCACCGTGTCGTCGTCGCGAGTCGCACCGTCGACGTGGCGGACGAGTGCTCGCACGTCGCCGGGGTCGAACCCCGGTCTCGCGTAGGCCGAGAGGTCGTCCATCTCGCCGCGGACCGTTCCCTCGACCGCCAGCCCCGTGCGCTCGACGAAGTCGGCACCGACGCGGCCCCGGGCGACCACCGGCGAGAACGGTACGTCGTCGGGAACGCGGCCGTGTGCGAGGCCGATTGCTCCCGCGCCGACGCCGAGGGCGACTGCGAGCGTCCGCAGGCGAGCGCGTCGTCCCATCGTCCGGTGGTCACACTCCCGACGCAAGCACGCCCCGGCTTGACTCTCGACCGGACGGTCCGGACGGCGATTGGCCGACGATGCCGCAGTGCGGATGCGAGCGGACCTACATTCCCAGTCCGAAGACAAACAGCAGGGCGATGCCGACGGTAATTCCCGCACGCTTCATAGTGATTACTGTAACTGTTTACCGGTGGTTCGCCGAGACGGTTCAGCGAACCACCGGTAATGACTTACAGTAATCACTATCAGGCGGGTTCGAAGCCAGTCGAGTGACGACGACATCGGGAGACGGACGCGCCGCTGGGACCGAAAAGCTCCCGGCGAACTGTGCAGCGTGAAGCCACGCTTGCCCCGTCTCGCGGTCGGCCGGTGGAGCCACTGCGGCGCGTTCGATTCGTACATTCGGGTCGTGTATCCCCCTCGCACACGGCTCCCGCCCTACTAACGGCCTCGACGGTACGTTCGCCAACTCGGGGAGAGAAACGACCCGTCGTCCGTCGAGGACGACGGTTTGCGGGCGATTCACGCACCAATCGGCGTCGGTCCGTCGCCGCCGTTCAGAATCCGGTCGACGACTTCGTCGAGGTCGGGTGCGTCCTCGTCTTCGGATTCGTCGGACGGAAGATGCGGGACGAGTGGCACGGCTTCCGCCTCCAGTGACGCCCAACGAATCCAGCCAAATAACCGTTGTGGACACATTCACGGGTAGTGTTCAGAGAAGCCAGGAGAACTGAGAACGCCTCGAAAGCCTCTGGTGTCTCGGTTTTGTCGGCGGCAATGCCGCCGACTGTCCGAGACTAAACGGGGCGGGGCTTTGGAGGTGCCCCAACCCACTTGCCCCCGTCTGAACAGTGTCCTGCCGACCGGCGAGGCGGCCAACAGCGACGTTTATCCTCCCAGCGTGCGTACCGCTCCCATGGCCTACCGATTCGTCCGCGCGACGCCGAAGCACGACCGGATGGCGGAGTTACACGAACGGGTCGAGCGCGGCGACGTCGAGCGACTGGACCCGTTCGGCCGCGCCATGACCCGCGCCCTGAAGCGCGCGCGATTCGACGCCGACGCCGGCGAGGCCGTCTGGGTCGAGGAGGACTACTGCTCGCCCCCGCTGGCGATGGAGCGGGAGGCCGTCCTCGACGACTACTTCGAGGACCTCACCGTCGTCGACGCCGACGTCGACGAGGCCGACGGGTGGGCACGAATCGAGGGCTTGCCGTCGCTGTGGGACCGCGTGCTCTCCGACGCGTAGTCGTCTCTCGCGCTCGCCGTCACCCGACACGCCTTACTCGCCCGCGTTCCACGCTCGCGTATGGTCACCGACGCCCAGCAGGCCTGCTTCGAGGCCGGCATCAAGTTCGGCGCGCTCTATCACCAGTTCGCGGGCACGCCCGTCAGCCCCGAGAGCGCCCGCAGTCTCGAAACCGCGATGGCCGAGGCCATCGAGAACCAACCGTACTGCGAGGCGGTCACGGTCGAGGTCGACGACGACGCACTCGCGGCCGCCACCGACCACGGCTACACCGAACTCACGGGCCGGTTCATGGACGTCGAGATGCGAATCGACTACGGGGGCGTCGTCGTCCGCACGCGCATGGAGATGGAGGACGGCTACCCGCTGATGAAACTGGTCGAAATCGAGGACTGAACGTTGCTCGAACCGGATTTCACTTCCGCTTTCGGGCGTGCGTTTAAATCACACGGCGGCAAAGCAGACGTATGAGCCAGACGACGCTCGAAGACGACGACCTCTTCGGAGAAGCGGCGGCTGAGATGCGAGACGACGTCGAATCGCACCTCGAACAGGCGCGGGCGGAACTCCCGTCGTCGGCGGACGTCTGGGAGACGGACGCCGACAACGTCCTCGGCGTGCTGAACGGCCTCCGGTCCGCCCTCGACGTCGGCGAGGCCGAGGACCACCTCCGGCAGGCCAAGAAGTGGTACACGATGGGCGAACGCGCCGACGCCTTCGAGGACGCCGACGACCTGGCGGCGGCCATCGAGGACCTCCAGTCGGTCGTCGCGTCCATCCACGAGGCCGAGGGCCGCGTCGGCGACCTGACGAACACGATTCCCGAACTCCGGGGGACGCTCCAGGACCTCGAAGCCGACGACGGCGAAGACGAGTAGCTTACGGCGGTAGCGAGGCGAAAGCCCGCCCGTTCACCGCCGCGGTTCGAACTGTTCCCGTTCCGCGACGGCCGCGAGCAACGCCGAGAGCGACGCGGCCGCCCGGTCCAGTAGCTCCTCGCCCAGTTCGGCGTCGCCCGCCTCCGGGTCGCCGACGACGCCGTTCTCGGAGAACTCCGCGCTGTCGTAGGCGAGGTTCACTCCCTCGACCCAGTCGCCCCAGCGGTCGGCCGCCCCCTCGCGTGCCGACTCGATGCGGTCCTCGCGCACGAGTTCGGGGCGTGCCGCCCGCAACAGCGCCGTCTCCAGCGGTCCGGCGTGGCCCATGTCGCCCCGGTGTTCGCCGACGGCGTCGAACCACGTGAACGGGACGACGAAGGCCACGCCCGACCGCGAGACGGCCGCGGAGAGTTCGCGGAGGGCGTCGACGTTGCCGCCGTGGCCGTTGACGAGGACGACCCGGTCGAAGCCGTGGGTGGCGAGGCTCTCGACCACCTCGCGGACGTACGACCGGAACGTGTCGGGCGACACCCAGAGGGTGCCCGCGAAGTGGCGGTGTTCCGCCGAGACGCCGACCGGGACGGTGGGCGCGACGACGACGTCCTCGTCCGTTCGCTCGACGCCCGCCTCGGCGACGACTTCGGCGTTGACGGCGTCGGTACGGAGCGGTGCGTGCGGCCCGTGCTGTTCGGTGCTGCCCACGGGCACGACGGCGAGGTTCGTCTCGGCGTCCCGGAGGTCCGGCCACGCCGCGTCCGAGAGGTGGACCATACGCGGTGTGGGGTCCGGCGGGAGGTAACCCTGCCGACTCGCGAACACCTGTCCGCTCGCTAGTCGTCGTCGGCGTCGGTCTGGGCCTGCCGGCGATTCGCCCGTTCGACGAACTCCGCGGGCAGGTCGTCGATTTCCCCCGCCTGCACGCCCCAGAGGTTGGCGTAGAGGCCGTCCGCCGCGAGCAGTTCCTCGTGCGTGCCGCGTTCGGCGACCCGCCCCTCGTCGAGGACGACGATCTGGTCCGCGTCCTTGATGGTCGAGAGGCGGTGGGCGATGGCGAACGTCGTCCGGTCCTCGGTGAGGCGGTCGAGACTGCGCTGGATGAGCATCTCCGTCTCGGTGTCGACGTCCGACGTCGCCTCGTCGAGGACGAGTATCTCGGGGTCCTTGAGGACGGCGCGGGCGAGGGCGAGTCGCTGGCGCTGGCCGCCCGAGAGTTTGACCCCGCGCTCGCCGACCATGGTGTCGTAGCCGTCGGGGAGATTGGTGACGAACTCGTGGGCTTTCGCGGCCTTGGCGGCCTCGCGCACGTCCTCGTCGCTCGCGTCGAACGTCCCGTAGGCGACGTTCTCGCGGACCGACCCGTAGAACATGAACGTCTCCTGGCCGACGTAGCCGATGGCCCGGCGGAGGCTGGCGATGCTCACGTCGCGGACGTCCTGCCCGTCGATTCGAACGGCCCCCTCGTCGACGTCGTACATCCGGAGGAGGAGTTTCAGCGCCGTCGACTTCCCCGCGCCGGTGGGACCGACGAGCGCCAGCGTCTCGCCGCCGCCGACGGAGAAAGAGACGTCCGCTAAAACCGGGTCGTCGTCGTAGCCGAAGGTCACGTCGTCGTACTCGACGCGCCCGTCAGTGACTGCCAACTCGGGAGCGTCCGTCCGTTCGTCGATGCGCCCGGGTTCGTCCATCAGCCCGAAGATGCGGGCGCTGGAGGCGTAGGCGCGCTGGTACATGTTGATTATCTGCCCGAACTGCGCCACGGGCCAGATGAACCGCTGGGTGTAGAGGACGAACGCGACGAACTTGCCGGGCTGGAGGTCACCGGTGAAAAAGAGGGGGGCTTCGCCGGTGAACACCCAGAGGCCGCCGACGACGAACGTTATCGTGAAACCGATGCCCGAGAGGGCGCGCAGGCCGGGGAAGAAGGTGATGCGCGTCTCGATGGCGTCCCAGTTGGCGTCGAAGTAGTCGAGCGAGGCGTCGTCGACGCGGTCGGCCTCGTATCCTTCGGCGTTGCTCGTCTTGATGACCTGGATGCCGCCGAGGTTGTTCTCGAGGCGGGAGTTGACCTGTCCCACCGCGGCGCGCACCTCGGCGTATTTGGGCTGAATCGCCCGGACGAAGTAGTAGGTGAAGACGGCGATGAGCGGGACCGGCAGGAGGGCGACGAGGGCGAGTTGCCAGTTCAACCAGAGCAGGATGCCGGCGATGCCGACGACCATCACGCCCAGGCGGAACGTGGCGTTCATCCCCTCGTTGAGGAAGCGTTCGAGGCGGTTGACGTCGTTCGAGAGGACGGACATCATCTCGCCCGTCTGCTTGTCGGCGAAGAAGTCCATGTCGAGTCGCTGCATCCGGTCGTAGGTGTCGGTACGGATCGCGTGCTGGATGTGCTGAGCGAAGGCGTTCCACCCCCAGTTGCGGACCCAGTGGAAGAGCGCGCCGCCGACGAACGCGAAAAGGACGATGCCGACGACCATCCAGAACTGGGCGGTCGGGTCGGTCGGGAGCCACGACCGGGGCACCAGCGGCAGGTCGAACGCGCTGTTCCGGAGGAAGATTGCGTCGATGGCGACGCCGAGCAGGAGCGGCGGGAGCAGGTCGAGGATGCGGGCGACGATGCTCGCCGCGACACCGACGGCGAACTGCGGCGCGTAGTCGCGGCCGTACTCCGCGAAGAGGCGGCCCATCGGGTTCGCCGTCCGCTCTCGTTGCGCTTCGAAGGGGTCGTCTTCGTCCGCGGGGACCTCCATCGTCCCCTCTCGGGAGCCCGCAGGCAAAAGCCTGTCTCGGAACGAAGGTCGGTCGACACGCATCACCTTTTTCCAGAGTCCTCTTCGACGTGTCCCATGGCCCGCTTCTCGATGAGAACAGCTCCTCCCTGGCTCGCTCCGTGGGTCGTCGTTGGCGTCGGCTGTCTCCTCATCGGCGTCGCGCTGTATCACCTGGCCCGCGAAGTTCGAGCCCTCGGCTCCGTCTGGTTACCCCTCGTCGCCGCGAGCCTCTCGATTGGGTTGGCCGGTGGCCTCGTCTCTGCCGGCCTGCGCCTTCGGGACAGCGAACTCCAGCCCGCGGAACTCTGGCGAGTCGTCGGCTGGTCCCTCGGCGGGAGCGCGTTCCTCGTCTCCGTGTCCGTGCTGACCATCGCCATCCGTCTCGCCGAGGGACGCGTGGTCGCCGAGCCGCTCCTCGACGTGATCGTGAGTAGCGCCGCCGGTGGACTGGCGGGCTACCTCATCGGGCTGAACACGGTTCGTGCCGACCACCAGGCGGCGGACGCGCGCCGGGCCAGGGACGCGCTCGCCTTCCTGAATCGGCTCCTGCGCCACGAACTCCTGAACGGGACGAACGTCATCCACGGCTACGCGACCCAGCTCGACGACGCCGTTCCCGATTCCGAGATGGGGCGACTCGACGCGATTGTCGCCCAGAGCGAGGACCTCGCAACCCTCGTCCGCACGCTGCAACCCGCCGCCCGCGCGTTCACGGACGACGGCTCGCTCGACGCGGTCGACCTCTCTGCCGTCCTCGACCAGCGTATCGAGGTGATCCGCCGCACCTACCCTCACGCTGCCGTCACTGCCGACGTCCCGACGGGAGTCCGCGTCCGGGCGAACGACGCACTCGCACACGTCATCCAGAATCTGCTGGCGAACGCCATCGAACACAACGATTCGGAGACGCCCCACGTCGACGTCACGGTCGACGTGCGGAGCGACACGGTCAGAATCGACGTCGCGGACGACGGGCCCGGCGTCGCCGACGACCGGAAAGCGGAGATTTTCCGCACGAAGACCGACGCGGAGCGTGGCTTCGGTCTCTACCTCGTCCGGACGCTAATCACGCGATACGGTGGCGACGTCTGGGTCGAGGACAACGACCCGCAGGGGAGCGTCTTCGTCGCCGTACTCCCGCGGGTGGCGGCAGGTCCGGCTGGCGATTCGTGAGACCCGGCCGGCGGACGCCTACAGCCTGTGTGACTCGGCGTCGGGGTCGACGCCGGCCTCGCTCAAATCCTCGCGGATTCGCGTCCGGAGCGGGTCGGGAACCACGTCGCGGGAGACGGGTACCGCCGTCTCGCCGTCCCCCTTCACCTTCCAGTAGAGGACGCAGTCACTCGGTTCGTAGAACTCGATGGCGTAGCCGTCGTCGGCACCGCGGTAGTGGACGCGCGCGGCGAAGCCCTCCGCCCGCCACCCCTCCAGGTCGGAGAGCGCGTCAATCGGGTCGCCCATGCGTGACGTTCGTCGTCGAGACGGGTGGGGTTTTCGGTGACTCCAGTAGTCGAGGCGAACGCCGTGAGAGGAGGTCAACGTTCGCCGATGACCATCCGGTCGCCTGCCGAGATGCCCGTCTCGTTCGCGTAGCCCATCGGCACTTCGACGACGTACTTCCCTCGTCCCCGGTAGCGTTTCAGGTCGCCCTCCCCCGACGGCAACGGCGCGTGATGGACGGTGGTGACGGTGCCGCTCGCGTCGACGAAGACGATGTCGAGCGGGAAGTCCATCTTCCGCATGACGTAGGCGTGGGTGCCTTCCGACTCGTGGACGAACAGCATCCCCTCGCCGGCGTCCAGTGACTCGGTGTTGCTCAGGCCGATGTAGCGTTTTATCGTCGTGTCGGCGATGCGAACTCGGACGGTGGCGAGTTCCGTCCCGTTCTCGTCGACGAACGTCACCGTCGTCCGCTCGTAGCCGTCCGCCGGAGTCGCCGTCGTTCCGTCGGTGGCGGCCGCCGCCGGCGACCCGTTCGTCGGGGGCGTGCCGGGCTGGAAGGCGGCACAGCCACTCAGGAGGAGGAGACAGACGGCGGCGACGAGGCCCGCACGCGAGACCATGTCGGTGACTGGTGACGGCGGTGGGTAAGCGTTCCGAGAGCGGGGCGAATGGGAAACGGTTATTCGGCCGTAGCGGCAAGGTCCGGCCACGGGCTCGTGGTCTAGCTGGTTATGACGCGGCCTTTACAAGGCCGAAGTCGGCGGTTCGAACCCGCCCGAGCCCACTCGAACCGACGAGCGACAGCGAGTCGTGTTCGATTCTCCGAGGACGGGTCGAACCCTGAAAGACGAACGCGGTGAGTCTTTCTTCGGTTCGAACCCGCCCGAGCCCACTCGAACCGACGAGCGACAGCGAGTCGTGTTCGACTCTCCGAAGGCGGTTCGAACCTTGCGGCAACCGAGCGGAGCGAGGTTGATGGAGGGGTTCGAACCCGCCCGAATCCACGCTCGGAGTCGCCGTCACTTCCACACCAATCCCGCTATCGTCCCGGTCATCACCCGTTCGTCGTCGCGGCGGCACGCCACGTCGACCTCCAGTTCGAATCGGTCGTCGCGTTCTTCGACGTGCCGATTCGTCCACGTACAGGTGACGGTATCTCCGGTGTAGACCGGTCGGTGGAACTCGAACTCCATCCGTCGAGCGAGGACGTCGAGGTCGCCCCCGATCTCCGTCGGCAGCGTCGCCGTGAGCAGTCCGTGGACGACCAGCCGACCCTCCTCGTCGGGGTCGGTGTGAATGGACTGGGTGTCGTTCGACACCTCCCCGAAGGCCCGAACGTCTTCGCGAGTGAACGTCCGCTCGACGGCGTGTGTCTCCCCTTCCTTCGGACGCGTCATCGGACTGCTTTCGACGTTCGTCCTTACAGATGCTCCGATTCCGTGCGTTTAGCTGCTCCACGGGGGACGCTAACGCCTGATTAACTTTCCCCGCAGTACTCGCAGAGGAGCGTATGCCCGCATCCGACCACGCGCGTTCCGATTCGGGGAGCGTACTCCTGTTCAACGCCGGGAGCGAGACGTGTGGCTGTTCGCGACTCGCCGGCTCGCCGGGGCACGCGAACCTGCTCGGCGTGACGTTCACCCGGACGCCCGCGGAGTTTCTCGACGCCCACCGCCACGTGGCCGATACGCCTCCGGACCGCGTGCTCGTTCTCATCGACGAACGGAGCGTCGAAGCGGAACGACGGGACGTCGACGCGCCGGCCGACGTCTCGGTTGACGTCCGTCCTGTGCCCTCACCCGCGGCCCTGACCGACATCGGAATCGCCGTGAGCGAGGCTCTCGACGACTGGCGAGCCACCCGTGGCCGCTCCGTCCTCTGTTTCGATTCCGTAACGTCCCTCCTCGAACACAGCGACGTCGACCAGGTGTTTCGATTCCTGCACACGCTGGCGGTCAAGGTCGACGCGGCAGACGGGGTGGCGGCCTTCCACGTCGACCCCGCGGCCCACGACCAGCAGACGTTGCGTGTCCTCGAAGCGCTGTTCGACGACGCCCTGTAGCGTGGCCGGGTAGTCGTTCGCCCCGCCGATTTGGCCAGCAAGCCTTTGCGCCGCGGCGCGCATACGTCTCGTATGTCCGAAGACGGGGCGGAGGGCGCGGCCGATGCCGATTCCGAACCCGACTCCGACTCGCGCCGGTGGGGGACGCTCGGTGCGCTGGTGCTCGTCTTGCTCGTCGTCACCGGCATCGGCGCGTACGCGACCGCGTTCGGCCCGAGCGCCGACGGGAGTCGAACGACGTCATCCGACGCCGGGGTGCAGGCGACGACGGCGACGGCTGCACCGACTACGGCCGCAGCGTCTGCTCGAACGACGGCGGCTTCCGGCGTCGCGTTCTCGTTCGCCATCGACGGCATCGAGCGATGCGGGCAGCGCTGCCGGGACGTGACAGTCACGCTGACGAACACGGGGGAATCCTCGGCTTCGAACACGCACGTCACGACGCACATCTTCGCTGGGGACACGAAAATCTGGCAGGGACGGGGTGACCTCGCTACCGTCGACGCCGGTGAGGCGGTCACACGTACGCGGCGCGTCAAAATCGGCTACCTCGACGCCGCGCGCATCAAATCCAACGACGGCTACATCCGCATCGAGACGACGGTGACGTGGGACGGCGGGTCGACGCAGTTCGTCGACCGCCGGCAGGTCGCGTAGCGTCGCCCCGCCGTATTCCGAAATCCTTTTGGCTGCAATCGCCCTCCTCCAAAACGCGCCGCCTTAGCTCAGACTGGGAGAGCACTCGACTGAAGATCGAGCTGTC
>JBDGTU010000007.1:0-29998 GCA_042216495.1 Haloferacaceae archaeon
TTCGAACTCGCGGAGGGCTTCCTCGACGTTGCGGAGGGCGGAGATTCGGTCCATCTACGTCGTCCGCAGGTGGTCGGTGTTGGGCTCGTACAGTTCGCCGCGCGTCTTGAGTTTCTCTATCTCGTCTTCGGCGCGCGAGCGGTCCATCCCGATTTCGTCGGCGCGTTCGAGCACTTTGTCGACGGGCGCACCCTCCTCGTAGTCTTCCTCGATGTCCGCGATGAGCTGTTTGAGGTTCTTGATGCGGTCGCGCTGGCTCTTCGAGGTGCCCGTCTCCACCACGTCGGCGTCGAACTGTCCCGTCTCGGGGTCGACGCCGATGTCCTGGAGACACGAACGGACGATTTCGATGACGCGTTCGGCGTCCTCGCGTTCGACCGTATCGGAGAGGCGGACGCGAGCGCTCGCCTCCGAGAGACGGACCAGGGCTTCGAGTTTCCGCGCCGTCACGGGGACGGGAGCGTCCTCGTCGGTCCCCTTCGCGCGCAGATCGACGTAGAACTCGCGGATGGCGGCCTTCGCCTCGTCGCTCATCGCCGGGAAGCAACTGCGCTTGGCGTAGGCGATGTACTTGCGCATCAGGTCCGGGTCGATGTCGGGGGCGACGTCCTCGGTGACGTCGTCGACCTGTTCCTGGGTGTACTCCGAATTGGTCATCCGGGTCCGCTGGGTGTTCAACTCGCCCGCGTAGTTCGTCTGCAGGATGTGGTCCGCGAGGTTGGCGTCCTTCTCGGGGTCGGGCTGGTCCGTGACGGTAAAGATGAGGTCGAACCGCGAGATGAGCGCGGGTTCGAGGTCGATCTGTTCGCCGATGGGTTCGTACTGGTCGAAGCGGCCGTACTTGGGGTTGGCCGCGCCGAGGAGCGAACAGCGGGACTTGAGGGTGGCGTTGATGCCGGCCTTCGAGACGGAAATCTGCTGCTGTTCGAGGCCCTCGTGCATGGCCGACCGGTCCTCGGAGTTGTGGACGACGAGTCCGTTCGCCACGAAGTTGTGCGTTCCCTCGACCGTCAGGTCGTACACCTTAGGGTCGGTTCGGGCGTCGACCGCGTCGAGGAGGTCCGCGATGGCCTCGCGTTGGTCGCCGATGCGTTCGAGGGCGGCGTCACGAACCTCGTCGAATCGGTCCGTGTCGACGACGCCGCGGAACCACCGCGAGACGGTCGAGGGTGCGACGTCGAGGTCGGCCGCGAGCGACGCGTAGGAGACGTCGTATCGGTCGAGTTCGGTCCAGAGGTCGTCCCAGGAGTCGGGGACGGGGACGTCGCGGTCGAGGAGGCTTCGTCCCCGAGATTCGGCGTTCGACGCGGGACAACCGAGTCGCGTCGCGAGGTCGTTTCGCAGCACTGCGAGGCGGTCGTCGACGTCCGTCGCCGGGACCGACTCGACTGCGTCGACGCGTCGCCACTTCACGTCCCCCCGGACGAGTGACCGGAGCGCGTCGAGCTCCGTCTCGGCCACGTCGGTGACGACGTCGCGGAGCCGCTCTCGGACGACGGACCGAAGTTCATCGTCGCCCCAACGCGTCGAAATCGTCGACTGCGAGACGTCCGTCCCGTCGGCGAGTTCGGCCTGCGAGACGTGGTACGCCTCCTTCAGTTCGGCGAGCGTCGACCAGGAACACGGCGTGGCGAGTCGCTCCAGGTCGACTTCGGCGTTCCGACGACGCGTCCCGAACGCGTCGAGGATGGAGCGTGCACGACGAATCGAGACGTTCGCCCGGCCGCGTTCGAAGTCCGCGTAGGTCCCCGTGGGCAGCCCACACTCCGACTGGTGGAGGCGAAGCGATTCGCGAGTCGACTGGAGCAGGTTGTCGACGTCCGGCACGACGTCGAGAATCGTTCTGTCCCCCGAAACGCTCTCACGGACCGACTCGAGCGCCGACTGCTTCCGGTCGAGCGTGAACCCGACGTGGCGGTCGTACGCAGCCAGCGACTCCGCCGCCGTGATAGCGAGGACGTACAGGTCGCGCTTCTCCGGTCGGGGTCGGGTCTGTATCTGACAGGAGACGCCGAACTCCAACAGGAGGCTCTTGGTGCCCCGCAGGAGTTCGCGGCTGGCGGAACATATCCGAACGTTGCCAGTCCGCGTATCGACGGTTCCCTCGCTGTCGGCGAGTGCCCGGACGAACGCCGCCTTCGCCTCCCGCGAGAGGTCGGTCACACCCGTGGGGAACGCCTTCCCGTCGTACGTCTCGAGGTTCATTCCGGCGTCGAGGACGGCGTCGGCGTACGCCTTGCCCGAGAGACGAACCGTCTCGACGCCGTCGTCCCGTTGCTCGCTCGGCGGGCGGGACGGCTCGGCGTCGAACGCCGCTCGGCAGGCGCGTTCGAAATCGGCGAGGAGCCGTTCCTCCGAGTTGGTGAATCGGATGCCGTAGCTTCCACCTGCGCGGCTGTAGAAGATGTTGCCGTCACCGGAGAGGTAGCCGAGGACGGCCCCGAACGCGGCCGCCGAATCCCCATCCGTGGTCCGCGCGGTGGCAGCGACGCCGCCGTCGTTCGCGACCGGGGGGAGCGCCCTCGGGACGTACACCCAGTCGCCGGGGTCGAGGGCCGCGGCCGATTTCTCGACGCGGGAGCCGTCTTCGAAGACGAAATACGGGTGGTCGTCAGTCGAGGTCAGCGTCTCGCCGGATTCGAGTCGGACCTCGGTCATCTCGCCCGGCGCGTCGTACTCGTGGAGTGCCGTCACCGAGCGCCTGACGAGTCGGCCGTCGTCGGTCATCGTCCACGCGTCGAGGTCGACGTCGCGAATCGTGCGTCCGTTCGGCAGCGACTCGATACTGCCGGCTTCGGCCGCATCGCGCGCGAGTTCCCCGATGCGCCGAATCCGTCCGTCGCCGAGGTGGACGAGTGTGTCGCCGGTCACACAGCGCATCTTGTCGAGTTCGTCGATGGCGGCGATGCCCTTGTCCGCGAGGACGAGCGCGCCCGCCTCGAGCGTCCACTGCTGACCGTCGCTGAAGTCGTCGCGGACGGCCGCAGCGGTGAGCCCCGCCGAGGACGACCCCTTGCCGGAGGTGTAGACCGAGCGGGGCGCAACATTTTGGATATATGATAGGAGCTGCGAGTTGTGCGAGACGACGCCGTTCGAGAGGTAACTGTGCGTCCCTTCGACTTCGAGGTCGTACACCCACTCCTCGTCGGGGTCGACGCGCTCTATCAACTCGATTCGGTCCCAGCGAACGTCGCTCTCGGCGACGTCTCGGAGGGCGCTGACGTCGCCTGCGACGGAGAGTGCATCGTCCAGACGGTCGTCGACGACGTCTCTCGCGCCGAGGACACGACCACCGTCCGCGACGGGTGTCTCGCGTTCGTAGTAACTGATCGTCGTCTGTTCGACGTCGAGTTCGTCCGCGATGGCCCGTTGGGTGAGGTTCAGCTCCTTGCGTGCGCGTTCGACGTCCGCCCACACCGAGGAGAGTTCGTCACGGAGGTTTCGAAGTTCGTCGAGGCGCCGCTCGAACGCCTCGACGACGGTCAGGAGCGACTCACGACTCGGGTTCCGGTCACCACGCTCGTAATGCTGGTAGGTGGAGCGCGGAAGACCACAGTCGAACTGCGAGAGCGCGAGTGCCTCCCTGACCCGTCGGAGTTCGTCGCCGACGTTCGGAACGACGTCGGTGTTCGTATTCGTCGGGACGTCCGCGTGAGCGTCGGCAGCGAGGGACTTTCGTTCGGTGACGAACCCGACGGTGTCGACGTACTCGGCGAAGTCAGCTCCACTGAGTCGGAGTCGGTAGCTTCCACCGTTTCGTTCTTGCAACTGTGAGTCGATGCCGAGCGACGTGAGAAGCGACCGAACGCCAGTCAGCAGTTCCCGACTCGTCGATGCGACGGCAATCTCACGTTGCGTTCGGGAAACCGTCCCCTCGCAATCGACGTACGCTTTCAGGAACGCGCGCTTGATGTCCGCTGACGCACGCGCAATCGCGTCCGGGACGCGCTGTTCGGCAGATCTGTCGAGGATAGCCGGCTCGATCTCTTCGAGAAAGCTCACGAATTCGCTGGCCGAACAGCGGACGCGCCGCGCGGTTTTGTTTCGCCGCGGACCGTCTTCCGTCCAGTTCAGTCCGAGTTCGTCGAACGCCGTCGCGACGTCGTCGAGTATCTCTCGGTCGTTGTTCGTCACGCGCGCGTCGGCAGTGTCGTCGTCGTTCCTGACGACGTGTCCTTCGGCAATCAGATACGCGACCAGTCGGGCGAGGCGAGGCGTCCACGCTTCGGGGAGGTCGAGTCGAACGGCGTTCGGTGATTTCGCTCGTCGATAGTCGACGTCGAGGCGGTCGTCCGCCTCCGTGGGAATCCGACGCGGCGTCGCAACGAACGTCCCCTCGTCTAACTGGGCCGCTTTCACTGCCCTCGGTCGTCCGTCAGCGGAGGTGAACAGCGGGTGCGACGGGGTCACTTCGAGTTCCCGTCCACGAGCCGTTCGGATCCGGTACAGGTGGTCCGGTGCCTCCCGCTTCCACACTTTCGTCGCGCGGCGGTGAGTCACGGTTCCGTCGGCAGCGAGAGAAGGGACCGGGAAATCGACGTCCTGAAAGACGCCATCGTCCACAGGCGTGGGGTCGTCGAGATGCGATTCGACGACGTCTCGAATCGGGGCGTCGGTCCCGTCGGCGAGCGTGACAGCCGTATCCCCGTGGACGCATTTCCCGGTACCGGGGTCCCCGATGAGAAGCATATGCAAATCGCCACGAATGCGCGACCCGTCGGGGAGGTGTTTGGTGACGCCCGAAAAGAGCTGGAGAATCATCGCGAGTTTCTCTTGGTCGTAGCCGTAGATGGAGGGAGCGACGGAGCCGACCATCCGCTCGTAGATGTCGTCGTCGTCGGAGAGTTCGACGATTTCGCGGACGTCCTCCTCGGTGATGTCCATGTCCTCGAACTCCTCGTCCTCTATCTCGACGCTGACGCCGTCCATGTAGAGGTCGAAGATGGCCGACTTCTCCTGGTCGGACCCCTGCTGTTCGATGTGGAGGACGCCCGTGACGGTGACGTGGTCGCCCGCGGTCACCTTGCCGGTGATGTCGTCCTCGATGTCGACGTCGATGTTCTGGGGCGTCTCGCCGCCGCGCAGGCCCTCGGGGCTCTCCTGAATGCGGAGTTTCTGCGAGTCGACGAACTCGGACTGGTCGTAGTTGACCCGGAACGGACCCTGTCGCTCACAGCCCTGACACTCGTGGGGCTCCTGAAAACTCCCGTCGGTCTGGGGGATGTAGGTCATCGTGCCACAGCGCTGGCACTCGAAGGCGGCCTCGGTGATCTTGGGTCGGACGTCCGTCGCCTTGCGGACGATGCCCTGGACGGAGACGAGCTTGCCGACGTGGTCGTCGTGGACGCGGATGTCGCGGATGTCGATGTGGTCGTCGAGGTTCCGCACCCGGACGTGGGCCTGGCCGAGTTTGACGTCGGCGGGCAGGTCGTAGAGGCGGAGCGCCTCCTCGGCGTACTCCCGGAGCTGGTCGGGCTGGGAGCGGTAGTCCTCGGCGAGGTCCGGGTCGAACGTGTAGAGGTCGTCGTAGTCGACGTAGAGCGAGCGCTGTTCGTTGGGGTAACGCTGTGCGAGTCTGCTTATCTCGTCGCGGTAGTAGTTGCGAAAGAACCGACCGAATCGGTCGATGAGTTCCTGGTTCTGCGACGATTGCGCCATCGAGGATTGGTTGGTCGTCATCGGTTAAGGCGTTTTGCTTCGGATGGAGCGTCGTCGGGTCGAGTGGAATCGGCGAGGTAGTGACCTCGAAAGCCCTCGCATTCGTCGATGGGACGGAGACGACAGTGACCTCGAAAGCCCGCGACGTTCTCGACCGTCCGGGGCTCGTTGTGGTCCTCGTCGCTCACTGCGTTCGCTCCTGCGGTCCTTACGTCGCCCGGGACGGGCCGAGAACGTCGCCCCCTTTCAGTCCCACCCAACGGCCTCCCCCTCCCCAGCCACGGGTGCCCGCCCGGAGGCGGGCACGATACCCTCGCGTGCTATGGTCGCGCGACGGAGCGCGCGACAGCGCGCGCCGCTGGCTTCGTCCGGCCAACGGGCGCTGCTCGCTGTATAATCAGCGAGCCACGGGGAAGGGTCCGGCGGTTGCGGTCCCTGGTGGAACGAAAGGGCGAGGCGGTCTCGGCCCCGCCCGGACGACGTAAGCACGGGAGCGAACGCAGTGAGCGACGAGGCGCGCAGCGAGGCGCGCGACCCGAGGGCGCCGAGGGCTTTCGAGGACACCGACACCCGGACACCGACTCATCCGAAGAATCGAACGAACTACCCGCAACGTTTTGACCGATGGGGCGATACTACCCCCCGAATGGAACTGACCGCCATCCCGGGCGTCGGCGAGAAGACGGCGGCGGCGCTGTCGGACCTCGACGACGCCGAGCGCGCACTCCGGGAGGGCGACGTCGCGGCGCTGGCCCGGGCCCCGGGAGTCAGCGAGGGCCGGGCGGCGGCAATCGCCCGGGCGGCCATCCGCCGCGAACACGGCGACGACGGCGACTTCCTCGCCACCGACCGGGCCCGGGAGATATACCGCGACGTCCTCTCGCTGTTGCAGGCGCGGACGGTCACCGACTACGCCGCGAGCCGACTGGAGACCTTTTTCCCCACCGCGTCGGCTTCCCGCATCGAGGAAGTACGCGCGTTCGCCGAGCGGGCGAGCGAGCGTGACCCGGACCCGGCCGTCCGGGAGGCGCTGGCGGGCGTCGAACCGCTCCGCTCGGCCCCGACGGTGCGCGTCCGGGAGCGCTGTCTGGCGACGACGGACGCCGAGACGTACGCCGCCGCCGAGCGGGCGATTCCCGAACTCTCGGTCGAAGTCGTCGACGACGCCCGCGACCTGTCCGAACTCGCGCGGTCGTACTCGGCCGTCGTCGCGCTGGACGAGGCGTTCGCCGGCGTGGGCGTCGACGGTGACGTGCGCGTCCGCCCCGACGCCCTCGACGACCCGCACGACGTCGTCCCCGAACGGCTGCTCGCCTTCTTCGCCGAGAACCGGGAGCGCCTGCTCGCGGCCGCCGACGTCCACGAGGCGGCGGGCATGGGCCCACCCTGCGACCTCGACGCCCTGCGCGACGCGCTCTCGCGACTGGACGACGACGGCACCGTCGCCGGCGACGCGAAACTCGACCGCCTCGCCGACGCCGTCGACGACCTCGACGCGTCCGTCTCCACCGCCGAATCCGTCGCCAACGACCACCTCCGTGACGTCATCCGCGAGCGCGACGTCACCATCGAGGGGACGGACTTCCTCTCGCTCGTCGAACGGGGCGCGCGGGTCGACTCCCTCCTCTCGCGGGAACTCGCCGACGAGTTCGACGCCGCGCTCGAACGCGCACGGAGCCACCTCGCCGACAGCCTCGGCCTCGGCACGGAGCGAGCGGACCTCGTCGAGCGCGTCTTCGCGGGCGACCCCTCCTTCCCGGTCGAGCGAAACGAGGAGGCCGTCTCGCGCCTGCGGGCGGAACTCACCGCGGCGCGCGACCAGCGCGCAGAGCGGCTGAAATCCGACCTCGCGCGTGACCTGGGCGACCTGCGCGACCCCGTCGAGGACCTGGTCCGAGACGCCCTCGAACTCGACGTCGAACTCGCGGTCGCGCGGTTCGTCCGCGACTTCGACTGTACGATGCCGACGTTCGCGGGCGAGGGCTTCGACGTCGAGGGCGGGCGCTCGCCCCTCCTCGACGTCGACTTCGCGGCCGTCGACCCCGTCGACTACGGCGTCTCGGGCGTGACGCTCCTCTCGGGCGTCAACAGCGGCGGCAAGACGTCGACGCTCGACCTCGTGGCCGTCGTCGTCGTGCTAGCGCACATGGGACTGCCGGTCCCGGCCGAGGAGGCCCGCATCGGCCGCGTCTCGGAACTCCACTACTACGCCAAGACGCAGGGAACGCTCGACGCGGGGGCCTTCGAGAGCACGCTCCGCGAGTTCGCCGACCTCGCCGAGGGGGCCGACGACCGACTCGTCCTCGTGGACGAACTGGAGAGCATCACCGAACCGGGCGCGAGCGCGAAGATCGTCGGGGGCATCCTCGAAGCCCTCGACGAACAGTCGGCGACGGCCGTCTTCGTCTCCCACCTCGCGGAGGAGATACGGGACGTCGCGGACTTCGACGTCGCCGTCGACGGCATCCAGGCCGTCGGCCTCGTCGACGGCGAACTCCGGGTGAATCGCTCGCCCGTCAAGGACCACCTCGCGCGGTCGACGCCCGAACTCATCGTCGAGAAACTCGCCGGTGAGGCGGCGTCGGGCGACGTCGCCGGCGACCCCGACTTCTACGACCGACTGCTGGAGAAGTTCGACGGGGAGTGACCCGCGTCCGCCGCGCGTCTGCCGTGTCTGCCGCTCGTCCGACCGAATCGCGGCAAGCGTTAAGTATCCGCCCGAGCGTGGTGAAAGTGATGACGGACGACCCCGAGGAGGGGATGCTGTCGTGGGACGAATCCGTCTTCCGGGACGAGCACGTCTTCGAGATAGATTACGTTCCGGAGACGTTCAACCACCGCGAGAGCCAACTGGAGAGCCTGAAGTACGCCCTCCGGCCGGCGGTGCGTGGCTCTCGTCCCCTGAACACGATGGTTCGCGGGCCGCCCGGAACGGGCAAGACGACGGCCGTCCAGAAGCTGTTCGGCGAACTCACCGGCCAACCCGACGTCCGAACCGTCCGCGTGAACTGCCAGCTCGATTCGACCAGGTACGCCGTCTTCTCGCGCATCTTCGAGCACATCTTCGAGTACGAACCCCCCTCCTCGGGCATCTCGTTCAAGAAGCTGTTCGGACAGATTACCGACCGCCTCGTCGAGGAGGAGGAGGTCCTCGTCGTCGCGCTCGACGACGTGAACTACCTGTTCTACGAGAACGAGGCGTCGGATACGCTCTACTCGCTGTTGCGCGCCCACGAGGGCCACACCGGCGCGCGCATCGGCGTCATCGTCGTCTCCTCGGACCTCGCCCTCGACATCATGGACGAACTCGACGGGCGCGTCCAGAGCGTCTTCCGCCCGGAGGAGGTGTACTTCCCCCGGTACGACCAGCGCGAAATCGTCGACATCCTCCGCGAACGCGTCGAGCGCGGCTTTCACGAGGATGTCGTCGGCCCACAGGAACTCGACCACGTGGCCGAACTCACCGCCGAGAGCGGCGACCTCCGGGTCGGCATCGAACTCCTGCGGCGCGCGGGCCTCAACGCCGAGATGCGGGCGAGTCGGACCGTCGGGGCCGAGGACATCGAACAGGCCTACGACAAGTCGAAGTACGTCCACCTCTCGCGCTGTCTCCAGGAACTCTCCGACTCCGAGCGCGCGCTGGTCGAAGTCATCGCCGACTGCGACGGCGAACAGGCCGGTGCCGTCTACGAGGCGTTCCACGAGGACACCGGCCTGGGCTACACCCGCTACTCCGAAATCGTCAACAAACTCGACCAGTTGGGCGTCATCGAAGCCGACTACGCCGACGTCGAGGGGCGCGGGCGTTCGCGCGCCCTCTCGCTCGCCTACGACGCCGAGGCGGTGCTCGACCGGCTCTGACCGGCGGTTCGACCGCCGCTAGAACTCCTCGACGTGGGGCCGCAGGTCGAGTTCGAGCGTCCACGCGCTCCGGTCTTGCTCCGCCAACTGCCAGTACGCCTCGGCGACGTCGTCGGGGTCGAGATACGCCTCCGGGTCGGCGACGTCCGCGTCGGGGCGTATCTGGCCGTCGATGACGACGTGGGCGACGTGGACGCCCTCGGGGCCGAGTTCCCGCGCCATCGACTCCGCGATGCCGCGGATGGCGAACTTCGCGGCCGAGAAGCCGACTGCCCCCTCGCGCCCCCGAACCGACGTCGTCGCGCCGGTGAAGACGACCGTCCCGCCGTCGCCCGCGACCATGTCCTCGACGGCCGCCTGCGCACAGAGGAATCCACCGCGCGGCCCGACGGCCCACGCCCGGTCGAGTTCGTCGACCGAGATTTCGCGGAGCCCCTTCCACGCCGCGCTGGAGGCGTTGTTGACGAGGACGTCCACGGGGCCGAGCGCCTCCCGGATGCGGGCGAACGCCTCGCGGACGGCCGACTCGTCAGTCAGGTCGGTCGGGACGGCCAGCCCCGACCCGGCGGCGTCGTCCAGGTCGGCGGCGAGGCCGTCGATGTAGGACTCGCTCCGGGCCAGGAGCGCGACGTCACATCCTTCCGCGGCGAACCGGTGGGCGACGGACGACCCGAGACCGGGGCCGACGCCCGCGACGACGACTGTGCGTGCCATGGCCGGTCGTCGGCCGGCGGAAGCAAAACCTTTGGGCGCGAGTGGCTGGGGTGAGCCGCCGTTCGCGACGAACCGAGCGCGTCGACCGGGAGTCGAACCGGCCGCGAGGACTACTCGGTAGCCGGGAAGACGCTGTCGTAGAGGGCCCAGAGCGCGCCCAGCGCGGTGAGCCCGCCGACGAATTTCCCGACGCCCGAAATCGCCGTCTCGACGCCGCGGGTCGCGCTCACGACGTCGCCGAGCAGGACGACACAGACGGCGAGGAGGAAGACGACGACGAGCAACGACTGGCGAATCGAGAGGCGGGGCTGCGCCGAGGAACCCATGGGCGTGACGTGTTTCGCGTCGCCGAATAGCGCTTTTGCTTCGGTAGCGAGTCGCGGGTGCTGCGGTCGTGCCGGCGGTACGAGGGACGTTCCGCGCCGATTACTCGGCGACGGCCCGTCGCGCGACGTCGACGCCGAGCACGTCGAGTGCAGCGAACACCCCGCCGACGAGCGCGCCCACGAGCGGGGAGAAGGCGGTGCCGACCAGCGCGAGGATGGCGAGGAACGCGAGGTCGCCCGTCGCGCTCGCGACGGCGGCGAGGAGGCCGTAGAAGAAGCCGAGCCCCGTCACCGCGCCCCACTTCGTCCCCGCGACGACGGTCCGGCGAGGGTCGTCGAAGTCGGCCTCGGCCAGCCACCGGCGGTTCGTCGCCCACGTCAGCCCCCACAGAAGGAGGTAGAGGCCCAGACCGACGCCCGTGCCGACGCCGTGCAGGAGCGACCCGAGCGCCCCGACGCGGGAGAGGCCGAGGACGGGGACGACGACGAGGAGCGCGACGTGCGCGCTCGCCAGCCCCCACGCGAGAAGCGGGTCGGCAGCGGGGGCGACCGCCGAACCGTCGGGCGGCGAGTCCGGCGTGGCGTCCGGAGCATCGGCGGACTCAGCCATGGGCGAGCACCTCACCGAGCGCGACGACGGCGACCAGCGAGAGCGCCGTCGCGGCGTAGGCGCGTTCGAGCGCCGTCGCGGCGGGAGCGGGACGGCGGCGACAGGCGACGACGACTGCCGTGCGGACGGCCGAGAGCAGGAGGATAGCGACGACCAGCAGGAGTTTCAGCGCGAGCGTCGTCCCCCACCGACCGCGGGGGAGCGTCGGCGTGAACGCGCCGAGATTGCCGACGCCGGTCATTACGAGCGTGCCCAGGGCAGCCCAGGCGGCCCACTCGTAGGTGGCGGCGACGGTGAGCGCGGCGTCGGCGTCGGGGGCGCGTCGGACGACGGCCCACGCGAGGACGGCACCGCCGACGGCGACGGCGACGCCGAGGACGTGCAGCCAGCGGACGAGGAGGTGTGAGAGAGCGAGCGGGACCATGTGCGGACGTACTCGCGGGAACGGTAAGTATAGTAGCGTTCGAAAGTCATCGCACACCCGACCGCAAGACTGCGTTCGGTCGGATGTGCAAACCGTTTCAAACGCTACGATAGCCACTCCCCCGTCGACGCCCGGAGACCCCCCGGGGCGACGCGTGTGACCCCGTCTCGGGGGCACGGACCGGTCGGTTTTTGACGTGCGCGGTGCTGACACCGCGTATGAAGACCACTGGCGGGAGCGAGGCCGCGAAACGTCGCGCCGGGGAGCACGCGGCCGACCTCGTCGCCGACGACACCACCGTCGGCCTGGGGACGGGCAGCACCGCCGGCCACGCCATCCGCGCGCTCGGACGGGCGGTCGACGCCGGCCTCGACGTCCGGGGCGTCGCCACGTCGTACGCCTCGCGCCGGCTCGCGCGCGACGTCGGAGTCCCGCTCGTCTCGCTCGAAGACGTCGACCGGGTCGACCTCGCCATCGACGGCGCGGACCGGGTCGCCGACGGCGACCTGATCAAGGGCGGCGGCGCGGCCCACGCCCGCGAGAAGGTGGTCGCGGCGGCCGCCGACCGGTTCGTCGTCGTCGTCGACCCGTCGAAGCTGGCGGGGACGCTGGACCGGGCGGTCCCGGTCGAGGTGTTACCCGACGCGCGGGCGCTGGTGCAGCGTCGCGTCCGCGAGGCCGGCGGCGACCCGACGCTCCGGACCGCCGACCGGAAGGACGGCCCCGTCGTCACCGACAACGGCAACCTCGTCCTCGACTGCGAGTTCGGCGAGGTTCGGGAGCCTGCGGGGCTGGCGGCCGACCTGTCGGCGACGCCGGGCGTCGTCGAACACGGCCTGTTCGTCGGCATGGCCGACGAGATTCACGTCGGCCGCGAGGACGGCGTCGACGTGCTGTCGCCGGTCGAGTGATAGTGATTACTGTAAGTCATTACCGGTGGTTCGCTGAACCGTCTCGGCGAACCACCGGTAAACAGTTACAGTAATCACTATGAGACGCGTCGCTGGCGAGGGGAGAAAATATCGGAGAAGGGGAGCCGGATTACAGGTCGCGGGGCTGGACCGTCTTGCGGTCGTTCTGTTCCGCTCGGCGGGCGGCGTCGTCGAGGAGTTCCTCGACTTTCCCGTCGAGTGCATCGTAGAAGTCCGAAGCGACGTTCTTGTCCTGGAGCGCTTCCTTGACAGCTGCTTTGACAATAAGGTCTGCCATACAGGTTCCACTATCCCCGCCCTTATTAAAAAGATTTCCCAAATCGGCCGCATATACCGCCACAAACAGCTTTCTCGCGTTTTTCGTCGTCGAAGTTCAAATACCGACCGAGAAATCGACACGTACGAGTCCCCTCCCGACCGACTGAGCGTATGCGCGACATCCTCGACGCGGTGGCGGCAGGCGACCTCTCGCCGGCGGAGGCCGAGGCCCGTCTCGCGGGGTACGCGACCACCGAAGCCGGGCGATTCGACGCCGCACGGGAGCGACGCCGGGGCGTCCCGGAAGCCATCCTCGCGGAGGGCAAGACGGCGACGGAGGTAGCGACGCTGGCGACGGCGGCACTGGAGACGACCGGGCGCGCGCTCCTGACGCGCGTCGACGAGGCGACCGTGGCGGCGGTGACGGACGCCGTCCCCGAGGCGGCGAGCGTCGACCACGACGAACGCGCCCGGACGGTCGTCGTCCACGGTCCGTCCTACGAGCCGCCGTGCGTCGACGCGACGGTGGCCGTCGTCACGGCGGGCACGTCGGACGCCGCGGCGGCGGGCGAGGCGGCAGTCCTCGCACGCGAACTCGGGGCGACGGTCGAACGCGTCTCGGACGTCGGCGTCGCCCACCTCGGGCGCATCGT
This sequence comes from Haloferacaceae archaeon, assembly GCA_042216495.1. Classification (GTDB taxonomy): domain Archaea; phylum Halobacteriota; class Halobacteria; order Halobacteriales; family Haloferacaceae; genus Salinirarus. Next base: position 13,437 of record JBDGTU010000007.1, read on the forward strand.
CGACAACCTCGAACCGCTCCGGGCGGCCGACGTCGCCGTCGTCGCCGCGGGACGCGAGGGAGCCTTGCCCACCGTCGTCGCCGGCCTCGTCGACACGCCCGTCATCGGCCTCCCCGTCTCGACGGGGTACGGCTTCGGCGGCGAGGGCGAATCCGCACTCGCCGGGATGCTCCAGTCGTGTACCGTCCTCTCCGTCGTCAACATCGACGCCGGCTTCACCGCCGGCGCACAGGCGGGGCTGATTGCGCGGGCCGTCGGCGCGGTGCGAAGCGAGACGACGAACGAGTAGTGGCCCTCGACACGGGCGCGAGCCGTGTCGATGGACCCGGGGCCGTCGCCGGGAGCGGTCGTGGTCACGGACACCCCCGTGGTTGGGTACGTAACACATGCCGCCGGCGATGCAAGCCGTCGACGGACCCATGGCACGTTGCAATCACTGTGAGGCCCACGTCTCGGAGCGGTTCGTGCGCGTCTTCGCCGACGCCGACGGTCGGCTCCACGCCTGCCCGAACTGTTCGGCGAACGCCGGCATCGCGGAAGTCTCCCGGCAGCGAGTCCGCAATCCGTAGCGACCCAAACGCTCGTGTACGTCCCCGTCGAATTCCCGGCCGGATGCACTACGTCTACGTCGTCGAGTGCCGCGACGGGACCTACTACACCGGCTACACGACGGACGTGGAACGCCGCGTGGCGGAACACGACGCCGGCGAGGGGGCGAAGTACACCCGCGGCCGGACGCCGGTCGAACTCGTCTACACCGAGTCTTTCGAGAGCAAGTCCGCAGCGATGTCCCGCGAGCACGAGATCAAGTCGCTCTCACGGGGCGATAAGGAACGCCTGGTCGACGGCGAGTAGCCCGTAGTCCGCAGTCGGTCGGCGAGCGGTCCCTCCAGAGGCGGTGGCCGAGGGACACCGCGTCGGATTCGCACGCCCGACGGGGTGAGTCGGTCCGCTCGACTCCGTCTCGAACGTCTCACCGCGGACGTCGAACCGGTAGTCACCTCACACGACGGGGCCGGGGACACGGGGGCGCTCACTCCTCCGAGACGTCCAGGGTACCGACCCGTCCGTGAAGGTACGAGTAGAGGACGACCAGCGGAACTGCGCCCAGAACGAGACCGTGAGTGACAGTGTTCCCCAGCACGCTCGTCACGCCGTCGAGCAATCCGGCTTCGGTCTCGAAAAGGAAGAACGCCAACCCTTCCGACGTGGCCTGCACGAACGCCCCCAACGTCGCGGCTATCGTCTGTGCCCGCCCGGAAGCCGGGTCATCCGCGACGTCGCGGAGGTACCAGCCGAACGCCATGAAACCGATAACGTAGCCGACGAATCCGAGCGGGTCCTCCAGTTCGTATCCCTCGCTCACGTCGAGGGCGCCCTCACCGAGAGCGGCACCCGTCCCGATTGCGAGCGTCGAAATCCGGAACCTGACGAACGAAATCAGCAGGTACGGGATAAAGAACGGTTTGAAGTCGACGTCGAGCGCGAACTCGCCGAAGAACTCCGTGAGCTCCAGACCGAGCGCGAAGAGGACGGCGCTACCGACCGCCAAGCCGAGGACGACCGCCATCCGAGGAGACGACGACTCCTCTCCGGCGGAGATGCCGCCGTCGTCGGAAGCACGCTTCGCTGATTGGTCGACCACAGTGCCCCGGACGACGGCGGCTAACAAAACGATTCCTAAGACCCGTCTATTGGGCTACGTATCCGTACGGATGCGACATAGCAAATTTGACGAACGCCTCCACACAGCGTCGCCCCATGGAGGGTCCCCTCGATACGGCGGTGCCCCACCCGGAGAGAGTCGCGCTCGAACTACTGGGGGCCGGATTCACGCTTAGCTACGTCGTCTTCTTCTATCTCTTCCGGGATGCGCGCGAAATTGCCGACGCGAGCCTCGACGGCTACCTCGAGGTGATACTGCTCGGTGTCCCGTCAATCGTGCTGTTCGGCGGGGCGGTCTGGCTACGCGACTCCGGCGTCAACGACGACTTTCACTCTCGGGTAGCCAAATGGGCGTTCGGAACGGCAGTGGTGTTCGCCGTCGCCGTCGCCACCGTGGTGTTCGTCATCGAAGCGCAGTTCGACTCCGGCGAGCGAGTACTGTTGATTCTGATGTCGCTCGGGTTCGGAGCGTCCGCGGGGACGATGGCGGGGATACTGAAAAGCATCGCCCTGCAGCGCGAACGCGAGCGCAACCAGACGCTCGCGACGGCCCGTCGACGCGAGCGCGAACGGAAGCAACTGGAACACCTCAACCACTACCTCCGTCACGAGGTGTTGAACGAAGCCCAGAAGATAATCGGACACGCCGCCGTTCTGGAGGAGCAACTGGACGCCGACGAGAAGGGAGAACACCTCACCGTTATTCGTCGTAGCGGGGATGACATTTCGGAGTTCATCCAATCGATTCGGACGATTTTGAAGGCGTCCGACCACGACCCGGAACTCGACGCCGTCGACGTCAGTTCGGTACTCGAAACGGAGGCCAACGCGCTCCGGCGGCTGTACCCGTCGGCCAGAATCACGATAGACGGTCGGGAGTCGACGGACGCACTGGCCGGTGAGCTGGTCAACCGGATTTTCAGAAACCTGCTCGAAAACGCGATTGTCCACAACGACGCCCCCGTGACGATTACGACGACGGTCGAGACCTCGGGGAACTGGGTCACGGTACGCATACGGGACGACGGGTCCGGGATTCCGGAAGGGGAGCGTGAGAGCCTCTTTAGCGCCCCGAACGGAGGCGACCACGGCTACGGCCTGTTCTTCGCGAACAACTTGGCCGAGATATACGGGGGAGAACTCGAACTCGTCCGAACGGGGACGGAGGGCACGGAGTTCAGTATCAGGCTCGGGCTGGACTCGCAAGCCCGCTCGTCGACGCAGGAGGTCGAAGATTCCATCATGAAGGCGGTCTGATTCCGGGGCCCGTCGTCGAGACCGGCGACACGTCCACAGACGCGCCACCGTTCCACGGATTCCGGGACGGCAGTGAACGGCGCGAATGGAGTCACGACGGACGAACGGCCGCCGGGAACGACGCCCACCTTTTTGCCGTCCGAACGGGAGGGTCGGACATGGACGCGATTTCGTTCGGGACGGACGGATGGCGCGCGCGCCTCGACACGTTCACCGACGCGCGCGTACGTGTAGTCGGACAGGCCGTCGCGCAGTACCTCCGCGACGAGGGACACGACGCGCCCGTCGCCGTCGGCTACGACGCGCGGGAGACGTCCGAGGGGTTCGCCGAATCGCTGGCCGAAGTGCTCGCCGGCAACGGCTTCGACGTCCGCCTGTCCGAACGGGACTGTCCGACGCCTCTCGTCGCGTGGGCCATCGTCGACCGAGGGCTGTCGGGCGCGATGATGGTGACCGCCTCGCACAACCCCCCGGAGTACAACGGCGTGAAGTTCATCCCCGACGACGGCGCGCCCGCCCTCCCCGAGGTGACCGACGCCGTCGAGGACCGCCTCGCCGAACCGACGCTGCGCCCGAAATCCGAACGTGGAAGCGTCGAGCGCGTCGACTTCGTCGAATCGCACGCGGCCCACGCCCGCGACCTCGTCGGCACCGACCTGTCGGGGACCACCGTCGTCTACGACGCCATGCACGGGAGCGGGCGGGGCGTCACCGACGCCCTCCTCGAAGCGGCCGGGGCGAACGTAATCCGCCGGCGCTGTGACCGCGACCCGACGTTCGGCGGCGTCTCGCCGGAACCCAGCGCCGACAACCTCTCGGGACTCGCCGACGACGTGGCCGCTCACGGCGCGGACCTCGGCATCGCCAACGACGGCGACGCCGACCGCCTCGCCGTCGTGACGCCCGAGCGTGGCTTCCTCGACGAGAACCTCTTTTTCGCCGCCGCCTACGACTACCTGCTCGAAGACGATTCGGGGCCGGCCGTCCGGACCGTCTCGACGACGTTCCTGCTCGACCGCGTCGCCGAGGCCCACGGCGAGGAGGTGTTCGAGACGGCTGTCGGGTTCAAGTGGGTCGCCGACGCGATGGTCGAACGCGACGCGCTCATCGGCGGCGAGGAGTCGGGGGGCTTCTCCATCCGCGGCCACGTCCCCGAGAAGGACGGCGTGCTCGTGTCCCTGCTCGCGGCGGCGGCGACGGCCGAGGAACCGATGGACCACAGGGTCGACCGCCTGCTCGACGAGCACGGCCACATCGTCGCCGACAAGGTCAGCCTCGACTGCCCCGACGCGGAGAAAGCCCGGGTGCTCGCGGACCTGGAGTCGGTCATCCCCGACCGCGTCGCCGGCCGCGAAGTCGCGGACGTCGTGACGCTCGACGGCTTCAAACTCCTGCTCGCCGACGGGTCGTGGCTCCTCGTCCGACCGAGCGGCACCGAGCCGAAACTCCGCGTCTACGCCGAAGCGAGCGACGAGAAGCGCGTGGGCGAACTGCTGGAAGCCGGGCGCGAACTCGTGACGCCGCTCATCTGAGACGCGACGGGGCTACTCGTCTCGCACGCCCCACAGCCGTCCGTCCCGCCGTTCGACGTCGAAGCCGAGCGACTCGTAGAACGGTCGCACGCGCGGGTCGAAGTCGGCCGTCAGGCGGCCGCGGCGGTCGAGCGCCGCCTCGACCAGCGCCGTTCCGACCCCCTGCCCGCGTCGCCGCCGGCGGACGGCGACGGCGTCGATGCGGTCGCCGTCGAGGACGAGCGCGCCGACGACCGTTCCGTCGGCGGCGGCGGCGAGGACGTCCCCCGCGTCGATGGCGTCGGCGACGTCCCGGCCGCGTTCGAGCATCGCGGCGTCGACGACGCGGGCGACGGCTACCCGGTCGTCGGGCACCGCCCCCCGGACGGTCGGACTCACGGCTCCCCGCCCTTGACGAGTCGGAGCACCCGCACCCGGTCTGCGGTCACCGGTCCGTCTTCGGGAACGGGCGACCCGTCCACGAGGACGGCGACCTCGTGTGCGCTGTATCCCAGTGCCGCGACGAGGTCCGCGTAGGTGGCGTCGTCGGGGAGCGACACCTCGCGGACCGCGTCGCCGACGACGTCCGCGGTCACGTGCATGCGTGTCTGCAGCGGCGGGAAGGGCATGAGGCTTCTGCATCGGGGAGTGGCGGCGGCGGTCGACGGCGTCGACACACGGGCCGGGAGCCGACGACGGATTCGGACGACCGAAGTCGGTCTCGGGGAGTTTATGGGGGAACGAGCCCCTACCGAACGTATGAGCGAGGCCGAGGATTCGTCGCCGGGGCGGGAAATCTGGATCGAGAAGTACCGCCCGCAGACGCTCGACGACGTGTACGGACAGGAGGACATCGTCTCCCGACTGCAGAGCTACATCGAACAGGGCGAACTCCCCCACCTCCTCTTTGCCGGGCCGGCGGGCACCGGGAAGACGACCTGCGCGACGTCCATCGCCCGCGAAATCTACGGCGACGACTGGCGGGGGAACTTCCTCGAACTCAACGCCTCCGACCAGCGCGGCATCGACGTCGTGCGCGACCGCATCAAGAACTTCGCCCGCTCCAGTTTCGGCGGGTTCGACTACCGCCTCATCTTCCTGGACGAGGCGGACTCGCTGACGTCGGACGCCCAGTCGGCGCTCCGCCGGACGATGGAGCAGTTCTCCGACAACACCCGCTTCATCCTCTCGTGTAACTACTCCTCGCAGATAATCGACCCCATCCAGTCCCGGTGTGCGGTGTTTCGCTTCTCCCCCCTCTCGGACGAGGCGGTGGCGGGACAGGTACGGGACATCGCCGCGGCGGAGGACATCGAGATGACCGACGAGGGCCTCGATGCCCTCGTCTACGCCGCCAGCGGCGACATGCGCCGCGCCATCAACACGCTGCAGGCCGCGGCGACGACGGGCGACGTCGTCGACGAGGAGGCCGTCTACACCGTCACCAGCACCGCGCGTCCCGAGGAGATCGAAGCGATGGTGACGGCGGCCATCGACGGCGACTTCGCCAAGGCCCGGTCGACGCTGGAGACGCTGCTCGTCGACGCCGGGATGGCCGGCGGCGACGTCGTCGACCAGCTCCACCGCTCCGTCTGGGAGTTCGACGTCGACGAACGGGCGACGGTCCGCCTGATGGAACGGCTCGGCGAGGCGGACTACCGCATCACCGAGGGCGCGAACGAGCAGGTGCAACTGGAGGCGCTGCTGGCGTCGCTGGCGCTGGACTGAAACGCGGCTCGACGGACCGAGCGGCCCTGTAGGCGGCGAACGGGAGTCCCGGAACTGTTTTACGCGACGGCAGGCCAACAGGAGGTAATGAGCGAACTCGAAGCGGAGTATCGCCTCGACTACTTCGAGGACGAGGACTTCACCCGCAAGGAGTGTGCCGGATGCGGGGTCCACTTCTGGACGCGGGACGAGGCCCGCGACACCTGTGGCGAGCCCCCGTGTGACGACTACACGTTCATCGACAACCCGGGATTCGACGACGCGTACTCCCTGGAGGAGATGCGCGAGCGGTTCCTCTCCTTTTTCGAGGGACACGACCACGAGCGCATCGAGCCGTATCCGGTCGCCGCGAACCGCTGGCGCGACGACGTGCTGTTGACGCAGGCGTCCATCTACGACTTCCAGCCGCTCGTGACGAGCGGCGAGACGCCACCGCCGGCGAACCCCCTCTGTATCTCCCAGCCCTGCATCCGGATGCAGGACATCGACAACGTCGGCAAGACGGGGCGGCACACGATGGCCTTCGAGATGATGGCCCACCACGCTTTCAACACCCGCGCGGACGCCGACGGCGACTACGCCTACGAGGGCGAGGTGTACTGGAAGGACCAGACGGTCGAATACTGCGACGAGTTCTTCGAGTCGATGGGTGCGGACCCGGAGGAAGTGACGTACATCGAGGACCCGTGGGTCGGCGGCGGCAACGCCGGACCGGCCTTCGAGGTGCTGTTCCGCGGGGCCGAACTGGCGACGCTCGTCTTCATGTCGATGGAACAGGACCCCGACGGCGAGTACGAGATGAAAGACGGCAACCGCTACAGCCCGATGGACACCTACATCGTCGACACGGGCTACGGGCTGGAGCGGTGGACGTGGGTGAGCCAGGGGACCCCCACCGTCTACGACGCCGTCTACCCCGAGATGGTCGACTTCCTGAAGGAGAACGCCGGCATCGACCACACCGAGGAGGAAGCGAGCCTGATTCGCGAGGCGGCCGAACTGTCGGGGCACCTCGACATCGACGAAGTCGAGGACCTGACGCAGGCCCGTGCGCAGGTGGCCGACCAACTCGGCGTCGACGAGGAGCGCCTGACGGACCTCCTGCGGCCGCTGGAGGACATCTACGCCATCGCGGACCACTCGCGAGCGCTGGCGTACATGCTCGGCGACGGCATCGTCCCGAGCAACGTCGGTACCGGCTATCTCGCCCGGATGGTCCTCCGGCGGACCAAGCGCCTCGCGGACAACGTCGGCGTCGACGCCCCGCTGGACGAACTCGTCGACATGCAGGCCGACCGGCTGGGCTACACCAACCGCGACACCATCCGCGACATGGTCCGGACGGAGGAGCAGAAGTACCGGGAGACGCTCGAACGCGGCAGTCGCCGGGTCGAGCAGCTGGCGAAGGAGTACGCCGAGCAGGGCGAGCCCATCCCGACGGAGACGCTCATCGAACTGTACGACTCCCACGGCCTCCAGCCCGACATGGTCGAGGAAATCGCCGCCGACCACGGGGCCGCCGTCGAACTGCCGGACGACTTCTACGCCCGCGTCGCCGCCCGCCACGAAACCGAGGGGGCGACGGAGGAAGCCGCCCAGCGCAAGGAGCGCGTCTCCGGGCTGCCCGAGACGGAACAGCTCTACTACGAGGACCAGGAGCGGACGGAGTTCGAGGCGGTGGTCCTCGACGTCTTCGAGCGCGAGGAGGGGTACGACGTCGTCCTCGACCAGACCATGTTCTACCCGGAGGGCGGGGGCCAGCCCGCCGACACGGGGACGCTGGCGACGGACGAACTCACCGTCGAGGTGACGGACGTCCAGGAGCGCAACGGCGTCGTCCTCCACCGAACCGACCGCGACCCCGGCAAGGGCGAGTTCGTCCGCGGACAGGTGGACGTCGGCCGCCGCCGGAGCCTGATGCGCCACCACACCGCGACACACGTCGTCGGCTACGCGGCCCGCGAGGTGCTCGGCGACCACGTCCGGCAGGCCGGCGCACAGAAGGGCACCGACCGCTCGCGACTCGACGTGCGCCACTACCGGCGCATCACGCGCGAGGAGGTGAAGGAAATCGAACGCGTCGCAAACGAGGTGGTGATGGAGAACACGGCGGTCAGACAGGAGTGGCCGGACCGCCGCGAGGCCGAGTCCGAACACGGCTTCGACCTCTACCAGGGCGGCATCCCGCCGGGACAGAACATCCGCCTCGTCCACGTCGCCGAGGACGTCCAGGCCTGTGCCGGCACGCACGTCAAGCGGACGGGCGACATCGGAGCCATCAAAGTGCTCACGACCGAACCCGTCCAGGACGGCGTCGAGCGCATCGTCTTCGCGGCGGGCGAGGCGGCCGTCGAGGCGACCCAGCGAACCGAGGACTACCTCTCCGACGCCGCCGACGCCTTCGACGTCGACCCCGAGGAACTGCCCGAGACGGCCGAGCGGTTCTTCAGCGAGTGGAAAGAGCGGGGCAAACAGATCGACCGCCTCAAGGAGGAACTCGCGGAGGCGCGCGCGGCGGCCGAGGCCGAGGAGGTTGACGTCGACGGTATCCCGACGGTCGTCCAGCGACTCGACGCCGACGCCGACGAACTCCGGGCCACGGCGAACGCCCTCGTCGACGACGGCAAGGTGGCCATCCTCGGAAGCGCCCACGGCGGGAGCGCCCAGTTCGTCGTCGGCGTCCCGGACGGCGTAGACGTCGATGCCGGCGACGTGGTCGGGCGACTCGCCCGCGAGGTCGGCGGCGGCGGGGGCGGCCCCTCGGACTTCGCCCAGGGCGGCGGCCCGGACGTCGACGCCCTCGACGCGACGCTGCAGAAGGTCCCCGAGGTACTCGAGAGCCTCCGCGAAGCCTAACCGTAGCCGTTTTCTGGCGTTCCGTGCGGACGCGACCGCCTAACGACGGGCCCCGTAGCGAACCGTAGGCGGCGTATACCTAACGGGGGGCCGCTCCCGTAGTCGCATGGCCGGAACGTCGAGCGGGGCGGTGGCTTCGGTATACGCGCTCCTCGTCTGTGGCGGGGCCGCCGTCGGCGTCGCCGTTCTCCCCGGCGTGAGCGTCTTCCGGCGGGCCACCCTCCTGGGCCGTCTCCTGGCGCGCGTCGAGTCCCATAGCAGTCCCGACGAACTAAGGCCGCCGCCGCCGACAGCCCGACCATGCCGACAGCAACGAACGGGGGCGTCTCGCTGTACTACGAGACCTCGGGGACGGGCGAGACGGTCGTCTTCGTCGGCGACGTGGGGTACGGCGCGTGGCAGTGGGGATGGCAACACGCCGCCCTCGCCGGGCCGTTCGAGACGCTGGTGACCGACCTGCGGGGCGTCGGACGGTCCGACGCGCCGCCGGGACCGTACGCGGTGGACCTGCTCGCGGCCGACGTTCAGGCGGTACTCGAAGCACACGGGGTCCGACGAGCCCACGTCGTCGGCGCGGGACTGGGCGGGATGGTCGCGCTCGAACTCGCGCGCATCTCGTCGCGCCCGCGGACGCTGACGCTCCTCGGAACGGCCGCCGCGGGGTCGGGACTGGCGCTCGACCCGCTGTTCGGCGCGCCGGACGACCCCGACGCCCTCGAAACGTCGCTCGAAGCCGCGTTCACCCGCGAGTTCGTCGAGCGCCACGCCGACGTGATCGGCCAAATCGTCGAGTGGCGCGCCGCCGAGGACGCCTCCCGCGAGGCCTGGGAGGCACAGGCCGCGGCCGTCGCGGCGTTCGACGCCGGGGACCGTCTCTACGAGGTGACGACGCCCGCACTCGTCTGTCACGGAGGCGACGACGCCGTCTGGCCGGTCGACCGCGGGCGGACGCTGGCCGAGAACCTGCCCCGCGGGGAGTTCGTCGCCGTCGAGGACGCCGGCCACCTCGTTCACGTCGAGGCGTCGGCCGTCGTCAACGACCACCTGTGGGACGTTCTGGAAGACGAGTGAGCGTGGCCCGACGACGACGGTGTTGGGTTCGGCGTCGAGCGACCACGAACAGACGCAAAAGACTTGTCCCGCGAAGCGGTGGCTAGCGGTGATGACACTCCGATTCGCGTTGCTCGACGCCTCACACGGCGCGGAACACACCCGGCGGAACTTCCGGCGGGAACTCGACGCCGACCTCGCGGAGTTCGACGTGACGGACGGCGACCTGCCGGCCACGTTCGACTACGACGGCGTCGTGGTCACCGGGTCGCGGTCGTCGGTCTACGGCGACGAGGCGTGGATTGCGCCCCTCGTCGACTGGGTCGCGGAGGCGGCCGACCGCGACCTGCCGATTCTCGGCGTCTGTTACGGACACCAGGTCCTCGCGGAGGCCCTCGGCGGGCGCGTCGAGGACATGGACGAACTCGAACTCGGCTACCGCGAGGTGACTCACTACGGCGACGACCTGTTTACCGGCATCGACGAGACGTTCACCGTCTTCACGACGCACTCGGACCACGTGACGGAGTTACCGCCGGGCGCGACGCTGCTCGCGGAGAACGACTACGGCGTCCAGGCGTTCCGTCGGGAGGAGTGCTGGGGCGTCCAGTTCCACCCCGAGTACGACCGCACGACCGCCGAGGAGGTCGCCCGCGGCAAGGACGTCCACGAGGACCGCCTCCGCGACGTCCTCGGGGGCATCAATCCGTGGAACTACGAGGCCGCCTGCGAAGCGAAACGCCTGTTCGACAACTTTACACGGTACGTTCGTCGACAGGAAAAGTCCGAGACAGAATCCGATTCAGCGCCGGCGTAGCGCCTGAATTCGACGGAATCGAGAAATAGCGAATCGTTTTTAGCGTGGTAGGCCACAGGTAGAGGCATGCTCGATTACGTGGGGCTGGAATCCGACCTCGGCGAGGAGGAGCGCATGGTACGAGACACCGCCCGGCAGTTCGTCGACGAGGAAATCCGCGACGACGTCGCCGAACATTACATCGAGGGGACGTTCCCGACGGAGGTCATCCCCAAGATGGGCGAACTCGGCTTCTACGCGCCCAACCTCGACGGCTACGGCCTGCCGAACCTCAGCGAGACGGCCTACGGGCTGTTGATGCAGGAACTGGAGGCCGGCGACTCCGGCCTGCGGTCGATGGCGAGCGTGCAGGGTGCGCTCGTCATGTACCCCATCCACGCCTTCGGGAGCGAGGAGCAGAAAGACGAGTGGCTCCCCCGCCTCGCCGACGGGGAGGCGGTGGGCTGTTTCGGCCTCACCGAACCCGAACACGGGTCGAACCCGACGGGGATGGAGACGAAAGCGGAACGCGACGGCGACGGCTACGTCCTCAGCGGGTCGAAGACGTGGATTACGAACTCGCCCATCGCGGACGTGGCCGTCGTCTGGGCGCGCGACGTCTCCGCCGAGGACAGTCCGGTCCGCGGCTTCCTCGTCGAGACCGACCGCGACGGCGTCTCGACCAACAAAATCGACGAGAAACTCTCGCTGCGTGCGTCCATCACGGGCGAGATCGGCCTGAGCGACGTCTACGTCCCGGCGGAGAACGTCCTCCCGAACGTGACGGGCATGAAGGGCCCGCTCTCCTGTCTCACGCAGGCCCGCTACGGCATCGCGTGGGGCGCAGTCGGGGCCGCCCGCGACTGCTTCGAGACGGCCCGCGACTACGGCACCGACCGCGAACAGTTCGGCAAGCCCATCGCCGGCTTCCAGCTCCAGCAGGAGAAACTCGCGGAGATGGCGACCCAGATTACGACCAGCCAACTGCTCGTCCACCGACTGGCGGAACTCAAAGAGCGGGGCGACCTCCGCCCTCAGCAGGTGTCGATGGCGAAGCGGAACAACGTGCGGATGGCCCGCGACCAGGCGCGGGTGGCCCGCGAGATGCTCGGCGGCAACGGCATCACCGCCGACTACTCGCCGATGCGTCACCTGTCGAACATGGAGACGGTGTACACCTACGAGGGCACCCACGACATCCACTCGCTCATCCTCGGCGAGGACCTGACCGGCATCGCCGCCTTCCAGTAGTCGCCGTCGCGGCCCACCGGCCGCCCTCGCCGCCTTCCACGGGCCGAGCATCCGTCTTCTGGTGTGTGGTACCGCCGGCACCCACCCGCTACAGACACAAGTAGCGCGACGACCTACCCTCGGTTGCGAATGACTCAGCCGACCCAGCACGGCCCCGCCGAACTCGACCTGTCACGCGAGCAAGCGTGGGTCCTGCACGCTGCGGTCCTCGACTACGTCGACGCCGAGCGAGAGGTGGGCAACGAACCCGCCCGCGAGGTGAGTCTCCTCCGCGCAATCGAGAGCGGCGGGGACCTGACCGACGGCGACGCCGCCCGCATCGCCGAGTTGCTGGCGACGTATCTCGACGGCGCACCGGCGATGGACCTGCCCCACGGTCGGGCGGTGCTCGACGCCGTCGAGACGGCCCGTTCCCGGGGCTACTCCTCGCCGTCCCAGTAGTCGACCGCGTCCTCCAGTCGGAAGTAGTCGTCCACGGTTCGGGGTTCGTCGCTCCCCGGCGGCGACCCGGCGTAGACGCCCACCTTCCCCGAATCGGGGTAGACGATGACGTCGGGGTCCTCCATCGTCGAGAAGACGACGAACCGGACGGGAGCGTCGCCGTCGTTGACGACGCGGTGACCGCCCTCCTCGCCGGCCGGCATGGCGACGTACTCGCCCGCGCGAACAGGCCGGTCGCCGTCGGGGCCTCGAACCGTCCCCTCGCCCGCGAGAACGAGCATCGCCTCCTCGTTGCCCGTGTGGAAGTGGTACGGCCACGACTTCCCGCCAGGCGGCAGTTCGTACATCGTACAGCCGAGGTTCTCGCCGTCGGTCGCCCGCGAGAACCCCTTGCGCCTGAACTGCGTCGACCCGCGCTGGACCTCGTGCCAGTCGAGTTCGTCTTCGTTGACGGACTCCATGCCGTCACGTTGCATCCCCCGTGGTATGAGTTCACGGGGCGTTCGTCGGCGTCGGGTTCGTTCCCTCGGCGTCGCCCCGAGGGGTCGTGAATCGTCTGCGGCCGACATTCAGGAGACGTCGGGCGGGCGGTAGCAGAGGTAGAGCGCGACGGCGGCCCACGCGACCGTCGCGAGCACGCCCGTCGCCGCCGGTCCGAGGAGGGGATTGGGCTGGCCGCGGACGAACAGGAGTCCGGCCGCGCCGATGCCGTTGACGGCGGCGTGGCCGACGACGGCCGGCCAGACGCTCTCGGCCCGCACCGTCACCCACGCGAGGAAAGTGCCGACGACGAACGTGAACCACGCCATAGCGAGCAAGCCGAGCCACGGTGTGCCGGGGTGGTCGAAGCCGTAGTTGTAGCCCATGGCGATGATCGGCCAGTGCCAGACGCCCCAGACGACGCCGAGGGCGACGACGGCGCGTCGCCAGCCGAGCGGGAGGAGTTTCGGCAGCAGATACCCCCGCCAGCCGAACTCCTCGCCGAAGGTGAAGGGAGCGTTCAGCAGCGGCGCGAGGAGAACGGCCTGCGCGAGATAGAGGGCGACGAGTACCGGGAGACCGACTGGGAGCGTCGTCCCGGTGGGAACGCCGAGCAGTTGCCGGGCCGTCCCGAGCGACGGGTCGACCCGCCCCGGAAAGACGGCGAAGTAGACGCCGACGCCGACGAGCGTGAGGACGGCCGGCCCGACCCACGCCGCGACCCAGTAGCGCCACGATGCACGGAGGTGGGGACGCAGGCCGAGGTCGGTCCACCCCTCGCCCGTCAGGCGGCGAGTGGCGACGTTGGCGACGGCGGGAGCCCACATGTAGCCCGTCGCGAGGAGGACAGTGGCGAGGGTGATCGGCGGCGAGTCGACGAGCCTCGGACTCTCCCGCAGGCCGCCCGTCGCGTAGATGACGCCGGCGACGACCCACGCGACGCCGAAGGCGACGGCGAGAAAGACCAGGATGCGTCTCGATTCCAGGTCGGAGGGCCGGTGGAACATCGACCGGCACGTGGGTCGGGGAGCGTAAAAATCTCCGTGGGGAGCGGGACCCGTCCGAATCGAGAGCCGTCCGCCGTCGAAGACGACGGTCCGGCGGTCGTCTACCGGCGCGTCAGTCCACTGCCAGCGCGTCAGTTACCACATCATCGCACCGCATCAATCCGCCGCCGCGTCCGCCGCCGACGCGCCCGAACCGAGCGCACCGCGAGCGTCCAGCGCCTCGACCAGCAGTTCCGTCAGGTCGACGATCTCGATGTCGTCCTCGTAGCCGCCGGTCTTGCGGCCGTCCTCGTACATCGTCACGCACATCGGGCAGGCGACGACGAACTTCTCGACGGCCCGGCCGGCCTCGGTGTCCTCCAGCGCTTCGCGCAGGCGCTCCTCGGAGGGTTTGGTCTCCTCCTCGTGTTCCATCCAGAGGCCGCCGCCGCCGCCGCCACAGCAGAAACTGTCCGAGCGGTTGCGCGGCATCTCGTGGAGGTCCGCGCCCGTCGCACGCACGAGATCTCGCGGGGCCTCGAAGACGTCGTTGTACCGGCCGAGGTGACAGGGGTCGTGGTAGGTGACGGTGTAGTCGAGTTCCGTGCCGTCGAGGGGGAGGCGACCCGACCGGACGAGTTCCTCGACCACCTGCGTGTAGTGGCGGACGTCCACCTCGCCGCCCTCGTTCCAGTGGCCCTCGGCGTCGAACTCCATCATCGGGTCGTCGGCGAACTCCGCGAAGTCGACCTCCGGATACTCGTTTTTGAACGTGTTGAACGAGTGGGGGTCGGTACAGACGATCTGGTCGAACTCGCAGTCCTCGAAGGAGTCGACGTGGTGGCCCGCGAGTTCGACGTAGAGGAACTCCTCGCCGAGGCGGCGGACGTCGTTGCCGTCGTACTTCTCGTCGTCGAAGAGGATGCCGAAGCTCACGTCCGCCGCCTCGAAGATGCGGGCGAGCGACCGGGCGACGGCCTTGTTCCGGTCGTCGTAGCTCGGGTAGTCGCCGACGTACCAGAGATACTCCACCGACTCCTCGCGGGCGTCGGTCAACTCGAAGTCGAGGTCGTCGGCCCAGTCCGCCCGGTTGCGCTGGGACTCGCCGAAGGTGTTGCCCTTTTGCATCACGTTGCGGAAGACGTCCTGGACGTTCGAGCCGACGTCGCCCTGGTCGGTGAGCTGGCGGTTGAGCCGGGTGAACGACTTGAGATGCTCGATGTCGACGGGGCAGGCGTCCATGCAGGCCATGCAGGCCATACAGGACTCCATCGTCTCGGCGTCGACGACGGAGGTGCCGCCGTCCGCGACGATGTCGACCGACTCGCCGCCGGCGTCCCGTTCCTCCCGGTAGGTCTTCAAATCGAGAATGACGTCGCGGGGGTCGAGCGGGCGGCCCGAGGCCTTCGCCGGACAGACGGAGGAACACCGACCGCACTTGGTGCAGGCGTCCTGGTCGAGCAGTTCCTTCCACGAGAAGTGGTCGATGTCCTCGGCCCCGGTGTCGGCGTCGAGTTCGGCCGGGACGCCGGGGAGGCGCTTGCCCGCCTTCTCGTCGCGGGTGACGAGGTTGGCAAAGGAGGATATCATGTGGAACGGCTTGGCCCGCGGGACGAGCGCGACGAAGCCGAGCGCGAGGAGGGCATGAGACCACCACGCGAACGGGTAGACGGCCTCCGCGGTGGCGGCACTCATCCCGCCGGCGTCGGCGACGAGCGCGACGAAGTAGCCGACGAAGCTCACCGTCTCGAAGTCGGGGAAGCCGGTGCCGACGATGCGCAGGCCCTCGACGACGTAGCCGCCGACGCCGAGGAGAAAGAGCGTCCAGACGAAGGCGTCGTCCTCGACGGAGGTGTGACGCCCCCAGAGGCGGTCGGTGCGGGCGGCGTAGCGGCGGTAGATGGCCATCCCGATGCCGACGACGAACAGGAGGCCGAGGGCGTCCATCACGAGCGAGTAGGCGAGATAGAAGTCGCCGACGAAGAAGGACTGGCCGGTCACCCGCCGGTAGATGTCCATGTCGATGGCGAGGACGGTCGTTCCGATGAGGAGCGTCAGAAAGCCCCAGAGGACGAACGTGTGCATCAGCCCGGCGTAGACGTCCCGGTCGAACTGCTTCTCGTTGGTGGCGACGAGTTTGGCCGCCGTGACGACGCGGCCGGGGAAGTCGTCGAAGCGGTCGAACCAGTCGTCGCTTCCGCGAGCGTAGCGTGCGAAGCGGTCGTAGAGGCCGTGGAGGAAGACGAGGATAGCCACGACGGCGAGGTAGTAGAACGCTATCTCGCCGACGTGTCCGATGGTCCAGAACGTCTCCCGCGTGACGGTAGCTGTCTGGAGCAGGGGCATACGAACAGACGGGTCGAGGGAGCTGTTAAATGTTCCCACAACGAGTCCGAAATCGGTCGAGAGCGGCGTCAGCGAGTGACCGAAGGCGAACGAACGAGGACCGAAGCCGAACGGGAGCGAGCCGAAGCCGAACGGAAGCGGAACGACGCCGAACGGCCGACCGACGGCGCCCCGCGGCCGTCTCAGAGCCCCCAC
>JBDGTU010000007.1:30098-60114 GCA_042216495.1 Haloferacaceae archaeon
GTCCGCGGCCGTCTCAGAGTACTGCCGACGCGACGAGGAGGCCCGCGAGTCCGAACGCCGGGGCGTCGTACCGGGAGAACGCGAGCGGCGGGAGCGTGGGGTTCCACGCGAAACAGCGGGCCTGCAGGGCGAGCGCGAACCGGTCCGACCGGAGCAACGCCCGCCGGAGGCCCGTCGTCGCGACCAGCCGAATCCGCTCGAACGTCGAGCGCTCGCTACCGAGGCGCGCGTCCGTCGCGTCGCGGATGGAGACGAGGTCGGCCCGGAGCAGGGGGAAAAACCGGAGGACGAAGCCGACGCCGGCACCCAGGAGGACGCCGAGACGTCCCGGAATCGACCGCTGGATGGCCGCGCGGGAGTCGCGGACGGGCGTCGTCCGTACGTACGCGGTGGAGACGAGGAGGAGCAGGACGACCCGATAGCTCGCGAGGGCGGGGAAGACGGCGTCGGCGGCGACGAACCACGGCGGGCCGAGCGTCGCGCCTTCGACGAGGGGGGCAGCGACGAGGAAGGGCGCGAACGCGCGGTACTCCCGGAGCGTCGAGAGCAGCGGCGTCGCGGAACAGCCCAGGACGGCGAGCGCGAGCGCGGTGAGTCCCGCCAGCCCGACGGGCGTCGTGTTGGCGAAGGCGGCGACGGCGAAGGCGGCCTGAACCGCCAGTTTCGCCCGGGGGTCGAGGCGGTGGGCGAGGGAGTCGCCGGGGACGTAGCCGAGGGTCATGGCAGGATGGGAAGAGTCACGGCGGCCGGACGCCGAGGGACGCGAGTTCGTCGGGGGCCGGGTCGGCAGCGTCGAGGGCGACGCGGCCGTCCTGCATGACGACGACGCGGTCGGCGAGGGCGGCCACGTCCCGCAGGTCGTGGGTGACGACGACGACGCTGACGCCCGAGGCGTGCAGGTCGGCGAGTCGGTCGAGGACGGCCCGACGGGCCGGCCAGTCCAGTCCGGTGAACGGTTCGTCGAGGACGAGGTGGTCGGGGTCCATCGCCAGCGCGCCCGCGATGGCGACGCGTTCCCGTTCCCCGCCCGAGAGGTCGGCGATGCGGTCCGCCTCGCGGCCCGCCATCCGCACGGCGTCGAGGGCGTCGGCCACCCGACGGTCGATCTCCTCGCGGTCGAGACCGAGATTCTCGGGGCCGAAGGCGACGTCCGCACCGACGGTGGCCGCGACGAAGCCGTCGCGGGGGTCCTGGAACACCATGCCGACGCTGGTGCGGGCGGCGACGAGGTCGTCCTCGACCGGCGAGTCGTTCACGAGCACCGCCCCCGAATCGGGCGAGAGGAGGCCGTTGAAGTGGCGAACGAGGGTTGTCTTGCCCGACCCGTTGGGACCGGCGAGACAGCAACACTGGCCGGCGGGAATCGAGAGCGAGACGCCGTCGACGGCCGTCGTCTCGCCGTAGCGGTGAGTCAGATTCCGGACGGTTATCATCGCGCCACGAGGGCGTCGCTCCGCGCGACGGCGACGGTGGCCGCCACCTTCAGCGCCGCCACGGGGAGGAACGGGAGGACGACGGCCGTCACCGCCGAGGCGAGGCCGACGCCCTGATTGACCGAGAAGCCGAGCGCGCCGACGGCGTAGATGACGGCCGAGCCGGCGACCATCGCGGCGACGAGTCGCGGGACGGACACGTCGCCGGGCGGGCGCAGGTCCGAGACGCCGTGGACGACGAGGCCGGTGGCGGCGGCGGCGAGCGGGAAACTGACGAGGAAGCCGCCGGTGGGACCGAGGACGACGCCGAGTCCGCTCGCACCGCCGGCGAAGACGGGCAGGCCGACGAGGCCGGCGAGGAGATAGAGCGTGAAGGAGACGCCGGCCCAGAGCGGGCCGAGGAGGATGCCGGCGAGAAACACCCACAGCGTCTGGAGGGTGATGGGGACGTTCGGCGCGAGGGGGTGCGTCATCGACACGGGGGCCGTCGCGCTCGTCACCGCGGCGAACACCACCGCCCTGGCGACGTTCTTCGTGGCCTCGTCGCCGACCAGTTCCACCGGTTCCGTCGTCGTTGCCATGCCCCTACCACGCCCGTAAACCGATTTCAAATCTTCGGTTGACGGAGCGCGTGAGACGCTACCGTGGGACAGGTGATTAGGCCCCCGATGGATATATATCCCCCACGGCGTGGTGTGTAAGCCACTATGAACGAGAAGACGGAGGAACTTCGGAGCATCTTCCTCGACGCGACCGGCGAGGAGACGGTGACCGAGCGCCAGGAGGAGACCCGCGGGTCGCTCGCGTCGGACGAATCGGAGAACGAACGGCGCGTCCGCGACCTCGTCGCGACGATGCGAGACCGGTACGACTTCGAGACGGACCTCGACGACGACGACCTCTACCGCGTGGTTCGCGGCTTCTACGACGACGAGGACGACGAGGCGATAGCCGACGCCCTCGACGCCGCGGAGGCCGACGTGTTCACCGCCCGGATGGACCTCCACCTGGTCCGGGACGCCGACCGGAACGGTCCGGTCGACTTCGAACGGGTCCGTGACCGCGTCGTCGCGGGAGCGGCCGACGCCGACGTCGCCGCCGAATTCGACGTCGACGAGGAGACGGTCGCACGCGCGCGACGGGTAGTCGAGGCCGAACAGGAAGCCACGCGGGCGAACGACCGCTTTCGCGACGAGTTCACCGAACACCTGACCGACTCCGACCTCTCGGCACAACTCGCTCGCGACGCCCGCGAGGACGGCCTCGAAGACGCCACCGAGGACATCGAGACGGACGTCTCCTTCTGATAGCTCGCCGACGCCGGTCGCCCGCTGAATCCGTCGGGCTTATCCTGCCAGCCCCGTAGGATATCACGCATGCGTCCCGACCCTCGCCACGCCCGCTACCCGTTCTTCGCGGCGGCCCGCGAGGCGGTCCAGGCGGCGGCTATCGACCCGCCGCAACTCGTCACGGAGGGCCACCCGGCCGTCGAACGCGGGGCCGAGCGGGTCGAGCGCGCCCTGCTGTCGGGCACCGTCGCCTCGGAGACGCCCGAGCGGTGGCGCACGCGCGAGGAACTGCTCTCCTACCCCATCGCTCGCATCCTCGTCTCGCTGGTCGACTCGCCCGCCGCCGTCGAGAAGTACGCGGCGGCCGAGGCGGCGACGGCCGTCGAGCGCTTCCGCGAGGACTTCGACCGCGACGACGACGGCCTCAAGAGCGTCTCGTCGCCGAGCGTCGACCTCGAAGCGGCCCTCCGGGAGTTCGACCTCGCTGCCGCAGTCACGCGCGAGGCGACCGACCGGGCGGGCGAGGAGTGGTTCCGGGTCGACGTGGACGCCTACCTCCGCCTCGCGAGCCCCGACTGGGGCGACCGCTGGCGACTGGTGAACCGGGAACTCGCCGCCGGACGGGTCCGCGTCGAACGCGACGACCTCTATCGGCTGCTCGAAGCGGCCGTCGACCGGCGCGTCGCGGAGGGACTGCCCTTCGACGTCCACGCGAGCGCCAGCGGCGAGGCTCTCGCGGACGCCCTCGCCGAGGAAGTCGCGACGCTCCGTGACCTCCTCTCGGAGCGCGACGCGCCGCCGGCCCGCGACGTCGACGTCGTCGCGCCCGCGCAGTTCCCACCCTGTATCCGCGCGCTCGTCGAACGCGCTCGCGAGGGCGACCTGCCGACGCACTCGGCGTTCTCGCTCACGGCCTTTCTGACGGCCGTCGGGATGGACGCCGACGGCATCGCCGCCTTCTGTGACCTCGACGCCGAGACGGTCGAGTACCGGGTCGCGGTACTGGAAGACGGCGACGACGTTCAGTATCCGCCGCCGTCGTGCGAGACGATGGACGCATACGGCGACTGCGTGAACCAGGACGAGCGCTGCGGGACGATTTCGCACCCGCTCGCCTACTACGCGACGGCGCTCGACGACGCCGAGACGGTCGAGGAGTACGGACCCTAGTCCGAGAGGAAGAGGCCGACGCCCGCCATCGCGAGGACGAACAGGGCGATGCTGCCGGTGAGCGCCAGGCCGCCGGTGGCACCGAGTCCGTCGTGGTTGTACGTCACGCCGATGCCGAGGATGAGGGCGACGTAGACGCCCACGGCGAGCACGGAGACGACGATCTTCTGCACCATCCCCTCTTCGAGTTCCATGGGCGGCCGTATCGGCGGACGTAGCAAAAGAGCTTCGATGCGAATCCGGCACCGTCATCCGTCGAATTTCGCCATTTCGTGGAGTGAGACGAACGTTTAGGTGGATCCAACACGTAGCTTCGTCGGCGGAAATCCCTCCCCGAGAGCCATGACACACACGAATCGCGGCGTCGTCTCGCCGCCCGCGACGCGGGAGAAGACGACCCTCCCCGGCGACGGCTACACCGGCCGAGCGCGCCGCGCCCGCACCGACCCGATGGCGGTTCGCCCGCTCCGCGACGGCCGGTACGTCGTCGAGACGGAACACGGCACGTACGTCGTCGCCCTCGACGTCCGGACCTGTACGTGTCCGGACCACGCCATCCGCGGAGCCCGCTGTAAACACCTGCGACGGGTCGCCATCGAGGTGTCCGCGGGCCGCGTCCCGCCACCGGGCGAACGCACGGCCGTCTGTGCCGTCTGTGGCGGGGCGACGTTCGTCCCGATGGGTGCCGACGGCCCCCACCTCTGTCCGCGCCACGCCGTCGACCCCGGTGCCCTCGTCCGCGACCGGGAGACGGGCGACCTCCTCGTCGTCGTCGAGGCGACGGGGCTGCGGGCAGACGAGGCCGAAACCGCCGAGGGGCGACTCGTCGCCGACTACGACACCAACGACGGTTACGGCGACCACGAACCCGTCTTCGAGGCGGTCTACCTCGACGCGTTCGACCCGGACGACCCCGGACGAGCGACGCGGTATCGCTTCCCCGCGTCGCGTCTCGCACCGGTCGTCAGCGACGGCACGACCGTGAGAGAATCGGACGGCGGCAGTCGCTCAGTGACCACCGGACACGGAGTGAAGCCCGACGATGCCGACGACGATAACCCCGATGAACGCCAGTCGAGCGAGTGAGGCCGGTTCGTCGAAGAGGACGATTCCGAGTATCGCGGTCCCGACGGCTCCGATACCGGTCCAGACGGCGTACGCCGTCCCCACGGGAAGGCTCTTGACGGCTTGCGCGAGAAGCACCATACTGACGGCCAGGGCGACGACCGTGCCGAGCGTGGGCAGCGGTTTCGAGAGCCCCTCCGAGTATTCGAGCCCGATTGCCCAGCCGATTTCGAACAGCCCCGCGACGACCAAGAGGTACCACGACATCACGGGTCAGTACTTCCTCGAACGGGCTATAGCTGCTGGTAACGGCGGGACGGCGACGTCCCCTACAGGTCGTCGAGCGTCGTTCGTTTCGAGTTGCCGACGAGTTCGTCGAAGTCCGTCCCCTCGGCCAGCGCCGTCTCCTTCTTGACGCGGTAGTTGCCGCCGTCGGTCACGTAGAGGTCGCCCGGGTGGAAGAAATACCAGTCCTCGCGGTCGAACCGGACGCCGATGCGGGCGTTCGCGCCGAAGTTCTGCGCGAAGTAGACGAGGGCTTCGACCTCCTCGCCGGTGAGGTAGATGGGGTCGCCCGCGCTCGATTTCGCCTCGATGGCGTAGAAGTCGTCGCCGTCGCCGGCGAGGACGTCCGGGAGTTCGCGGTCGGTCGCGCTGCCGCTCGCGGGCGCGCGCATGACGGCGAACCCGGCCTCGTCGAGTCGGTTGACGAGTTCGCGCTCCCGCCGGTCGCCTTTCGCGTTCGACATTCGTTCGTCCTCGGCGTTCCGTCGATATAAATGGGGCGACGGAGCGGCCGGACTTTTACCGCGTCGGCCGGACGTTCCAAGCGATGCCCTCCAGACGAGACGTCCTCGCCGGATTCGTCGGCGTCGCCGGCGCGGCCGGCGTCTCGACCCCGAGTCGCACCGCAAGCCTGACCGCGAGCGCCCCGACGCGCACCTGGGCGCGGACCTACGCCCCGACGGACCGGAAGCGCGCTCGGAGCGCTCGGCGTGAGAGCCGCGACGGCCTGGAGGCGGTCGGAGTCGGGAGAGTGGGGGCGGGGAGCGTCGCGCAGTTCGCGGCAGTCGATGAGGGAGGCGACGGGGGAGGAAGCGGACGTAACGACAGAACACTTACACCTTCCCGCGCCCTCGCTCGCGACAGTGACGGCTCACAATCCGGGATTCCGCTCGCTGGATTCGGAGGTACACGACTACCGACCGGAAATCGAGGGGACGATTCCCGAGTGGCTCTCGGGGACGCTCGTCCGCAACGGGCCGGGGCAGTTCGAGGCGGGCGACGAGGGCGTCACCCACTGGTTCGACGGCTTGGCGATGCTCCGTCGATACGCGTTCGAAGACGGAACGCTACGGTACAGTAACCGGTTCCTCCGGAGCGACGCGTACGCGAACGCGACGGCGGGGAGGCTGACGGGGCAGTTCGGAACGGACACGCGCGGGGCGGGACGCCTCTTCGACGTCCTCCGGTCGTTCGGCCCGCCCGAACCGACCGACAACGCGAACGTCCACGTCGCCCGTCTCGGGGGCGAGTACGTCGCCCTCACGGAGGCACCGCGTCGGATGGCGTTCGACCCCGAAACGCTGGAGACGCGCGGGGAGTTCACGTTCGCCGACGACCTGACCGAGCACCTCACCTCGGCCCACCTCGTCGACGACCCTCACCGCGGGGAGCAGGTCGGCTTCGCGACGCAGTTCGGACGCACGCCCCGCTACCACGTCTACCGGGTACTCGACGGAGAGCGAGGACGAGACGTCGTCGCTTCGGTCGAGGCTCGGGGACCCGCGTACGTCCACGACTGTAGCGTCACCGCCGACCACGTCGTCCTCGTCGAGCCGCCGCTGGTGTTGCCGATGCGGCGGGTGCTCGACCCGTTCTCGGAGGGACCGATAGACATGCTCGACTGGCAGCCCGAACGGGGGACGCGCGTCCTCGTCGTGAATCGCGACACGGGCGAACTGGTCGCCGACCCGACGCTGGACGCCGCGTTCACGTTCCACCACATCAACGCCTTCGTCGACGACGGCACAGTGACGGTCGACCTGGTGGAGTTCCCCGACGCCGGCATCGTCGACGCGATGCGGATGGACCGACTCGACGACGGGTTCCCCGACGTCCCCGACGGCCGCCCCGTCCGCTATCGAATCGACCCCGAGCGGAACGCAGTCCAGCGGTCGGTCCTGCACGACTGCGGGATGGAACTGCCCCGCGTCGCCCGCGCGGACGTCGGGCGGCGGTACCGCTACGCGTACGGCCAGGCGACCCACCACGAGGGGGCGAACGGGCTCGTGAAACTCGACTGCGAATCGAGGACGACTCGCGAGTGGTGGGAACCGTCAGTGTACGTCGAGGAACCGATACCGCTCCGACGCCCGGAGGCGACGACCGAGGACGACGGCGTCGTGGTGGCACCGGCGCTCGACGCGGAGCAGGAGCGGACGGTGCTGCTGGTGTTCGACGCCGCGACGCTGGACGTCCGGGCGCGGGCGGTCCTCCCGCACGCGGAGCCGTTCGGCTTCCACGGACGGTTCTTCCCGGAGGTCTGAGACGGATTGCGCTCGCCGTTTCTCGCACCGACCGTCCGACCGTGGGCGTTCGACGTTGGTTGACCGAGAGCGAACCGTCTGAGTCAGGTGCCGTGCGACCAGCTATCCATGTAGTCGCGCTGGGCGTCGGTCAGGTCGTCGGTGGCGATGCCCTCGGCGTCGAGTTTCACCTCGGCCACCTCCCGGTCGAGTTCGTCGGGCACCTCGTGGACGCCGGCGGCGTATTCACGCTCGACGAGTTCGCGCGCACAGACGGCCTGGACGCCGAAGCTCTGGTCCATCACTTCGACCGGGTGACCCATCGAGAGCGGCCCGGCGAGGTTCACTAACCGGCCTTCGGCGAGGACGTGTAGGCGACGCCCGTCGGCGAGTTCGTACTCCTCGATGCCGTCGCGAACCTCGCGGCGGTTCACCGCGTCGTCGGCCAGTTCTTCGAGGTTGATTTCGACGTCGAAGTGGCCGGCGTTGGCGAGGAGCGCGCCGTCTTTCATCCGCGCGAAGTCCTCGCGGGTGATGACGTCGCGGTTGCCGGTCGTCGTGACGAAGACGTCGCCCTCGGCGGCCGCCTCGTTCATCGGCTTGACGTCGTAGCCCTCCATGTGGGCTTCGAGGGCGCGGCGGGGGTCGACCTCCGTGACGACGACGTCGGCGTTCATGCCGGCGGCCTTCTTGGCGACGCCGCGGCCGCAGTAGCCGTAGCCCGCGACCACGACGGTCTTGCCGGCGATGGAGAGGTTCGTGGTCATGGCGACGTTCGACAGCGCCGACTCGCCGGTGCCGTGGACGTTGTCGAACAGGCGCTTCATGGGCGTGTCGTTGACGGCGAACATCGGGTAGTCGAGCGCGCCGTCGTCGTCCATCGCGCGCAGGCGGTGGACGCCGGTGGTCGTCTCCTCACAGCCGCCCCGGATGGTCGGAATCAGGTCGGCGTGGAGTTCGTGGATGCGGGTGACGAGGTCCGCGCCGTCGTCGATGGTGATGGTCGGTTCGTGGGCGATGGTGGCCTCGATGGCGTCGTAGTAGGCGTCGGTGTCGACGCCGCGTTCGGCGTAGGAGGTGACGCCCTCCACGGCGTCGAGGGCGGCGCTGACGTCGTCCTGCGTCGAGAGGGGGTTACAGCCCGCGATGGCGACCTCGGCCCCGCCGGCGGCGAGGAGTTCGGCCAGTACCGCCGTCTTCGCCTCGACGTGCATCGCCATGGCGACGGTCTCGCCCGCCAGCGGTCGGTTCTCCTCGAACGACTCCCGGAGGGAGCGCAGGATGGGCATGTGCTGGCGCGCCCAGTCCATCTTGCGCTGTCCCTCCGTGCGGGCCGTCTCGGGGTCGTCGAGACGGCGCGTGATGGGTTCGGTCATACCCGTGCTTTCGGCAGCGGGCGGAAAACCCTACCGAACCCGGGCGGGGGCGTCAGCCCTCAGCGCGGGCCAACAGGTCCCGGGCCTGGTCGCGTGCGCGGTCGACGACGGCCCGTTCGTCCATCGTCTGCACCTCGCGGTCGCGCATGAGGACGCGCCCGTCGCAGACGGTGTGGCGCACGTCCGACCCGCGGGCGGCGTAGACGAGGTGGCTCACGAGGTCGTGAGCGGGCGTCAGGTGCGGCGCGTCGAGGTCGAGGACCGCCAGGTCCGCGTTCGCGCCGGGTTCGATGCGGCCGCTGTCGACGCCCAGCATCTCGGCCCCGCCCTCGGTCGCCATCCGCACGACGTCGGGGGCTGCGACGGCGCTGGCGTCGTCGGCCCCGAGCTTGCCGACCATCGCGGCGTCGCGCATCTCGTCGAACAGGTCGAGGTCGTTGTTCGAGGCGGCCCCGTCCGTCCCCAGGCCGACGGTCGCGCCCGCATCGAGCAGTCGCTGGACCGGTGCGATGCCGGAGGCGAGCTTCATGTTCGAGGCCGGACAGTGGACGACGCCCGTCCCCGTCTCGGCCAGGAGGTCGATCTCGGCGTCGTCGACGTGGACGCCGTGAGCGAGGAAGTCGTCCGGGCCGCACATCCCGAGGTCGCGGGCGTATTCGAGGGGGCGCTCGCCGCGTTCCGCGACGATGGGGTCGACCTCGTCGACGGTCTCGTTGGCGTGGTAGTGGAGCGGGACGCCCGCGTCGGCGGCGCGGTCGGCCGCCAGTTCGAGGAGGTCCTCGGTGACGGTGGTGAGGCTGTGGGGCATGACGGCCGTCGACACGCGGCCGTCGGCCGCGCCGTCGAAGCGGGCCGCCATCTCGGCGCTTTCGACCACGTCGGCGCGGGCCTCGTCGGCGTCCTTGCCGGCGGCGATTGCGCCGTGACCGACGAGCGCTCGCGTCCCCGCCGCCTCGACGACGGAGACGAGCTGGTCGATTTCGAAGTACATGTCGGCGAAGGCGGTCGTCCCCGAGCGAATCATCTCCAGAACGCCGAGTTCGGCCCCGACGCGGATGTCGTCGGGCGTCAGCGCGGCCTCGACGGGCCAGATGTCCTCGCGGAGCCAGGCGTCGAGCGGCTTGTCGTCGGCGTAGCCCCGGAGGAGCGTCATCGAGGCGTGGGTGTGGGCGTTCACCAGCCCCGGAATGACGAGGCCGCCGCTCGCGTCGAGCGTCTCCGTTCCCGAGAGGTCCGGGCCGACCTCCAGCACGTCGCCCGTCTCGCAGTCCACCAGCACGTCCGCCGTCTCCACCCGGAGGTCCGGCCGGAGGACGCGGCCGCCGTCGATGCAGAGCGTGTCCATATCCGACACAGCGTCGTGGCCGTCAATAGCGTGTCGACTGCCGGGAGACGGTCGGCGACGCTCGGCCGTGGTTCGATTCTCGAACGCCCGACGCGAGCGAGAGAATAATGTACGTCGGGTACAAACCCGTGACTATGAGCCTCGCTTCCGGGCTGGTCGTCCCCGGGCACGTCTCGGACGCGAACGTGCCGTTGACGCTCACGCTCGCCGCCGCGGGCGTCGCGTCGATGGTCCTCGTCGCCGCCGGCATCCTCGCGCTCGTCCAGCGGCGGTCCACCTCGTACCTGCTCGTCGCGGGCGCGCTCGTCCTCCTGTTCGGACGAACGGTGATGGCGGTCCTCGCGCTGAACGGAGTGGTGTCCAGCGGCAACCACCACCTCGTCGAACACGGCATCGACGTCGCCATGACGTCGCTGGTGTTCGGGGCCGTCTACTTCGCCCGCCGGACCGAGAGCGCCAGCGACGCCGACCGAGACGAGGGAGACAGCGCTACCGAGATGGACGACGCCGTCGTACGCGGCGGCGACTACGCCGACGACGCCGTCGCCAGCGACGGGGGGGAGACGCGATGAGCGAGACGCGGGCCCGCCTCGAGGAGTACGTCGACGACTACCCCGGCGTCCACTTCAACGAACTCGTTCGGGCGCTCGACCTCGCGCCGGGACAGGTCCAGCACCACATCCGCCGTCTCGTCGACGCCGGCGCGGTGGTACGCGAGGAGTTCTACGGACAGACCCACTACTACCCCCCGGAGTTCGACGCGTGGGAGCGGGGGGCGCTGGCGCTATTTCGCCGCGAGACGACGCGGGACGTCCTGGGATACCTGCTGGAACACGGCGACGCGAAGCCCTCGGAGGTGGCCGACGCCGTCGGCATCGCCCGGAGTACGCTGGAGTGGCACCTCGACCACCTCACCGAGCGCGACGTGGTGCGCAAGGAACGCGACCTCCGCAATCGGGTGACGCTCACGCTCGCGCGCCCCGAGGCGACCGCTCGCCTGCTCGACGCCGTCTCGCCGTCGCTCCCCGAGCGGTTCGTCGACCGCTTCACCCGCCTCGTGGACTCCCTGCTCGACGGCTGAGCGAAAGGCAGTTCCCCGGCGGGCGTGAGATGGAGGTATGCGCATCGCCGTTCCCAACAAGGGACGCCTCCACGACCCCTCGCTGGACCTGCTCGAACGCGCCGGCCTCCACCTCGAAAACGGCGCGGACCGGAAACTCTACGCCGACACCGTCGACCCGGACGTGACCGTGCTGTTCGCCCGCGCCGCCGACGTTCCCGAGTACGTCCGCGACGGCGCGGCGGCCGTCGGCATCACCGGCCTCGACCAGGTCCGGGAGTCGGGCCACGAGCTCGTGGACCTGCTGGACCTCGAATTCGGTCGCTGTCGCCTCGTCCTCGCCGCACCGGAGGACGGCGACATCACGGAGCCCGCGGACGTCGCCGGCCGCACCGTCGCCACGGAGTTCCCGAACGTCACGCGCACCTACTTCGCGGAGCGTGGCATCGACGCCGAAGTCGTGGAGGTGACGGGCGCGACGGAACTGACGCCCCACGTCGACATGGCCGACGCCATCGTCGACATCACCTCCACGGGGACGACCCTGCGGGTGAATCGACTCGCCGTCGTCGACGAGGTGCTGTCGAGTTCGGTCCGCCTGTTCGCCCACCCCGACGCCGCCGGCGACGAGAAGGTCCAGCAACTGCTCACCGCCTTCCGGTCCGTCCTCGCGGCCGAGGACAAGCGGTACCTGATGATGAACGCGCCCCGCGACCGACTCGACGACGTGCGCGAGGTCATCCCCGGCCTCGGCGGGCCGACGGTGATGGACGTCGCCGGCGGCGAGGACGTCGCCGTCCACGTCGTCGTCGACGAGCGCGACGTGTTCGCGACCATCAACGACCTGAAGGACGTCGGCGCGAGCGACATCCTCGTGACCGAAATCGAGCGGCTGGTGGAGTAGTCGTGGCCGGCCGTCGACCCGGACGCGCGCTGTCCGTCCTCACCCGCGCAGGGCCGGCGTCGTCACGTCCGGATGGACGCGCAGGCGGCCGTATCGGTAGCGCGTCCACGCCGCGACGGCGACGGAGCCGAGGAGAATCGCACCGATACCGACGAGGCCAGCCTCGGGGCCGAACTGACCGCCGGTGAGGACCGCCGGCCCCTGCTGTTCGACGGCGACGACGGTCACGTCGACGCCGATACCGCTGACGGGGAAGCCGTAGACGCCGCCCTGGGCGAGGTTCCACGTGACGTGGAGCCCGATCGGAATGGCGAGTTCGCCCGTGAGGACGTAGCCGAGCGCGAGCATCACGCCCGCGAGGGAGATGGCGAGCGAACTCACGAGCGTCGCGTTGGGGTTGTTGGCGTGTGCGAGGCCGAACAGGGCCGACGAGAGGAGGACGGCGACGGCGACGGCGGCCCGGTCGCCGACGTAGCCCGCCAGCCCCTCGGCGGCGTTGGTGAGGACGTAGCCGCGCGCGAGCAGTTCCTCGTAGACGCCGACGAGCGAGAAGACGACGGCGAGGCCGAGAAACCGGGGGACGAACCCGTCACGCGGGCGGAACGTGCCGGTGACGCGCACCCACCCCGCGGCGAGTTCGACCGCGAAGACGAGCGACAGCAGGGCGACGCCCAGCGCGAGGCCGAACGCGAGGTCGACCCACCAGCCCCGGTCGAGGGCGAGGCCGAAATCCGAGAGGTAGCGGTGGTCGACGAACCGCCCGGCGACGGCGACGGCGAGCGTGACGCCGCCGGCGACGACGCCCATCCCGAACACGGAGACGGCGACGTCCGCGAGGGCGGGTCCGAGCGCCGCGGCGACGGCGTCGTGGAGGCGGCCCGCGAGGCCGACGACGCTGACGCCGACGCCGACGCCCGCGCTGACGGCGAACACGAGGGCGACGAGGAGGAGGACGCGCCAGAACGCCCGCGGTCGACGCTCGTCGGCGTTCCAGAGGAGCGCGCGGATGCGACCGAGCATACGGGACGGTGCGACGGCGGGGCCTTTATCGTACCGGCGACGCGGGGGCGCGTCATCCACGGCCGCACGCTGGCTACGACGTCGGGACGCTGACGACGGCCGCACGCCGGTGTGACGTCGGCGCGCCGACTACGACGGCGCGGAGAGCGCGAGGAGGTAGAGGCTGACCAGCACCGACCCGAGGAGGACGCTGACGACGGCGTGGATGAGGGTAACGTAGGCAGTCAGGCCACGGGATTCGCCGTAGAGGTAGCCGATGAGCACACCGTCGGCGACGAGGGCGACGGCGATGGCCAGGTACGGATTGACGTCGAACGCCGTCGAGACGACGGCGATGGTCGCCGGCACGGGGCCGACGACGAACGCCTTCCGCACCGGGACGTCGCCGAGGACGTTGCGCGCGGCGAGGTGGGCGGTGATGGAGAGAAAGAGCGCAAGGAGCGCGGCCGTGCCGGCGACGGCGAGCGGCGTGTTCGACGCGGTCTGCAGGACGACCATACGGGGAGTTAGTGACGAAGGGTATGTGCGCTCCGGAATCGCGTCAGCCGAGCAGGCCGAGTTCGTCGAGGCGCGAGACGATGACGTCGACGGCTTCCTCGGCGTCCTCGGGTTTCTTGCCGCCGGTGATGACGAGTTTGCCCGACCCGAACAGGAGGGCGACCACGTTCGGTTCGTCGAGGCGATAGACGAGGCCCGGGAACTGCTCCGGTTCGTACTCGATGTTCTCCAGTCCGAGACCGATGGCGATGGCGTTCAGGTTGAGGTTCCGCCCGAGGTCGGCGCTGGTGACGATGTTCTGGACGACGATTTCGGGGTCCTCGTCGACGTCGATGTGCAGGTCGCGGAGTTTGTCGAAGACGATGTGGAGGCTCTCGTGGACGTCGTCGGTCGACTTCGCGCCGGTGCAGACGATCTTGCCGGAACGGAAGATGAGGGCGGCCGATTTCGGGTCCTGCGTCCGGTAGACGAGTCCCGGGAACTGCTCGGGGTCGTAGTCCGCGCCTTCGAGGTCCATCGCGACGCTCTGGAGGTCGAGTTCCTGTCCGATGCCCGTCGAGGCGACCACGTTCTCGATGTTTATGGTTTCCTTGGGGTCGGTCATGCGACGATTTAAATGACGTATTTAAGGTTTAAAAAGGTTGGTGCGAGGCGCTGACACGTCCACTGCCCGAGAGAAACGGCTTCGGTATCCTCATGGTCGCAGGGGGACACGTACGCCCGTGTACTGGCTGGAACTGGGCGGCGAGGACGACGCCTTCGCCGCGCGAGAGGCAGAAAACGCCGCGACGGGCGTGGAGGTGGTGGCCCCGGGACTCGCCGTCGCGGGGAGCATCGACGCCGAGCGACTGCGACGCCTGGCCTACACCCACCGCGCGAACGAGACCGTCGGCCGGACCGACGCCAGCGTCGCGAGCGCGCGCACGCTCCTCGAAGCCGCGCCGCTCGACCGCGAGGGGACGGTCGCGGTCCGCGCCCGCGACGTCCGCGGCGGGACGGGCGTCAGCACGGCCGCCGCCGAGCGCGAACTCGGGGGCGTCCTCGTCGACCGCGACTACGAGGTCGACCTCGACGACCCGGACCACGAACTGCGGGCGTGTTTCGCCGACGGCGTCTGCCTGCTGGGGTGGCTGGTCGCCGAGAGCGTCCGCGACTTCGGCGACCGGAAGCCGACCGACCGCCCCTTCTTCCAGCCCGGCAGCATGGCCCCCCTCGACGCCCGCGCGTTCGTCAACATGGTCGGTGCCGGCCCGGGGGCGACGGTGCTCGACCCGATGTGCGGGACGGGCGGCGTCCTCGTCGAGGCGGGGCTGGTCGGCGCGGACGTCGTCGGCGTCGACGCCCAGCGGAAGATGGTCCGCGGCGCGCGCACGAACCTCGACGCCCTCCTCGACGGCGGCGAGGTGGTGCGCGGCGACGCGACCCGCCTCCCGCTCCGCGACGACTGCGCGGACGGCGTCGTCTTCGACGCGCCCTACGGCCGACAGTCGAAAATCGAGAACCACGACCTTTCGGCCCTCGTCCCGGGCGCGCTCGCCGAGGCGGCCCGGGTCGCCCCGCGGGCCGTCGTGGTCGCCGACCGGTCGCTCCGCGAGGTGGCGACGGCGCACGGCTGGTCGGTCGAGCGCGTCTTCGAGCGCCGGGTCCACCGGTCGCTGACGCGGTTCGTCCACCTGTTGGACCGCGACCGGTGAGTCAGAGCGGTTCGTCGCCCTCGATTATCCGCAGTGCGCGGTCGGCGAGGTCGGGGACCCCCGTCTCCATCGTCGGATAGAGGGGGTCGTCGCTGTTGCCCTCGAGGTAGCGCCGGTAGAACATCTCGCCGAGGGCGACGAGTTTGTAGACGGCGAGCGTCCGGTAGAACCGGTCGTGAGCGAAGTCGATGCCCGACCGGTCCTCGTACCGGTCGACGAGTTCCCGCCGGGTCGGGTAGCCCTCGCGTTCCGTAATCCGCGACATGAGCATCGGGACCGACGGGGCCGGGTCGTCCGCGTCGCGCCAGAACGCGAGCATCCACCCGAGGTCGGTCAGCGGGTCGCCGAGCGTGCTGAGTTCCCAGTCGAAGACGGCGACGAGTTCCGGCGGCGTCCCCGGCGCGAACATGACGTTGTCGAGTTTGTAGTCGCCGTGGACGAGCGTGTGGGGGGAGTCGTCGGGGACGTTGTCGGCCAGCCACTCGCCGACGCGGGCCACGTCGGGGAGGTCGTCCTCGCGGCCGGTGCCGTCCAGCGCCCACTCCAGTTGCTTCGTCCAGCGCTCGACCTGCCGCTCGGTGAAGCCGGCGGGGCGACCGAACTCGTCGAGGCCGACCGATTCGTAGTCGAGCGTGTGGACGTCGGTGAGGGTGTCGACGAGCTGCTCGCCGATGCGCCGTCGGTGTTCGGGCGCGGCGAACCGCTCGGGCTCCTCGTCGCGGATGACGTCGCCCGCGACGGCGTCCATGACGTAGAAGTCCGACCCCATGACGTCGTGGTCCTCGCAGCCGAGCACCGTCGTCGGCACCTCGATGTCGGTGTCCTGGAGCGCCGACATGACGCGGTACTCCCGGAGGACGTCGTGGGCCGTCTCGGCCGTCTCGCCCGGCGGCGGCCGCCGGACGACGAGTTCCCGGTCGCCGTGGGTGACGAAGAGCGTCTCGTTCGAGTGGCCCTCCGGGTGGTGTTCGACCTCGAAGCGCTCCCTTGCACCGAGTTCGTCGTCGAGATACGCCTTCAGGGCGTCCGCGTCGACGAGGCGCGAGAAGTACTCGTCTTGCTCGTCCGTCATGGGGAACCGTAGGGAACCCTCGCGGGATAAAGACCGCCGGTTTCGTGGGGTGCGTGACCGGGCACCGAGAGCGTTGCTGTCAGGAAACAGTCACCGAGATTTTTGGTGTCGTGGGGCAAGCGCCCAGTATGGAGTACGACGATTCCGACCGCGCCCGCGACGTCGCCGCCCGAACGAGGGAGTTCGTCGACGACGTGGTCATCCCGACGGAGCGAGAGGTGCTCGGAGACGGCCCCGTCTCGGACGAACTCGTCGCGGAACTCCGCGCGGAGGCCCGCGAGTACGACGTGTACGCCCCCCAGGTGCCCGAGGAGTACGGCGGCCTGGGCCTGAGTTTCAGCGACATGCTTCCCGTCTTCGAGGAGGCGGGGCGGAGCCTCCTCGGTCCGACGGCCCTCCACGTCGAAGCGCCCGACGAGGGGAACATGAACACCCTGGAGATGTTCGCGACCGACGAGCAGAAAGAGCGGTGGCTCCGCCCCCTCGCGGCGGGTGACGTCGCCTCCGGATTCAGCATGACCGAACCGCTACAGGGCGGCGGGTCGGACCCGAAGATGATTCAGACGACGGCCGAGAGGGACGGCGACGAGTGGGTCATCAACGGCCACAAGTGGTGGACGACGAACGGCGTCGAGGCCGACGTCCTGCTGGTGATGGCCCGGACCGACTTCGACGCCCATCCCTACAGTGGCTGTTCGATACTCCTCGTGCCGGCGGACGCGGACGGCGTCGAAATCGTCCGCGACATCCCGCACATGGGCGAGGAACTCGTCGGCACCACCCACGCCGAAATCGTCTACGACGACGTGCGCGTCCCCGTCGAGAACACCCTCGGCGAGGAGAACGAGGGGTTCACCATCGCACAGAAACGCCTCGGCCCGGCGCGTCTCACCCACTGTATGCGCTACTCGGGGATGGCCCAGCGAGCGCTCGAAGTCGCCAAGGCGTACACGAGCGAGCGACGGGCGTTCGGCGAACCCGTCGCGGAGAAACAGGGCGTCCGCTTCGCCGTCGCGGAGGCGGAGACGAAACTCCACGCCGCCCGCAGCATGGTCCGCCACGCCGCTCGGCAGATTGCCCAGGGAGAGGAGGCCCGCATCGCCGTCTCGATGAGCAAGGTGTTCACCGCGAACGTGGTCCAGGAGGTCATCGACCAGTCGCTCCAGTTCTGCGGCGCGAACGGCATCGGGAAGGACCTCCCCCTCTCGCAGTTCCACGAGAACGTCCGCCAGTTCCGCATCGTCGACGGCGCGGACGAGGTCCACAAACGGGTCATCGCCCGGGACGCCTTCGACGACGTCGACGAGAGCGAACTCGAAGCCGTCACCCGCTACCGGAAGTGACGATGGACGAAACGACCACCCTGCGAATCGACGGACTGCTCGACGCCCGCGTCGAGAAGACGCCGGCGAAGCCGTTTCTCACCGTCCCCGACGAGACGTACACGTACGCCGAGACCGCCGACGCGGCGAAGCGCTACGCCAACGCCCTCGCGTCCGTCGGCGTCGAGGCGGGCGACCGGGTGTCGCTGTTCCTCCCGAACGGCCCCGCGTTCCTCTTTACGATGTTCGCCGACGCCTACCTCGACAGCGTGACGGCCCCGGCGAATCCGGACTACACCGCGGGCGAAC
This sequence comes from Haloferacaceae archaeon, assembly GCA_042216495.1. GTDB lineage: Archaea > Halobacteriota > Halobacteria > Halobacteriales > Haloferacaceae > Salinirarus. Next base: position 48,184 of record JBDGTU010000007.1, read on the forward strand.
TCGAACACTCGCTGTCGCTCTCGAACCCCGAGGTGCTGGTGACGACGCCCGACCTCCTCGACACCGCCGTCGAGGCGGCGGCGGAGACGAGCGTCGAGACGGTCCTCACAACCGGCGACGTCGACGGCCACGAGTCGCTCCCCGCCCTCGCGGCGGACTGCGAGGCGAGCGTCGACGCCCACGACGGCGACGCGACGTCGGTGGGCCTCCACATGTACACCTCGGGGACGACAGGACCGCCGAAGGCCGTCGAGTGCCAGCACGAGAACTGGACCATCAGCGCCGTCGACTTCCAGAAGCGGATGGGGTTCACCCACGAGGACACCCTGCTGACGGCGCTGCCCCTCTTTCACGCGAACGCACAGATTTACTCGACGCTCGGTGCCGCCGCGGCGGGCGCGGAAGTCGTCGTCTACGAGCGATTCTCCACGTCGAACTGGTGGGACTGGTGTCGGAAGCACGACGTCACGGAGTTCAACGCCATGGGGAGCATGCTGAAGATGCTCGACAACGTCCCCGAGTCGGCCGACGACGCCGACAACCCCGTCGAACTCGTCTTCTCGGCGGGGACGCCGCCGGAACTCATCGAGCCGTTCGAGGAGCGGTTCGACCTGCGGGTGGTCGAGGGCTACTCGCTGACCGAGGACCCGCTCTTGATACTCAACCCGACGGACCCCGAGAAGCGCCGCATCGGCAGCATCGGCCTGCCGCCGGCCGAAAAGCGGGTGAAAGTCGTCGACGACGACGGCGAGGAGGTCCCCCGCGGCGAGAAGGGAGAACTGATTCAGCGGTGCCCGGCGCTGATGGCGGGCTATCACGGCCAACCGGAGAAGACCGAGGAGGCGATGGCCGACGGCTGGTTCTACACCGGCGACTACGCCAAAATCGACGAGGACGGCTTCGTCTACTTCCTCGACCGGAAGAAGGACATCGTCCGGCGCGCCGGCGAGAACATCTCCTCGTTCGAGGTCGAGGGCGTCATCAAGTCGCTCGCCGCCGTCGACGAGGTGGCGGTCATCCCGAGCCCACACGAGATCTACGGCGAGGTGGTGAAGGCCCTCGTCCGCGTCAAGGAGGGCCACGAACTCACCGCGGCCGAAATCGTGGACCACTGCGAGGAGCACCTCACGGGGGTGAAGGTTCCCCGTTACGTCGAGTTCGTCGACGAGTTCCCCTACACGCCGACGGGGAAGATACAGAAACAGCAACTCCGCTCGCGCGAGCAGTCGGCGGACCCGGACCACTGGGACCGGGAGGCGGACCGATGACGGCGGTAGACGCCTTCGACCTGTCCGGGCGGACGGCCGTCGTCACCGGCGGCACGCGCGGCATCGGCCTCGCCATCGCGACGGGGCTCGCCGACGCCGGCGCGGACGTGGTGCCGACATCGCGAACCGAAGCGGACGTGGAGGCAGCCGTCGACGCCGTCCGCGACCGGGGAGCCGACTCGTTCGTGACGACGACCGACGTCGCCACCGACGACGTCGACGCCCTCTTCGGGCGCGTCGAGGCGGAACTCGGGAGCGTCGACGTCGTCGTCAACAACGCGGGCATCAACCCCGGCCACGCCCTGGGCCGCCCGGAGGACGTGTCGATGGATGGCTACGACGACGTCCTCGACGTCAACCTCCGCGGCGCGTTCCGGTGTGCGAAGGCCGCCGCCGCCTACCTCCACGACGCCGAGGGCGGCAGCGTCATCAACGTCGCCAGCGTGGGCGGCCTGGTGGGCCTCCCGCGCCAGCACCCCTACGTCGCCTCGAAACACGGCCTCGTGGGACTGACCAAGAGCATGGCCCTCGACTGGGCCCCCGAGGTCCGGGTGAACGTCGTCGCGCCGGGCTACGTCGCCACGGAACTCACCGAGGAGGTGCGGGAGAACGAGTCGCTTCGAGACTCCATCGTCCGCCGGACGCCGCTTGACCGGTTCGCCGACCCCGAGGAACTCGCGGGGCCGGCCATCTTCCTCGCCAGCGACGCCGCCTCCTACGTCACGGGCGAGTGCCTCGCCGTCGACGGGGGGTGGACGGCGCGGTAGGCGGTCAGTCGGCCGGTGCAGTAGGGTTTCGTGTCAGTGGGCCGAGCAGCGTGGTCCCGCCACCTCGATTTATGGTTCTCCTCGCCCATTCGGACGGACGTGAGTGACAACGTCCACTACGACGTCGAGGACGGCGTCGCGACCGTTCGACTCGACCGCCCGGACAAGCTCAACTCCCTCACGCTCCCGATGTGGGAGGCCGTCGCCGAGGGGATGCGCCGCGCCGAACGCGACGAGGTGCGGGCGGCGGTGCTGACGGGCACCGGCGAGGCGTTCTGTTCCGGCGACGACATCGGCACGCTCGACGCCATCGAGGGGCCGCGGGACCTGCGGGAACTCGCCGACACCGTCCTCGACTGCTTCGGAGCCATCGAGAACACGGCCGTCCCCGTCGTGGGGAAGGCCAACGGGTCGGCCTACGGCGGCGGGTTCGAACTCCTGCTGGCCTGTGATCTGACCGTCGCACCCGCGGACGCGACGTTCTCCCTGCCGGAGGTTCGAATCGGAGCCTATCCGTTCTACGGGGCGAAGCGCCTGGCGCGGATGGTCGGCCGCCAGCGCGCCGCCGACGTCGCCATGGCGGGCCGGGAACTGTCGGGGCGCGAAGCCGTCGACTGGGGCCTGTTCGCCCGCGCCGTCGGCGACGGCGAAATCGACGCGGCCGTCGCGGACGTCGTCTCGGGGCTGAAGAAGGCGTCGCCGACGTCGCTGGAGACGACGAAGTCGTTCCTGAACGCCTCGCTCGAATTCGCCGGCGAGGACGACGCGATGCGGGCGGGACTGGGCTACCTCTTCGCCGGCGACGACGCCCGCGAGGGGGCGAAGGCGTTCGTGGAGAAGCGGGACCCCGACTTCGCGGAGTAGCGCGTTCCGGAACGTATTTGCCGGGAGGGCCACCGTGTGAAAAGAGAGCAGCAGCCATGAGACAGAGACACACGAGGTGGCGGCCGTGACGACCTACGAGGCCGCGCGAGCGGCGTTCTCGTGGGACGACGTCTGGGACGACTTCGACTGGGACGCGCCCGGGGCGTTCAACGTCGCCCACGAGACGGTGACGCGGAACGTCGGCGCGGGGCCGGCGCTCTACTGGGAGGGCGCGGACGGCGACGCCGAGGTGCTGACCTACGCCGACCTTGAGGCGAAGACGGCACAGGTGGCGAACGCCCTCGAAGCGCTCGGCGTCGAGCGAGGCGAGGCGGTCGCGACGCTGATTCCGCGCGTGCCGGAGCTCTATCCGACGTTCCTCGGCATCTGGCGGCGCGGTGCCGTCTACGTCCCCCTGTTCACCGCGTTCGGCCCGGACGCCATCGACGCGCGGGCGGGCGACGCCGAGGTCCGGACGGTGTTCACGACGCCCGAGTACCGCGACAAACTCGCGGCGGCCGCCGTGGAGTTCGACCAGGTCGTCGTCCTCGACAGGGACGGCACGGGCGTCGCGGAGCGCGACGTCGACTACGCGGCCCTAGTCGACGGCCGGTCCGAGTCGTACGACACCGCCCGCACGTCGGCGGACGACCTCTGTACGCTGGAGTACACCAGCGGCACGACGGGGCCGCCGAAGGGGTGTCGGCTGACCCACCGCGTCCTCGCCGCGCTCTACCCGTATCTCGACTACTCGATGGACCTGGGGGACGACGAGACCGTCTGGGGCGCGGCCGACCCGGGGTGGATGTACGGGCTGTTGACCGCGGGCATCGCGCCGGTCAGCAAGGGCGTCCCGAACGTGATGTACGAGGGCGAGTTCGACGCCGAAGACTGGTTCGCCATCGCGGAGAAACGCGGCGTGACGAGTCTCGCCACGAGTCCGACGGCGTACCGGGGGCTGGTCGCCGCCGGCGACGCCCACGAGTCCTACGACCTGTCGCTCCGGAAGGGCCACAGCGCGGGTGAACCGCTGAATCCCGAGGTAGTACGGTGGTTCGAGGCGGAACTCGACGTCCCGGTGTACGACCACTACGGCGTCACCGAGGTCGGCATGGTCGCCGGCACGCACCACGCCTGCGAGATGGAGATGCGGCCCGGAAGCATGGGCAAACCGCTGATGGGCTTCGACGTGTGCGTCCTCGCCGACGGCGACGTCGCCGACGTCGAGGAGACGGGCGAACTCGCAGTCAGACGCGGCGAGGCGACGTACTTCGACGGCTACTGGGGGCGTCCCGAGAAGACGGACGCGGCGTGGACGACCCACGACGGCGACGAGTGGTTCCTGACGGGCGACGCCGCCTACCGCGACGCGGACGGCTACCTCTGGTTCGTCGGCCGCGCCGACGACGTCATCCTCTCGTCGGGCTACCGCATCGGCCCCTTCGAAGTGGAGAGCACGCTCGTCGAACACGACGCCGTCGCGGAGGCGGCGGTCATCGGCGTTCCGGACGAACAGCGGGGCGAACGCGTCAAGGCGGTCATCGTCGCCCGCGAGGGCGTCACCGTCGACGACGCCCTCCGCGAGGACGTGACCGAGTTCGTCCGCCGGAACCTCGCCAAGCACGCCTACCCGCGGGAGTTGGAGTTCGTCGAGGAGTTGCCAAAGACCTCCAGCGGCAAGATACGGCGGACGGAACTCAGAGACAGAGAGGAGTAGGGGAGCGCGGTCGGCGCTCAGGCCCGCCCGACCCCAAAGGTGGGCCGCCAGTAGAGGAGGACGACGCTGACGACGAACACGAGCGTCGAGAGGTCGTACGACCAGGCGTAGACGGCGGAGCCGACGGCCCCCGCGCCGCCGACGACGCCCGCGAGGAGCGACGTGGCGATGGGGGCGGTACAGCTGACACAGGAGACGAGGCCGACGACGCCGACGACGGCCGCCTCGGCGGCGTCGACGACGGTCACCGCGACGAGATACGCGAGCGACGCGTAGCCGACGAGTTTGAACGGGAAGAGCGCGAGGCGGAGCGTCCCGCCGCTGTAGAGGAGAGCCGGCCCCCAACCCGGCGGGAGCCACATGACGCGGAGGCCCGAACCGGTGCCGCCGAGCGCAATCGTCCCGTCGATGGCGGTGAGGACGAAGAAGTAGCCGACGCCGACGCCGGCGGCGAGCAGTCGCGTCCGTCGCGACGCGTCAGGCACCCGGGTCGCGGCGACGGCGAGGACGCCGAGGTTTATCCAGACGAACGGGTAGAGCGCGTACCGGGGTTCGACGACGGTCACGGACAGCGTCGAGAGGTAGAGCAGGGAGGCGACGGCCTCCGTCGCGAGGACGACGGCGGCGAACAGGAGCAGCCACCGCGGCGGCAGGCGGTCGCGAACGCCGACCGCGACCGTCACGGGTCGCCCTCCGTCGTCGGCGTCGCGGTCCCGGACGGCGTCGATTCCGGCGTCCCGGGCGGGTCGATGCCGGTCGCGTCGTCGGTCGACGGCAGCAGCGAGCGGGCGGAGTTGGCGACGACGAGCAGGCTACTCGTGGCCATGGCGACGGCCGCGAACAGGGGGTTGAGGAAGCCGAGCGCGGCGATGGGGACGGCGAGGGCGTTGTAGACGAACGCCCAGCCGAGGTTCTGTCGGATGCGCCGCTTCGTCGCCGCGGTGAGGGCGAACACCGTCGGCACCGTCGACAGGTCGTCCGTCGTGACCACCACGTCGGCGGCGTCGGCGGCGAGTTTCGTCCCGCTCTCCAGGGAGATGCCGAGGTCGGCGGCCGCGAGGGCCGGCGCGTCGTTGCTGCCGTCGCCGACCATCACCGTCGTCCCGTCCGCCCGGAGTCGCTGGACCGTCTCGGCTTTCGCCTCGGGCGGCACGCCCGCGAACACCGTGTCGACGTCGGGGTGAGCGCGGAACCGGCCGGCGGCCGCCTCGCTGTCGCCCGTGATGACGACGATTCGCGCGGCGGCCGCCGAGAGGTCGCTCACGACCGACTCCCACTCGGGGCGTGGCTGGTCGCCCGCGACGACGACGGCCCGGACGTCGCCGTCCCACCCGACGTAGGAGGCGACGCGCCCCTCGTCGGCCGCGCGTTCGTATCGCTCGCGCAGCGCGGGCGGACGGTCCCAGCCTTCGAACAGGTCGGCCCGGCCGACGACCACCCGGTCGCCCGCGACGTCTGCGCTGACGCCCCGGCCGGGATGGCGCTCGAACGCGGTGACCGTCGAGTCGACGGCGTCGACGTGGTCGGTCACGGCGTCGGCGACGGGGTGGTCGGAGAAGGCTTCGACGGCCGCCGCGCGGCGGATGGCCTCGTCGTCGCCGACGGCGTCGAGGACGCGCATTTCGCCGGTGGTGAGCGTCCCCGTCTTGTCGAAGGCGACGACGTCCGCGTCGGCGGCCGTCTCGAAGACGGTGTCGTCGGTGACGACGACGCCCGAGTCGAGGGCCTCCCGGACGCCGGAGGCGACGGCCAGCGGCGTTGCCAGCCCCAGCGCACAGGGACAGGAGACCACGAGGACGGCCAGCGCGGTCAGGAAGGCGGCCGTGGGCGACGCGCCGGTCAGGAGCTGGTAGCCGAAGGCGAGCGCCGCCAGCGAGACGACGACGGGGACGAAGACGGCGGCGAGTCGGTCCGCGAGTTTCTGGACGCCGGCGCGCGAACTCTGGATGTCCCAGAGGTGGGTGACGAGGCGGTCGAGGGTGCTCGCGGCGTCGTCGTCGACGTCGACGACGAGCGCGCCCTCGGTGAGCATCGACCCGCCGACGACGCCGTCGCCGGGTGCCTTGCGCACGGGGACTGACTCGCCCGTGACCAGCGACTCGTCGGCCGCCCCCGTCCCCTCGACGACGGTGCCGTCGACCGGGACGCGCTCGCCGGGTTTGACGACGAGGCGGTCGCCGGGAGCGACGTCGTCGAGGGGGACCGTCTCGTCGCCGTCGTCGGTGCGGCGGCGGGCCTCGTCGACGCGGTTCTCCGTGAGTTCCGTCAACTGTCCCGCCGCGCGTTCCTTGAGTTTCGTCTCGTAGTACGTGCCCACGCTGACGACGACGACGACGACCGTCGTGATGTCGAAGTACACCTCCGTCCCGCCCGTGAGCATCGTGACGGTGCTGTAGACGTACGCGGTCGTGGCCGCGAGGGCGACGAGGAGGTCCATGTTCGGCTGGCCGGCCTTCAGACTGACGTACGCGCCGCGGAGGATGGGAAAGCCGGTGTAGCCGAGGACTATCGACGTCATCACCCAGATGTTGGCGAGGAGATACCGGCCGGCGTTGCCGGTGACGTCGACGAACAGGTACTGCGGGTCCATCCCGAAGTAGACGGGATAGAGAAAGAGGACGTACCAGAGCATCGTCATCATGCCGAAGAACCCGCCGACGACCAGGCGACCGACGGCGTTGGTCTCGGCGTCCTCGTCGGGGTCCTCGTCGAGGTCGCGGGCGCGGTAGCCCGCGCCGTCGACGAGACGCCGGAGGTCGACCTCGTCCACCGCGTCCGCGTCGTAGGTGAGTTTCAGCAGGTTCGAGGGATACGACGCCTCGGCGGCGTGGACGCCCTCGTGGGCGGTGGCGCGGGATTCGAGGAAGGCCTCACAGGTGGCACAGTGCATTCCGTCGACGGCGAGGAACGTGGACTCGCCCTCGGCGGACGAGGCGTCGTCGCCGCCATCGAGCGCCTCGCGAACGTCGGTGGCGTCGGCGCTCGCCACGTCGTCCAGGCGCTTTGCGACTTCGAGACAGCCACGACAGCAGTACGTCCCGTCCACGTCGTCGTCGGTGAACGGCGGGTCTGGCGTCGGGAGGTCACAGAGCGTACACGACATGGTCATCCGAGGGGTTGGTAGATGGGCAGCGGCGGGTGCGGGAGGTGGACGCCGAACAGCATCAGTCCGTGTGCGAACGGCAGGTACCCCAAGAGGATAAAGAGCGCGCCCAGCACGCGGTGGAGTCGGACCCGAGTGGTGGTGCCGAGCGACTGGAAGAGCGTCCCGTAGGCGAGCAGCGTGGGGAAGGTTCCGAGACCGAGGGCGGCGAGCGAAACGGCCCCTTCGGCGGGCGACCCGCGAGCGAACGCGTAGAGGAAGGCGGGATAGAGGAGCGGACACGGCAACAGGCCGTGGAGCAGGCCGAGGCCGACGATGCGCGGGCCGCGGACCCACGAGTCGACGTGGTCGGTGACGAGGCCGTAGACGCGGCCGAATGCGTTCCCGAAGACGGGTATCGAGTGTCCGCCGACGGACCCGGAGACGAGATACGAGAGACCCGTGACGACGATGAAGACGCCGACGACGACGCCGGCGGTCGCGCGGACGTCGGTGGCGACGGCGGCGACGGCGGCGGCGTCGAACAGGAGCGCACCGAGCGCCCCCATCAGCGCGCCGATGACGGCGTAGCTGACGGTCCGCCCGGCGTTGAACAGGAGGTGTTGTCGGACGTCGGCCCAGCGGACGCGGTCGGCGTCGGCACCGAGACGGTCGGCGTACAGCGTCACGAGCGGGCCACACATCCCGAGACAGTGCGCGCCGCCGAGGAGGCCGATGGCGAAGAAGACGAGGAGGCCGAAATCGGCGGGCGTCGCGCCGGGGAACGCCGACGAGAGCAACGGGGACGACGCGACGAACCCGAACACCATCGGGAGAGTCAGTGCGCCGACGCTGACTCGCCCGCCGTCTCGTCCGCGGTCGGCGAGAACATCAGGTAGAGGCTCGCGCCGATGATGACGACGCTCACCAGCGAGAGCGCCACGACGGGATGAATCTGGGCGGTGTACAGTGCGACCGGTACGAGGGCGAGGAGCCCGAGTATCGGGAGGTGACGAACGGATACCATCGGACGTTGCTACGCATCAGGACCTCTTAACCGATGCGCGTCGTTCCTACGCCCCGAAAATCACCCCCACAATTAAATACCCTAAGTGCGGTTCGCCGGTATATGGTGGAGACTAGCGACAGAGAGAGAGCCGTGGGGGTATCTCCACCCGGAGATATCGGGTCACGGCATCCGTCGGAGGCGGAGAGACGGTGTAGCGAGGCGGGGCGCGGCCAACGCCGCCCGGAGCATCCGCGTAGCCGATTCGCATCGACCTGACTATGGAATCCAGGGATTCGACCGACCGACTGATTACGCGGCGGACGGCACTGCGGGCGGGCGTCGGTGCCGTCGCCGCAGGTATCGGCGTGCGACCGGTCGTCGCACAGAGCGGGCTCGACCAGTGGTTCGGTGGAGGCACCGGTGGCGAGACCAAAAACTACGACGGCGTCGTCGACGAGACGGGCAGCGACACAGTCACCGTCGAAGTCGGCGCACAGGGCAACGGTGGCCCCTACGCGTTCGCCCCGGCCGCCGTCCGAATCGACCCCGGAACGACGGTCAAGTTCACGTGGGTCTCCGACACCCACAACATCATGATCGAAGAGCAGCCCTCCGGCGCAGGGTGGGAAGGCCACCAGCCCATCGAGAACCAGGGCTTCGAGTACGAACACACCTTCGAGACCGAGGGCATCTACAAGTACTACTGCCAGCCACACCGCGCCCTCGGGATGAAAGGAGCCATCGTCGTCGGCGGGTCCGGCGGCGGCGGGTCCGGCGGCGGCGGGTCCGGTGGCGGCGGGTCCGGCGGTGGCACCGTCGGCGAACCAGATTACGGCGGCTGGTTCACCGGCCAGACGGGAGGTGAGACCACTGCCTACGAGAGCACGGTCGACCGGCGCGGCAACGACACGGTTACCGTCGAAGTCGGCGCACAGGGCAACGGTGGCCCCTACGCGTTCGGACCCACTGCCGTCCGGGTCGACCCCGGAACGACGGTCAAGTTCACGTGGGTCTCCGACACCCACAACATCATGATCGAAGAGCAGCCCTCCGGCGCAGGGTGGGAAGGCCACCAGCCCATCGAGAACCAGGGCTTCGAGTACGAACACACCTTCGAGACCGAGGGCATCTACAAGTACTACTGCCAGCCACACCGCGCCCTCGGGATGAAAGGAGCCATCGTCGTCGGTGACATCGGCGGCGGTGGCGGCGGTGGCGGCGGAACGCCGGCGGGCGGTGAAGCGCCCGCCCCGCCGACGGGGCCGACGCTCGCCGTGCAGGTCATCGGGGCCGGCATCGGCGCCGTCTTGCTCGCCCTCTTCGGCACCGCGGCCTACGTGTTCGCCAACTACGAGTCGTACACGACGACGGCGGCGGGGGCGGCGCGCAGGGCTGCCGGCCTCGAACCGGGCGAAGTCAGGGAGGAATCGGTCTTCGAACAGGGTATCGTCCGCGACATCGGACACCACGACTTCGACCCCTCGGGGACGGCGACGCTCATCGTCGTGTACTTCGTCATCCTCGTGTTGATGTGGGTCTTCATGTACTTCGTGGAGTTCCTCGGAGGCGGACCGACGGTCATCGGCTAGGAGGACGACTATGGACATACACAGATACGAGAAACTTTGGACCGCCGCCGCCCTGCTGCTCATCGTCGGGTTCATCGCGACGGTGACCTACGGGGCGGTCGGCCCGGGCGTGAAGATGGTCGACGACTCCGGCGGTACGGTCGACGCGGACAACCTGGGTAACACGGAGTTCAGCGACCCCGGCGTGCGAAAGGTCGGGCAAAACGAGTACGAAGTGTACGTCGTCGCCCGTCAGTTCCTCTTCCAGCCGGGGACGACCCAACCGATTCGAGTGCCGGCGAACAGTCGCGTGACGTTCTACATCACGAGCGCGGACGTCATCCACGGCTTCGAAGTCGTCGGGACCAACGTCAACACGATGGCGATTCCGGGGCAGGTCGCGGAGATAACCGTCAGATTCGACGAGCCCGCGGAGTACGGCATCGTCTGTAACGAATACTGCGGAGCCGGCCACCACACCATGGAGGGACAGCTGGTGGTCGTCCCGCAGGACCAGTTCAGTATGGAGGACCAATAAGATGGCATTCGTCGACGATTTCCCCAACGAGTCCCGAATCATCCGCTGGAACCTCGGCGTCGCGTTTACGGCGCTCGGCATCGGCGGGCTGTTCGGATTCATTCAGGCGTTGCATCGGACGGGCGTCTTCAGAGGCTTCATCTCCTCGACGCAGTACTACACGGTCCTGACGGCCCACGGCGTGTTGCTGGCGCTCATCTTCACCACGTTCGGTCTCGCGGGCATCTTCACGTGGGGCGTCACGAGGAGCCTCGACAGGCCGATGGTGGACCACCGGTTCACCCAGGCCTGGTTCTGGCTGATGCTCGTCGGGACGATTCTGGCCACCGTCACCATCCTCGGTGGCATGGTCGGACAGATACCCTTCTCGGCGGACGTGCTGTACACGTTCTACGCGCCGATGAAGGCCCACCCGCTGTTCTACGTCGGGCTGTCGCTGTTCCTCGTCGGCTCGTGGCTCGCCGGCGTCGACTGGTTCCGCGCCTACTGGGCGTGGCGAGATGAGAACCCGAACGAGCGAATCCCGCTCCAGACGTTCATGGCGCTGACGACCATGCTGATGTGGTACATCTCCAGCGCCGGCGTCGCCGTCGAGGTGCTGTTTTTCCTCCTGCCGTGGTCGCTCGGCCTCATCGCCGAGGTCGACCCGCTGCTGACCCGGACGCTGTTCTGGTACTTCGGCCACCCGGTCGTCTACTTCTGGTTGATGCCGGCGTACTTCGTCTGGTACACCATCCTCCCGAAGCTCTCGGGCGGTCGGCTGTTCAGCGACCCGCTCGCACGCGTGGTGTTCGTCCTCTTCCTGTTGCTCTCGACGCCCGTCGGGTTCCACCACCAGTACATGGACCCCGGCATCCCGGAAGGCTTCAAGTTCATCGCCATGACGAACACCATGTTCCTGCTGTTGCCGAGCCTGTTGACGGCGTTCACCGTCGTCGCCAGCATCGAACACGGCGCGCGACAGCGCGGCGGAGAGGGGCGTCTCGGCTGGCTCCGCGCGCTCCCGTGGGACGAGCCTGCCTTTGCGGGTGCTGCCCTCGCCGGGTTGATGTTCGCAGCCGGTGGCTTCTCCGGCATGATCAACGCCGGGATGAACATCAACTACCTCGTCCACAACA